>ONBH01000052.1 GCA_900316005.1 uncultured Bacteroidales bacterium | reverse complement strand
AGTACCTTTGCAGGCTAAATGAAATTATGCGACTGAGTAGCAACGTAAATATCAAAAACCGACGGGCAACATTCGACTACCTGATTCTGGACCGCTATACCGCGGGAATCCAGCTGTACGGCACCGAAATCAAAAGCATCCGCGAAAGCAAGGCCTCACTCAACGAGACCTATTGCCAGTTTGTGGGCAACGAACTATACGTCAAACAAATGCATATCGCTGAGTACCGCTTCGGCTCGTACCAAAACCACGAAGTACGTCGCGACCGGAAACTACTGCTCACCCGCAAGGAACTGCGCAAACTGCAACGCCAGACGCAAGAAAGCGGCAAAACCATCATCCCGCTGCGACTCTTCATCAACGAGAAAGGATTCGCCAAGATGGAAATAGCCCTCTGCCAAGGTAAACACAGCTACGACAAACGACAAGCCCTGCGTGAACGCGACCTCGCGAGAGAAATGATGGATTGATGGAATGATGGATTGATGGATTGATGGAATGGTGGAATGATGAATTGATGGAATGATAAATTTTAAGATATGAAAAAGAAAGCATTACTGATGATTTTGGATGGATGGGGTATTGGTGCACATACTGCAGCCAATGCTATCTGGTCCACCAACACACCTCACTGGACAGCTCTGTTGGAGAATTATCCTCACTCGCAGCTGCAAGCCAGCGGCGAGAATGTGGGTCTGCCCGATGGACAGATGGGTAACTCGGAAGTCGGCCACCTGAACATAGGCGCCGGCCGCGTGGTCTATCAGGACCTGGTGAAGATCAACCGCGCTATCAAAGACGGTAGCATACGCACCAATCCGGAAATCGTATCTGCGTACCGGACTACACAACAGAACGGCAAGAAACTGCATATCATGGGTCTGACATCGGACGGCGGCGTACACTCAAGCCTGGAGCACCTGTTCTGCCTACTGGACATCGCTAAGGAGTATGGTCTGGAAGGCCGCACCTATGTACATTGTTTCATGGACGGTCGCGACACCGACCCGCACTCGGGTATCGGCTTCATCGACCAACTGGAGGCGCACATGCAGCAGTCGTGCGGCGAGATAGCTTCTATCCAGGGCCGTTTTTATGCCATGGACCGTGACAAACGCTGGGAACGTATCAAGGTAGGTTATGACCTGCTGGTAAACGGTATCGGTGCGCAGTATGAGAACATGCACGACGCCATGCAAGCCAGCTACGACGCCGATGTAACCGATGAGTTCATCAAGCCCATCGTCCACGTGCGTAACGGCAAACCGCTGGCTACGATTGAGGAAGGCGACACCGTCATCTTCTTCAACTACCGCAACGACCGCGCACGCGAGATGACCGTTGTGCTGACACAGGAAGACAAACCCGCAGAAGGCATGATGACCATCAAGGGGCTGAACTACTACTGCATGACGCCCTACGAGAGTTCGTACAAAGGCCTGCATATCCTCTTCCCGAAGGAGAACGTACAGAACACCTTGGGCGAGATCGTATCCAAAGCCGGCATGCGTCAGCTGCGTATCGCCGAGACGGAGAAGTTCGCGCATGTGACCTTCTTCTTCAGCGGCGGACGCGATGACAAGTTCGAGAACGAGGACCGCATCCTTATTCCCAGTCCGAAGGTAGCCACCTATGACTTGCAGCCCGAGATGTCGGCACCCGAGGTAGCCGCAGCACTCAACGAGGCACTCGACTCGCAAGTATATGACAGCATCATTCTGAACTTCGCCAATGGGGATATGGTAGGCCATACCGGCGTCTATAACTCCATCCAACAGGCGGTAGTGACCATCGACATCTGCGTGGACCGCGTGGTAAAAGCTGCTCAGAAGAACGGCTACGACACCATCATCATCGCTGACCACGGTAATGCCGACAACGCGGTCAATCCGGACGGTACGCCCAATACAGCCCACAGCCTGAATCCCGTGCCCTTTGTCTATATCCCCGCAGACGGCAAGACGGAAGGTATCAGCTGCAAGGACGGTATCCTCGCCGACGTAGCACCCTCGATCTGCCATATCTTAGGCATCGAGCAGCCGAAGGAGATGACGGGCAAAAACCTCATTTCTATTAGTTGAGAGTTGAGAGTTTAGAGTTGAGTGCAGTTGAGAGTTGAGAGTTGAGTGCAGTTTAGAGTTTAGAGTTGAGTGCAGTTTAGAGTTTAGAGTTGAAAGTTATTAGTAGAAAGTATTTCTTTAAACTATAAACTCTAAACCGGACTACTTCTCTAAACACTAAACTATAAACTCTAAACCGGACTACTTCTCTAAACACTAAACTATAAACTCTAAACCGGACTACTTCTCTAAACACTAAACTATAAACTCTAAACTTTGATAAAAAAATAGCGGGCATCGAGCCCGCTGTTTTTTTTATATCAACCTATTCATACGGGCGGCATCCATCCGCAAGAATATAAATAATAATAAGGTGAACCCCCATAGCGACGAACCGCCATAGGAGAACATCGGCAACGGTATTCCGATAACGGGCAAGAGCCCAAGCACCATGCCGACATTAATCGTCAGGTGCAGCAAGAAGATACTCGCCACCGAATAGCCATACACGCGTGCCGATACTTCACGCTGGCGCTCGGCTAAATAAATGATACGCAGTATAAATACCAGATACAGCAACAGGACAGCCGTTGAGCCGACAAACCCCCACTCCTCGCCAACGGTACAGAAAATGAAATCGGTATCCTGCTCGGGTACGAACTTGAGCTTGGTCTGGGTTCCCTCTAAATACCCCTTGCCAAAGAAACGCCCCGAGCCGATGGCGATACGCGCCTGATTGACATTATAACCGGCTCCGGAAGGATCATCCTTCATACCCAAGAGCACCTCAATACGGATGCGCTGGTGGGGTTGTAACACATGGGTGAAGGCGTAGTTGCACATGCCGGAGAAGCCCAGGTAAAGGATAAAAAACAAGACGACCCACAGGCGCTGCACACGATTTCGCCACACGCGCCACATGACAAAAGCAAACAATACCGCTAACAGTATGACTGCGGGCAAAAGCGAGAAGCGAATCACCACGATAAACAGCACAACTGCCAGTACGCCCGCCAGCAGTACCAGTCCGGTCATTCCCTGCCTGTAGAAAGTCAACAGAAAAGCCGTAAAGACCAGTGCAGAACCTGTTTCCTTCTGCCAGACCATGATGATGAACATAGGCAGTAAGACCAAGACTCCGGGCACGACCAAATCGCGCCAGCCACGTAGTCGGTACTCAAAACGCCCCATGTATTTCGCCACGGCGATCGCCGTAAAACACTTGGCAAACTCAGCAGGCTGCAGGTTAATAGGGCCAAAATTTATCCACGACAAAGAGCCCTTGACATCCCGCGCTAAGAGCGGTGTGAGCAGTAATAGCAAGATCATAGCGCCATAGAGCCAATAGCCAAACATATCATAGGTCTTTTCGTCGATAAGCAGAATGACCATTCCCAAAACCATCGCCGTGCATATCCACACGAATTGCTTACCCGCGCGGTTGGCAAAAGAGAAAATCGAAGTCTGCTCGTAGTTATAACCGGCGCCATAGATATTCACCCACCCAAAGAGGGCGAGCAGCAGGAACATCAAGACGGTCCACCAGTCAACAGCTGACCATATGTTGGTACGTTGGTTCATTCTTCCTGTTTGA
>ONBH01000006.1 GCA_900316005.1 uncultured Bacteroidales bacterium | reverse complement strand
TTATAGCGCTGAGGTCCCACCCCTTCCCATTCCGAACAGGGTCGTTAAGCTCAGCATCGCCGATGGTACTGCGTGTTGTGGGAGAGTAGGTAGCCGCCATTTTCAGAAGCCTTGAGATTCGTCTCAGGGCTTCTTTGTATATAGACACCTCCCGGCCCCTACAAAAAAAGACACCCCAGCCCCTTAGAAAGGAGAATCCCCCCTGCTAAGGCCTTCTATGTTTCGGCAGTGAGGGACTGCCGAAACTCGCGCGCCACACTTACTCCTCGAAATGTCCATTGGACATTTCTCTGTGTGGCTCAATCGCTTCAGCTTTCAAAGGAAAAGCCCCCCAGCCCCCTAAAGGGGGAGAGACAAATGAGGAATGGAGAATGGTAGGGAATACCCCTGATAATCACTAAGAACAACTAAGAATAACTAAGAATAACTAATAACCTCTAAGAACCACTAACAATTGCGTTCGGTAGCATACGGGGGAATGCCATTCACCGGAAATAAACGATGTGTTTTTTTTGCAGTGAGACAATTGTGATAGTTGAGACCGAAAAGTCTCATAGTATAAAAAAATGCCTTGACCAACTTGACCAAGTTGACCAACTTAAGAAGGGGAACTTGGTCAAGTAGGTCAAGTTGGTCAAGCAAAAAAATGGAAGTAGTGCTGTTGATTCTGCAAGGCAAGACATTAATGGAATTCGGTGAAAAATACAAATTGACGCGCGAAAGAGCAAGACAAATATGGGAGAGTACTGTGGAGAAAATGCCGGAATCGGAACGCAAGGCATGGATGATGTAAGCTACTTACGCCATGCTCGTTATTCAGGCGATTTCGTCTATTTTGTAAAAAAAATCTGAAAAATCTTGCATATATGCAATTTTTTTCGTATCTTTGCGCGCAAATTTGTATCAACGGAATATAGTGTATGTTAATTAAGATCTATAGTGCTGCTCCTGTGGGGATTGATGCTGTAAAAGTGACGATTGAGGTGCATTCAAAACCCGGTTTTGAGTTTATTATGGTCGGTTTACCGGATGTGACCGTCAAGGAATCCCACGAGCGAATCATGGCGGCTCTTACTGTCAATGGTTTGGAGGCTTTGCATCGTTCCTATACCATCAACATGGCTCCGGCGGATATTAAAAAGGAAGGTTCGCTCTATGATTTGCCTTTGGCAATAGGTCTGTTGGCAGGAGGCGAGAAGATGAAATCGAGGGAACTGGAGCACTATATGATGGTAGGTGAGTTGTCGTTGGATGGGTCGTTGCAGCCTATTCGTGGAGCGCTTCCGATTGCTTTATGTGCGCGAAAGGAGGGTTTCAAAGGTCTTATCTTGCCGGAGGCTAATGCCGAAGAAGCGGCCGTGGTAGATGGGCTGGAGGTGTACGGTTTGAAGAACCTGATAGAGGTGATCCATTTCCTCAATGACGAACCGAAAGATGACTTGCATCCCGAGGAACCTTGGCTTCCGACCCGAGTTGATACACAAGCACTCTTTGACGAGTTGGCCTTTCCGACGGATGTTGATTTCTCAGATGTTCGTGGGCAATTCAAGGTCCGCCGAGCTGTAGAGATAGCTGCTGCGGGTGGGCATAACATGATAATGATTGGTCCTCCGGGAGCCGGTAAATCGATGATTGCCAAGCGTATCCCGACTATTCTTCCTCCCCTGACGCTTGAAGAGGCGCTTGAGACCACCAAGATTCATTCCATCGTAGGGCTGACGAACAAGAAGAAAGGCGTCAGCAGTTCGCTTATCGTGCAGCGTCCATTCCGTTCGCCGCACCATACTATAACCGATACAGCGCTCGTGGGTGGAGGCCAGAACCCGCATCCCGGTGAGATCAGTTTGGCGCATAATGGGGTGCTTTTTCTCGATGAGCTGCCGGAATACAAGCGTTCTGCGTTGGAGGTCATGCGGCAGCCGCTTGAGGATAGACATATCACGGTGGCACGCACCAAAGAGACCGTCGATTATCCGGCGTCGTTCATGCTCGTGGCGGCGATGAACCCCTGCCCGTGCGGCCATTACGGAGAGAACAACCCGGCTCACCCGTGTACTTGCACGCCGGCGCAGGTGCATCGTTATATGTCTAAGATCAGTGGGCCGCTGTTGGACCGTATTGACATCCAATGTGAGATAGAGGCTGTGCCGTATGAGCAGTTGCGTGACACGCAGCCCGGTGAGACCTCTGCGGCTATGCGTGAGCGTGTGCTTAGAGCCCGAGCTATTCAGACGGAGCGTTTCAAACGCAGCAAGCTCATCCATTGTAACGCGATGATGAACTCGAAGATGGTGCGTCAGTATTGTGCCTTGGATGCCGATTCGGATAAACTGTTAGAGTTCACGATGACTAAGTTAGGCTTCTCCGCTCGCGCGTACGATCGTATATTAAAGGTCGCACGCACGATAGCCGACCTGGAAGGCTCGCCGGATATCCAGAAAGTGCACCTGCTGGAAGCTATCTCCTATCGCTCACTGGATAGAAGCAACTACGTAGGGTAGGTGTTGAGTCAATAAAGTCATCTCAAAATTTAAATATCGAGAGACTCTCAGCCCCCCTCAAAAAAATCACGGAATGGAATATTGTAACCCATTTTTGGGTAGCGTCAGTAACATACTATACTGTGCCGGATGGCCTGAGAATGGTTCGAAAATGCTTCGAGGTTTCCTCGGGAATGGTTCGGTGAAGTCGGAGAAAGATTTTATCTATTGCACGGCAAAATCTTCGGAAGAGTCCAATGTGAGATATTTTGCAGAAAATGGCATCATTTGCGTCGATGGCATAATTTTTGTTACTAATTGTTGTGAAACCCTAAAATAAATGCAGTTATGAAAGAATTAAAAGGAACAAAGACCGAGAAAAATCTCATGGAGGCTTTTGCCGGCGAGTCAATGGCACGTAACAAGTACACGTATTTTGCATCGAAGGCGAAAAAAGATGGTTATGTGCAGATTAGTAAGATTTTTGAGGAGACAGCAGCCAACGAGAAAGAACATGCTGAGTTGTGGTACAAATACCTGAACGGAGGTAAGATAAACGACACCGTAGCAAATCTGTCCGATGCGGCTGCCGGAGAGAATGCCGAGTGGACCGACATGTATGCCCGTATGGCGAAAGAGGCGGAAGAAGAAGGGTTTATTGAGATTGCAGCCAAGTTTGCCATGGTTGGCGCGATTGAGAAGCACCACGAGGAGCGTTACCGCAAGCTGCTGAAGAATATAGAGGACAAGGTTGTCTTCTCGCGCGAGGGTGATTGCATCTGGCAATGTTCGAACTGTGGGCACATTGTGGTAGGCAAGGCAGCCCCGGAAGAGTGCCCTGTGTGTCACCACGCACAAGCGTATTTCCAGCTGTTAGCAGAAAACTATTGAGAATACGTTGTGGCAAAAAACGTTGTGTCCGTGCGAGATTACAATAGTTGCGCAGCGTGATTCTTCGTATCAACCTTTTCGATGATACGTTCCAAAAGACCTTCGGCATTAAAGACGAAGGTCTTTCTTAATGTCCCCATGCTGACCTTGCCGTAGTTTTTCTTCTCGCCCCAAGCGCCGAAGGCTTGGAGCATCTCGGTAGTAGGGTCGCTCAATAGGGGGAAGGGTAGGTTGTATTTCTCCTTGAACCGAATGTGCGAAGCCTGGCTGTCTTTGCTCACGCCAAAGACCTGATAGCCTTGTGCGAGGAAAGCATGGTAGTTGTCGCGGATGTTGCATGCCTCAGCCGTGCAGCCCGGTGTGGAGTCCTTGGGATAGAAATAAATGACCGTTTTCTTGCCGATGAGGTCCTTGTCGGTAACTGTTTTTCCGGTTTCGTCGGCTGCCGCAAAACTCGGCATCTTATCTCCAACTTGTAGCATAATGATGAGTTATTATTGTGGATTATTTTAGTTCGTCTGTATCCAGGAGGATGGTAACAGGTCCGTCGTTGATGAAATCGACTTTCATATCGGCTCCGAAACGACCTGTTTCGACCTGCAGGTTGTAGGTAGTGCGGAGTGTCTCGTTGAAATAGTCATACAAGGGCGAGGCCTGTTCGGGTCGTGCTGCGCGTATGAATGAGGGACGATTACCCTTGCGGCAATCGGCATAGAGCGTAAACTGCGAGATACTGAGGATAGCGCCTTCGACATCATGGATGGCGAGGTTCATCTTGCCTTCGGTATCCTCAAAGACCCGGAGTTGGGCAATCTTCTTCGCCAGGAGATTTGCCTCGGCTTGGGTATCGGTCTCGGTAATACCAACCAAGAGCATGAAGCCTTGGCCAATCTTGCCGACGGCAATACCATCTATCCGCACCTCCGCGCGGGAACAACGTTGTACTACTACTCGCATGATATGATGGAATACAACAGAGCTTATTCGGCGTAGCGACGGTTAATCTCGTCCCAATTGATTATCTGCCAGAGTGCCTGCAGGTGCGCCGCACGGCGATTGCGGTAGTCGATGTAATAAGCGTGCTCCCATACATCCATCGTCAAGAGCGGCTTGAGACCCTTTGTGACGGGATTATTGGCATTGGTTTCCTGCGTGATGATGAGTTTGCCGTCTTTGTCGGCAGAGAGCCATACCCAACCCGAACCGAATAGCGTCGTGCCTTTCTGCTCGAACTCAGCCTTGAATGCCTCAAAGGAACCAAAATCGCGATTGATAGCTTCGAGGATGGCTCCTTGGGGCAGGTGGTTGTTGGCTGCTACCGGAGAGAACTGCATGAAGTACAGGTTGTGGTTCAGAATCTGTCCGGCATTATTGAATATGGCGCCTTGCGATTTGGCAACAATCTGTTCCAATGGCATGGACTCATACTCCGTACCGGCAACGAGTTTATTGAGGTTATCTACATAGGTCTGCAGGTGCTTACCATAGTGGTACTCAATGGTTTCCTGACTGATTACCGGCTCCAGCGCATTGGGCGCATAGGGCAGGGAGATGAGAGAAAAGAATAATGTCAGCATAGTTAACTATTTTTTAGTTGTTTAACAATCTCTTTTACGGCATGGTCGTTGCAACGGTGTCCGAACTTATTTGACCATACGACTTGCCATCCGGCTTCTTCTACGGCTTTGGCGTTGCGTTTGCTCATCTCGTGCCCTAACAACTCGTCGTCCGTAGAGATGAGCGCTATGTTACGCGAACCGGGTATGAACGAATGTTCTTTTTTGAAAGCGACAAAGCGCTGGATCATCGGTTCGTCGATGATGAACTCCTTAGCGCCGTCTTCGCGTTCCTGGAGGTAGGGGTGTTTGCCGTAGCCTCTCTGGCGTAGCGTTTTGTCCATCTCCAGCGAGGGGTTGAGGATAATCTTCGTAGCTTGGGGTGCATCTACGTACAGGGCCAGCATGCCGCCCATTGATGTGCCGACGATTACCTCCGGCTTGAAGGTATGTGCCCATTCGTTCAGGATGGCCAAGGATTCGTAGGGCTCATGTGTTATTTCCGGTGCGAGCCACTCATATTCCGGCAAAGCCCGTGCCAGCGAGGCCCGTGTGCCGGACTTCGGACTGGATGCGAAACCATGGATATACATGGCGTAGGGCTTTTGCTTCGGTTCTTCCCAGGAGTACATGACGATTCAATTTTGCTGCAAAGGTACTACTTTTATTTGAATTACGCAAGAGTTTTGGGTAAAAAAAACAAGAATATCTGCATTTTTCGTCGATAATATTTGCCCAAGTCAGTATTTTTATGTACCTTTGCAGAAAATTCAAGGAATAAAATGGATGAACTATCCAGGCAAACGAAAAAAGCTATCCGGCAACTGATTCTTATCGGTCGTGATTAATGAGGGTTTTGTTAGGGCAGATGATGAGCCGATGACAGATTTGAATAGCCTAAACGGAGATGAGTACGGCCGGCAGTTCTTGCACACCCATGCGCAGTTTATTACAGACTACCTCTTCTCGAAATGCCGGGAATATGATTTGTAGCGAATGATATTTGCGGGTAAATGCGATTTTTGTGTAAAAATATTTGCATATATCAAGAAAAAGCAGTATCTTTGCAGCCTAAAAGTAGCAAAGACTTACAGATATGAACGACTATCGTTTTACAAATATTAATCAAGAGCCGACCGATGAGCAGTTGTCTCAACTGATGCGCGAGGTGGCAGAAGATGCAAAAGAACGCTATGAAAAAGCGCACGCTGCCTTCTTTGCACAAATTGTTCAAATGGCACAAGCAGTATGAGAAAGCCTGTTCTCATAGTGATAGCTGGACCAAACGGCTCCGGCAAGACATCCACCACTCGTTTGGTTATCAAGCATGAGTGGGCAGAGCAATGTGTCTATATTAACCCCGATGAGATTGCGCAAACCAAGTTCGGAGACTGGAATGATCCCGATGCCGTGCGCAAATCCGTCGAGTATTGCGAAGAATGGCGTGAACAACTACTTAGAGAGCACAAAGATTTTATCTTTGAGACCGTTCTTTCCTCGGATGGCAAAGTAGGTTTTATCAAGCGTGCCAAAGAAGAAGGTTATTTCATTCGTGTATTCTTTATTTGTACAAGCACTCCAGCGATAAACGCTTCGCGTATCGCCAAGCGAGTCATGGAAGGAGGACACGATGTGCCGATACATAAGATTATTTCTCGCTATCAAAAAGCGATAGTGAATGCAGGGCAAATAGCGCAGTTTGTTGATCGTTTGTATGTGTATGACAACTCTATAGATAATCAAGAGGCACGCATTCTATTCCGTACAACCGATGGTAAACTGGCTAAGCAATATACCGATTCCATCCCTGGGTGGGCAGAAACGATAAAAAACAAACTCAAATAGCGTCTCGCTCAGACGTTAAAAGAGCACATAGCGCAAAGCGTTGCGCAGACATAATAACAAGCATTACTATTATTTCGCGTTTACCAAAGCTTAGGAACCTTTCATAAATCCGAGATAATACTGGGGATTCATAGGGGAATCGTCATCTAATGTATGTAATGTTCACACGTTTTGTGTGAGCTTCTTATATTAGATGGAGGTTTCCTAAGCACCTCGGTAAACGCATAAGAAGTTCACACTTTTTATGTTATTCAATTCCATCGAATTTGCACTCTTTTTGCCCATAGTATTTCTCATTTACTGGGCAATCGGATACGCACATATTAACGATCAACTCAAGTTGCGTCTTCAAAACGCATTTGTCGTCATCGCCAGTTATGTCTTTTACGGCTGGTGGGATTGGCGGTTTCTTTTATTGATTGCGTTCACTTCTTTTTGCTCATGGGGAAGCGGTTTATTGATAAACCCCTCCCGCCCTCCCCACGAGGGGAGGAGAATGTTTACGCCGAAATTCTGGATGATAGCCAATATTATTTTGAATCTCGGAATCTTGGCTATTTTCAAATACTACGATTTCTTTGTGCGTGAGTTCGGTCAACTCTTCGGCATCTCCACGGAAAGCCTTTTGCTTCGCATCATTCTGCCTGTGGGCATCTCGTTCTATACCTTCCAAGCACTTTCGTATTCGATAGATGTTTATCGCAAAAAGATTGAACCCACACGTGACATCGTAGCTTTCTTCGCCTATGTCGCCTTTTTCCCGCAATTGGTTGCCGGTCCTATTGAGCGCGCCACGAACCTCTTGCCGCAGTTCCAAACCAACCGCAAGTTCTCTTACGACCAAGCCGTGGACGGTATGCGCCAGATTCTTTGGGGTTTGTTCAAAAAGATCGTAGTTGCCGATAATTGTGCGACTTACGTAGATCAAGTTTGGGCTACTTATGACACCCAAACCGGTTCTACCTTGCTTCTTGCTGCGATTCTCTTTACCTTCCAGATATATGGCGATTTCTCCGGCTATTCAGACATCGCTATCGGAACCGCCAAACTCTTCGGCATCAAACTGATACGCAACTTCAACAACCCTTATTTCTCGCGCGACATAGCCGAGTTCTGGCGTCGTTGGCACATTTCCCTTACAACTTGGTTCCGCGATTACGTATATATCCCATTAGGCGGCTCACGTCCCGAAATCCCTGCCCACATCCAACATCCCGTCCTTTACAAAAAACTCATTATCATCCGCAATACTTTTGTCATCTTCCTTCTTTCGGGCTTTTGGCATGGGGCCAACTGGACTTTTATAGCTTGGGGTGCATACCATGCCATCCTCTTTTTGCCTCTCATCCTTCTCGGTCAAAACCGCAAATACACCAACCAAGTAGCAGAAGGACGCTTATTACCCACTTTCCGAGAATCCTTCCAAATCCTCCTCACATTCTTCCTTGCTGTCTTTGGTTGGATCATCTTTAGGGCAGAAACCATGACACAAGCATGGGAATACATTTGCGGAATGATGCAGTTTGGTACTCTCCGAGCAAGTTACCGTTTCTTCTTGCCTAACGAATCTCTCGTATACCCGACTAACCTGTATATTGTAGCGATGATAGTGGTCGAATGGTTGCAACGCAATAAGCAACATGGTCTTGAAGTCTTGAATACAAGCAAACACAAATGGCTTCGAGTAGCTTTTTATTACGCACTTGTTTGGATGATTATTCAAAACGCAGGAACAGAACAAACCTTTATTTATTTCCAATTCTAACATGAAACGATTTATTAAAACGATAATATTCTTTTTCTTGCCAATATTAGTTGGCTTAATTGTTCTTGAATGTGCTATGTGTCGTGTCCCGAATGATTACACCTATAAGAACAACTGGCTCACAGAGAACATCAGCCGTGTACACATATGGACGTTTGGCTCGTCACATGGTCTATATGGCATAAGTCCGAGGTATTTCTCAAAACCGGCATTTAACTCTGCGCATGTTTCACAGCCTCTAAAGTACGATGCTTTTATCTTTAACAAGTTTATCAATAATGCAGATTCTTTAGAATGGATTGTACTGCCTGTTTCGTACTTTACGCTCACAAGCAAAATGGAAGATGGAGAGGAATGGTGGAGAATAAAGAACTACTGCATCTACTATGATTGTCCTTATCATCCATGGGAGACAAAATACCATACTGAGGTGGTTGGAAATCCGCTTTCTTTGTACAAACAAATCAAGCGAGTTGGCAGATATTGGATTAAAGGAGTAGATGATAATAGCTGCGATTCATTAGGTTTAGATTTGAGATACTCAAAAGAGTCTCGTGAAGATAATTGGTGGACAGATGGTAGCCAAAGAGTCAAATACCACACAAAAGATCTTGCAAAGTCGCAGCCTGTTATTCAAGAAAATAAGGGCTACTTGGAATCTATTATTAAAACGTGTGCCGATAGACATGTGAAAGTATTGATTGTAACAACACCTGTCTGTAGCACGTATTACGACTGCGTTGATTCCGCTCAATATGCATTGATGATTGAAACGTGCAAACAAATGGAAAACCAATACGAGCATGTGCAATATTTGAATCTATTCAAGGATTCCCGATTTGTAGAGGATGATTTCCATGATTCCGACCATTTAGCGACAGAAGGAGCAACCAAACTTACAAAGATTCTGGACGAATACATTTCCCAACAATAACCCCTTTATCCTTGACCATCTTGACCAAGTTCCTTCAAGTTGGTCAACTTTGCCAACTTGGTGTCTTAACCTTACTAAATGCCTGTCTAATCCTTACCATTACCTAAGCATGAGAGTACGGGTAAAGTCTAGGATACCCTCGTGATTACTCCGTATTTGGTCCGTATTTAGGCTGTAATTCGCGCATAAAAATTTACGGGCTACAATGTGTTTCGTAATAAAAAATTTCGGGGTCAGCATGATTTTTTGCTCAAAAAAAATTTTGCGCTCAGGGAACATTTTAGCAAAAAAGATTTTGCGCTCAGGGAACATTTAAAAAAAAACGTTTATCGTATTTGTTAGTGTTTTGGCATATTATTTTTTGGTATTTGATATAATATGATGAGAATTATTTTACGTATTTGATATAATTTTTCGCTTAAATATTTGCATATATCAATATTTTTTCGTACCTTTGCAGCGGATTTTAAAACATATGATTATGGAGTACATATTTGAGCGTAAGATTTACCAGCAGATGCAGCAATGGAAAGAAGAAAATCAAGGTAAAACAGCACTCTTAATAGAAGGAGCTCGTCGTATTGGGAAATCCACCATCGCTGAACAATTTGCCAAACAAGAGTACAAGAGTTATATCCTCATTGACTTCAACAAAGCGACTGCCACCATTAAAAGTTTGTTCAATGATTTGATGGACTTGGATTACATCTTCATCTATCTGCAAGATGCCTATAAAACGACTTTGTATCCTCGCGAGTCGGTTATCATCTTTGACGAAGTGCAACAATGTCCGTTAGCGCGTCAAGCAATCAAATATCTTGTGCAGGATGGTCGTTATGACTATATCGAAACCGGTTCGCTCATCAGTATCCGTAAGAATGTCGAAAACATAACTATTCCGAGCGAAGAAGATAAGATTGAGATGTTCCCGATGGATTATGAGGAGTTCCGCTGGGCAATGGGAGATAAGACAACTATGCCTCTTCAAAAGCAACTTTTTGACAAAAAGATGTCTATGGGCGATGAACTTAACCGAGCGAAAATGCGTGATCTTAGGCTCTACATGTTAATCGGAGGGATGCCACAAGCCGTTAGTAAATACCTGGAAACAAAGAACCTGCGCGCCGTTGATGCCATCAAACGAAAGATAATCGAATTGTATATCGAAGACTTCCGTAAGATTGACAAAAATGGCAAAATAGGTCGATTGTTCCAAGCCATTCCCTCCATGTTATCGCGCAATGTGACACGTTTCCATCCCACATCTATTATCAAAGGTTTGCTTTCGGATAAGATGGAAGACTTGATTGTTGCCCTTGAGGAAAGCAAAACAGTTAATTTCTGCTATCATGTTGCAGACCCGCAAGTGGGACTTCCTCTGACTGAAGATAGAGAACGTTTCAAACTATACGTGGGAGACACAGGGCTGATGGTAACACTCGCTTTCTGGAATAAACGTTTCATGGAAAATGAGTTATATAGCAAACTTCTATCAGACAAGTTGCCGGCGAACCTCGGCTATGTATATGAAAATCTCATTGCGCAAATGCTACGCGCCGCAGGTAATAAACTCTATTACCACACTTGGCCAAAAGATGAAAGTCACAGCTATGAGATAGATTTTATATTGTCTCGGGGAGCAAAAATTTGCCCGATAGAGGTGAAATCATCGAATCACAAGTCGCACGCCTCTTTGGATGCATTCTGCGAGAAGTACTCTTCGCGTATCAATAATCGCTATTTGGTTTATACCAAAGATTTGCGCAAAGACGGAGAGACACTCCTTGTGCCGGTTTACATGGCAGGTTTGCTCTGAAATACGTTAAAATTTAAACAGATAATTTATATTTGCTTAAAATGAATGAAATGAATATACATATGGATGCACGTATGAATGAAATGAATATACATATAGATGCACGGAATGAGTCGCTACCGTACTATCTGGCAGAGGAGTTTGCTATGCATACAAACCGGCCGCTGTTCATAACCGGCAAGGCGGGAACCGGAAAGACGACTTTTCTCAGGAAACTAAGGGAACAAACACCCAAGAATATGGCCGTGGTGGCACCAACAGGCGTGGCAGCCATTAACGCCGGAGGAATGACCATTCATTCGTTCTTCCAGTTGCCCGTTCGGACACTCATACCTACGCCGCAGTCGTACAGGCAACTGTTTGCAGAACAACGACTTACACAGCGGAAGAGGAACTTGATTTATCATCTGGAGATGCTGGTGATAGACGAGATAAGTATGGTTCGGGCAGATGTGTTAGACGCGATAGATCAGGTGCTGAGGCGGTACAAATACCGCAAAGATCAGCCGTTCGGAGGCGTGCAACTGGTGATGATTGGCGACCTGTTTCAGCTGTCGCCCGTAGTGACGCGTGGCGACGACGAAGAGGCGATGAAGAAGTACTACGATGGACCGTATTTCTTCCAATCTAAAGTCATGCAGGAGTTGCAACCCGTCTATGTGGAACTGGATCATGTGTTCCGTCAGCAAGACCGGACTTTCGTCAGGCTGCTGAACGAAGTACGTGAGAATCAGCTGACTACGCAGAGTCGTGCGCTACTGAGTGCGCGTTACAATCCGCGATTTAGGAACACGGATGAGAACTTCCATATCACGTTAACGACCCACAACCGTCTGGCGGACGAACTGAACGAACGCGAGTTAGCCAAACTGCCCGAAGAGCAGCATGTCTTTAAGGCGGAGATAAAAAAAGACTTCCCGGCAAATATCTACCCGACGGATGAGACCTTATACCTTAAAAAAGGAGCGCGGGTGATGTTCGTGCGTAACGATGACCAGAAGCCCCGGCGTTTCTACAACGGCAAGATAGGCGTCATCACGGCCATCGAGAGCGACCAAATCGTGGTGCGTTGTGAGGATGGCGACATCGAAGTGACGCGCATGCAATGGGAGAATATCCGCTATAAGGAAGACGAGAAAACAGGCAAGATAGACGAGGAGATATTAGGTACGTTCACCCAGTATCCGCTGAGGCTCGCGTGGGCTGTGACGATACACAAGAGCCAGGGGCTGACCTTCGACAAGGTGATTATTGACGCGGCGCGTGCTTTTGCGGCAGGGCAGGTGTATGTGGCGCTTTCCCGTTGCCGGACGCTCGAAGGGATTGTATTGTCTTCGCCGCTGGACTACGTGGAGCTGGACAACGACCCGTCTGTGCTGCGTTATACCGATGGCCAGCCTACCGTTGAGGCTATTAATCAGACCTTGCCAAAGGCACGCAAGGAATACGAGCTACAGCTGTTTAGCGCGCTCTTCGACTTCCATCGGACGCTTCTGTTGGTCGAGCAGATGCGCAAGATAGTCACGAAAGCGGTATCGTTTAATACCGAGACCTTGCCGTTCTTAGATACGCTACAACCTGTTTTCTACGAGTGGCAAACGGTAGCCGATAAGTTCCGCCCGCAGCTGACGAGGTTGCTGCTGAGTAGCGATAAGACGCGTCTGCGTGAACGGCTGCATGCGGCCTGCGGGTACTTCGTGCCGCTGATGGAACCCCTGGTGCAGAAGGTTGCTAAACACCCTTGCCGCAGTAAGAACAAAGCGGATGTGTCGGACTTTGAGCCTCTTATGGGCGACCTGTTTATGGGTTTGCACGAGAAGATACATCTGATGCAATCCTTGCTGAAAGCCGCCGAGCCGTCGTCCGAAGCGCTACTGCAAGCCCGCAATACCTTTGTGGCTCCGATGGATGAGCTGCAGCCGCTCATGGAGAAGCCGAAGCGAAGCCCGAAGGCCAAAGCTGTCCCCAAGTCTCGGTTCTCGGCCCCTAAGCACTAGAACACTAGTACACTATAGCCCTATAGCCATAGAACAATAGAGCACTAGTACACTAGAAGCCAATGCCAACGCCAAAGTAATGGTTGTCGCTTTAGTCGTCAATGCGGACAAACTCATAGTTGCGGTTGAACTCCAGATCAAGGCCATTACTCAGTTCGGCTTTGTAGCCGCGGTCGTCTCTGCCCCATTCGGTAATAAATGCGTTCTGGAAATGAGCTTTGACGTAGGCTCGTACCGGTTCCGGAATGAGTGCGGAGGGTACTTCGGTAGCTTTGCAATCGACTTTCAACAGCTCGCCGGCTTTGTTGAAATCGATGGAGCGTCCGTCGTTGAACCGAATCTCGTATTCGTTGTCCAGCAGGCCTTTATCCAGCGTGACGCAGGCGATTTGCGTAGCATCGAAATGGGCGTTAACGATCGCTTTAGCAGGTTCCGGAATTTGTTCGAAGGTAATCAGTTGTTCATCGGCGCAAGCCGTGAGTGCGTAGGTAAGTGCAAGTAGCACAACAGAAAGGATTTTTTTCATATTTTTGTTTTTTGTTACTATTGATTGTTCAACAAAAATCGTGCCAAAAAAAATCGCGGGGCTGTCTATCGCGCAGGTGGGCGATGAGATGGTCAATAGGTCAGCCATGTATGGCTGACACACGCTAAATGGGACGGTCAATAGGTCAGCCATGTATGGCTGACACACGCTAGATGGGATAGTCAATAGGTCAGCCATAGATGGCTGACACACGCTAGATGGGACGGTCAATAGGTCAGCCATATATGGCTGACACACGCTAAATGAGATGGTCAATAGGTCAGCCATGTATGGCTGACACACGCTAGATGGATGGTCGATAGGTCAGCCATGTATGGCTGACACACGCTAGATGGGACGGTCAATAGGTCAGCCATGTATGGCTGACGCACGCTAAATGGAGAAAGGCTACGGATTACACATGCGCCTAATAAGGGCGTTAAGCGAAAGAAAACGATAACGCTTACTGTGAGGCTTACAAAAGGGATCTTTACGATAAACCTCCAACGCGATGTCCTTATCCGCAAATAAGCTTTCTCCGGGCTCTATCAATAATAATTGACCCGACGCACAAGCCTCGAAATAAACACCCTGAGGCTTGTAGTATTTCGCATGCGGACTATCCGCAGTAGGGAATCCCTCGTTCAATAACACTACCAACGGATAACCCGCCTCACGTATGGCCCTGCAAATCTGTTTCTCACCTTCCGAGATACCCGCACTTATCCATACCACACCTCGCTCTGACAACCGCAAACACTCCGCTTTCTTCCGGTCAATCTGTTCTTGGGTGAGCGACCTGGAACATTGGAGCATCTCACGCATCGGACTATCTTTGAGAAACTGCTTGCCAAGAGTCGTACACGTAAAACCAGCAACCTCTACCGACTGCCTTAATTTGAATAACTCCGGATTAGCCCGCTTAATCACCGCCCGACGCGGGTTATCAAGGACGTAACGGATGGCATTCTCTAACTGCCCCTCACGGAAACAAACACTATCGTCATAATTATCATCAAAAAGGGGCTCTATGCCGAGCTTTTTGTAGTACTCCTCACGCTGCCTATGGGACATACGCGATAGCAAGGCACGCTGGTCTGCGGTGAGATCGACCATGCATGGTCGATGCGCTCTATCGGGCGTGCTATCGGGCGTGCTAATGGGTGTGCTATCGGGGCGAGGCATGCGACGAAATCGCTGCGTGCAACTGATCTTTAGACCACGTATGATCTCACCTATCGGCACGTCAAGCTCAGCCTCGACACGTAAAATACCATGGAAATGATCGGGCATTACCTGATGAGCCAACACACTAATTCGGCGACCATGCCGGCTGTGAAAAGATGGCAACGATAGCCATTGCTGCTCTAAATAACGCCCTAAATCATTAAGCTCTACATGCGGTTTCGGATCTGTACGCAATTCTCCAAATACCCGTCGGTGACCATACGCCACTATCGTAATCAAATAGGTACCGGTCCAGCGGTAGTTATTCCAACGTGCATGCGGTCTATGTAATACAAGACGATTCTCCATGATTATCCATCCTAAACCGAATTCGTCTGCAAAGGTACAACAAAAAAATGACATATGCAAATATTTTTTGCTATTTATTTGCGTAAGTAAAAAAACAGCCGTCATGGCGGGTAAGCGCTTTTGTATATGCCCCCCGAAAATGTTAAAAGTTAAAAGTTAAAAGTCATGCGATTTTAATTTTCCACTTTTGACCATGAGTCCCGAAAGAGTTAAGAGTCTATCTCCATATGTACATATCGCGCACGCGCGATGTAAATTACAAATTCGATAACTTTTAACTTTTAACTTAACCTTTTAATACTATACTATTTAATACGATACTATAGATTATATCATAGACTATCCTTTCGGGACTATTACAAGTCAGGGGACAAATAGCACAAGTAGGGGGACAAAGTATTGCGTATGTTAGAAAAAAGCAGTACCTTTGCACCGGATTTGAGAAAGCTCGATAAAAGTCCGATAAAAGGTCGATAAAAGGTCGATAAAAGAATGAGGATACCCCCTGACGGCAAGGAATGCATGAGAGACGGCAAGGAATGCCGTCTCTACGTAAACAGGTAGCGCGTACAAACAAAAATAGCCTCGAGAAGACGAAATTTTTATTTTTTATCCGAAAAATTTGCGTAGGTCAGATTTTTTATGTAATTTTGCAGGTTAAATTGTAAATAAATTGTAAATACTATATGGCAACACAAGAAGAGACCTTCAAGAAAATCGTCGCTCATTGTAAGGAGTACGGGTTTGTTTTCCCTTCGTCGGAGATATACGACGGACTGGGTGCTGTGTATGACTACGGTCAGAACGGCGTGGAACTCAAGAACAATATCAAACGCTACTGGTGGGACGCTATGACGTTACTGCACGAGAATATCGTGGGTATCGACGCCGCCATCTTTATGCACCCCACGACATGGAAAGCCTCCGGTCACGTGGACGCGTTCAACGACCCACTCATCGACAACCGCGACTCCAAGAAACGGTACCGCGCCGATGTGCTCATCGAGGACCAGCTTGCCAAGATCGAGGAGAAGATGCAGAAAGAGGTGGACAAAGCCCGCAAACGTTTCGGCGAGAGTTTCGACGAGGCGATGTTCCGCCAGACGAACCCCCGCGTGCTGGAGCACCAAGCTAAGTTCGACGCTCTGCACGAACGCTACAGCAAGGCGATGAACGCGATGGACCTGGAGGAGCTGAAGCAGATCATCCTGGACGAGGAGATCGTATGCCCGATAAGCGGCACGAGGAACTGGACTGATGTCCGCCAGTTCAACCTGATGTTCTCCACCGAGATGGGCTCGACCGCCGACGGAGCGATGAAGATCTATCTGCGTCCGGAGACGGCACAGGGTATCTTTGTTAACTTCCTGAACGTACAGAAGACCGGCCGCATGAAGATACCGTTCGGTATCGCCCAGATTGGTAAGGCATTCCGCAACGAGATAGTAGCCCGTCAGTTTGTCTTCCGCATGCGCGAGTTTGAGCAGATGGAGATGCAGTTCTTTGTGCGTCCGGGCGAGGAGCTGAAGTGGTTCGAACATTGGAAACAGTTCCGCCTGAAATGGCACAAAGCCCTGGGACTGGGCGACGAGAAATATCGCTTCCACGACCACGAGAAACTGGCACACTACGCCAATGCCGCTACGGATATCGAGTTCCAGATGCCGTTTGGCTTCAAGGAGGTAGAGGGTATCCACAGCCGTACGAACTTCGACTTGAGCCAGCATGCCAAGTATTCGGGCAAGAAGATAGAGTACTTCGATCCCGAGTTGAACGAGAGCTATACGCCCTATGTCATCGAGACCTCCATCGGCGTGGACCGTATGTTCCTGAGCGTGATGTGTTCGTCGTACAAGGAAGAGCAGCTGGAGGGTGGCGACACGCGCGTGGTACTGAATCTGCCGCCCGTTCTGGCCCCTGTGAAATGCTGCGTGATGCCGCTTGTGAAGAAAGACGGCCTGCCCGAGAAGGCACGCGAGATCATGGATATGCTCAAGTTTGACTTCCATACCCAGTACGACGAGAAAGACAGTATCGGCAAGCGCTACCGTCGTCAGGACGCCATCGGAACGCCCTTCTGCATTACCGTGGACCACGACACGCTCAACGATAACTGCGTGACCGTTCGCTACCGCGACACCATGGCACAAGACCGTATCGCCATCAGCGAGCTGCACAGCCTGATTCAGAAGGCCGTGGATCCGAAGGTGCTGTATAAAAGAATAATGAATAATGAATAATGATTATCCCGCGCGGAAAAAAATATTCATTAATCATTAATCATTAATCATTAATCATTAAAAAGTATCTGCAGTATGGTTTAAGCCCGCAGGCCTCGCAATGGGGTTTGCGGGCTTGGCATATATATCGGCCATGAAGCAGAAGCCAATGGTGCGCTTTGGGAATGATGGCTGCGGGGATGTATTTGACCAGTTGACGTTCGGTCTGTAAGGGGTTCTTGCTGTGGGTGGTCAGTCCGATGCGTTCGCTCACGCGGAAGATATGGGTATCAACCGCCATGGTTGCTTGCCCCCATTGTACGGCGCAGATGACGTTGGCGGTCTTGCGGCCGACGCCGGGTAGGGTCTGCAGGTCCTCCAGATTATCGGGCACCTGACCACCATAGACCTCCGTCAGACGTTGTGCAGTCGCCAGCAGATGTGCGGCCTTGGCGTTCGGATAACTGACGGAACGGATATAGCCGAAGATATCTTCGACCGATGCCTTTGCCATCTGTTCGGGGGTGGGGTATGCCTGCATAAGTGCCGGCGTGACCATGTTGACGCGGCGGTCGGTACATTGTGCACTCAGCATGACGGCTACCAGTAGCGAGAAAGGCGAGTCGAAATTCAGTTCCGACTCCGCCGAGGCGGCATTGGCCTCAAACCAAGCCAGTACGGCCTCAAAACGCTTCTTGGTTGTCATAGTAGGTCTTGCTCAGGAATCGCAACAGTTGGGTGGCGTCTTTGACGACTATGTCGGTAGCCTCGCTGATCTCCTGTTTTTGTAGGCGGAGCATCATGACCTGGTAGAGCAGCACGAGGCATGCTTCGACGTCGGACATGGTGGGTCGGTCTGTCTTGGACTTGAGGACGTTGAGCGAGGGCTCGATATGCAGGATGACGGCACGATAGGGTGCCTCGCTGTCCATGAGCTCGTCGTGCAGGTCCTCCAGTTCAGAGAGGGCGTTCTTAGCCAGCTGCAGATGGCCGCCCTGCATGATGCCTTCCTGGTGCATCATATCGAGGATTTCCATGAGTTCGGTACTCTGCTGCGCCTGCTCGGGGAAGGCACGCAGGTAGTCTTCCAGTTGCCAGAGATAGAGTATGTACTCGGCTATGTTTTCTTTTTTACTCTTCATGATCTATATCATCAAAATCATCAAAGTCATCGTTGTAGTCGTCGGGATAGTCGTCTGACATGAAGGTGAGTATGTCTCGGCGGTCCTTCTTGGTGGGGCGTCCGGTACCGCGGTCACGCCCATTGGCAGCAGCCAGTCGTGCCAGTTCGAGCAGTTCGAGTTGGTCGGGCGTGGTGATGTCATGCAGGTATTCGGGCACCAGTTTGGCACCCAGGCGGTTCTCGCTCAGCCGCAAGACCTCGTAGGTATAGGTTATGGGACCTTTGCGTAGCGAGAAACGGTCGCCTACCTTCAGGGTACGCGAGCTTTTGAGGGTGGTGCCATTCATCGTGACGCGGCCATTCTTGCAGGCATCTGCGGCGATGGAGCGGGTCTTGTAGAGCCGCATGGCAAAGAGGTATTTATCGACACGGACTTCCATGGGGTAATAAATCCCCCCAGCCCCCTTTCAAAGGGGGTGACGGGTGACGGGTGACGGGGTAAGGGTTAAATGTTAAATGTTAAATATTAAATGTTAAATATTAAATGTTAAATATTAAATATTAATAGGTTAAATGGTTTTCGCGCATGCGGACGATGTATTGCTGGATGTAGGCCTTCAGGTAAGTCAGCATGGCTGGTGGGGTTTGGTCCGACGGTAAAGGATGCTGCAACAACGGATCGCGACGGTAGTTATAAAGCGCTCGGGGCTCTTGACCATCGAACTGTAGCAACAGGCTATCGGAGAATATCTGGTACAAGGGCGCGTTATAGCAGATGGCATACGCATGCTCTTTGGCACGCGTCAGACCATTCTCGCCAAAGGCAAAGAAGGGTTTGTCATAGCCCAGATAAGCCAGCACAGACGGCATGATATCGGTCTGCGAGAGCACGTTGGTCGTGTCGAGCAAGCCTTGCTGCCAAGCTTCGTGGAAGAAGATGATGGGCACCTCGTACAGCCCCTTGGCCGTTTGGTACTCGGGGTGGGTGAGGAGGTTGGTATGGTCGGCTGTGAGCACAAAGAGGGTATTGCTGTACCAAGCTTGCCGGCGGGCATAGTCGAAGAAATGGCGTAGCGCCATATCGGTATAGCCTATGCAGGCGTGTATGGGTTGTGTGCCGGCCGGGAAAGCGCCCTCGTAGCGTTCGGGCACGCGGAAAGGATGATGGCTGGAGGCGGTAAAGACCGAAGCCAGGAAGGGCTCGGGCAGGCTGTCAAGCGTGTACGCCATGTATTGCAGGAACTCATCATCCCAGATAGCCCAGGTGCCATCGTAGTCGTCATCCGCATCGTGTCCGTTACGGCGGCAGTAGTCGCGGTATTCGTCCATGCCGCAGTATTCCTCAAAACCCGCCGAACGGGCGTAGGCCTGGAAGCCCATGCTGCCATTGGGCGCGCCGTGGTAAAAGGCGGTATGGTAACCCTCGCGACCGAGACAGTCGGCAAGCGACGAGACACGGTTGGTGGAATATGCCGTGACGACATAGGGCTCTATGAGCATCGGGATAGACGATAGTACCGAGGGCATGGCGTCGATGGACTTGCGTCCGGAGGCAAACGACAGCCGGTAGCTGATGCTATGCTCCAGTAACGAATCCAAGAAGGGAGTATAACCCATATAGGTGCCGTCGTCCAGGTGGCGATTGTAGTAACCGATGTATTCCTTGGAGAAGGACTCCAGAATCAGCACCACCACATTCAGCCTATCCATGGGGTAGGGCGTGAGTAGCTCGGGGTCATGGCAGGGCGTCATGAGCTGCTCTAAGGTATCGCGGTCGAAATACTGCGGGTCGTGGTACGTACGTCCTTCCGTCGAACGCATGAGGGCAAAAGGCGTGTTGAGGACGAGCATCGTCTCCTCCGGACGGTTGGTATATTGCAGGGCATTACTGAGCGTGATGGGGCGTGTGTAAGCGCCGAAGCCGCCTCGGATACCGATGATGATGAAATAGACGGATAGGCATAATAGCCCAGTTTGGAACGGATAGTAGAGTAGCGGATGGCGGGTGAGGGGTTCGTCGCTCTCGCGGTTTTGGCGGGTCAGAAGAACCAGTAGCACGATGCTCAGGATTGCGAAGAGCGTTACGTACCAATACTGCACCATGCCGGTAAGGAAGATACGTAGGAGGTTGTCGTCGTGCTGAAACTCGCTAAAGAAGGTCATGGTCGTCCGTCGGTTGGTAAACCGCATATAGACCATATCCGCGGAGTTGACGATTATGCCGAGGATGTTAGGCACCCATAGGCACCACTTGGCAACCTGCTGATAGGTATGGTTGGTGCGCCATTTCCAGGGCAAGGGTAGTAGCATCAGCAGCAGGTAGAGCGACGAGAGGTAGAGGATGGCAGTCAGGTCAAAACGCATGCCGCCCAAGAGCATCTCCAGTAGGTGCGGCAGGGTAACCGAGGGGAAGAGATCGCGGCTGACACAATAAAAGAATACGCGCGCGAGGGTATATAAAACCATCAGTAGCAGCAGGTTCGATGCCGCTACCGTCCATGGGTGGGATAGTATTTTGGAGGTACGATTTAACAAGGTACGATGTACGATACGTTAATAAGTCTGTCTTCTGTCAGCGCAGCGGTCTACTTTTTATTAAACAGATTCATGGTGCGGTCTATACCTTGCAGGCAGAAGGATGTGATGATGTCCTTTGCCACGGCGATACGTTCGGGTAGGAGTTTCTCCTCCTCGTCGCTCCACTCGCCGAGCACAAAGTTAATCTGATTGCCGCGTACGAACTCGTTACCGATACCGAAACGTAGTCGGGCATAGTTTTCGGTACAGAGAACCTGCTGGATGTGTCCGAGTCCGTTGTGCCCGCCGTTGGAACCCTGTTTGCGGATACGCAGCGTGCCGAAGGGCAGGTTGAGGTCGTCAACCAGTACAAAGAGATTCTCCAGGGGGATCTTCTCTTCGTTCATCCAGTACCGCACGGCATTACCGCTAAGGTTCATATAGGTGGAGGGCTTGAGTAGCACGACTTCGGCATTCTTGATGCGTCCTTTGCCCACAAAACCATATCGGCGGTCCGCAAATACAATGTTGGACGCTTCAGCAAAAGCGTCCAACATGCGGAATCCTATATTATGTCGGGTGTTTCGGTACTCGTCGCCGATATTACCGAGTCCGACAATCAGGAATTTGGCCATCGTTATTCAGCGGCTTCAGCGGCAGCACTTGCACGCGTAGCTTTCACTTGAGCGACGCAAGCGTCCTTAACGTTCATCATCTTGAGACCCTCTACCTTCACGTCGTTAACGGCGATCTTCTTACCGAGACCGAGGTTGGTGATGTCAATAACGATACGGTCGGGAATCTGTGTGTAGATGCCGTTCACTTTGAGTTTGCGCATCTCCAACGACAGCTTACCACCGGCTTTCACACCGGCTGCGTGACCATCCAGTTGAACCGGAATCTCTACGGTAACGGGCTTGGTCTCGTTCACCTCCAGGAAGTCGATATGCAGGCAGTTATCCGAAATGGGGTGGAACTGCATCTCCTTAACCACGGCCATGTGTTTCTCTGCGCCAATGGTGAGAGCTACAACCATCGTGTCGGGGGTGTAGATGAGTTTGCGCACGTCAGCAGCATGAACGGTAAAGGTGATGTTGTTACCCAGTCCGTACAGGTTGCAGGGGATGAGGTCCTGTTTGCGCATAGCCTTAGCGGCCTTCTTGCCGAACTCGTTGCGGAGTTCTCCGGTCAGTTCAAATGTCTTCATTTGTTTTTGTTTTTTTTTAGTGTTACTCAATGTGGGGCAAAAATTCAATTGTCGGATTGTCAATAGCTGTGTGGTTGCCCGTATCCCATCACACTTACAAAAAAAGCCTTACGGCTCTCTTTCTTGTTGCCTAACGAGGAATCGAACCTCGCCCCTCAGAACCAAAATCTGATGTACTACCGATATACGATTAGGCACCTTCAATACTTCTGTTTTTCAAAAGCGGCTGCAAAGGTACTGCTTTTTTATGACATGACCAAATTTTTTTTGTCTTTTTTTCGAAAAAAAGTGTTTTTTTGCTATTTTTGATACCTTTTGTTAGCGAATTACGCGTGCGCTAAGCTCATAAAGCAGCCAAATGGGCAGGGCTACGAGGCAAAGGGTGAAGGCGTCGCCGGTGGGTGTGATGACCGCCGCGAGTATGAAGATAGCGACTATAGCATGCCGGCGGAAGCGGTAGAGACCTTGGCGCGAGACGAGTCCCATACGCCATAGCAGCCGGCAGACGATAGGCATCTCAGCCATCAGCCCCATCATCAGGCACATCAGACCTAAGGTAGAAGCATAAGACGAGAGGCTAATCCAGTTGGTGACGCTATGGGCGACTTGGTAGTCTGCCAGAAAGAGGAACGTGAACGGAAACAGCACCCAATAGGCGAGTGCGATACCGGCCATGAAGAGCAGATAAGCGGCTATGACTACAGGCATAAGACGGCGGCGTTCGTTCGCGTAGAGGGCAGGACGCACAAAACGTACGACCTCAAACCCGAGATAGGGTAGGGCGATGACGAGTGCAACCCATAGGGCAGCCTGCATGTGGACGATGAACTGCCGAGCCAACTCGGTATTGATGAGTTGTGCCTCGGGTAAGGTCTGCATCAGACCCAGACGTGTCAGCAAAAGCCAGGTGGGGAAGTCAGCCTGCAAGGGCCAAAGTATAAAACGAAACAGCGGTTCGCGCAAGAGAAATACCCCTACTGCCATTGCCAAAACGACTATGGCGGAGCGTATCAGCCCCCCGCGCATGACGTCGAGGTGCTGCCAAAAGGTAGTGGGCTCTTGGCTCATTTCCGGTCCTTGTTGTCGGCTTCAGGTTTGCTGTCGGCATCCTCGGGTTTGGTACCGTTACCGGCTACCTCGTCCTTGAATTCCTTGACACCCTTACCCAGTCCACGCATCAAAGCGGGCAGCTTGGCGCCGCCGAAGAGCAACAGGATGATGAGGGCGATGACGATAATTTCAGTCGTTCCGATAGTTCCGATAAATAATAGAGTCATAGGTCTTGTATCGTTATTCCTTTTGTTTTTGCTTGGTTTGGTAGTACTATTTGGCCATGCGGTATTGTTCGGAATGGGTGAACAATAGTTTTCCGCTTGCAAAGGTACAGTTTTTTTGGGACATATGCAAAAAAAATCGCAGATTTTAATCCATAAAGGCTATTTTGTCAATCTATTGTGTGCTTTGCTGCGGGAAGTGAGGGATGACGTACAAATATAAATGAGAGCCCAAAGACTCTCATTTTTCTTATGTGTCCGCTCGGTTTCCCGAGCTTTCCGCTTGCGGAAAGTGAGGGATTCGAACCCCCGGTACGACGTAATGCGTACACCACATTTCGAGTGTGGCTCTTTCGACCACTCAGACAACTTTCCCTCGCGTTCGGCAACAAGGTCGCGATGGTCAATACCGCTTACGCTCCATTGACAGGCGACTTGTGCCTCTGCTCTCCCCAAAAACTCTTGCAGAGCTTTTGGGGCCCCGAGAAAAGGACAATGTACGAATGTACGATGTACGATTTCTCAAAAGCGGCTGCAAAAGTACTGCTTTTTTTTGACATGTGCAAATTTTTTTGCAAAAAAATCACTTTATCCTTTGAAATATCAAAAAAAAGTCGTAACTTTGCAGCGTTTTTTGTAAATTACGCCTAAAAATGGAAAGTTTTGAGCAACTTTGTCGTGAGCGTCGTTCGATACGTAAGTTTACCGACCGCTCGGTAGAAAAAGAGAAAATAGATTATATCCTGCGTTGTGCCCTGATGTCGCCCGCGGGTAAGCGGCTGAACCCGTGGGAGTTCTACGTGATGCAAGATGCGGAGAAGATTCACAGTCTGGCAGCCTGCAAGACGTACGGGAGCGGCATGATGTCGACGGCAAGTGCCGCTATCGTTGTGGCGCTGGATACGCAGGTGTCCGATACGTGGATGTGCGACGGGTCGATAGCAGCTGAGCATATCATGCTGGCGGCTACGGAGCAGGGCCTGGGTTCGTGTTGGTGCCACGTGTATGAGCGCGAAGACTCGGAGAGACTCGTCAAGGAGCAAGCCGGCATCCCCGACAACCTGACGGTATTATGCGTCATCGCCCTGGGCTACAAAGATGAGGAACGCAAACCTTACGACCCCGAGAAACTATTATATAATAAGGTACACGAAGCATAGAATCCTATAAATTACTAATCATACATGAGTAAACCAATAATCGCCATAACGGCGGGAGATATCAACGGAGTGGGTTACGAGATACTGCTGAAAGGTATCGCAGACCCGCATATCTGCGAGATATGCAAGCCGATAGTATATGGCAACGCCAAGATAGCACGTGTCCATCTGCAGACGATGGATGAAGAGTATCACAACCTGCAGTTCAACCTAATACAGTCCCCCCGCGAGGCTAAGGACGGACGGCTGAACCTGATAACCTGTTACCCGGATGACACGCCGGTAAACTTGGGCGAGTCCACGCCCGAGGCAGGCAAGGCTTCGTATCTGAGCCTGGAGCGTGCCACCAACGACCTGAAGGAAGGGTTGGTGGATGCCCTGGTGACCGCACCTATCAACAAAGAGAATATCCAAAGCGAGACATTCCGCTTCTCAGGTCATACCGAGTACCTAACCCAACAGTTCGGTCATGGTGGCGACAGTCTGATGATGATGGTGAGCGAGATGATGCGTGTGGCGTTGGTATGCAACCATGTGCCCCTTTGCAAGGTACCGGAGATGGTAACGGAGGAACGTATTCTGCACAAACTGGATGTGCTGAACAGAACCTTGCAGACCGACTTTATGGTGCGTAAGCCGCGCATAGCCGTTCTTGCTCTCAATCCCCATGCCGGCGATAATGGTTTGTTGGGTACGGAGGAACAGGAGATCATCATTCCGGCGCTACGCAAAGCTAACGAACAAGGTATATGGGCTTTTGGTCCGTATTCTGCAGATGGTTTCTTTGGCGCAGGCAAGTATGTGCATTTTGATGCCGTGTTGGCTATGTACCATGACCAGGGCCTCATCCCCTTCAAGAGTCTGGATATGAACGGCGTTAACTTTACCGCCGGCTTGGATATCATCCGCACCTCGCCCGACCACGGTACAGCCTACGACCACGCAGGTAAGAATACCGCTAATGCGCAGAGCTTCGCGCACGCGCTATATATGGCTATAGATTTATTGCGCACGCGCGCGGAAAGCAAGGAACTGGTCAAAGACCCGCTGCCCTTTGAGGACAAGCGCCCCGAACGCGAGAACCGTCAACCGAAAAATTTGAACTTCTTAAACCCCACCGAAAATAATGACAAGTAAAGAAATACGTAAGTCCTTTCTGGACTATTTTGCCTCTAAGAACCACCGTGTAGTACCCTCGGCTCCGATGGTCATTAAGGATGACCCGACGTTGATGTTTACCAACGCCGGAATGAACCAATTTAAGAATATCATCTTGGGCAACGACCCAATTCAGTTCCCGCGCGCCTGCGACAGCCAGAAATGTCTGCGCGTGAGCGGCAAGCACAACGACCTGGAGGAAGTGGGCCACGATACCTACCATCACACCATGTTTGAGATGTTGGGTAACTGGTCGTTTGGCGACTACTTCAAACAGGAGGCTATCGACATGGCGTGGGAGTATATTGTGGATGTGCTGAAGATAGACCCGTCGAACCTATACGCAACCGTCTTTGAGGGTAATCCTCAGGAGGGACTGGAACGCGACAACGAGGCTGCGTCCATCTGGGAGAAACATCTGCCCAAAGACCATATCATCAACGGTAATAAGCATGACAACTTCTGGGAGATGGGTGAGACAGGGCCATGTGGACCCTGCTCGGAGATTCATGTGGACAGCCGTAGCGAAGAGGAGAAACGCCAAACGCTCGGCCGCGAGTTGGTCAACAAAGATCATCCGCAGGTCATCGAGATATGGAACATCGTCTTCATGCAGTTCAACCGCAAAGCGGATGGAACGCTTGAACCGTTGGCGAAGAAGGTTATAGATACCGGTATGGGCTTTGAGCGTCTGGTGCGTACCTTGCAGGGCAAACAATCGAACTATGATACCGATGTGTTCCAGCCGATGCTGAAGAAGATAGGCGAGTTGACGGGCAGCACATACGGCCAGAAAGAGAAAACGGATGTCGCTATGCGCGTTATAGCCGACCATATCCGTACCATCGCGTTCGCCATCGCCGACGGCCAGTTGCCCAGCAACGAGAAGGCCGGATACGTGATCCGTCGTATTCTGCGTCGTGCCGTTCGCTATGGTTATACCTTCCTGAACCAACGCGAGGCGTTCCTCTACAAACTGGTTCCGCAACTTATTGCCGATATGGGCGAGGCATATCCCGAACTGGTCAAACAAGAACATCAGATTACACCCGTCATCAAAGCCGAGGAGGAAGCCTTTCTGCGCACGCTTGATAAGGGTATATCGCTACTGGATAAACTGATAGCCGACGCTCGCAAAGCCGGCAAGACGGAGATAAGCGGCGTGGATGTATTCACGCTAAAAGATACGTACGGCTTCCCGCTCGACCTAACGGAACTGATCCTCCGCGAGAACGGCATGACTACCAACGAAGAAGAGTATAACCGCGCTTTGGAACACCAGAAAGAGATGGGACGTAGCGCCAATAAACAGGAACTGGGTGACTGGACTGTTCTCGGCGAAGGAGAGACGGAGTTTGTGGGCTACGACGAGCTCAGTTGCGAGACCAAGATTCTGCGTTACCGCAAGGTGAGTCAGAAGGGCAAAGAGTTCTACCAGGTGGTACTGAGCAAGACCCCGTTCTATGCCGAGATGGGTGGTGAGATAGGCGATACAGGTTATTTACAATTGGACGATTTACGATTTACGATTGTGGATACCAAACGTGAGAACGGACTGCCTGTGCATATCATGAAGGAACTGCCGAGAATCGAGAACCAAGAACCGATAACCGCCACCGTAGATGCCGAGCGCCGCCAAGCTATCATGTGCAACCACACGGCTACGCATATCATTCATTATTGCCTGCGTCAAGTTCTGGGCGAGCATGTGGAGCAGAAGGGTAGTCTTGTGACGGCTGACAGCCTCCGATTTGACTTCTCGCATTTCCAGAAAGTGACACCCGAGGAGTTGCGCCAGGTAGAGAAAATGGCAAACCGTTTCATTCGTGCCAACTATCCGCTGGAGGAGAGTCGCCATACGCCTATTCAGAAAGCTAAGGAGATGGGTGCCATGGCCCTCTTTGGCGAGAAATACGGCGATGATGTTCGTGTCATCAAGTATGGCAACAGCATCGAGTTATGCGGCGGATGTCACGTGTCTAATACCGGTCGTATCGGTTCTGTTCGTATCGTGATGGAGACCAGCGTGGCTGCCGGAGTACGTCGTATCGAAGCTGTGACGGCAGCCAAGGCTGACGAGTTATACTATACGGCGCAGGATTTGCTGAACGGCATGAAGAGCTTGCTCAATAATGCTCCCGACCTACTGGGCGCTATCCATAAGTCGATTGACGAAAATGCCGGTCTGAAGAAACAGATTGAGCAGTTTATGGCAGAGAAGATGGAGAAGTTCCGCGACGAAATCATCCGCCGTGCAGAGGATAGAAACGGTATTCGTCTTGTGCGCCTGACGGGCGAACATAATGCAGAGATGATTCGTGGCGTCCTGCCGCTATTGCGCGGTAAGTTTGCCGATGTGAAGTTTGCGTTGGTAGCAGCTACGCAAGAAGCCGGCAAACCTATGATTGCCGTATTCCTGTCGCAACCGTTGGTGGATGAAGGCAAGAATGCCGGTCAGATGATCAAGTCTGCAGCCAAGCATATCCAAGGTGGCGGTGGTGGTCAGCCGTGGATGGCTACCGCAGGTGGTCGTGATGTGAACGGACTGGATGCTGCCATGGAAGAACTAATAAAGGCTTTAGACTAATCCGAGAATTCGAGATATCGAAAGATGAAACTACTCACCAGCTATTTGCCGGATAACGTCCGTTCAGCCGTGCGATTTGTCATCATCGGTCTAACGGGTACTGTAGTACAGACGCTCTTCTTTATGGGAGCGATGGGGTGTTTGGGGCAACCCGCCAAGAATACCGCGCTGTACTATGTAGCCTTTGGCATCGGTTTTATACTGGAGATGATACCAAATTATTTCCTTAGTTCGTGGTACACATTTGGCACCAAACCCACCAAGAAGAATGCTATGGGCTTTCTGCTGGCGCGCGCGCTGAACCTCGTCATCCAGTTTGGCTTCCTGCCGTTGTTGGTGTATCTGCTGCCGAACTGGAACGACGGTAATATCGGCTTCGTCGTGATTATTCTGGCCGGTATTATTAACTACCTTGTGTTATTACTATTCTTCAAAAAAAAAGGTTCCCACGCGCAGGTAAATCGTGAGGAATCAACTGTTGACCATGCAAATATACCGAGCTAATATACTCTTTACACCCACGCCGGAAAAGTTTGAGATTCTCGAACGCGGTTATGTCGTAGTGGGTGATGATGGTAATGTCATCGGAACCTATCAGAACCTGCCGCCGGAGTATCAGGATGTACCGATTACCAACTACGGCAACCAGTTGCTCATGCCGGCTATGAACGATTTGCATATCCATGCGCCTCAGTACCGCAACTTGGGTATAGCGATGGACATGGAGCTGATACCCTGGCTCAATACCTATACTTTTCCAGAGGAAGCCAAATATAAAGATTTGGCATACGCCGAACGGATGTATCGCCGTTTCGTGCGCGACCTATGGAAATTAGGTACGATGCGTGCAGCCATATTTGCAACCATCCATCCTGAGGCATCTTGCCTCTTGGCTGACCTGATGCATGAGGCGGGATTGGGGGGTATGATTGGTTTGGTAGCGATGGACCGCAATAGTCCGGATATGCTGCGTAATACGCCCGAAGAGGCTGTCAAAGGAACGCTTCGCGTGATGGAACATACCGCATCTATGCCGCTACTATCGGCTATCGTTACGCCGCGTTTTGTACCATCGTGTACCCCCGAGATGATGCGGGCTCTCGGAAAAATGGCTGCCGATAACAAACTGCCTGTTCAGTCGCACCTGAGCGAGAACCTATCGGAGATAGCATGGGTTAAGGAATTAGAACCCGAGTCGAGCTGTTACGGCGACGCATATTATCGGTATGGTATGTTCGGACAGACACCCACACTCATGGCCCATTGCTGCTATCCTACCGCGGAGGAGTTCGAACTGATGAAGAAGCAAAGGGTCTTTGCAGTCCATTGTCCGACATCCAACTGCAATATCGGTTCGGGTATCGCTCCGATACGTCGCTTTATGACAGCCGGTATTCCCGTAGCACTCGGTTCGGATATTTCCGGCGGTAGTGGGTTCTCCATCTTCCGTGTGATACACTATACGCTTCAGATGTCGAAACTCAAATGGGTGCATGGCAATTATAAGGAGATGTTCCTCAGCCTGAGCGAGGCTTTCTGGCTGGCAACCAAGTCCGGTGGTTCGTTCTTCGGTAAGGTCGGCTCCTTTGAGCCGGGTTATGCCTTTGATGCCCTGGTGGTAAATGACGAGGACCTCAACTTCGACAACTACACAATACAGCATCGTCTGGAACGTTATATTTACCTGGGCGATGACCGCCAGATACAACATCGTTTCTGCCAGGGGAAGGAGATTCCTGAACCGAAAGTGTGAAAGAATAGGAAAGGAGTGTAAAAAGTTAAATTATGTTAAAGATATCGGTTCCTGAGAATAAGCGTCTGGTGTGGTATTTGGCGCTGGAAGAATACGTAGCCGCTCGTGTTAAGGAGGATACGATTTTCTTCTGGATCGTATCGCCGACGGTTATTTTCGGTAGGCATCAGGTGATGCTCAATGAGGTCAATACCGCCTTCTGCGAAGCGCACGAAATAGCTATGTACCGCCGCAAGAGTGGGGGAGGTTGTGTGTATGCCGACCGAGGTAATCTGATGATTAGTTACGTAACCAATAATACGCATAGTGAGGCTGTCTTTCAGCACTATTTGGACCTCTTGACCCATGCCTTGAGCCAGGCGGGATATCCGACTGTAAAATCAGAACATAACGATGTGCTGGTCAACGGACGCAAGGTGAGTGGTAATGCCTGTTATGCGTTGCCGACCGGCACCATCGTACATGGTACACTACTATGGAATGTGGATTTCGGGGTGTTGCAACAGGCTATTACGCCAACCCGAGAGAAACTACAAAAACATGGTGTGGAATCGGTTCGCCAACGCGTGGTGAACCTTAGTTCGATACCCTCTTTGCAGGCTATCCGTACTGTGGAGGATATGCGTGACTACCTCGCCTCCTGTTTTGCAACAGAAACCGTTTCTCTGACCGATGAAGAGATACGCGCAATCGATGCAATCGAAGCGGAATACCTGGATCCTGATTTTATTGCAGGATGTTAAAAAATGTAAATTATAAATACTATCAGTCTAATCGTAAATCATTAATATCGAAAAAAATGAAAACAGTACTTGCATCCCCGCTGGCTCCGAAGGCCGTGGGACCCTATTGCCAAGCCGTCAATCTGAACGGCACAGTATTTGTAAGTGGTCAGCTGCCCGTTAATCCTGCTGAGGGCAAGATGCCTGAGGGTATTGAGGCGCAGACCCGTCAGTCGCTTACGAACCTGAGTAACATCCTCAAAGAAGCGGGAATGAACCTGACGGATGTTGTAAAGACAACCGTGCTCCTGAACGACATCAAGGACTTCGCTCCGATGAATGCCGTCTATGCTGAAGTTTTTGAATCGGCTGCAAAAGAAGCGGGTGTTGCTCCTGCATATCCCGCACGTGTTTGCTATCAGGTAGCAGCTCTTCCGATGGGTGCGTTGGTGGAGATTGACTGTATCGCTGGAAAGTGATTTTCGGTTCTTGGTTCCGGGGAGTCGGATAGGCGGCAAGGTGTGCTGTTTCTACAGTTTCCCAGAGACTGAAATTATCCCATAATAATGGCGACCTTTTGGTCGCTTTTTTGTTGTTTTTTGTGTGCGTGTGTGTGCGAAGAGTGTGCGGGATTAGAAAAAGTGTTGGAATTCGGAGATAAATTGCGAAAAAATGCAAGATAAATTTGTGTATTTGAAATAAAAGTTGTATCTTTGCGGCTCCAAACGTGTGCATATGCACGTACGCATGTACGCATGAGGAAAAAGCGAATAAGTAGAAATCAGAAAATTAGAAGCAAGATATGAGACAATCTGTACCCAGTACATGGAAAAACGCTCGTAGAATGGTCAGCCTCGTGCTGCTGGTGGTAATGTCGCTGAGTGTGAACGCCCAGCGTCGCGGCGACGACAACTACCATTTTGGTTATATCTCGGTAGGTGCCGGCTATTCTGCCCTCAGTTCCAATATCAAGAACGTCAGCAATTACGGCAGTTGGGGCGCTTTAGGCGGAGTGGGTTACGAGTTCCGTCGCGCAAAGTTCTGGATGAGCATAGGTGCGCAGATTCAGATTCTTAACTCCAGTTGCGATATTGCAGAGTTCACCTATACGCAGGTCGGTAAAGACGATCAGGGTAGGGATGTGGACTTTCACTATCTGGTTAACCAGACTGACAAGCAACGTTGGACTTCGATTGATGTGCCCCTTTTGCTGGGTTACTACTATCAGGGATTCTACGTCGGCTTCGGCGCCAAGGTGGGCTTCTCGTACCGTTCGTCGGTAACGTCAAGCGGCCAGTACGAGCTGCGTGGCGATTACCATCGCTATGCCGGTGAGGATTTCAAGGAGATGCCTGACCACCGTTACGGTAAGTACGACTTCTCTGGCAAGCAGGAAATCAAGCTCTTGCCGCGCGGAGCTGTGATGGCAGAGATAGGTTATGACGTTCTGGCAACGAGGCGTACGAATAGTCTGACCTGTACGATACTGAAGATTGGTATGTTTTTCGAGTATGGCGTTAATAGCCTAATCGCTGTGCCGGAAGAGAGTAAGCCGCGTATCGTGGTGAGTGAGAATGACCCCACTTCGGCGACGGTCTATCCTTATTACCTGACAGCCATCACGAAGAGTGACCGTGTCATGCCGTACTTTGTGGGATTGAAACTGACATTTATGGTTGGTGGTAGCCGTACGGGTGGCAGCGGTACATGGCACCGTGGATGTCAGTGCTATGACTAATTCGAATTGAAAATTAGAAATGAAGAATATAAATTAAAAATTCGAATCCTTTTGAATATGAAAACACGCTATACATTTTCAAAGACAGTACTCTTGATCTTATTCATGGTACTGAGTATGACGACCAAGGCACAGACAGGTACCTATGTCTATGGTCCGACTATTTACAGAACACTGTGTCCGAATCAGGCACTGGACTATCGCGGTCATCTGATCACGAAGCCCGGCATCTACCTGGATACGATGTACACCGAGAATGGTTACGACAGCATCAATACGCTGATCGTGAACCGCGGTTACATGTATTTTCTCGACCAGACCGGCAGTCTGACCGAGAACGGAGGCAAGTATTGGTGGCGCGGACGCAACCTCACGGAGCCCGGAGAGTACTTCGACAGTCTCTTTACCGCCTCGGGGTGCGACAGTATCTACCATCTGACCCTGCTGCAGAAGGCAGTGCATTACATCGACGAGTCGCTCGAGACTTGCGTCGATGATTTGCCTCTGACGTGGCGCGGCAGACAGATATGGAGTGCCGGCACGTACTACGACTACTATGCCACCTCTGCGATGACCGACAGCGTCTATCGCCTGCAACTCACGGTGCATGAGCACCCTGTGACCTATCTGCAGGTGAAGCTGTGTCCGGGGGAGACATTCATGTGGAACGGTACGCCGATTACTTCGCCGGGTGTCTATAGGGATAGTCACTTCTCCCGCTGGGGATGCGACAGTACCTGTGTGCTCGTTGTCAACGAGGCGCATAGTTACTACTTCCGTGAGGAGAGTCACCTCAATAACAACGGTGTGTACGCATGGCATGGCAAACTGCTGACGCGCGACGGCGTCTATTTCGACAGCCTCCGCACGGTGAGCGGTTGCGACTCCATCTACGAGTTGACGCTTCGCAAGAATCCTTCGTACTACGAGGAACAGCATGCCGAGATATGCTATAGCGATGCTCCCTACAACTGGCACGGACGTCAGCTCTATACCACCGGTGTCTATTACGACAGCCTGACGACACGTCTGGGCAACGATAGTATCTACCGTCTGACCCTGACCGTACATGCCGTCAATTACTCGACGCGTTATGCCGAGATATGCCCGGGTGAGTCGCTGACCCTGAATAACGGTCGCGTTGTGACCAAGCCCGGCGTATATTGGGATACCATTCGTACGACCCTGGGTTGCGACAGCATCTGCCGCATCACGGTCAATGTCACGCCGAGTTACCTGTACGAGCGTGACGCACAGATGAATCCCGGCGGTAGTTACGAATGGCGTGGCAATACCTATACCCAGGCGGGTGTCTATTACGACAGCCTGCGTACCGTATCGGGTTGCGATAGTATCTACAAGCTGACCCTGCACGAGAATCCCGTATTCTATGTGGAGGCCAGCTACTCCACCTGTCAGAGCGATCTGCCGTTTGTATGGCACGGCAAGAACTACTTCACCACGGGTGTTTATTACGACAGCCTCTACTCCGGTCTGGGTGTGGACTCGGTCTATAAGATGACCCTGACGGTAGGTCAGACCTACGAATGGCTGGAGCATATCAACCTCTGCGACGGCGAGACCTTTGAGTTCCACGGTACGCCGATTACGATGCCGGGTGTTTATAGCGATGTGTTGATTGCCTCCAACGGTTGCGATAGCGTGCGCACCGTGATAGTCAATCGTATCCCGGGTTACTGGTTCCGCGAGAACCACACGATGGCCGAGGGTGATACCTACCTCTGGCACGGCAAGACTCTGACCGAGGCCGGCTACTACGAAGATGCCCATCAGACCGCGCAGGGTTGCGACAGTACCTATACCCTGTACCTGAAGACGTGGCCGACCTATCGCATTCCCGTAGAAGCGACGGTTTGTCAGAACGAGCTGCCGTATAAGTTCGGCGGTCGCGACCTGTATGTTGCGGGTACCTATGAGAACCATATGCTGACCGTACATGGCTACGACAGCGTGGAAGTGCTGACACTGACCGTTCTCCCTGCCGAGATGGAGGAGCATATTGTCAATATCTGTACGGGCGAGAGCTTCCATATCGGTACGCGCGCTATCAACAAGACGGGTGTTTACTACGATACCCTCAAGAATGCGCAGGGCTGCAATCATATTGACAAATATATCGTCAATGTGCGTCCGTCGTACTACTTCTACGATACAATTGCCATACATGATACGATGCACGTACAATGGCACGGGCAGGAAATTACTGCCGCCGGAACCTACCGCGACGAGCAAAAGACCGTATATGGCTGCGATAGCGTGTATGTTCTGACCGTGAAAGCCTGGTCGGATTACTACATCTTCGAGCAAGCTACCGTCTGCGAGCACGACCTGCCTTATACCTGGCGTGGTCAGAAGCTCTATAGCCAGGACTTCTACTTCGACTTCATGGAGTCCTCCCACGGTACTGACTCCGTCTATGTGCTGTCGCTCACGGTATTGTATCCTACGTATAGCGAAGATTATGTGGAGATATGTCCGGGTACGACATACATGAAGAGTGGAGTAGCTATCTCCAAGCCCGGTATCTACTACGATACCCTGACGGCTTACAACGGTTGTGACAGCATCCACCGCCTCATCGTCAACTTCTCGCCGTCGTACTTCTACGAGGAAACGGCTACGATGAATACCGATGGCAACTATTCCTGGCACGGCGAGACCTATACCAAGCCGGGCGTTTATTACGATAGTCTGCGCACCACCTCGGGTTGCGACTCTATCTTCCGCTTGACGCTAACGGAAAACCTGACCTATTATTTCGAGAAAGACACCGCTATCTGCGAGATGGACGCTCCGCTCTCGTGGCACAACCGTCTGCTCTATACCTCGGGTACCTATTACGACAGCCTCAAGACCCGCGTGGGTAACGATTCGATATATCGCCTGAACCTGACGGTTCATCCGCGTCGTATCTCCACCAAGTACCTCGACATCTGTCCGGGTCAGACCCTGTCGCTCAGATGGACCGTCATTACCGAGCCCGGTGTGTACTACGATACGATACCGAGCTATACGGGTTGTGATAGTGTCATCATGTACATCGTCAGCAACTCCCGTAACTACCTGTTCGAGACCGATGCTTCGATGCATGGCATGACATCCTACGAATGGCGCGGACATATCTATTATCACGGCGGTATATACTACGATACTTATACAACCTCGAACGGCTGCGACTCAATCTATCGCCTTGTATTGCACGAGAATCCGGTGTACTACCTTGAGCAGACGGAGACTATCTGTCATCACGAGACACCCTATACATGGCGCAACCGTATGCTCTACGAGTCGGGTATCTACTACGATACCGTTCCCACAGCCCACGGTACTGATTCCGTTTATAAACTGACCCTGACGGTCAATCCCGACTACCTCATCCCCGACCAGATTGAGATCTGCCCCAATCAGACCTTTGATTTCCGCGGTAAGACCATCACCAAGCCGGGTGTCTATTTCGACAGCCTCTATGCTTCGACAGGTTGCGACTCGGTATATATGCTGGTAGTCAACCATCTGCCGTCGTATGTCTATGAGACCCGCGTGCAGATCTCGGATCGCGAGACCTACAACTGGCGCGGTCGTGTGCTGAGCGAACCGGGTATCTACGAAGAGTCGATCGGTTCGCTGAGCGGTTGCGACAGCATCCAGCGACTGATACTGGATGTATATCCCACCTTCTACAAACGCGAAGCCTTCACGATGTGCGAGGGTGGAGCATACACCTGGCGTGGCAATACCTATACCGTGAGTGGTACCTATTATGATCGTTACACCACGGTACACGGCTATGATAGCATCTATATCCTCGACCTGACGGTTAATCCGATCTATGTGCACACCGAGTATATGGAGATTTGCCCGGGTGATAGTTATGAATGGCGCGACCGTATCCTGACCGAGCCCGGTATTTATAACGATACGCTCGTGTCGTCCGGCGGCTGCGACTCCATCCTGCAGTTGTCGCTGAATATCGCTTCCAAGTACCTTATCTATAAATATGGCGAGGTATGCGAAGGTGAATTGTACCATTTCCGTGACCAGGACTACGAACCGGGCGTCTATTTCGATACCATCCATACCCGTGCCGGTTGCGACAGTATCTTCTGCCTGGTAGTCAACCGTGCGCCGAGTTACCATAAGGTATATCAGGCACAACTCTGTCCGGGTGAGACCTTCTTCTTCCACGGCGAGGAACTGGATGTGCCCGGTACGTATGACAGAGACTATATGACCGAGTTTGGCTGCGATAGCACCTATACCATCATCCTCAACGAGGCTCCCAATTACTACTACCGCGACACCATTGACCTGACCAACGACGAGACCATCTATTGGCACGGACAGCTCATTCGTGATGCCGGTACGTATTATGATCGTCAGCAGACCATCCGCGGATGTGACTCGATCTACGAACTCACCGCGCGCGTGCACGCGATATATATAAAGGAGGAGGTTGTGGAGGTATGTCCTGCTGATCTTCCCTACAACTGGCGTGGCTCGGACTATAGCGTGAGCGGTAATTACTACGAGACTTATAGCACTGTGGACGGCTACGACAGTACCTTCGTGCTGCGTCTGACGATTCATCCTGACTATACCTTTACCGAGTACAAGGAGCTCTGCCCCGGTACGACGCTCAACTGGCGCGGTCAGACCATCACCACCGCCGGCATCTATACCGACCATCTCGCTACGGTACACGGTTGCGACAGCACCTTCAAGTTGATTGTCAATATCGGTTCGTCGTACTACTATCGTGATACCATCGATCTGGCTGATAATCAGACTATTACATGGCACGGCCAAAGCATCAGCGCCGCCGGTACGTACTACGACCGCAACACCTCCGTTTCGGGTTGCGACTCCGTATATGAGTTGCTCGTCAATGTATATCCGACGTATCTCTTCGTAGATGATGTGATTCGTTGCGACAACGAGGATGCCTACACCTGGCGCGACGGTAATACCTATACGCATACCGGTCGGTACTACCAGCGCTACAAGACGGTGCACGGTATGGACTCGGTTTATTGCTTGAACCTGACGGTCAACAAGAGTTATGTCATCGACGAGTATCTGCAGATATGCTACGGCGAGACGCTCAACTACCGCGGTATGACCATTACCGAACAGGGTGAGTATCTCGATACGCTCTATACCCGTACGGGTTGCGACTCGATCTTCCGACTCTGGGTAACGCAGGTACCGAGGTATTTCTACCAGACGGATGCCCAACTCAACGAAAATGGCCGTTACGAATGGCGCGGACGTATTTTCCGCGAGCGCGGCGTATATTATGACAGCCTGAAGTCAGTCAACGGTTGCGACTCCATCTTCCAGTTGACATTGCATGAGAACCCCGTTTACTACTTCGATGAAGCGGACACCGTTTGCCAGAACTACCTGCCGTATATCTGGCACGACAAATACTTTTATGAGACCGGCGTTTACTACGACAGCCTGAAGACCTTTGTCGGTCGCGACAGCGTATATCGCTTCACCCTGACCGTCATGCCTACCTATCTCATCGAGAAATCCGATATCCTCTGCCACAATCCCGAGTACTATTTCCGTGGCCAGCAATATACCGAGGCAGGTGTGTACTATGATACATTGATTACGAAGGACGGTTGCGACTCGGTATTCAAACTGGTACTGAACTGGGCTCCCACCTATCATTTCGAGGAGATGATGACCCTCTGTGACGGCGATGAAGACACCTGGCACGGCCAGCGTATCAACCACGCCGGCACGTATTTCGACCGCCTGCGCACCATTCATGGTTGCGACTCCATCTACGAACTGCATGTTCGTATCGCCGAGCGTTTCTATGAGGCCGACAGCGTGGTCATCTGCGAGAGCGAACTGCCGCATGTATGGCACGGCAAGAACTACTACGAGAGCGGCATCTATTGGGATAGCTGCAAGACCGTAGACGGTTGCGACAGCGTTTACCGTCACGCTCTGACCGTACAGCCTACCTACTACACGGAGGTACATGTAGCCTTCTGCCAATCGGACGGCGCTACCTTCCGCGACCAGCATTTCTACGACGCACGTATCATCCGCGATACGATGCTGAGCGTAAGCGGTTGCGACAGTATCGTACAATATGTCTTCGAACCCGATCCGACTTACCTCTTCGAGACCGACGCTTCGTTCAATCCCGGAGGCAGTTACTACTGGCGCGAGAAGACCTATACCCACGAGGGTGTTTACTACGATAACTTCAAGACAGTCACGGGTTGCGACTCGATCTACAAACTGACCTTGCACAAGAATCCGGTTTACTACTTCGAGGAAGAGGCCTCTATCTGCACGCAGAATCTGCCCTATATATGGCACGGCAATAAGTACTACTACCAGACGGGTGTTTACTTCGACAGCCTCTCGACCTTTGCCGGTGCTGATAGCGTCTATCGCCTGACCCTGACCGTCTATGAGAGCTATTACCACGAGTATAGAGATACCATCTGCTACGGCGGAGAGTATCATTGGCGTGGTAAACCCATTACGGCTCCCGGTCAGTACTTCGATACCTTGGTATCCATCCATGGTTGCGATTCGATCGAGAGCTTGGTACTCAACTGGACACCGTCTTACCTCTATGTGGATACCGTGACTATCTCGGATCAGGAGACCTATGAATGGCGTGGTCAGTTCTATAGCACGCCCGGTACCTATGAGGAGACGCTCAAGACCTATCAGGGTTGTGACTCTATCTATCGTTTGTACCTGACCGTTCTACCTACGTTCTACAACAAGGACAGCATCCTCTGGTGCGAGAATGACGGACCGTACTACTGGCACGGCACCTTCTACGAGACTTCGGGTATCTACTACGACCGTCAGCGTACCCGCTTCGGCTACGATAGCATCTACGAGTTGAACTTGACCGTTTATCCGTCGTATAACTACGAAGAGCGCATTGAGCTCTGCTCAGACGGATTCCCGTACCATTACAAGGATACTATCTTCTACGAACCGACTATCTATTACGACTCGCTCAAGACCATCCACGGTTGCGACTCCGTCTATAAGATTGTCATCGACTACGCACGCTCGTATATGTTCGAAGAGAAGAAGCAGATTTGCAAGGGTGACTACTACGAATGGCATGGTCAATTGCTCAATAAGACCGGTGTTTACTTCGATTCGCTCAAGACACAGGCCGGCGTCGTAGGTTGCGACAGTATCTATCGCTTGGAACTGACGCTCACAGAGCCCTTCTACCAACTCGATTTTGATACCATCTGTGCCAATGAGGCACCGTACGTATGGCATAATAAATACCTGTTCGAGACCGGAACCTATTTCGACAGCCTCCGTACCCGATCGGGTGCTATCGGTTGCGACTCCGTCTATGAGTTGCGCCTGACGGTTTATCCCTATGAGGTAAGCTACGATACCATATGGGTATGTCATGGTACCACCGAGACCTATCGCGACTCCGTCATCACCGAGACCAGTATCTTCACTGATACTACCTACAATATGTACGGATGCCCCAAAGTCAGCTACGTAGTCTATGACTTCTATCCCACCTATTACTTCTACGAAGAGAAGAATGTCTGCGAAGAGGACACCTTCCTATGGCACAATCAGGTGCTGACGTACGAGGGTAGGTACTTTGACCGCCTGACGTCCATCTACGGCTGTGACTCAATCTACGAAATCAATATCACCTTCCACCGCACCATTCATAACGACACCGTCGTTGCTATCTGCCCCGACAGTCTGCCGTACGAATGGAACCACAATGGTGAGACCATCACCTTCTGGCGTGACACCGTGATAGAGGAGTACTATCGTACCCCCGATGGTTGCGACAGCACCTATAGCTTCACCCTCTATCTGATGCCCAAGTGCTCGGAGGAAGACTGGTGGCCGCTCTGCCCGGATGACAGTATCTGGATTTTCGACCGTTACTACAAGGAGCCCGGTCACTATTCCATACCGTTCAATACCGACATGTCTAAGAACTATCCTGACTCGATGTACCGATTCGAGATTCAGCAGGTTCTGGGCGAATATACGATTGTAGATACCCTGGTTTGCTCCAATGAACTGCCGTTCCTCTACAACGGTCAGCGCATTGACACCGCAGGCGTGTATAAGTCGCACCTGATGAGCAACTTCTTCTGCGACAGCGTAGTTGAGTTGCGCGTAGAGGTGCGTCCGGCCTACGAGCAGTACCAGGAACTCTTTGTCTGCAACAACGAACCCTTCTACTTCCGTGGCGAACCGGTGACCAAGACCGGTATCTACACCGATACGCTGATTGCACAGCTGGGTTGCGACTCGATTATCCACTATGTAGTCAACTTCGTACCCACCTTCTTCATCGAGCAGCATGAGTATATCAACCCCGATGGTACCTACAACTGGCATGGTAAGACCTATACCAAACCCGGAGTCTATTGGGATAGTTGCCAGACCGTTCACGGTTGTGACTCCGTCTACAAACTCTACTTGATGAAGAACGATGAGTACTACTTCGAGACCAACCGAACCTTCTGTGCCAACGAGGCCGACAGCCTGCCGTACTTCTGGCGTGAGCGCTACTACAACACTACGGGTGTTTACTACGACTCGCTCATGACCATCACCGGTGCCGATTCCGTTTACTGCTTGCGTTTGACCATTCTGGATGCTCCCTTCACCTCTACACGTATCAACCTCTGTCCGGGTGAGAGCTTCTATATGCGTGGTAAACAAATCGCTGAACCGGGTATCTACCGTGATACGCTATATACGCTCAGCGGTTGCGATAGTATCGTTCAATATGTAGTGACGCTCAATCCGTCCTTCTACTTCGAGGAGACACAGTATCTGAATCCCGGTGGTTCGTACTTGTGGCATCGCGATGGCTTCAATGTCACGCTCACCAAGCCGGGTACCTACTGGGATAGCTGCCGTACCGTACAGGGCTGCGACTCTATCTACCGCCTCTTCCTGGTACAGAACGACTACTATTACTTCGAGACCGTACGGGAATTCTGCGCCAACGAGGTGGACAGCCTGCCGTATCTCTGGCGTGGTAACTACTACAATGCAACGGGTGTTTACTACGACTCGCTCAAGACGCGTCAAGGTGCGGACTCTGTATATTGCTTCAAACTGACTATACATGAAGCGCCTGTAACTTCGGTACGTATCAACCTCTGCCCGGGTGAGAGCTACTTCTTCCGCGGCAAGCCGGTTACGAACCCGGGTATATACACCGATACGATGTTTACTATTGACGGCTGTGACAGTATCGTACGTTATATTGTGACTGTTAACCCCTCCTTCTTCTTCGAGGAACAGGCATACCTCAATCCCGGTGGTCAGTACCTGTGGCACAAGAATGGTTCGCCTGTCTATCTCACAGAACCCGGTACCTATTTCGATAGCTGCCGTACTGTATTGGGTTGCGACTCTATCTACCGCCTCTTCCTGGTACAGAACGACTACTATTACTTCGAGACCGTACGTGAGTTCTGCGCCAATGAGCCTGACAGCTTGCCGTACCGTTGGCGTGGTCACGACTATTCGACCACGGGCGTTTACTACGACTCGCTGCAGACCATCATGGGTCGCGACTCCGTTTACTGCCTCAAGTTGACAGTCCATACCGCTCCCTTCACTTCCACGCGTATCAACCTCTGCCGTGGTGAGATATTCCGTTTCCGCGGTCAGTCGGTGACCAAGGCCGGCATCTATCTCGATACCCTGCAGACCTTGCACGGATGTGACTCGGTAGTACAGTATGTAGTGACCTTCCATCCCGACTTCTACTTTGAGAAGACCGACCTCATCAATCCGGGTTCGACCTATACCTGGCATCGTGACGGCGCCGTTCGTATCTTACCTTCAGCGGGCGTTTACTGGGATAGCTGCAAGACTGTTGGTGGATGTGACTCCATCTACAAGCTGACCCTTATTGAGAACCGCAGCTATTACTTCATCGAACGCGATACCGTCTGCGAGAACGACCTGCCGTACCTCTGGCACAACCGCTCGTACGAGACATCCGGTACCTATTTCGATAGACAGATGACCTACTATGGTGCTGATAGTATCTACCGCCTCGAGTTGGTTGTTTACCGCAAGTCATTCGAGTCGCGTATGTACAATCTCTGCCCGGGTGAGTACTACGACTTCAATGGTCTGACTATCTCCAAACCCGGTATCTACTACGATACGCTCTACTCGTCGCACGGTTGCGATTCTATCATTGAGTTGATGGTTAACCATGCTACGACCTACGTTACCGAACGTCAGTTGCAGATCTGTAAGGATGACACGTTGCGCGTGATGCCGGGTGTTGTGATTACTCGACCGGGTATCTATTATGACACGCTGCGTACTATCGCCGGTTGCGACTCAATCTTCCGGTATGTGGTCAATGTGGCTGAGAGCTTCTTCATCGACCGTCATGCTTCGATGAATCCGGGCGCTACCTATGAGTGGCATCATTGTGGTGTGCCGGTCATGCTGACAGAACCCGGTATCTATTGGGATAGTTGTCGTACCGTTAGCGGCTGTGACTCCATCTGGCGTCTGGAACTTAGCGTCAGTCAGGAGTACTGCTTCCGCGAAGATAAGCATATCTGTCTCAATGACGAAGACTACCCGTATTTCTGGCATGGCAAGACGTTGTATGACTCGGGTACCTACTATGACTCACTCTATACCTTCAAGGGCAGAGACAGCGTCTTTGTACTGAATCTGACCGTTGACAGTATCTATATACGCGACGAGCAGGTATTCATCTGTAAGGGCGATACCTTCTATCTGGGTGGCAAACCTTATACCGACAGGGGTACCTACTGCGACACGCTGCTGTCATCCGTCGGTTGCGACTCCATTATCCGTTTGCACCTCAACCACTATCAGACCTACAAGTATGTCGAGTACCGCGAGTATGGTATCAACGATGTACACGAATGGCAGGGCTTGAATATCACCCATACCGGTATCTACACCAAGCGTTATGGCACCATCTATGGTTGCGATAGTATCTATGAGTTGCATGCCACCGTTTACCAGGCGGCCTACAACGATACCATCATTGAGGTCTGCTATGGTGATATCTTCTACCTGAATGGTACGCGCATCCGCAGCAATGGTGACTACTACGATACCCTCCGTACCGACTATGGTCAGGATAGCATCGTTTGCTACCACGTTCGCTTCCACGATGAGATACCTACTACTATCATACCCGTAGGTATCTGCGATGGCGACACCTTATATATTAATGGTCAGAAGATCTATCAGGCCGGTACGTACGAGGAAACCTTCCTCTCGCGTGTCACCGGTTGCGATAGTGTTGTACGTCATATCGTCAATAAGTATCAGACCTATCACTTCGAGGAGCGTTATTCCTTCTGTGAGAATACCGTCTTCGAGTGGCCCAATCACCCGAATCCGCTCCGTCCGGGTACGAACTTCGTATTCGACCGACCGGGTGTGTACTACGATAGTTGTCTGACCATTAACGGCTGTGACTCTATCTATACCATCTACCTCACAGGTAAGGGCTTTGTGGAGATTGATACAACCATCCTTGTCTGCTACGACGAACTGCCCTACGAGCATAACGGCGTTCAGTACTGGGATCGTGACTCCACCTTCCATGATACCCTGCACTCCGTCAACGGTTGTGACTCCATCCGTCATATCCACTACATACGCACCACCAAGTGCTCTGAGTACGAGACTTCGTACTACTGCGAGAATGAGTTGCCCGTATTCGACTCTACGACCATTACCAAATCGGGCTCTTACCGCTTCCAGCAGTGGACTAATGAGGGGCTTGACTCCGTTTACCGTACGATCATCAAGATCGTGCCCACCTACGTGGATACCATCCCCTTGACCGAGTGCGATAGTGTGGTATTCGATGGTCATGTCTTCCGTACCTCTACTGCTTCGCCGTACGCCTTCCGCTACCAGTCTGTATATGGTTGCGATAGTACGGTATATGTCAATGTGGTAGTCAATAAGTCCAGCCGCGATCGTCAGGATGAGACCTTCGCCACAATCTTCGACTTCGACGCTCCCTACTATTGGTACTCAGTTGATGGAACGAAGTTGGGTGAGTACTCGGCATCAGGCAACTACGAGGTTGTGGGTAATACGCCTGAGGGGTGCGACCGCTTCTACGAACTACACCTCAATGTCATCCATACCGATACGCTGATTGATATCCAAGACCTCGTTTACTGTAAGGGTGACTCTACCGGTCTCAGCGTCTATGGCCATACGTACTATCCGACCGAGAATATGGAGGTTACCTATCTTGATACCAACCGTATTAAGGGTATCTCCATCGTTTACAAGTCGTATATCACCGTACTGGAGCCTACCAAGCTGACCGATATCTATTTGCCTGATGGCAGTATCTGTGGCGACTCGTATGAGTTTAGCCTTGGCTTCCATGTGACCGGTTCCATGCCGCAGACCTACCGTGTTGAGTTCCTTGATACGTATGCTTCGCAGTATGAACTGCCCGGCTCTACCGGTCAAGTGGATGCTACCGGTATCATCACCGTGCCCATGAATCACGACCATAACTGCTTCGTTACGCCGAACTACTACCACGTACGACTCACCGTTGATAATGTGGCCTGCGGTAGCGTCTATATGGATACTGTCCTGCTCATCAAGTATCCGAGCTGGATTATCGAGCAGAACTGGAATAACGTGGTAGCGGTGCTCAACAACCAGACAATTAACGCCCAGACCTACTGCGGTAACTACGAGTTCTCGTCTATCGAATGGTTCATCAATGATGTCAGCGCCGGTACGTCAGACTACCTCTACACGGCCGATAACAGCATCATTAACAAATATGTTCATGCGGAACTGGTACGCCAGGGTGAGACACAAGCCATCCCGACTTGCCCGATTCTCATCCGTGATACCGACCACCGTGGCGGTCAGTACGGCGTCCGTCCGAATGCGGCTCCGCAACGTGAACCGGATGTCACCATCGTGGCTCCCAAGAAGGGTGAGTATTATGTATTCGATGCGGCGGGTTATCGTTGCGGCAACGGCGCGTTCTACGAGGGCGAGACACCGATGGCACTGCCGTCTGTTCCGGGTTACTACCTGGTAGTACTGCAGGCCGAAGATGGCTATACCACTACCGAGAAAGTTGTCATCTACTAAATACCGCTCAGACTATGGATGACAATCGTTTCCTGAACTTCATGCGCAAGTACGTACTCAATAAGTACGTGCTTGTGCTGTTGGTCTTCGGTGTGGTCTTCGTCTTTGTGGGCGAGCAATCTTTCATCAAGGGGATTCAGCGTCGCCGACAGATACGCGAAACCGAACGCCAACTTCGTACCACCCGTGAGGATATCAGCGGCATGCGGCATCGAATCGAACTGCTGCGTTCCACCGACTCGCTCGAACGCTATGCGCGCGAACATTATTTTATGCACGCCGATGGTGAGGATGTCTATATCGTATATGAGGATTGAATAGAGTAGAGTAGTATGAAACCCGGCAAACTATTACTCATCATCGGTATGCTGACCCTGCTTGCAGGTGCCATAATGGCCATCCTGGAAATAGAACCCGCGGCTGACTATGTGCTCGTAGCGGGGGCTGTACTCATCATCTTCCGTGGCGCTTTTCGTGCCCGCGAACGCAATGAACAATCGGATGATACGTTATAATGCAGGATAAACTGGTCAACGAACATATCATACTCGGCGTGGACCCCGGAACGCTTTTCATGGGCTATGCCATCTTGCGTACACGTGGTAAACAAACCGATATCGTCTGCTTCGACGTATTGGACGTACACAAGGATGAAGACCAGTATGCCCGTCTGCAAAAAGAGTTCTTCTTTCTGCAACAGCTCATCGACCGGCACCATCCTACCGTTCTGGCCATCGAGTCGCAGTTTGTGGACAAGAACCCCCAGACCATGATCAAGATCGTCCACGCGCAGGGGGTTGCTATCGCAGCTGCGCTCTCGCGCGATGTACCCGTGGTGGAGTATTCGCCTATGAAAATCAAGATGGCCATTACCGGCAACGGACACGCTACCAAACGTCAGGTGGCGGATATGATTCAGCGTATGTTGCATATACCCGATGAGCAGATGCCTAAAAAACTGGATGCCACCGACGCACTTGGTATCGCCTATTGCCATTTCCTGCAACTCGGACTCCCGCTCGCAGGCAAAGGCCCCAAGAACTGGGCGGATTTCGCCCGACGCAAGGGACTTACCGACGATAACCTATCTACTCCCAACCAGAAACTATTAGCGGCTTTAGGCAAAAAAAAGTAGATAATCCGACTTAATTAAAAATTTTCATGGAATAAATTTGCGTATATCAAAAAAAAGTTGTACCTTTGCACTCGAAATACGAAAGATACGAAAATCAATACATCAATACATCAATAAATCAATAAAACATTAAAACCATGGCTTACAAAATTTCTACCGATTGTATCGCTTGCGGTACTTGCAAAGACGAATGCCCGATGGGCGCTATTTCGGAAGGTGATATCTATCGTATCGACCCCGATATGTGCACCGAGTGCGGAACCTGCGCTGACGCTTGCCCCAGCGGAGCTATCTCCCTCTAATCCGTTGCATCAAGTCTTTTTGCAAACGAAAACTGACCTCCCGAGGTCAGTTTTTTTTGTACTATAGCTGCCCTTCTCGACTTGTGGCAAGGAGCCATATTTATTTTTTTTGAAAAAAAATCGTTTGTAACTTGCATATGTCATTTTTTTTTTGTAATTTTGCACGCAAATTATAAAATGCCATAAAAGTATGCTTGAGAGTTTCTATCAAACACATGATTATTTGGTGCAAAAGGTACAGATCCCGATGCGTCGTCACCTAATGGACGAGATTAATTGGAACGACCGGCTTATCGCCATCAAGGGCGGCCGTGGCGTGGGCAAAACCGATTTCCTGTTATACCACGCTAAGGAATTGCTGGAGAAAGACCCTGCATCCGCACGCGAGACCTTGTACATCAATTTCAACAACTTCTATTTCGCGCAGAACTCGCTCTATGACCTTGCCGGTGAGTTCGTGAAACAAGGCGGTAAGACGTTGCTGCTGGACCAGATCTTCAAATATCCCAATTGGTCGAAAGAGTTGCGCGACTGCTTCTTCCATTACACCACGTTGCATATCGTCTTCTCTGCTTCGCCGGTGATGCGCCTGGTCGAAGGTAACCAGGATATCGGGCATATCGTGCGGATGTACAACCTGCGCGGGTATAGCTTCCGCGAGTACCTCGAGTTGCAGACGCAGACCAAACTGCCCATCTTTACCTTCAAGGATATCATCCTTAACCACGAGAAGCTGGCTGCTCAGGTATGCTCTAAGGTGAAACCGCTCTATTACTTCCGCGACTACCTCGAGCATGGTTATTATCCCGGCTGTATGGATAATCGTTTCTATAACGAGATGATGCTCAATCTCATGAACATGATGATTGAGGTCGATATCCTGCTCGTCAAGCAAATCGATGTAGCTTATCTGGGCCGTATTCGTCAGCTCCTGTATCTGCTGATGCTCGAGGTGCCCTGCACGCTCAATATCACCAAGCTTGCCGATGCTACCGAGACATCACGCGCTACGATGATGAACTACATCAAGTCGCTCAAGGATGGACGGCTTATCAACCTCCTCTATACCGAGGGTAAGCAGTTCCCCATGAAGCCATCGCGCGTCTATATGCAGAACCCCAACCTCTGCTTTGCGCTACCGACGCGCAAACCTACTGACAAAGAGTTGGCGGAAACGTTCTTCTATAGTGCTCTGCATGGTATCCATAAGATCAATGCCTCTGAGAATGCCACTTTCATCATAGATGGCAAGACGCGCATGGATGTCTTCGACAAAACGCCCCGTAAGGTGTCCTTCCGTTATAGCGCTAATATGGATTTGGAGATAGGCAGCGAAAAGCAGATTCCGCTTTGGCTCTTCGGCTTCCTCTATTGATAAAACAACTTAAATATTTTTTATATAGGTACAATGAAACAGAAAAAGTTTATTACCTGTGACGGCAACCAGGCTGCGGCGCATATCGCGTATATGTTCACCGAGGTGGCTGCTATCTATCCTATCACCCCTTCGTCACCCATGGCTGAAAATGTGGACGAATGGGCTGCTGCCGGACGTAAGAATATGTTCGGCGAGACGGTATTAGTACAAGAAATGCAATCCGAGGCAGGTGCTGCCGGAGCTGTGCATGGTAGCCTCAGTGCTGGCGCCATGACCACAACCTTCACCGCCTCGCAGGGTCTCTTGCTCATGATTCCGAATATGTACAAGATTGCGGGCGAACTACTCCCCACCGTCTTCCATGTTTCGGCGCGTACGTTGGCGAGCCACGTGCTCTGTATCTTTGGTGACCATCAGGATGTCATGGCTTGCCGCCAGACCGGTTTTGCCATGCTGGCTGAAGGCTCAGTACAGGAAGTGATGGACCTTGCCGGTGTTGCCCACCTGGCTACCATCAAGACGCGTGTGCCCTTCCTCAACTTCTTTGACGGATTCCGTACCTCGCACGAGTATCAGAAGGTCGAGGTCGTTGACCAGGAAGACCTCATGCCGCTCGTTGATCAAGAGGCTCTGCAAGCCTTCCGAAATCGTGCTATGAGCCCTATGCACCCTAATACGCGTGGACTCAATGAGAACCCCGACGTCTTCTTTACCCACCGCGAGGCGTGCAACCCCTTCTACAACAATGTAGCCGATGCTGTCAGCGATTATATGGACCAAATCAGCGCCATTACCGGCCGCAAATATCGTCCGTTCACCTATTACGGAGCACCCGATGCCGAGCATGTAATCATCGCTATGGGTTCTGTCTGCGAGTGCCTCAAGGAGGTCATCGACCACGAGGCTGCCAAGGGACGCAAACTGGGTATGATTAACGTTCATCTCTATCGCCCCTTCTCGCTCAAGTACCTTAAGGAGGCACTGCCCGCTTCTGTGAAGCGTATCTGCGTGCTGGATCGCACCAAAGAGCCCGGTGCCAACGGCGAACCGCTCTTCCTTGATGTACGCGCTGCACTCGATGAACTTGGCATGAAGGATATCATGCTTATCGGCGGCCGTTACGGACTGGGGTCCAACGATACGACGCCCGCGCAGATGCTGGCTGTCTATGAGAACCTCGCGCTGCCGTGCCCCAAAGACCACTTCACCGTGGGTATCAACGATGACGTTACCTTCCTCTCGCTGCCCGTTGGTGACGAGATAGCTATGGGGGGCAAGGGTATGTTCCAGGCTAAGTTCTACGGCCTTGGTGCCGACGGTACTGTAGGTGCCAACAAGAACTCCGTCAAAATTATCGGTGAGACGACCGACAAATACTGCCAGGCGTACTTCTCGTATGACTCCAAGAAATCCGGCGGTTTCACCTGCTCACACCTCCGTTTCGGCGATGAGCCCATCCGTTCGACCTATCTGGTGACAACGCCTAACTTCGTGGCTTGCCACGTACAGGCATATCTGCATATGTACGATGTGACACGCGGTCTGCAGAAGGGCGGTACATTCCTGCTCAATACCATCTGGGATGGCGAGGAACTGAAGAAGAACCTGCCCGCTAAGGTCAAGAAATACTTTGCCGACAATGCCATCAACGTGTATTATATCAATGCCACCAAGATTGCACAGGAGATTGGTTTGGGCAATCGTACCAATACCATCCTCCAGTCCGCTTTCTTCCGCATCACGGAGGTTATCCCCGTGGAGAAAGCCGTTGAGGAGATGAAGCACTTCATCGTCAAGTCCTACGGTAAGAAGGGCGAGGATATCGTCAACCAGAACTATGCTGCCGTTGACCGCGGTGGCGAGTTCCACCGCCTGGATGTTGATCCCGCGTGGTCGAACCTCGAGGTTGAGAATACTCCGCTCGGTGTGCAGGAGGGCGACAGCGAGTTCGTTCGTCGTCTCGTGCGGCCTATCAACGCCCAGAATGGCGACCTGCTGCCTGTATCGGCTTTCAAGGGCATCGAAGACGGCGTCTGGGAGTCCGGTACCAGCAAGGTCGAGAAACGCGGTGTGTCGGCATTCGTTCCCGTTTGGGAGGCTGACAACTGTATCGAGTGCAACAAGTGCTCCTACGTGTGCCCCCACGCCTGCATACGTCCCTTCGTGATGGATGAAAATGAGTTTGCAGGCTTCACGGAGAATGCTGCCAAAGCCAATGCCAACGCCAATACCCGCGAGATGAAGGCTCCCGCCGCTATGAAGGGTATGCACTTCCGCATTCAAGTGGGCGTAATGGACTGCCTCGGCTGCGGTAACTGCGTGGATGTATGCCCGGGCAATCCCAAGACCGGCAAAGCTCTCCGCATGGAGTCGCTCGAGAGCCAGATGGCGCAAGCCGACAACTGGAACTACTGCGCTGATCATGTTAAGTCAAAACAAGACCTCGTGGATATCCGTTCCAACGTGAAGAACTCGCAGTTCGCTACTCCGCTCTTTGAGTTCTCAGGCGCTTGCTCCGGATGCGGCGAGACACCCTATCTGAAGCTTATATCCCAACTCTTTGGCGACCGCGAGATTGTGGGTAATGCCACGGGTTGTACCTCTATCTACTCGGCTGCCGTGCCCTCTACACCTTATACCAAGAATGAGAAAGGCTACGGACCGACCTGGTCTAACTCACTCTTCGAGGACTTCTGCGAGTTCGCATTGGGTATGCAGATCGCCCACCGCAAGATGAAAGAGCGTATCGAACTGCTCATGAAGAAAGGCCTTGAATGCGACTGCTGCAACGATGAGTTGAAGGCTATGTTCCGCGAGTGGATTGACGGTAAGAACGATGCCGATGTCACCAAACGCCTCTACGAACCGCTCGTAGCTGCCATGGAGGCTTGCGGTTGCGATATCTGCCGTCAGATTCTGGCATGCAAAGACCACCTCATCAAGCGCTCGCAATGGGCTGTCGGTGGTGACGGCGCTTCGTACGATATCGGCTACGGAGGACTCGACCATGTTATCGCTTCGGGTGAAGATGTCAATATCCTGGTGCTCGATACAGAGGTCTATTCCAATACCGGCGGTCAGGCATCCAAAGCAACGCCGCTCGGTGCCATCGCTAAGTTCGCGGCTGCCGGCAAGCGCGTGCGCAAGAAAGACCTCGGCATGATTGCTACTACCTATGGTTACGTTTATGTGGCACAGATTGCTATGGGCGCCGACCAGGCGCAGACCCTCAAGGCTATCCGCGAGGCAGAGGCTTATCCCGGACCGTCGCTCATCATCGCTTACGCTCCCTGTATCAACCACGGCTTGAAAGCCGGTATGGGCAAGTCGCAGGCGGAAGAGGCAAAGGCTGTAGAGTGTGGTTACTGGCACCTCTGGCGCTATAACCCGCAGCTCGAGGCTGAGGGCAAGAACCCCTTCGCGCTCGACTCCAAGGAGCCGCAGTGGGATAAGTTCCAAGACTTCCTCAAGGGAGAGGTGCGTTTTGCATCTGTTGCTAAGCAGTTCCCCGCTGAGGCAGCCGAACTCTTCAAGGCGGCGGAGGACAACGCCAAGTGGCGTTATAAGTCCTACCAGCGTATGCTCGGCGCACAGTGGTAATAAGGAACACGTACACATACGCGTATATAGCAAAGCGGACACTTCGGTGTCCGTTTTGCTTTGTTTATACATCCTGTCCTCTGTCGTTTCATGCGTGTCCGCTTCCTTCTATTCTAGACATGTCTCCTTCATATTTTTTCTTTCTCTTGCCTTCGGCAAAACATTTCTTCCTCCTCGTCAATTAGCCCGGCATCGTATGCCGGTTTTCTTTGTTTGCAGCTCCGCGTGATAGCACGGAGTCATTTTCTTCGTATTCCGCCGATTGTCAATCGGCATAGGCTTTTGTTTTCGGCGGATACAATCCGCCATATTGTCTCTATTTTGGTCGTCTAGTGGGTATCTGCGATGCATTTTCTTCATGTATTCGCTCAATCTTGGCGGATTTTTTGTCCTTTTTGCTCAAAAAATGCATTTTTCTCTTGCATATATCGCAAAAAAGCAGTACCTTTGCAGCCTAAAGTTGCAAGGGTTGTTTGTTATGTACTCAATTAACGACATTACAGAATACACCGTTTTGCTGATTCGCAAGTTTGCGCAGCGATTCGGATTGACAGATCGACAGGCTGCTAATTACATCGAACGTTACGGTGCGATGGGTTTGTTGCGCACCCATTACGACATTATGCATACGCTTAGTTTTGAGGATAATATTGAGAGCTTGACAACTTATTGTCATCGGAAAGGAGGCACACTAGTATGAAACTCTATCACGGCTCCAATACGGATATACAGCAGATTGATTTTGCCAAGTCCAAGCCCAATAAGGATTTCGGCAAGGGCTTCTATCTCACAGCGGACAAGTACCAAGCACGCCAATTGGCCGAGCAACGAGCCTTGTTCTTTGGTGGTAGTCCTGTCGTTAATGAGTATCTCTTTGACGAGAAAGTGCTGAAAGATGGCTCGCTCAATGTGAAGATTTTCGATGATTACTCGGTTGAATGGGCTGAGTTCGTAGTTGCTAACCGTTTCAATCCAAGCCAACAGCCCACGCACGATTATGATATCGTATATGGACCGATTGCTAATGACAAAGTGGGCGTGCAGATTGAATTGTTTACAGATAAACTGATTGACATAGAGACGCTCATCAATCGGCTCAAGTTTATGCAGGGTATAACCTTCCAGTATTTCTTTGGTACGGAGAAAGCCATCGCACATTTACAGAAACTCTGAATACGAACGCTATGCCAGTAGATTTTAATCATTTGACAGAAGAAGAGCAACGCAATTTTGAATTTTTGCGTGAGCGCCGTTTGGCGCAGTTGGCGGCTTTGCTTATTGAAGAGAGAGGTTTGAGTTTCAACGACGCTTTCCATGCGTTATATAACTCTGACACTTACGAAAAACTGAATGACCCGCGTAGCGGCTTGTACATCCAATCCGCTCGCTATATTTACTCTTATTTGGAGAACGAATTGAATGCAAAAAAAAGGTAAAACGAATTACAGGTGTAGAAAGGGTGATAATATATTATGCAAGAAAATAATAGACAGGTCTTCGATCAACCAGATTATAAAAAACTGACCTGCTGAATGATCCTCCTTATGACCAAATCCTCCCGCTGCTCCCGCATCTTTGGATACAATCTCACCCAGAAGCAAAATTGGACACCTCCAATCAATAATCTACCACTCCAACTACACAGTTAGGGCTGCAATATTGCGTTGCAGCCCTAACTGTATGTAACTACCTGTAGTTTAATGGATGGTTACGTATATCCATTGGGTGTGTTTCAAATTTTGCGCAAAGTTACAACAAATTATTGACTTATCAAAGAAAATCTGAAACTTTTTTGTTTTTTGAATTTTTAAGGACGTTCCTCCTCTTTTAACGCAAAAGAGCGTCCGAAGACGCCCTTTTACTTTTCACCTTTCACTTACTTCACCTCCTGTCCTGTGGGGGTATAGGTCTTGTCCCCGCGGAGGATAAGAATCTGGCCGTTACGGAGGATGAGCCTACCCCTGTCTCCTCCCTGAAGGGAAGAGGAAACATCTTCAAGACTTTGGGGAGTATTTTGACCGGTGGTGGTAAACTCGCTGCTATACGAAGCCAGCACGGTCTCTTGGCTGTCTTTCGCTTGCAGCGTAAGGGCATAATGTGTACCCCTATCCAATCCGGTTACCGTAAACTGCATACCATTTGCGGTCATGATAGCTTGTGGAGCATGTGCCTGTCCATCGCGAGAAGGCGCAAAGGCTATGCCTGTCAACTGACCGTTGCCATTAAAGATGAGCGTGCAGAACACTACACCATCTTTGGTAATCTGAATGGTATAAGAAGCCGCATTTTCGGAGGTAGGCCATGTAACTGTCGCTGCATTGTCCTGCGGCTCTACAGTTACATCATTGGTGGTCACAGTTGTTTCTTCGGCTCCGATGGCGTAGGTATAGTAGAAATCACGCCAAACAGAGGCATTCTTGTACATGTCAATCGAACCGGTCAGAACATATAGTTTGCATTCAAACTTATCCACTCCGTCAAAGGCGTTGCTGTAGGCATTCGTCGGTGTCGGGCGGTAGTTGAAGATTGTTTCGAGGTTGACGCAGTTAAAGAAGGCTTGTTCGCCGATGGTCTTGACGGACTCGCCGATAGACACTTTCTTCAGCGTCTCAATGCCTGCAAAAGCGTTTGCGCCTATGGCGGTAACGGAATTGCCAATAACCAGTTCTTCCATCTCAGTCGGTGCTTCTACGCCGAACTGCATGTTTTCGGTAAACTCACCGGCATTGCCGATGGTCAGCACTTTGGAATTCGGGTCATAAGACCATACCAACGCCAAGTCTTTTCCGCAAGTTCCTACGCGGTCATACGCAAACTCGGCCGTAAAGGTTGTGTCTTGAGTAATCTGCGCGATACGCGGATTGTCTTTCAAACCGTCCGACCATTGAGTAAAATGATAGCCGTAATCGGGTGTAACGGTCAACGTGACAAAATCCAAGTATTCCGCAGAACTATTGCCGGAGATTGTACCATGCTCCGCATTCTTGGTGATGGAATATACATTCTTCGCAAAAGTGGCCGTATAGGTCTTGTCTTCGGTCACAGAAACCGTGCGAGGGTTAGACCCGTTATTATCATTCCAGCGCACGAAATGATAGCCATAATTCGGAATAGCGGAAATCTCTACCTCATCCAGATACAATGCCGCTGTATCGCCAGCCGTTGTGCCCCATTCGGGATTGGCAGAAGTGGTGGAAATAGTATAAGTATTTTTCGCAAACTCGGCGGTAAAGGTGGTATCTTGCGTCAAGACAATCGTACGCGGATTGTCGGTATTACCATCAGACCATTTAGTGAAATGGTAGCCATAATTAGATACAGCTATAATAACTGTACCATCACATGTATATTGAGGTAGTTGAACACTGCCAGCCCCTTCAATATTAACGTTTCCCGTTATTTGATAATTCAATGGCATACTAATTATTCTATTTGCATACTCTGGCCATGCAGATGTATACGCATCTATTGTGCCACAAGGGACATAAATAGGACAATCATTTGTATTTTTAAAAACCGAGGAACCTAATGCAGGTGGTGTTTCTGCTTCAATCGTCACAGAGGTCAAACCGCTGCAACCCCAGAAAGCACTTTCTCCTATGCTGGTGACGCTGTTCGGAATCGTCACAGAGGTCAAACCGCTGCAACCGCTGAAAGCCCATCCTCCAATGCTTGTGACGCTATTGGGAATCGTTACAGAGGTCAAACTGCTGCAACCTTTGAAAGCCGCATATCCAATGCTGGTGACGCTATTGGGAATCGTTACGGAGGTCAAACCGCTGCAATCGCTGAAAGCATAATCTCCAATGCTGGTGACACTATTGGGTATAGTAGTATTTTGACAACCGAAAATTAGCGTATTAGTGGAAGTCTCGATAATGGCATTGCAATTGTTACGACTATCATATACCGTGTTCCCTGCTTCTACAGACAATGAGGTCAAACTGCTGCAATTTCCGAAAGCACTTCCGGCAATGCTTGTGACGCTATTGCCAATCGTCACAGAGGTCAAACCACTGCAACCCCAGAAAGCACTTTCTCCTATGCTGGTGACGCTGTTCGGAATCGTCACAGAGGTCAAACCGGTGCAATGATGGAAAGCCCATTCTCCAATGCTTGTGACGCTATTGGGAATCGTCACAGAGGTCAAACCGCTGCAAAAAAAGAAAGCATTATTTCCAATGCTTGTGACGCTATACGATACGGAGTTGTAGGTTACTGAGGATGGGATATTGGCTGTTGTAATAGTAGTTGACCAATATGGATAACTACTATTTTGCGACGTTACTTCAGCCGTTTGGTTGGTGGCATCGAGATTGTAATACAGGTCGCCGATTTGGACTTGTTCGTAATTCCAAGCGAACATCGTTCCTACGCTGGCTGCTACAGCGAGCAATAGGGTAAAAAGTTTTGGTTTCATATTTATAATAATTTTATAATCTCAAATATTTTACGTTCAAGAAGTAATGCTAGTATAATAGCATTTATTTTATGTTGGCGAGTCATTTTTGCCACAGAAGATGATTTCTTTCCAGCATCGAAGACTCCTTTATTATCTAACTCATCACATAACTTATCCAAGTCTTTTTCCAAATAAAGTTTATTTAATATTTCTTCTTTTGTTTCGTTTATTGACAGGTGAAATTTGTATATAAAATCAATGACTTGTCCGTGTTGTATATGCCAGTTTTCTTCTAACATCTCCTCATCTCTAGCACGCCCTTCACTGCATGGTGAAACAAAAATATCAGGTTCTATATATGTAGGCTCATTCCGCGATAATTTATATACATTATTATTGCTTGTAAAGTCCCAATTCTTTATAATTTCTTCTTCAGTATCGCTTGGCGTTGCAATAGCGATTCTAAAAGTTTTTTCTTCCATCGTTGGAACTTTAATGTTAAAACTAATTCTCCAATCAGCACTTTTATTTTTTCCTTTTTTATTAAAAATAGAGGAAAGAGTAAGTGCCGTAGATGAAAGATAAATATCCCCTTTAGCAGGTTTATTTGCACGATGAAAATGTACATAATAAGTAGGATCTGCTTTTGCGTAAAGCAAATAGGTTAAAACACGAAGGGTGGTTGTCTTTCCAGAATCATGTAATCCAAAGGGCGTAAATTTCGCTAACATTGATACTTAGATTTTAGTTTGCCTCCACTTTATTATTCGGCTTTCGGCATTCTCCGTTATATAGTTAACTAATTTCCAAGACCGCTGCGCTATCCTAGATATTCTAGAAGTCCTAGATTTTTAGGATATACACAAAAAGCGTGAAGTCCGTCTGTTCTTCACGCTCAATGAGGGCTTCGCAATCCCTTAACCGGTAGAAAAACAACCGAAGTCCACGCCCGATATATACACCCAACCACACCCCTCGGGCGTGGAAGTGGATCATACATATCCACGGGGACATTCATCGTTGCTGTTACGACCGGTTTTGAATTTTGCGAAGATTCCATTGAGTCGCAAACAACGTCAATAAACGCCTTTTATGTCCTCCTGTTTAACGTCAGTGAGTGACGAGAATTATATAAGTTTAATAAACTCTGCTATCTTAATAATCTCTACCTTCGGCCAGGGAATTTCTTTTAATGGATTGAAGTGTTTGTCATTTGTTACTATGTACTCAGCATCTGATGCTACTGCGCAATCAACGAATTTATTATCATCCGAATCAGCCGGAAGTAACTCAAAATGAACGTATGTGTTTTGGAAAACGGTTGTTGATAGATTCGCAATCGCTTCCACAATATTACGCGCAATCTCCGGAGTCGTTTTAATGGCTAATATCTCTTCGTATTCCTCTAAAATATCCGTGTTGGCACACAAACAAATACGACCCTCCAACACCTCAGTCCATATTCTATGGAATGGGCTATTGGAAGGTAATGCCTGCAGAAGACAATTGGTATCAAGAACGATGTACCGCATAGCGATAAGGAGTTCTCATTCGTTCGTTACCCCATTGTTCAATGGTCTGCTCATTGATCTTACCATTCTCCCAAAGGGCATCTATTTGTTTCTGCGCTTTGTCTGCAAAATAGCGCGCAAGCATATTACGGAAGTCAATATAATCCCCTTCCGTTTGAATGCCCTTCACAAGGTTGAGCACGTCTAATTGTGCCATTTGCATGTAACTCATAGTGTTCTTGTTTTCATTTTGCGCTGCAAAATTACACAAAAAAAATGACACTTGCAAATAAAAGTGCCATTTTTTTGTATTTTTATTGCTTTTCGTACGGAATTTTTATCACCGCTTTTTACGCTGTCGGTGAGGTCAGACCTGGGTTCCTATTTAACGTCAGTGAGTGACGATGGTTATTCTGCTTCTATCTCACGCATTTTTGCTTGCAGGAGTTTCTTGTCCGGCAAGCACAGTTTATATTCCGCTACCATAGTTGGTGATAACGAGCGACTGAGTGCATACTCAACGACTTCGTTATCTTTATCTTTACAGAGAAGAATACCTATACTCGGGTTTTCATGAGGTTTCTTTACGTCTCGATCCAATGCCTCCAGATAGAAATTCAATTGTCCTAAATGTTCCGGTTTGAACGAACCCATCTTCAACTCGAAAGCCACAAGACATTGCAACTCGCGGTGGAAAAAGAGCAAATCAATACGGAAATCACTATTGCCCACCTGCAAACGATACTCCTCGTCTATAAAAATGAAATCTTTGCCGAGCTCAAGAATAAACTCCTTCATCTGCTGCACAAGGGCAGATTTCATCGAGTTCTCCGTCTTGTATTCCTTGCCCCCGATAAACTCCATTACATATTGATCACGGAACACTTGTTCTGCGGCAGGAGCCATTTCTCTCAACAGTGTCGAGAGTTTTTCGTCAGCATTGCGATAAGCCTCATAAAACTGCTTCATTCGCCAGAGGTTTTGAGCGGAGAATCCCTTCAGTTCAGGCGCTGTGCGTGCGATATATTCCGACAACTGCTGTACGACACTATCTCCCAAAAAAAATATAAATAAAAATGCTGCTGTTCTTGTCCGTATACGATCGAAATTTCTGCGAGAGTGAACCGAACCATTCCCGAGGCATTCCCGAGGCATTCCCGAGCCAATCCCGAGGCTCACGCACTGCTGACCATTCTCATTCCACTACTTAATTAAAGGCGTTGGCCGTTGGCGTTGGCTTTGGCCGTTGGCTTCCGGGCCCCCGACGCAACTTGTTGCGGTGGGGATAGCGGAAGCATCGGTCGCCCGTCGATTTAGCGTAGCGGTATCGACCATAGCGACCCGATTGCTGAACGCGACGCCGAACCCATCGGGTTCCTGTAGAGACGGCATCTTGCCGTCTCTCGGTTCTGGGGTATCGGGAGAGACGGCAAAGCCGTGTAGGGGACCCCTTCGAAAGTACAGTCGCGTCCGGCCGGACATACTGCCATTTCCGGAACCTTTTGCAAAAGGGCTACGCCCTACCTTTTACCCACCGTAAGAGGTGCCTTCATGCAAGCATGAGCACCCCTTCCGTTGGCTAAAATATAGAGCATTAACTCTATTTTTGCAAAAAAATACAGATATTCATTATTAATTATTCATTATTCATTAAAAAAGTTTGCGTATGTGCAATTTTTGTTGTACCTTTGCACCCGAAATGAAAATAAGCAAATGACCACTTTAAGCAAAAGCGAAAAAGAGGCTATCATGGCGGACATGAAGTCATTTGACGAACCGATGCCTGCTGTAGGAATCTTCTGGTATGACCCGGAGGCACATGATTTCTTTGGCGTATATAAAAAGGAGTTAACGCCGAAGATGGTAGAAGAGGCAGCAGATGATGGACTTCCGTATATCAACTACCGGACACTTCATCGTCAGATTTGGCAAAAGCAGTATTACCGTGCGATAGCTAAACATGAACCCACTAAATTCAAAGGCGACTACACGCAAGTGCCGCGTGGACGTGTATCATGGAGTGTAGATCATTTTGTGGTCTTTGTCGGTCAGTGGGCACAGGGTATTGAGGAAGAACTGACCGCATTATTAGAGAAATATTTTGCCCTGCCGTACTTTGAGTTTCGCTATGACGAACATTGGGATTTAGGTCACGGCTGGTCAGGAGATATGTAGTAGATTATCATTAAATCAATTTATTATTAAATCCATGTCCAAAGAAGAAATCGAGAAGCGTGCTGCATATGCACGGGAGTTGTTTAAACAGGGATATAACTGCTCGCAGGCTGTTGTGGGCGCTTGCGCTGACGCGTTCGGCATGACGGACCAGGCATTGGCTTTCCGCATGGCGGCTTCGTTCGGCGGCGGAATAGGACGTATGCGGCAGACCTGTGGCGCAGCGTGCGGTATGTTTCTACTGGAGGGACTCCGTTCCGGCAGCGACCAACCCGACCGCGAAGCCAAAATGAAGAACTACAGCCGTGTACAAGCTTTGGCTGAGGAGTTCAAGGCACAGAATGGTGCACTTAACTGCGCCGAACTGCTTGCTATGGGCAAACGTCCCTGCGCCGAAATGGTGGCCGATGCAGTCAGAACGGTGCTTCGGGAAATTTAAGATTTAAAATTTAAAATTTAAGATTAAAAACGGACAAGGACGTCCACAATGGGAATGTAATGCGAACGTCATGCGAATGAAAATGACGGGTAAATGAAGGGAAAATAAGGGGAAGTGAGTGCAAAATTGCTGCTAAATAAATGCTAATACGTGAAATTTAATTTAAAATATCATGAAATACCAACTTGCAATTTTAGGCGGCGGACCCGCAGGTTATACCGCTGCAGAGAAGGCTTCAAAGGCCGGAATGGATGTCGTATTGTTTGAACAGAATGCTCTGGGTGGCACGTGTCTGAACGTGGGGTGCATTCCCACCAAGACCTTGCTGTACAGCGCCAAGCAGTACTACAACGCTACCCACGCCGACAAATATGGCGTGAAAGCAGAGAATGTGACATTTGACTACGCCAAAATCGTTCAGCGCAAGCAGAAAGTGGTGCGCAAATTAGTGGCGGGTATCAAGCAGAAACTCAATAATGAACATTGCACCGTGGTGACCGGCAGCGCGGCTGTTGTGAGCCGGACGGACGAGGCGGTGGTGATGACCTGCAACGGCGAACAATACGAAGCCGAAAACCTGCTCATCTGCACCGGTTCGGTGAATTTTGTTCCGCCCATTCCGGGTGTGAAAGACAATCCCGCTGTATGGGACTCGACGGATGCCTTGGCAGCAACCCAGTTGCCGCAGTCGATGATTATCGTAGGCGGTGGCGTCATCGGTATGGAGTTTGCCACCCTGTACCACGAGTTGGGTGTGCCCGTGACCGTCATCGAAGCCATGCCGACCATCCTGCCCAACCTGGATCAGGAGGTAGTCAGCATTCTTCGTGACAAATATACGAAAGCCGGAATCAAGATCCTGACGGCTACGAAAGTGATGTCGCTGGACGGCAATAAAGTATGTGCCGAGACCGCCGAGGGCGAGAAACTGGAACTGGAGGCCGAACATGTGCTCATCTCCGTCGGCCGCCGTGCTAACATGGCGGGATTGGAGGCCCTGAGCGATCTGGAATGCAACCGTGGCATCGTAGTGGACGACTTCATGCATACCAACCTCGCTAACGTGTATGCCGCAGGCGACGTGACGGGCAAGATCATGCTGGCGCACGTGGCTTCGCGTCAGGCGGAAGTGGCGGTAGGACGTATGCTCAAGGAGATGCCCGTACAACGTATTGCTTACAATGCCATCCCGAGCGTGGTCTATACCAATCCGGAGATTGCTTCGGTTGGCATCACCGAACAGGAGGCGGATTGTGAAGTAAGAAAGATACCGATGACATTCTCCGGTCGTTTTGTGGCCGAGAACGAAGGTGAGACCGGATTGGTGAAGGTGCTTGTAGACAAGAAGAATCAAACCGTCCTGGGTGTGCACATGATTGGTAATCCCTGCTCGGAGTTCGTGGCTGCGGCTTCGTTTGCCGTCCGCATGGGCTATACTGTGCCGGAGTTCATGCAGGTAGTATTCCCGCATCCGACGGTAAGTGAAGTGCTGCGCGAAGCGGTAATTTAATTGACAATTGATAGTTGATAATTGATATTTCCTTGTAATGGAGAAGCAAGAATTAGCGGCGGCGATTCGTCAATTGTGCCGCGAGAAGAATGCCATCATCATGGCGCACTACTACCAGCGTGCGGAGATACAGGATGTGGCAGATTTTATCGGTGACAGTCTTGCCTTAGCGCAACAGGCTGCCAAGACCGAGGCCGATATCATTGTGATGTGCGGCGTGCATTTCATGGCAGAGACAGCCAAGATACTGTGTCCCGACAAGAAAGTGCTCATTCCTGACCCAACGGCGGGTTGCTCGCTGGCAGATAGCTGCAGGGCGGAAGACCTGGCTGCCTGGCGGGCAGAGCATCCCGACCATCTGGTTGTTTCGTATGTCAACACCTCGGCGGCGGTAAAGGCGCTGACCGATGTAGTCGTCACCAGTAGCAATGCGCTCAAAATCGTCAATCGCCTGCCTGAAGACCGCAAGATATTGTTTGGCCCGGACCAAAACTTAGGCCGTTATATCAGCGAGATGACCGGTCGCGAGATGGCGCTGTGGAACGGCGCATGCCATGTTCATTCGCGTTTCTCGGTAGAGGCACTCATAGCCCTGCGCAAGGAGAATCCGGGCGTTAAGGTATTGGCGCACCCCGAATGCAAACAAGTCATCCTGAACCTCAGCGACGTCATCGGCAGCACCCAGGCGCTACTCAATCATGTGAAGCAGCACCCCGAGGAGAAACGTTATATCATCGCCACCGAAAGCGGCATCCTGCATGAGATGCAGAAAGCCTGCCCCGAGGCGGAGTTTCTGCCCGTACCGCCGGAGATGACCGAAGGAGTAGGGTGCCACTGTAACGAGTGCGAGTACATGCGTCAGAACACGCTGGAGAAGCTCTATGCCTGCCTCAGCGACGAGACCAACGAAGTCATCGTATCGGCAGACTTGGCTGCGAAAGCCCTGGCCCCGATTCAGAAAATGTTGAATCTTAGTTGAGTGTTTAGTGTTTAGAGTTGAGTGCAGTTGAGAGTTTAAAGAACCCGGAACCGAGAAATGGCAAAAATCCTCATAGCAATGAGCGGCGGTATTGACAGCAGTGTGGCTGCCATGCTGCTTCTGGAGCAAGGCTACGAGTTGGTCGGGGTGACGTTTCGTACCTTTGATTCGATTCGCGAGTCGTGTTTGGCTAAGGAAAAAGGTTGCTGCTCGGTGGAGAGTATGATGGAGGCTAAGCACCTGGCTGAGCAATTAGGCTTTGAGCATCATATCTTGGACTACCGCGACATCTTCCGCCGCCATGTTATTCAGAACTTTACGGACGAGTACATGCACGGGCGGACGCCCAATCCCTGCGTGCTCTGTAACTCGCATATCAAATGGGGCGAACTGCTCCGCGCGGCGGATGAGTTCGGCTGCGAAAAGATTGCAACGGGTCACTATGCCCGCATAGCGGAGCGTGACGGACATTATTACCTGCGCCGGGCTGCTGACCAAAAAAAGGACCAGACCTATTTCCTCTGGATGCTGACGGAGGAGAACCTCTGGCGAACTGTCTTCCCCTTGGGCGACCTGACGAAGGATGAAGTGCGCGAATTGGCACGCCAACACGGCTTTGAGAAACTGAGTATGAAACGCGAGTCGCAGGAGATCTGTTTCGTTCCGAACAACGACTACCGGCGTTTCTTAGTGGAGCAAGGCTGCACGATAGAGCCGGGCGATTATGTTGATGAAACAGGTCGCGTGCTCGGCCGGCATGAGGGTTTTGCGTGTTATACCATAGGTCAGCGTAAGGGTCTCGGCATCGCGCTGGGCACCCCGCAGTTTGTGACGAAGATAGACGCAGCGGCCAACCGCGTGACCTTGGGTACGCACGATGCGCTCTATACGCGCGAGGTGCAGTTAAAGGACGGATGGTGGCGCGGACGGAGTTTAGAGCCCGTCATGGCACAGATACGCTACCGCAGTCAGCCTACCGGCGCGCATTACCGGCCCGAACAAGCCCAACTGCTATTCGACGAACCCGTATGGGCGGTGACGCCCGGACAATCGGCTGTGATATACCAAGATGATTTGCTCGTAGGTGGCGGATTGATACAATGAACAGGCAAGTACTGAAATTAGCGGTACCCAGTATTCTGGCGAATGTCACCATTCCGCTCGTCGGGCTGGTGGATACCGCCATTGTGGGGCATCTGGCCGATGCGTCCATTATCGGCGGTATCGCTATCGGCACCATGCTGTTTGATTTGCTGTACTGGAATTTTGCCTTCCTGCGTGTGGGGACCTCCGGCCTGACGGCACAAGCCTTCGGCGCCGGTGAGCGACATCATTGTGCACGACTGTTGACCCAATCGCTGGCAATCGCCTTGGTGGCGGCTCTCTTTATTTATGCTATTCAGTGGGCCTTCGTTTGGGCGGTGCTGCAATGCGTGCCATGTTCCATAGAGGCAGCTGCGTTTGCCCGACAGTATTTCTTTGTGCGCGTATGGGCGGCACCCTGCACCTTGGCACTTATGGCGCTGAAGGGTTGGTTCATCGGCATGCAGGATACCGTCTCACCCATGGTGACGGATATCGTGGTGAATGTGGTAAATATGGTAGCAAGTTACGTGCTCGCAGTCCAAACCCCGATAGGTGCCATTGGCGTAGCATACGGAACCGTTATCGCGCAGGTCAGTGGGCTCGCGGTGGCGTTGGTGATTCTGATGCTGCGTTACCGCAAGACTTTTGATGGCCTCTTGCCCAAGGAGGTGTTGGGGACCTGGCAGGACTTGAAACATATGATGCACCTCAATGGTAATCTCTTTATCCGTTCGCTCTGCTTCATGGTTATATACGTCGGCTTCACCGCCCTCTCGGCGCGTTACGGCGATGAGGCTTTGGCGGTAGGTTCCATTTTGATGAAGCTCTTTATGCTCTTCTCGTATTTCGCCGACGGTTTTGCCTATGCGGGCGAGGCGCTGACGGGACGCTATATAGGCGAGGGAAATCGTCAGAGCGTCAAGCAGGTGGTATGGGTGCTGATAGCTTGGTCCACGGGTATAGGGCTGCTCTTTACGCTGCTCTACGGCGTATGGGGGCAGCAATGTATCTGGCTGATGACCGACCAGGAGGATATCTTGCAAGCATCATTGCCCTTCCTGGGCTGGCTGACAGCCATGCCCTTACTCTCGACCTATGCCTTTATGTGGGATGGTATCTTTGTGGGGGCGACCGACGGCCGCAGCATTCGCAATGTGATGATTTGGGCTTCGGCGGCTTTCGTCATCGTCTATATGGCCACCGAAAATCTGTGGGGCGTACAGGCCTTGTACGCAGCCTATTTTGCACACCTTGTGGCGAGGGTGGTATATTTATCAATAAAATGGAGAAAAACGTATGATAGAGCCTTTGCAAAACCGGAAGTGGAAAGTACTGAAGAGTGAGAATATCCTGCGAATTGGGCCTTGGCTGTCCGTCAGGCAGGAAGAGGTAGAGTTGCCCAACGGGCATCGCATCCCGACCTGGTATATATTGGAGTTTCCCGATTGGGTGAATGTGATAGCCGTGACCAAAGATGGCAGGATGGTCATGATAGACCAATACCGTCATGCCATAGGTGAGACGCGCTACGAGATAGTAGCCGGCGTTATTGACCCGGGCGAGACGCCGCTTGAGGCCGCACAGCGCGAACTGAGCGAAGAGACGGGATTCGGCGGGGGAACATGGCAGGAGTTTATGGTGCTCTCGCCCAATCCGACGAATCATAACAACCGTAGCATTACTTTCCTCGCTACCGATGTAGAGCAACTGTCCGCACCGCATGAAGAGGAATCGGAGGATATTCACGTGCATGTGATGACCAAGGAGGATGTGCGCGAATTGTTAGAAAAGGGTGAGATCATTCAAGCCCTGCATGCCGCACCGCTGTGGAAATACTTTGCCTCCAACGACTAACAACAAACCCTCACCCCCTTTGAAAGGGGGCAGGGGGATTCGACAAAAAAAAGACGGGAAACCGTCTTTTTTTTCTTCAATCCCATACCGAGAAGTACCAAAGCACCCATGCTGCCAGCGCAATCTGCAGGAGTAGGATGGCGGGAATGCCGTATTTGAATTTGCGGTGTTTGGTCTTATGGCGCAGGGTGTACATAGCCATTAGCGAACCGACACTACCCCCGATGGCAGCCAAGCCAACGAGTGAGTCTTCGGGGATGCGCTTGCGCATACGATTATGGTGTGCGCGGTACTTATCGACAGCGTAGCAGATATATGCGATGATGTTTACTGCCACCAGATAGGTTCCTATACACCACAATAGTTTTGTCATAGGCGGGCACGGATAGCTTTACTCTCCTCCTCGTAACCGGGTTTATCCAATAGGGCGAACATGTTCTTCTTGTACGCCTCCACGCCGGGTTGGTTGAACGGGTTAACCTCCAGCATATAACCGCTGATGCCGCAGGCGAACTCAAACATATAAATCATCTGGCCCAGATAGTACTCGTTGAGGCAGGGTAGGGTGAACTTCATATTGGGCACACCGCCGTCCACGTGGGCGAGCATGGTGCCTAATTCAGCCATCTTGTTGACTTCATCCACGCGCTTGCCGGCAAGGAAGTTCAGGCCATCCAGATTCTGTTCGTCATGCGGGAAGATAACCTCATGGTTGGGCTGCTCAACAGAGAGAACCGTCTCCATCAGGTGGCGTTCACCATCCTGAATATACTGACCCATGGAGTGCAGGTCGGTGGTGAAATCAGCCGAAGCGGGGAAGATACCCTTACCGTTCTTACCTTCAGACTCGCCGTAGAGTTGTTTCCACCACTCGCTTACATAATGCAACTTGGGGTGGAAGTTAACGAGCATCTCAACCTTCTTGCCTTCTTCGCGGTAAAGAATATTGCGCGAAGCTGCATACTGCAGGGCAGGGTTCTCGTCGAAAGGCAGATTGCAAATATCCTGCATGCGTTTGGCACCCTCAATGAGGCTTCGGATGTCGAATCCGGCGCAGGCGATAGGTAGCAGGCCTACGGGCGAGAGGACGGAGAAACGTCCGCCGATGTTATCCTCGATGACATAGGTTTTGTAGCCCTCTTGGGTAGCGAGCGTGCGGAGCGCACCGCGCTTGCGATCGGTGATGCAGACGATGAGACGCTTGGCTGCGTCCTTGCCTTGCTGCTGCTCCAGCTGCGTTTTCAGCAGACGGAAGGCCAATGCGGGTTCAGTCGTCGTACCCGACTTGGAAATACTGATGATACTGAATTTGCGATTGCGGAGAAGATTTTGCAGTTCATACAAGTAATCTTCACCGATATTCTGACCGGCATATACGATCTGTGGTTTGCTGCCCTCGAGTTGGGCAAATGAATTCAAAAGAGCCTCGTTGACGGCTTTGGCGCCGAGGTACGAACCGCCGATACCGATGCAGACGATAATCTCGCATTCTTCGCGGAGGAGGCGGGCTGTAGATTCGATGTCGCTGATTTGGGCTTCGATATCGTGGGGCAGATTGAGCCAGCCGAGGAAGTCATTACCGGCGCCGTTCCCAGACTTCAGCACGTTCATAGCTGCTTCGGCGGTGGGACGAATAGCCGCTACGCGTTCTGACGAAACGGCTTTGGTGTAATCAAAATGTAAATCTTTCATAACTATCAATTATCAATTATCAATTATCAATTATCAACTATCAATTAAGTAAGCATGTGTGTCAACTCTTGGATGATGTAAGTCGGTGACTGCTGTTCATACAGTATGGCGTACATTGCATCGACGATAGGTAGGCTGACCTGCATCTTTTCGTTGGCCTTATGGATGGCATAGGTGCCGTAGTATCCTTCAGCCACCATCTCCATCTCCATCTGGGCGGCCTTGACGGAATAGCCCATACCAATCATCTTACCGAACTGGCGGTTACGGGAGAAGTTGGAGTACGCCGTTACCAGTACATCGCCCAGATACCCGCTGGCATCGATGTTACGGTAACCCGGGTTGCTGGCCATGGTGAAGCGCTGAATCTCCTGAATGCCATTGGCAATAAGTACGGAGAGGAAGTTGTCACCATAACGCAGGCTGTGACAGATACCGAAGGCGATGGCATAGATATTCTTCATCACGCTGGAGTATTCCAAGCCCTCCACATCGTCGCTGGGGGTGGTGTGCACGTGCATGGTGGTGAGAAGAGGGCAGAGGCGGAGTGCCGTTTCGCGACTCTTACAACCTATGGTTAGGTAGCTGAGGCGTTCCAGGGCGATCTCTTCGGCATGGCACGGACCGGCTACAACGGCCAGGTTCTCCTGCGGAACATCAAACTTGTGGTGCAAGTAGTCCGTAACAATCTCATTCTCCTCGGGCACCATACCCTTGACCGCCGAGATAATAATCTTGCGGCGCATGGAACGGCGTACCTTGTTGAGCGACTGACGGATATAGGGCGACGGGATGGCCAGGATGAGCACATCTGAGTTGGCTATCACCTCGTTGATGTCTGTCGAGAAACAGATACGCGAGGTGTTGAATGCAGCGGCATTCAGGTAACCGGGGTTACGCCCGGTACGGCAGAACTCATCGATGACTTCCTGCCTACGGATATACCAGTTGATATATCGTTCGTTTTCCATTACAATCTTGGCCAGTGCCGTTCCCCAGCTTCCGGAACCAAGAATAGCGACTCGAGCATTTTGCATAGTCGTACGTATTTGGTGATTCTATTTAGTTCTGTACCTCCGGTTTCATGGTGGGGAACAGGAGCACCTCTTGGATGGTCGGCTGACCTGTCATCAGGATAGCCAGGCGGTCAATACCGATACCGATACCGCTGGTGGGCGGCATACCGTATTCGAGAGCGCGCACAAAATCGTGGTCGATGACCATTGCTTCGTCGTCACCCTTCTGCGCAAGCTTCATCTGATCGACAAAACGGTTGTATTGGTCAATGGGGTCGTTGAGCTCGGAATAGGCGTTTGCCAACTCCTTGCCATTAACCATCAGTTCGAAGCGCTCCGTTAGTCCTTCTTTTGAACGGTGCATCTTGGTCAGCGGTGACATCTCGACGGGGTAGTCGATGATGAAGGTGGGTTGGATAAACTGTCCTTCGCATGTCTCGCCGAATATCTCATCGATGAGTTTGCCTTTACCCATCTTATCGGTATCTTCCACACCCAGTTGTTTGGCAATGGGGCGTATCTCGTCTTCGGTCATGGTACTCAGGTCGTAGCCGGTCTTCTCGCGGATGGCTTCCAGAATCGGCAGACGACGGTAGGGCGCCTTGAATGAGATGACTTGGTCGCCTACCTGTACCTCGGGTTTGCCGTTCACGGCGATGCAGATCTTCTCCAATAGCTGTTCGGTGAACGACATCATCCAGTTGTAGTCCTTGTAGCTGACGTACAGCTCCATGCAGGTGAATTCGGGGTTATGGCTGCGGTCCATACCTTCGTTGCGGAAGTTACGACCTATTTCATACACGCCTTCAAAACCGCCGACGATAAGGCGCTTCAGGTACAGTTCTGTTGCAATACGTAGGTACATATCTACATCCAGCGTGTTATGGTGCGTGATAAACGGGCGCGCCGAGGCACCGCCGGCAATCTGCTGCAGGATGGGTGTCTCTACTTCGGTATAGCCGGCCTCGTCGAATACCTGACGCATGGTGCGCAGGATAGTGGCGCGTTTCTCAAAGACGCTGCGCACACCATCGTTTACCACCAGGTCCACGTAGCGCTGACGATAACGCTGCTCGGGGTCATTGAAACCGTCGTATGCCACGCCGTCTTTGTACTTCACGATGGGCAGAGGGCGAATGGATTTCGATAGTACTGTCAACTTCTTGGCATGTACCGAAATCTCACCCATCTGGGTGCGGAAGACAAATCCTTCGATTCCGATGAAGTCACCGATGTCGAGTAGTTTCTTGAAGACCACGTTATACATCTGTTGCTCGACTGTGGTAGCTTGTTCGCCTTCGGGCACGGGTGCCTGAATATCGTCGCGGGATACATAGACCTGAATGCGGCCTTTGGAGTCCTGCAACTCGATGAAGGAGGCTTTACCCATGATGCGCTTGGACATGAGTCGTCCGGCGATGGATACGGGTTTGCCTGTGTACCAGGCAGCCTCTTGGTTTTCGTCTTCAAAGCCGGCTTTGATATCAGCGCTATAGCCGGTTACAACATATTCCTGCGCGGGGTAGGGATTGATACCCATGTCGCGCATGGTTTGCAAACTTTGTCTGCGTACTTGTTCTTGTTCGCTTAATTCACTCATATTATTATGCTATTTATCTTCTGGTTGTATTGGTCTGGCGTTGGGTGCCTGTCTGGCGTTGTGTGCCATTTGTGGTGCCGGTCTGGCGGGTTGTGGTTCCCTGTGAACGCGTGGATGTCGAAGCCGATGTGCTGCGTCTAACGGTCGTTGTGGTGCCGTTGGCATCCGTGGTGCGTGTCTGGGTGCGCGCCGAACCATTATTGGTGTTCACACGTGTGGTAACGGTGGTACCGGGTGTGGTAGCCGATTGGCGAGGGGAGGTGGTGGTATTGGTGCGTGATGAACCACTCTGTGCTTGGGCGGTACGGGCAGAAGAGCTTCCGGAAGTTGTACCGGAGGTTGTGCCGGTAGTGGTGCGTGATGACGAACCGCTCTGCGTCGTGGTGCTGCGTGTTGATGAGCCCGTTGAGGCGGGTTGCGTGGTTGTTGACGACTGTGTTCTGTGGCTACCCGGGGCTTGCGTGGTAGTCGTTCGGGTATGGATGTCGCGCGAGGTCTCCAGGTCGCGAGCACTCCGTTCGTTGTGGCGCGATGAGAAACTCTGGTCCACGTGGCGTACACCATAGTCGTTGCGGTTGACTGTTTCGGTCATGGTGCTGTACGACGGGTTGCGGTAGGTGGTGGTATAATGCACCTCGTTGCAGTATCCGTGTCCGCTGAGATAGGTGTCCACATAAGCGGTGTAGTGGCCGTGATAGACCACCGCGGGACAGCCATAGTAGTTGGGGAAATGATCCCAGTAGTAGGGCGAAGTCCATACAGTATATCGTGCGCCGTACCAGGTTGTGTAGATGACGGGCGTACGAACAAAGACGGGCTCGATGATATAATTGGCTCCATAGATGAACGGGTCGCCGATGACCTGTACATAGGTCGCACCGGGTTGGCAGTTCACCACAAGGGTTGCTACATTCTGAAAGACATTGATAGCCAGTACGGCTTGCAGTACGATGACGTGGTTGTAGCCGCTCATCGTCTCAATGACGCGGATATAATCCACGTAGCCATCACGGTTGAGGTCGAGGTTGGTAAGCATATAGGTGCCGCTGTTGAGGAGTCGCTCAAACTCCATGATGCTTCTGGACTGAGCAAAGGCGGCAGCGACAGCGCGAAGGTCCAGGCATTGGTAATAGTCTTGTACGGCCTGCGTGGTAACGATGGTCGTGGTGGTTGTCTGTTGTTTGGGAACCGTAACGACGGTCGTCGTTGAACTCTGTTGGCGGGGAGTGGTCACGGTATAGGTTGTAGTTGCGGTTGGAGCGGGCTTCGGGGCCACGGTCTCAATAATGGTCCAGCAGCTTGTCATCATGCAAGCGGCCAGCAGAAGAATGGTAAGGCGTACAGTTTGTTTCATTTCTTTTTTTGATTGAGTAAATATAAAGAGGAACGCGCGCAAGCACGCGCCTACGCGCGTTCCTCTCTTTGATAAAGGGTTATCCTCCGAAGTTATCGAAGCGAATCATGTCGTCCTCTACTCCGAGACTATGGAGCAGGTCGATAACGGTTTTGGCCATCATCGGAGGACCGCACAGGTAGTATTCGATGTCTTCGGGTTCTTCATGCTGCTTGAGGTAAGTATCGCCCATGACAGGTGCTATGAAGCCTGCCGTGTACTTGATACCCAGTCCGTCGGCCTTGGGATCCGGACGGTCGAGGGCCAGATGGAAATGGAAGTTGGGGAAGTCCTTCTCCAGCTGCAGGAAGTCGTCCAAGAAGAATACCTCGTCGATAGCGCGTGCGCCGTAGAAATAGTGCATCTCGCGGTCGCGGCACTGGCGTGTCTTCAGCATATGCATGATCTGTGCGCGCAGCGGAGCCATACCGGCACCACCACCTACCCAAATCATCTCGCGCTTGGAGTTGTACTCGGGGTGGAACTCACCGTAAGGACCGCTCATCACTACCTTGTCACCCGGTTTGAGCGAGAAGATATAGGTCGAAGCGATACCGCAGGGTACGTCCATAAACTCGGGTCCGTTCGGGCACTGGTCTTTGGGTTTGAAGGGCGGGGTAGCGATACGTACCGTCAGGGTGATGATGTCGCCCTCATCGGGATAGTTGGCCATCGAGTAAGCGCGGATGGTAGCCTCGGTGTTCTTCTGCTTGAGGCCGAAGAGCTTGAAGTTCTTCCATGCGGGCAGATACAGATCGCCGATGAGCGACTTGTCCATATCGCGGTCGTAGTCGATATCGTACTCAGGGATGCGAATCTGCGCGTATGAACCCGGCTCGAAGTCCATGTGCTCGCCAGGAGGCAGAGCCACCTTGAACTCCTTGATGAAGGTAGCCACGTTCTTGTTCGAGATAACGGTGCACTCCCATTCCTTGACGCCGAGGATAGACTCGTCGATCTTGAGTTGGAGGTCGTTCTTCACCTTCACTTGGCAACCCAGACGCCAATGGTCTTTCTGCTGCTTGCGGGTGAAGTGCACGGTCTCGGTAGGCAGTATTTCGCCGCCACCTTCCAGTACCTGGCACTTACATTGTCCGCACGAACCCTTACCGCCGCAGGCGGAAGGCAGATGCACACCGGCCTCACCCATCGATGCTAACAGCGTTCCACCGGCAGGAATATGGTATTCCTTGTCGCCGTTTACCACTACTTTTACATCACCGGATGCAACCAGATATTTCTTGGCCACCAACAAGACGATGACCAACAGGAGTATTACACAGAGGAATACTGCTACAGCTGTCAAAATTGCTTTTATCATAGTCTTTTCCTCCTTAGATTAAATATTAAGTCCCGAGAAGCACATGAAGGCTAATGCCATCAGACCTACCGTGATAAAGGTAATACCAATACCTTGCAGGGGCTTCGGAACATCGTTATACTCCATTTTCTCACGAATACCCGCCAGGGCTACGATAGCAAGCATCCAACCGATACCCGAACCGATAGCAAAGGCAAATGCGTCGCCGAGGTTGGCAATAGCCTTCACATTCTCGGGGTCGAGAATCACGCGTTGCTGCATGAAGAGCGAACCACCCATGATGGCGCAGTTAACAGCTATCAGCGGCAGGAAGATACCCAGCGAGTTATACAGCGACGGGCTGAACTTCTCCACAATCATCTCCACCAATTGCACGATGGCGGCAATAACGGCGATGAAGAGAATGAAACTCAGGTAACCTAAATTCAACGGGCCTAATACATAGATTTGCAGCAGGTAGTTGATAGGCAGCGTGATCGTCTGAACGAAGATAACAGCCACGCCCAGACCAGCTGCGGTCTTAACGTCCTTCGATACCGCCAGGTATGAACACATACCCAGGAAGAAGGCGAAAATCATATTGTCCGCAAATATCGAGCGAACGAATAAACTTAATGCGTGTTCCATATTACTTCTTTTCCTCGTTTACGGTTCTGTGAACCCAGATTACACATCCTACCAAAATCAAAGCCATCGCAGGCATCAACATCATACCGCAGTTGCTATAGCCGTGCTCGTAGCACCAGTCGGGGATAACCTGGTAACCTAACAGGGTACCGGCACCCAATAACTCGCGCACAAAGGCTACTACAACCAGTATCCAGGCGTAGCCGAAGCCGTTGCCCAGACCGTCCATCAGACTATCCTTCACGTTGTTGGTCATCGCGAAAGCCTCAAGTCGGCCCATCAGGATACAGTTGGTGATGATAAGACCCAGATACACGCTCAACTGCATAGCTACATCGTAGGCGAAAGCTTTCAAAACCTCACTCACGATGGTTACCAATGCTGCGACCACCACCAGTTGGATGATGATACGGATGCGCATCGGGATAGACTTACGTATGAGCGATACCACCACGTTGGCGAGCGCCACGATGATGGTTACCGATATACCCATCACCAGCGCCGGTTTCAGCTGTACCGTTACGGCCAGTGCCGAACAGATACCCAAAACTTGCACGATAACGGGGTTGTTGATGTTCAGAGGACCTAAGAAGGCCTCTTTCGTTTTCTTACTAAGTGCCATACTTATTCCTCCATATTATCGTTAGTATCATTTTCTACAGTCTGATTCGTATTATTTTCTACGGTCAGATACGTAGCATATTCTACGAGATTGGCTTTCAGCATATCGTTGACACCGGTTGAGGTGATGGTGGCGCCGCTGACGGCATCCACTTGTTCCTGACCTTCGGCAAAGTTGCCTTTCTTGAGAACGGCTACGCTGACAATTTCACCCTCGTCGTTGCGAATCTTCTTACCGAAGAACTGCTCACGGAAGGGTTTCTCCACAATCAGGGCACCCAGACCCGGGGTCTCACTCTCGTGGTTGAAGTTGATGCCGAAGATGGTGTTCTTGTCATCATTCAGCGCCAGATAACCACCAATACCGCCCCAAAGGCCGGCACCATGCAGACGATAGACGAACTTAGGCTCACCGTTCACCTCAAAGAGGATGACGTCGGCTTTCTTGTTCTCCTTATCCATCGCCAGCGTGTCGCGCACGAGGCTCTCATACAATGCTGCGGGGTCGTTGCAACCCTTCAGGTCCTGATTCAGGGCCACCAACATCTGCTTCTGCGTGTCGAGTTTGACATTGGCAGCCTGACGCGAAGCCAATGCCTGGCTCACAACGGCCAGCAACACGGCCACGATAACTACCATCACAGCCGCATAGACAATCGTATAAACGTTGCTATCAGTATTCATCTTTTTCATAATCAAGCTCTTTTCATACGTTTGTTAATATTTCTGCGAACCACACACCAGTCAATCAGCGGAGCGAAGGCGTTGCCAAACAAGATTGCCAGCATCATTCCTTCGGGGAAACCCGGATTGAGCACACGAATCACGATTACAAGGAATCCGATTAACGCACCATAGATCCATTTGCCGCACTCCGTACGAGCTGAAGTGACGGGGTCGGTAGCCATGAATACGGCACCAAACAGCAGACCGCCGCTTACCAGGTGCATGTACCAGGGATAGTTGGCAACAGCTGTGTCCGGACCAAAGGCGTTGAACAACGCTGCAGTCACGCCGGCGGTAGCCAGAATGCTCAGCATCGTCTTCCAGCTGGCCACACCCGTGCAGATAAGCAGGCATGCACCCAGCAGAATAGCCCAGCCGCAAGTCTCACCAACAGAACCCGGAATCAGGCCATTGAAGGCCGTCCAGAAATCAACGGGTATCAACGAGGCATCGGTGGCTGTAGCCAGGTCACCTAACGGCGTTGCTCCGCTGAAGCCGTCCACCAGCGTCTTGCCGCTGTCCCAGCCCCAGGTACCACCTTCGCGAATGAAGGCATGGTCACCGGTCATTTGACTTGGGTAAGCAAAGAACAAGAACGCGCGGGCGATAAGTGCTACGTTGAAGATGTTGTAACCCGTGCCGCCGTAAATCTCCTTGGCGAAGATAACGGCAAAGGCGGTAGCAACAGCGACCATCCACAGCGGGGTATTGATGGGCACGATAAGCGGAATGATGAAACCTGTTACCAGGAATCCTTCAGCCACCTCTTCGTGTTTCACTTGTGCCACGCAAAACTCAATTCCCAAGCCCACGATGTAGCTCACTAAAATAAGCGGCAGTACGGCCAGGAAACCGAAGCCAAAGGCTTTCCACCACAAGGCACAGGTCATAGCGCCCTTGACGAGCTCGCCTGTAGCCAGCAGGTGCTGGTAGCCTACGTTGAACATACCGAACAGCAGAGCGGGTACCAAAGCCATCACGACCAGAATCATCGTGCGCTTGGAGTCGTTGCCGGCGTGTATCTGTGCGCCTACGCGACCAGAGGTCGTCTGAGGCGTGAACAGGAAGGTATCAAAGGCATCGTAGAAACTGCTCAGCTTCTGCCAACGGCCGCCTTCCTCAAAGTTCTTTCCGAACTTCTTCCACAATTGATAGAACTTTTCCATTACTCAATCTCCTTTCTCATCGTGTCCAGAGCTTGGCGAACGATGGCTTGAATGGGAAGTTTGCTGGTGCAGACGTACTCGCACAGGGCGAAGTCCTCGGGTGCAACCTCGTTGGCACCCAACTGCTCCATTTTGTCTAAATTGCCGGCAATCATAGCTTTCAGCAGGTACTCCGGATAGATGTCCATGGGGAATACCTTATCGTACTCGCCACTCACGATGATGGCGCGTCGTCCGCCCTTCATGCGTGCATCCCACTGGTAGGTACGTTTGCCGAAGATACTGGCGGTACACGGATTATCCAGCAGGGCAGCGGGGTCCGTCTTGTCGGAATGGAACGCATCAAAGCGGGGTAAGAGCCACCCCATGAACTCGTGCGTTGTGCTACCCTCATCAATAACGGTGTACTGGTTGTCGTAGATGCTTACAGCCTCTTCCATCGTTACCTGATGGCCGCTCAGCGCATTACCTGCGATTAGGCGGCAGGGTAACTCCTTGTGGATGTTTTGACCAAAGATGGCTGACAGCGGCATACCCGGCAGTACTTTGTAATACTGCTTGCCGTACGCCAGAGGGCCGGTCAGGGCTACCAGCTTCTGCATGTCAACTTTACCGGTCATCATCAGCCGACCGATCAGCACCATGTCCTGTACATTCACAGTCCACATGGTGTCGTTTTTCTTCATCGGCATAATGTGGTTAATCTGTACGCCAGCATTACCTGCGGGGTGGGGACCGCTTACCTCATAGAGGGTGCAGTCCTTCAGCGCACGGAAATCCGTGGCCTGTGCACCCTGACGAATGCCCACATAGACGGGGGCAATCTTGCTCAGCGCCGTGATGGCTGCCTGCAGCTGCACATGCTGACCACGCAGCACGAACTCGTAATCCGGTGCCAAGGGAGCGCTATCGAACGAGCTGACGAAGATGGCGCGGGGCGTCTTGTTAGGTAGCGCGATACAATCGTAGGGACGCTGCTTAATTAGGCACCACAAACCCGACTTCATCAGCAAAGCCTTTACATTCTCGGCTTTCGATTCGGCCAGCACCTCATACTCTTGCTTGGCGCTCGCTTCGATGTTAATCGACATCACCTTGCGACGCTCACCGCGTACGATATCAACTACGCGGCCGCTGACGGGCGATGTGAACAGCATCTCTTCGAACGTCTTGTCGTGAAAGAGGGGGCTACCCGCCTTCACTTCGTCGCCGACTTTCACCATCAGCTTCGGGGTGATGCCGGCGAAGTGGTCAGGGACAATCCGATAAATGTCAGGCCGAGCAATGCTGCCTATCTGCAGCTCTGCCTTGCCGTCCATCGGCAAATCCAAACCACGTTTCAAGAAGATTTGTTGCATGTTTTGTTTGTAATTAGTTTATATTGTTTTTATTATAAAATGTCGATATTGATTCTCAATAACACATAAATATCGCGCAAAGGTACTGCTTTTTTTTGAATTGTGCAAATAATTTCATTATTTTCGTCTCGAAATTGCTTTTTTTATTCTAAAATTTGCATATCTCGCCAAAAAGTTGTACCTTTGCC
>ONBH01000030.1 GCA_900316005.1 uncultured Bacteroidales bacterium | reverse complement strand
GTGGGGCGAATATTTCGGCGACTTCCTTACTGCAGTTATAGCCGATGGTATCATTGGTGGTGTAGTAGCTCCGCTGACCGATTTCACGCTGATTCGTACAGTATATGAGACCTTCCTCAAGCCGGTAGCCGGTACCTTGACCATCCATTCCGGGCGCTACTTGTTGCTGAACGCCGGAGGCGCGCATGCCGAGATACCCAACAAGGGTCTGACACTGAGCGGCATCCATAGTGTGGAGCGAGACAACAGCAAGATGATTAAGCTTACTCAGAGCTTGCGTACGATCAACACGATTGTCGATACGTTGATGCAAGACTATATCAGTAACTATACTGCTATCTATGAAGATTGGGATGCACTACAAAAGCTGCCCGCTTTTGCCCGCATGCAATCCCCCACACCCGAATCAATCATAAACAAGGGATTCAACAACACGCCTGTACATGCGAGTGATTTCGGATTTACAAACGGTCCCCTCGTGTCTAATACGGACTTTAACAACTTATACATCGGTATCTATAATATAAGGAAAAGGATTCAAAAGCTTTACAAGTTGGTCAATGAATTCTTTGAAGGTACTAAATTAGGTGAGAACGAAGACGGAAAAGCCATCTTCCATGATCAAAAACATCAAGGAGAAAAACGAGAAATTCACCGATTTAGCACCTTCTTTCGATGCTACCAAGAAAGACCGTATATTGATGCGTCGTTACCTGACCGAGCAACTAATTATTGCGTCGGAGGTGCTGGATCGCGATCCGGCTAAGGTGCTGCTAAATCCCACCATGTTCACGTCAAAAAACGACTACCTCAGCGACAAGACATGGAACGAATATATCGATCAGTTGGTTCCTTATGGCGCGGATATCTACCACCAGTTACCCACTCGGGAATCAATAGCCAAATGGTTCATGTCTATCTTCCCCGCCGCAGGCAAAGTGCTGCAGCACGATATGATGTCCTCCGATTGGCTCAAAGAACGCTATCTGTGGGACACCTGCAAACAGGGCGAGATACTGATGTCTGACAAGAACGGCAAGGATACCATCAGCATTGTCAATGGTGCTCTCACCCGCACACCCAACGAAGACGGATTTATGGAGCAGTCAAAAGATATCTTACGAACCCTATAATATTTCCATACTATGGCAAAAGATAAAACCATCTTAGATGAATGGAAAAGCCTAATAACCGATTTCAACGATAACGTAGAAAAGTCCCTGGAGGTAATCAGGAACTATAAGCGTGATATCGAAAAGATGAAAGTGGATTTGCTGAACGAGATTAATGAAGGTCAGTATATCCGCGATGACAAATGTATCGTAATCTCTGCTCCACGCATCATCATCGGTAACGTCAACAAGGATGGCAACCTTAAGGAGGAAATGGGAGAGATTATTATCCGCGGGCACAGCCTGGAAATGGACGGCGTAGGAGCAGATGGAAAAGTGACCATCAAAGCTCCGGTTATCGAACAGACAGCGGTCGATACCGGTCTTGACGGCAAGGAAAATGTCGTTTATCCGGTCTCGATCATTAGCAATCAGGCACGCTCTATCCAACTTGACACACAGGATCCGATAGATGATACGGATTATGCTGCCTCCTTCCTTACTAAATCTTGCACAGCCGGTATCACCTTGGCCTCAGATACCGATATATGCGTCAAAGCAGCCCCTGCGAACCAAGCGAAGAAAGACACGCTGAAGAAAGAAACAGATACGGTGAATAACAGCATCAATAAGACGAAAGATGATATAAAAGATACCAAAGATGCAATCTTCGACTTGATGGATTCCGTCAACAAAACCTTGAAGGACGCAGATGGCTTATCAGACGATGACGACCTGACCAAGTCCAATATCCTGGCCATTGATGAGTTGCGCTACCTATTGAAGGATACGCTAACCAAATTCAACGAGAAATTAATCCAATACGCAAAACAAGTCGGGGAATTGGCAGAACTGAATCGCCGGAAAAAGAACCTGGAGGGCGAAAGCAAGAATGTAGATGAAATAGCAGAAGACTACAAGAAAAAGACAAACGCAAACATCCTTCTGCAATCCGAACATATTGCCCTCCACTCCAAAGATGGAGACGATGTATGGCGCGTGAACGAAGGTGCAGGCGTAGAAATCCGAGCTAACAACATCAAACTGCATGCCACAGAAGATACCAAACCCGATAAGTCCGAGGTGCTGACACCGGCAGAGGCCAAAGGAAAAGTATCCGTTCTGGCACGCAATGTGAGCATCAGCACAGCCGACGCTACCAATCAGCAATATAACGATAAGAATCAGCTTACCACGGCTCAGTTCCCGCTGGTGGGCAATGTCACCATCCGTTCGAAGATTATCGATATGGAGTCGGTGGACCTCAAACAGGAAGACGAGAACGGCAAACTCATAGAGGAGAAACTGACAGAAGGCAGCCAGATCAATATGCGCGCAGAGAAAGTACGCGTCAAGACTATTGACCATCAGGGCAAGAGTGTCGGCAAGTTCTCGGTTAACAGTCAGAAGATATCCATGAAGGCTACCAATATTAAAGACTACAAACCGGAACTCGAGTTAGACGACCAGGGTAATCGCAAGCATAACCCCTTGCATTCCCAAGACTTAGCAGCCGACAGCGAAATGCTCCTCATCGCCCAAAAGATGAATATCGGTTACAAGAATAAGGATATTGTAAGCGAAAACGTCTATGGGTACGCCAAGAAAGAAGTGATGTTAGTAAGCGATGAAAAGGTCTCTCTACACACCAATGACACGGGAATCCAACTCAATGCTGATAAAGCATCACTTATTGCCATGGACAGCATAACCATGGCAAGCGGTTCAGGTATGACGTATGTGGGCGATAGCAAATTCAAAGGCCCGATGACCGCTACCGACATCGTCGCCGACAACCTGACGGCTAATAAGGCCGTCAAGGCACCGAACCTGGCTGACGGAATCGTAGTTGCGGGAGCAAAAGGCCAGAAACCGCAAGTTGAAAAAGAGGAAATAACTGAAAGCAAGATTTAATGTACAATGGGTAAATTCGTTTGTCAGGGAGCCATGATGCAATGCAGTTTCGGTATGACCCCGGCTCCCCTATCCGTGATAGATCCCACTCGGCCAAAACTGAGCAGTTCGCTGCCCGTTGCCAATATTATGGATTATGTACCAATGACCAATATCCCATCGTTCGGTATGTGTCAGTCTATGGCGAACCCGCAAGTAGCAGCCGCTACCTCCGCCGCACTCGGCGTACTCACCCCCCAACCGTGCATTCCGGTGGTAACAGCACCCTGGTCGCCGGGCGGACAGCTTAAGGTCGCCAACTTCCCGGTGCTGCTGGACAACTGCAAGTGTATGTGCAACTGGGCAGGACAAATATCCTTCACCTTCCCGGGCAATGCCTTACCCAATACTGAAGCAAAATAATCAACCCATAAACCGAATTAAACGAACAACAAACATATGAAACTGGAAGTCCAAATGCAACTGAAGGAGTACGACAGTGTACTCAGCGGCTATACGCTTCTGCTTGCTTTCCGATTGATGAACCTATGCGTCAAGGCAGAACCTGCCTCCCTGCTACCCGTTGTCGTACTGTTCAACGGCAATGAAAAGAAAATCGAGGAAGTAGCCAATGTAGGTATTAAGGCTGACGACCAACTGGATGTCTATCCCTTCCATGAAGACCTGATTATCCCCATCGGGAAAGCGATTTTGGATGTGCATCCTGAATTCAAACAGAGTCTGGAAACCGCCAAAATACCCAAACACGAGAAGGAACTGAAGTTCATCCGCCTGACGATGCCCGAAGTGGATGATGCGCGCCGCAAGGTGCTACTGGAAGGTGTTGATACGTTCCACGATGCCACCAAAGGCCAGTTTGATGCAGCCAAGGCCAAATACAATATCCGCATAGAGAAGGAACTGTACAACGCCACGAAAGATGAGATAGAAGAGGCCAAAAACCGCTTTGACGAGCTCTACGACCAGTATTCCAAAAGCGTGGACAAAACTGTGGGTGACAAGAAAACTGAGATCGAAGAGGCCTACAAACTGTGGCAGCAAAAGAAATTAGAGAAACAGAAAGAGATGCAAGAAAAGATGGCAGCTGCCGGCGAAGGAGTGAAGAGCAAGATGAAGCTGCCTATCGATAACGGATAGAAGCTATATGCCCGAAGAGGTCTATACACAATTATCGTGGTTTCGCCGCGAGCGCGTAGCGAAAGCACGGGTGATGGTTGTGGGGTGCGGAGCCCTCGGCAACGAGGTTATCAAGAACCTGGTCCTGTTCGGTGTAGAGCATTTGGTTGTGGTGGACTTTGACCACGTCGAAGCCGCTAACCTCAGCCGTTCTATTCTTTTTACGCGCGGGGACGCAGAAGCACACGCACGCAAGACCGATGCCATAGCCGAGAGCATCCGACGCATCAATCCGTCGGCAGAGGTAATCACACTATTTGGCGACATCGCCTACGAGGTGGGCTTGGGTTGGTTTCGCAGCGTAGATGTGGTCATCGGTTGCGTGGATAACCGCTGGGCGCGCTACTGCATCAACCGTCAGTGTATGCGTGCCGGCATCCCGTGGGTGGACGGCGGCATAGACGGACTGGAAGGCACGGTACGCGTCTTCATACCGGGCGAGAACTGCTACGCATGCAACCTGGGTCCGGAGGGACTCAAGGACCTTAGGCGACGCATACCTTGCTCGGGCATCATACGGCACAACGAAGCAGCAGGACGAGCGGCTACAACACCTGTCATCGCCTCCATCATCGGAGCGGTTGAGGTACAAGAAGCGCTGAAACTCATCCACCGTGAGCAGTTGGATAGCGGCGAGCTGACAAGCCTCAGCGGACGCATGTTCTGCTACGAGGGGCAACACCTGACAACCCGTACGGTTGCTTTCAAGGCTTACGATGACGACTGCCCCGTTCACGAACGTTGGGAACCCGTCATATCCTCTGATCTGGACACCCGATGCAGCGTACAAGCGTGCCTCAACGAGCTTTGTCAACTATCCCATGGCGACCGCCCACAAGTGGCACTGGCAGACTGCTTTGTCGATTTCGTCGAGTCACGCCAAACGGGTGAACAGGTACACGTGATGTGCCCCGGACGCGAGGTGGAGAGCCGACTGGAACAGACACCCCTACGCGGAAAACTGCTCAGCGAGCTTTATCAACACGAATACCGCGTACTGGACAACGACTTCCCCTACCAGGAGCTGAACCTCGCACAAGTGGGAATACCCGCAAGAGATGTCCTCAAGGTACACACGGAACAAAGAGACCTGTTTGTGGAATTAAAAATGGAAAGGTGAAAGATACTATCAACATATCAGAGATAAGTGCAGAGATGCTGGTCAACTACCTCTACCCCGAGTTAGTTAACCGATGGACGGTGCAGAATGAGGGTACATTCTACCGCAACTACAACCGCGACGTGCTGGACTGGAATGCCGATACGGCGGAGATACAACTCTCGCGCGACAGCTTCATCCAACTACTGCCGCAAGGGCTGCTTTTCCGAACGGAAGAGATGATGGGCAAGGACCATAAGGTCGATACCGAGAAACTCAAGAGCCGCAAACGCCTGTTGCTTGACATGTTCCAGCCCCTGGATACCTTTGCATTCCGCAACCGACTGCGCTTAGAGCGTGAGGTATCATCGCTCTTAGAGACCAAATTGACGCATATACTATCGCGTTATTTTGGCATCGACCTGTCTAAGGAAGAGAACCCGTACATCCACGAGGTGGCGGTTCTATTGCCCTTTGTCAGCCATCTGCGTGGCGACCTGAACTTTGTACGCGAACTGCTGACTGCTATCTTACACTGCCCGGTGCAACTCACCATCGGGCGTTATAGCCAGACAGACAACACACGCAGTTGGATCCCTTGCATTCGCTACGAATTAATCATGCCGGACTTATCCACCGAGGAGTACAACCGCCTAATGGATGACATACATCCCCTCAACGCATTTATCAGCGAGTGGTTTATGCCCATGGAGGCTATATGCGTCCTGCTACCCAAATGGAAAGACGCCGACCTCAGCGCTACACCTATTTTGGACTATAATACACGTTTGCAATAAATAAAAATCAAGATAACATGTTGGATCTCAACGCACGAATCAATTGGAGACCGGGAATGGAGCTCACCGCACAGACCTTCCTCGAGATGGACAGCAACCTGGATTACAGGCAGCAAATGGCCATCCGGGCGGCGCTTGGTGAACATTGTATCGGACTACTGCCCGGTATGCCGTTCTCTGCAGAAGGTGTTTTCTATACCAACAAATATGAGATTGATAACCTCCAACTGACGGCCATTCTTCCTTCCGGACGAATTATTCAGGTGGATGAACCCGTCAGTATCGCTATCCCCCTGCTCTATGGCAACACCTACTACCTTACCGTAGGTTTTGGCGAAGGCGAGACACCCTATGAGAAAGAGGGTGTGCCTTATATCCGGCCGCAGTACAGCTATGCCATCATGGCACCCGACGAACTGACAACTGCCGACGTGATGCCAATCATCCGTTTCAGCGTCAACGCCGGCGAACTGGCCGTGGATAGCAGTTTCATCCCGCCCTGCCTGCTGCTGTCGGCCCACAGCGCCTTTGCCGACTATCATCAGCGCCTTACGGAACAACTGCGCACACTGTCTGAACACGCCAATTTACGCGAAGGCGACGGCAAACGCACCCTCATGCGCTATTTCTTCCTAATGAAGTCCTTAGACATGATGGGACGCGTAGCCGAGTACATTCGCCTGCTGCATGAGATAGCCCAAGCGGTCGATTACTTCATCATGGTTCCCTATGCCGAACTGCATGCCGAGGTGGCTCGACCCGAACAAACCGATATAGCCCTATGGCTGGATTGGCTGCTGAACTACCTCAATGGTGCCAACACGGTGCTGGACGGGCTGGAACTGGAGGATGACGCCATCGACTACGAAGCCCTGCTTGCACAAGCCAAACAGGAACTCTACGAACGCCTCAACCCCGAGTTGTACGAGAAACTGCTGCGGCAAATCAAGGACGAACTGCGCGACGAAATCAGCCAGACACTTACCACAACACTCACGGCATACATGAATGACACCCTGAAGCCCGAATTGGAACAACTCATAGCCGACAACCTGCATGACCGCATTTACGACAAACTATACAACGAACTATACGACCGGCTCTACAACGCACTCTACGTACCGGTAGAGGAAGAAGAGAATTTTATACCGACCATTTAGTGACGCAATATGATTGGTCTGATTGCACCATTATATATTACCAAGAGCGGTCTAAAACAGGCTGCCAACATCAAGGAATCCATCGACTCCTTCCTCGCGCTGCTTCTCTCCACTACCTGCGGCGAGAGCTGCATAGACCCGCGCTTCGGATTCGTTTTCAACAACATGCGTTTCGAGATTTTCAATGAGCAACAAGGTGTCATCTACAATTCCTCGCCCGACAACAAAACCAACGACGAGATACTCTATACCAAGAAGATTTCGGGCAACTCGCGCAATCTGAACACCTTCTCAGCCGAACTCAAAGCTGCCGTTGAGCGTTACGAATCGCGACTCGAGGATATCAACGCAACGATGTCATACGTCCGCAGCGAACGCAAAATATACGTCACCATCACCGGAACAATCATCGAAACCAAAGAGAAATATACATACGAAACGACCCTCAAAATCTGGAACTAACTCATGAAAGAGGATATCTATAGCACCCGACAACGAGCCACAGACCTGCTCAACGAGGCATTGGCTATCTGGCAAAAAGGCGATCATATTGACCAACTCGAAGGTTTGGCCACTGACCCCGTTTTCTCGCTGCTGATGACAGCATTGGCATATCGGGCAAACGAGATGGATAGCGAGATCGAACGCCTCAGACAGGATGTGCTCGACGAGTTTGCACGCTTACTAATGCCCTACGAGGCATCGCACGCTGTGCCTGCCACTACCGTTGTCGAAGCTGAACTACAAAACGATGTACCCGAACTGACACTCACCGAGACCAGTATCTTCACGCTTCCCGATAACGGCTTTACATTCATGCCGCTGCTTCGCTCCCGACTCATCAATGCCACCATTAACTCGGTCATCCGGCTTGATGGACGCCGCTGGAAAGTGGTCATCAATTTCTCGACCCCTATTAGCGACCTGTCCGGTCTTACCTTTGCCGTCCGGGATGCACGTTTCAAAGACCTCAAGATAACGGTCAACGGACACCAGATGTTGCCGCTCATCAAACCCTGGAACTACGCAAACTTGCCACTACAGCCCTGCTTCTCCGTGGCGGCTCTACTCTATAATCGCGCACAGATGTACCAAGCCTCGCTCACGCCGCTTGAGATCTATGCACGGCAAAACGTGGCGCTCTTTAGCGTTGCACACACCGGTACTGCACATCTGTTGCCTGTCGAGTCTGACCGCGTGGAACTGACCTTTGACTTCACGGGTATCCCAACCAATTTCGTATTCGACAAAGACCACATCAAACTCAATACCATCCTGCTTGTCAACGCCAAACTCTCTACCGCCACGCTCACGGCTGATAAACCTATCGTTCGCCTTGCCGGCGAACAACTCATGCACCTGCTGCCGCCGGCATCCGAACAATTGTTCGGCAAGACACCCGTCACGGTACGCCGTATCGGCGCAGACCGTTTCAATCGTGCCGCCCTAAGACGCCTGGTCAACAGCCTTTCTACCAAGTTCGATAGCGACTACTACGCGTTCCTGCAGGTTGACAATGCCAACATCAAGACCATCTTAACCCGCATTCAGGAGGGATTGGTGCAGTTGATCAAATCGACCCAAAATAATGCACTGGTCGAGCAACCCGGCGTCTATCTGATGCTGGAACGCAAAGCGATAGCCAACCAAGCCGTCAGTCTTGACATCAGCTACCTGACCACTTCCGGTGCAGCTCTCAACGGCAACATCAAGCCCGATAGCCAGTTCACTTCACCTGCGGGTATCAAATCAACCTCCGTGCGCCAGATAGCTTCACCTATATATGGTATTGATGAGACCGACAACACCGAGAGCGCACAGACCATGCTGCGCTATTATATGGTCACCAATGACCGCATCGTCACACCCGCTGATATCAAACTCTTCTGCTACGCTCGACTCATGAGCCTCTATACCATTGGACCCGATCTGGTCGATGACATATCGGTTAGGAATCGTCTGACGGAGCAGAGCGATAGCGGCTATTGCATACAAGTCAGCATTGTACTACATGATAATAGTTTCATCCGACGTACCTTTGAAGACAAGATACCACAGGCAGAAATGCTGCTACAAACCATGATGGAGATACGCAGTAACCAACTCTATCCCATCTATGTCTCAATACATATAATGAAAGAACAAAACTAAGATATTATGGAAGAAAACGAATTCTTGTTAGACATCGTCTATAAGAACAAAACCGTACGATTCCGGGTTGTCAACCCCCAAGCGCCGCTATCCACCCTGATGGATAATCTGCGCCATGCCATCGGCAACGACGGCAAACTCATCTTTGACTTCCCCTCCATTGACGCCTCCGGCGCACCACTCGACTACTTCTTTGGCAAAGAAGACCCCGAGGTGCATGAAATACGCGTACTCAGACCGCGAATCGGCAAGACCGACCAGACACTGGAAGACTACAACGTACATAACGGAGATACCATATTCCTCATACCCGACCCCTTCCCGGGATGAGGATAGTTGATAGTTGATAATTGATAGTTGATAATTGATAGTTGACATTTTTAATGACGGGGAGAGATAGACGGCTTCAATACGAGTGGCAGAAGATAGAGCAAGGGCTCAACGGACGCAACGACATCCGCTACCGGGTCATCCGTACCAATGCCGAAGGACTACCAACAGCCTACCGCATCGAGTATCGGATTCATAGTATCGCCTCCGTAACGGATATTGAACACCTGGGCGAAACGAACGTAAGCAACAGACCCATCATGGCAGACCGGTTCACCATGCTCATCGAACTGCCGGACCAATACCCCTGCGTGGACGGACAACCCGTGTTCCGCTTCCTCACCCAAGACGATGAAGGCAAGCCCATACCCCACCCCTGGCACCCCAACATCCGCTACTTCGGAACCTTTGCGGGCCGTGTGTGCCTCAACCGTGACGACACCTATACCGACCTCATCTGGGGCATCCTACGCGTCAAAAGCTACCTTACCTACGAACGCTACCACGCCATGAATACCCCGCCCTATCCCGAAGACCAACAGGTTGCTGCATGGGTCATCCGACAAGCGGAACCCAACGGATGGATACCTCTTGATAATGGAGAATGGTTAATGGTTAACGGTTAATGGAAAATGGAAAATTGATAATTGATAGCAATGAAGAGACTGATTTTTAGTATCATACTGGCTGCGATGGCTGTGGTACTGCATGCGCAGACCACCAAACCCATTACACTCAGCGACAAGGCACCGTTTAGCGATGCCCTCCAGATAAAAGATAAGACCGGCGATATCCCGGTGGATGCCACCATCCTTTTCGATGAGGACCAGAATACCATCACCGTGACCCTCAAGTCCGAGCGCAAACTATTCGTCTTCTGGAACGACATACGCTATAAAAAAGCCTTCAAGCACAAGCGTCTTCGCACCGACCGACTCTCCTATACCCTTACGGGCAACACATCCGATGAGTTCCGATGTGCCAAACGCTTCCGTCGCCGGCTACCCAAGCCACGCTGCAAATACGAGTTCCACTCATGGCTACAGGCCGACAAGATGCAACTGCAGGAGCAAGACCTCAAGATTGTCAACGACTCCATTACTGCCACCTTCAAGCTACAGGAACAGGCCACCAGCGCCACGCTGCGCTTGCGCGATGTGCTGCTGCTTGACGAGGTGAAGCAGAAAGGCGTAACCCGCTACTACAGCCTCACCTTCGGTGCGGACTTCAATACGCAGTATAACATCACCATTCAGCGGAACCCCTGTTGGGGCGAGGACAGCCGTATTAAATCGGCTACCAATGCCCTCGCAGCCATCCAACAGAGCTATGAGTCATTCAAGAACCTCTTCGCTACCGGTGTAGTCAGCAGCGAAGACGGCGAGAAGATGTTCCACGACCTACAGAACGCCCTCTTGACACAGTTCCCCATGGACTCCGACAGCTGCGCCTGCCCTAAGGTGGAAGAGGCACGCAAACGCTACAACCAGTTCAACGACTCCATACGCTCCATCACCGTCACCATGCAAGTACCCGAAGAGGAGATTGACCGCGTTGAAAACGCCAAAACCATCCGCGCGAATGCCAGAACTATCGACGGAAATGTAGCACGGTGGCTTGTTTCTACGGACCAACTGGAGCGTTCGGACCTCATCGAGCAATGCAAGACCATTATTACGGATACCAACAAACTCATCATCGCTAACGGCACCAAAACGCCGGAGGAACGCGATGCCGTTAATACGTTCCGAAAAGCTGAGCAATATTTCAGACGTACATGCCGTTGACCAGACGCTACATATTGCCCCTAATCCTCTGCTGCCTCGCACTACCTATCCGAGCGCAGCAGCCTGCCGAAGAGGACGAAGCGAACATCCGCTTTGCCCAAGAAATTCATGCACAGCTCGACAAGATGAATACCGAGCTGCACCAGATTACTGAAGAAGAGACGCGACAGGGTCAAATCACCCCCTCCGGCATCCGCTCGGCCTATTTCATTCGCAACATGAATAGCAAGGTACAGAGCACCGACCGGCGCTTGAAGGCATTTAACGTACGATGGGAGGCATTTAACGCCGCCAATCAGGCCTTCATTTCCGACCACGAAGACCTCATGGACAAGATGACCGCCATGCAACTACGCCTACAGGCAGCCAACGACACACTCGCCATGCAGCAGCAACGATGCGCTGCCATCAAGGATTTCGTCGCTGCCGAAGAATATATCCTCGCGCAAGATAGCGTCTATGAGGCACGCTACAAACAGGCTTTTGCGATGTCATTTGTCCAGAAACTGACACCCCAACTTGAGAAACTCAAAGCCACCAATCAGGCGCAGTTCGAAGCCCTACAGGAACAGTACGACAAAACCAAAGCGGCCTACGAACTCGTGCCACAACTGCAAGACAGAGCCGACATAGTCAACGAGTGCTACTACACCATCAAGGCCAAATCGGACAAGATACAAGAGATGAAATACATGCCACTCCTCGAACGAGTCAAGGAATACCTGACCAGTCTGGCGTACGTGGCTGTAATACTCATCCTCATCAATATGCTGACGGCGAAATACAAAGCAGCCAAACAGACCAAGGAGGCGCTCGAGAAACAAGCCAAACTTATCAAGAAGGAAAACCAGTACCCAACGATTTAATTGATAAAAGAAGATATGAGATATATACGTTATATAGCAATCCTACTGCTGACCGTAGCACTTACGGCATGCGACAATTTGATGCAACACCTCCTCTCCGGAACCGAATACGGCAATATGCTTTCGGGATACATGGAGAAAGAACGTCCGCTGCAGCATATGGAGGTCATTGATGTCAACTTCACGGCTGAATACGACACCTTCACCGTCACTACGCGCATGCTCGCTGACGGCCCCGTTTACCAACTCAAGGATAGTACGCACATCCGAACCGAAGTCATCGAGAGTATCGACGGCATTCGTCACACGCGCTTATCTACACCGCGACTGGTCGGCATCCATAATCGCGAGGCGGAAGGCGTGGCAGAGGAGGACGCACGCATGCTCGTGCTGGTGGACCGCACCATGACGCAGGAACAACTCAACTCGGTGCGCGACTACGTCAGCGAGATTCGAACCATCTTCGACAACGAAAACCTCTTCGTCGCATTCATGGATAGCGGCCGCATCTCCAAAACCCTGCCCATCTCCGATTATATCCTACAGAACTATTTCCGCCCCACCTCCAACGCACCGGTCTATCTCTATCGAGCCATGCAACTCAAGCGCGAGGAGATACTTGCACAACAAGGCTACTGGCAGGGGGCACGCTACCGCATCATGCTCATCTTCTCCAACGAACAGGCATACGACGATGATACCAATATACCTATCGACCCCGACCACTACGACTTCGAGGAACAACTGGTTCATCGTGACCGAGACGGACGCGACACCGCATTCATCGCCTTCTACGTCAATCTGAACGCACTCAATCCCGACGCAGGCGATAACGATGACACCATGCACAACATACCACAGGTCTTTTGTTCCCTCTACGGAGGCGACTACACCAACGCCTTCCAACTCACCGCATGCAAACGCAAGATCTATGATGCCTTCCACTTTGACTTCCCCGACAATGCCTTCGTCTTTGTCAACCCTAACAATAAGGTCTATCGCGGCGACAGCAAGTCCCTGACCCTCAATTTCTACGACCGCAAAACCAACCGGCTCGTCTCATCCTGGACCACAACCGTTTCACTCGGTAACATCTACAAACCAATCATCGTGCACGGGCATAGCATTAACTATGTACTTGTCCAGGGCACGCTGCTCACACTCTTCATCCTACTGCTCGTCTATTTCATCCTGCAAATAGTCGTACCCGCCATACGTTATCGCATCTTCAAGCACAAATACGTGCTCTCCTATACAGGACCAAACATGAGTTTCGGTGATAAAGCCGTCGGACAGTCTTGCTATTACTGCAAGGCTCCATTTGAGACCGGCGATAATATCGTGGTCAAATGCGAACACACCATGCACGAATCCTGCTGGGAGGAGAATGACTACCATTGTACCGAATACAGCGACCACTGCAAGCATGGCTCCCATTATTTCAACCGCTACAACCTCTTCGATCCCCGCAATGCCACTTTCTACCTCAAGTGGCTTTTGGTCGCTATTGGTGCTGCCTTCATGTCGTGGTTAGGTTTCACCATCTATATACACCTCGGCCTACATAACAACTTCGCACCCGCCTTGGTCCAACCGCCCATCACGCAGCTACCGATCCTGGGGGCCGTTGTCGGTTTCTACCTTACCATGGGGCTTTCCTTCTTCACCCTCTCTGTACATGGGTGGCGCATGGCAGCTCAACTCATCGCGCGTTCCTTACTCGCTGCGGTTGGCTGCTACTTCACCTTCCTGCTTGCCAATATCTTCATCGTCGTCTTCGGAATCAAACACGGCATAGGTTTCATCAACGCCCTGCCTTGGGTAGCTTCCTGCTTCATGATTGCGCGGACGGTCACCATGGGTACGCGTGTCGTTTATAATCGGCGTGTGCTGCTGCTTACAACCCTGGTCGGCATTCTATCCGTAGTTATTTGGGAACTCTTTTACCAGCGCACCGAGTTGGACTTCCGCGTTACGCTGCTCATCTCTTTCTACATCTACTGCATCGGTATGGCAGCAAGCATCGCTGCCATCTCGCCACGCTCCGAACGCTATTTCCTCAAGGTACAGGGTGCTGTCAAGGAAATGGATATCGCACTCTATAAATGGTTCCGCAACGACACCAACCGCGTCGTCACCATTGGTAAGTCTGTTGAATGCACCTTGCAGCTATCCTGGGAAATTCAGCGTACGGTAGCACCCGTACAGGCTGAGATTTGCAAGTTGCGCAATGCCCTTTACCTCATCGTGCTGGAACCCGGTGTGTATTACAAGAACCGTCCGGTTAAGGTAGATAGTCGTATCCTACTCTACCATGGTCAGACCTTCAGCATCGGCCAAACCCAATTCACCTACGTAGAAAAAGACCGTTAAAAGGATAAATTAAATTTTAAATCTTAAATCTTAAATCTTAAATCTTTAACGGAGACTGCATCTTGTCCGGCTATCTGAGGTCTCGCAACCCCCAAACCCACCCACCCAATCATCCGGACTTGCAGTCTCTGTTTTTTGTAATTTCCTAACTTAGTTGGTCAACTTGGTCATGCAAAAAAGCGGAAGCATCGGTCGCCCGTCGATTTAGCATGGAGAAGCCAATTGACTTTTGGCTTCGAAAGGAAGGAGTAGCGGGGAGCGTAACTCCGACTATAGACACGGTATCGACCATAGCGACCCGATTGCTGAACGCGCCTTAACCCTTAAGGACGGGATTTCTTCTTCAGTTCGAAATCTCGACCAAGGTAGTTCTTGCGAACCGTAGGGTTAGCTGCCAGCTCTTCGGGTGTGCCGTGGAAGAGGATGCGTCCCTCGAAAAGCAGATAGGCGCGGTCGGTAATCATCAGCGTCTCATCTACGTTATGGTCGGTAATGAGAATACCGATATTCTTATCCTTCAGTCGCCATACCACATCCTGAATCTCCTGCACAGCTATGGGGTCCACGCCGGCGAATGGTTCATCCAGCATCACGAACTTCGGTTCGATAGCCAGGCAGCGTGCTATCTCGGTACGCCGCCGCTCACCGCCACTGAGGCGGTCGCCCAGGTTCTGACGCACATGCTCCAGGTTGAATTCACGAATGAGTTGCTCCAGTTTCTGGTGCTGATACTCCTTGCTGAATTTGGTCATCTCCAGTACCGCCAGGATATTATCCTCTACGGTCATCTTGCGGAAGACGCTGGCCTCCTGAGGCAGGTAGCCTATTCCCATCTGAGCACGCTTGTACATAGGATACGATGTAATATCCTCATCGTTGAGGTATATATGACCATTATTGGCGGTCACAAGACCCGTAGTCATGTAGAACGTGGTGGTTTTTCCGGCACCGTTCGGGCCGAGCAGACCGACTATTTCGCCTTGATTCAGCTCAATTGATACATCATTGACAACGGTTCGTTTGCCGTATTTCTTGATGAGATGTTCGGTTCTTAATCTATCCATTATAAGGGTGAAAGGTTAATGGTAAATGGTTAATGGTTAATGGTTAATGGTGAATGGTTAATGGTGAAGGGTTAATGGTGAAGGGAATCTTAAATCTTGAAATTCAAGGCTAAATTTTAAATCTTGAAATTCAAGGCTGAAATTCAAGGTTCAGCCTTGAATTTCGAGCATCACTGGGCAGTGATCCGAGTGCACAGCCTGCTGCAGGATGGCGGCTCGCGTAAGGCGCTGACGCAGAGGTTCGGATGCCCAGAAATAGTCTATACGCCAACCAGCATTATTGGCACGTGCACCGGCGCGGTACGACCACCAGGAGTATTGCTCTGCCCTATCATCAAAGACGCGGAAGGTATCAATCATGCCGCTCGCCTCCCAACGATCCATCCACTCGCGTTCCTCGGGCAGGAAACCGCTGACACCAACTTGCCGTTCGGGATGGTTGATATCAATGGGGTGATGGCATATATTGAAGTCGCCACAGATGATGAGGTTCGGTCGCTCTTGCCTCAACGCAAGCATCCAGCTGAGGAAGTCTTCCAGAAACTGCATCTTGAAGTCCTGCCTCACATCGCCCGTCGTACCGCTGGGTACATAGACGCTGACGATCGTCAGGTCGCCAAAGTCCGCACGGAGCACCCTACCCTCGCTGTCGTAGCGGCTGTTGTTCATGCCGGCCACCACGCGGTCCGGACGCCTACGCGAGAAAATGCATACGCCCGAGTACCCTTTCTTCTCGGCCGAATGGATATAGCTGTGATACCCCATCTCCTGCATGGCGAGGGTGTCAATCTGCTCCGGCTGCGCCTTCGACTCCTGTATGCAAAATACATCGGGTTGCTCCTCTTCGATGAAGGAGAGCAACCCTTTGGTAATGGCGGCACGAATGCCGTTCACGTTATACGAAATCAGTTTCACGGCAGCATCACTTTCTTGGAACCGGAGGCTGTACGAATCACATACACACCCGGGGTGAGTGCCTTCAGATCCGAAACGAAGATCTGTTTACCCAGTACATCGTAGATAGCCTCGATGGTTTCATCCTCGCCGATGACATCCTCGATACCGGTACCACTGAAGTTGAGGTCGAACTGAATCTTACCGGAGTTCCACTGCTTAATATTGCTCAGACGGAATGTACCGGCATTGTACGATGTGAATTTCTTCTGCACGCCGGGGAAGGCATCGTTTGCCTTGCCACTATAGCCCTCTTCGCCCATCTTGGGAGCCTTACCATCAGCCTCAATGATATCAACACCCATATTCTTGGGGTCGTTATTTACCGTATTGATGTACCATTTGTTGCGTTCGTACTGCACGCGGATAAGCAGCATGCCGCTACCCGGGATATAGGTTTCCCAGTTATTAGAACCCTGCTGACGATTCTCGATAAGCCAGAATTTCTTGGGGTCGGGGCTCAATGCATCCAGATTCGAGCGACGGGTCGATGCCACCAGGAACACCTCGTTCGACGAAACGATATCCGACAGGCTGTAGTTGCCATCAGCTGTAATAACGGTGGGGGTCAGCCAGTCCATGAACCACTTCTCGTAGCCCGAGTATCCCGGAGGGGTGTTACCTTCGTTGTTGTACGGACCCGAGTCCATGATATCCCAGTCACCTAAGGTCTTGTGGGTGGTGTTCGAGTTGGTGGAATAGAAGTCAGGCAGACCGAGCACATGGCTGAACTCGTGCGTGAAGGTACCGATACCGGTGTGCGCCTCGCTTTGACCATAGTTGTATTTGATCTCATTAGAGCAAGCATAGGTAGCCATCATCTTGCCGTCCAGCGTGATATCAAAGCCTTCCATCGTGGAGCTATGGGGCCAAACGGTATTGGCATCAGGACTGTCGGCTGCGCCGTAACCCGCATAGATAACATAGACGAAGTCCACCTTACCATCTTTGTCGTTGTCGTAGTTGGCAAAGTTCACACCCAGGCTGTCGTGAGCCTTAACAACGGCTTCCTGAATCATCACCTTGGCACGCGCATCACCCTTGCCTTCACCGTAGTAGATATAGTTGTATTTCAGTTCCACAGGGCCCACTACATCAAAATCAGGCTGGTATGCGCCGTTACTCTGGTCAATGAAGTACTGACGGGTAGAGCCTTTGGCGTAAGGATAACTGGAACCCTCGCGGTAACGCTCGTAGTTGCGTCCGTTCAGCATCGAGTCAATCTCAGCCCTCTCGGTCACGAATTTCTTATTGGCAAAATTGACGAGGATACAGAGTCCGCGGGGGGCGAGGTTGCGCTCTGTTCCGGTAGCCTGGTAGGCTGCAGGCAGACGATTCAGGCCTTGCGTGCGCAGAGAAACAATCTCATCATCGGTCAGGGCCTCGGTTAGCTCATAGAGACCGTCGTTATTCATCTTCAGCCAGTTGCCTTGGGCATCCGTAGCATAATTGAAGTACTCATCACCATGTAGGTAGATGGTTGTCTCTGTTCCGTCAGCCAGCATGGCTCGGATACCGTACGGTGCAGCAGGCACAGCCATAACCGCCATGACGCACAGCACGCATAAGGAAGTCAAAATCGTTTTTTTCATGATAACATTTATTTAATTATTTTTATTGCTTTGCCGTTCTGCATAAGGATAAATACCCCGTGCAGATTATCGTTTGTTGTCACTTTTTCACCGGTGAGGGTATAGAGTACAGTGATGCCATTATCAGGCATACTGCTCACCTCGTCCATGGTCGATGTACCGCCTGTCTGGCGGAAAGTTATCACGCCGTTCGTTAGGGTAATATCCGCTACCGGATAGCCGGCGCAGCCCATGAATGCAGTAGCACCGGTTGGGAACACATCACCGGGTTTGCCACTATAGCCGCTTTGCGAGGCACCGGGAGCCAGCCCGTCTGCCTCTACGATATCTATTCCCATGGCGTTAACATCATTATTAACCATATTCCCACTCCATTTATTGGCATCATAGCGAATATGGGTCACCAGCAATCCTGCCCCCGGCAGATAACTATCCCAACCGCTCTTCTGGCGGTTCTCCAGGAGAAAGAAATCAGCGGGAGAGGGGCTGACGCCATTGAGGTTGTGCGAGCCGGAGGGCGAGAGCAATATGGTATTGCCGCCTGCGGAGGTAGCCTGCAGACTAACCGTCTCGGGTGTGTTGACCAGCCGCGGCGTGAGCCAACCCATAAACCACCGTTCGTAGGCGGAATAGCCGGGCGGGGTGCGGACATCGTTGTTGTAGCAGCCATAGTCCATGATATCCCACTGACCGCAAGTCTTGTGCGTTGCTCCGTTGGTGGGATAGATATCGGGCAGTCCCAGTCCGTGACCGAACTCATGGCATGCAAGACCCACACCGGCCATAACGGTAGTTGTCTGGGTGCTGAAACAGCCGTCTAACTCGCTGCTGACCTCGTAGTCATTCACAATCTTGCCATCAAACACATGACGCATACCGGTCTTGCCGGCCTCAATCACAGTCCAGTAATGCGGCCAGATCAGTACGGATGTCGGATTACTAATCCAACTGGAGGGGATACATGCGCCATCACTGGCAGGCGGACCGGCAAAGAGGGCATATACCAAGTCCACATTGCCGTCTGCATCGGTATCGTATAGGCTGAAATCCAGCGAGTCGTCCATCAGGGCGCACGCTTCCAAAACCAGCTCCGCCGCACGCGACGAACCGTTACCTTTGCCGTAATAATTGTAGTTATGGCTGACACGCACAGGGCCATAGATATCAAATTGAGGATTGTATTGCCCGGCAGACTGGTCGTAGAAATAGCGTCGTACGGAACCGGTTGCGTCATACAAGGTGAAATGCTCACCATTGAACATCGAATCCACATTCGCCCGCGATACACGATAGGTCATATCCGGATAGTTGACCATAATGACCGGCACACGCGGGAACACACGGGGCGATGGAATAGAAGCCGCCCGCTGAGGCGCATTCATAGCCTCATTTTGCATCATCGCTTGCCTTAGTTGGATATAGGCGGTCGTGTCCTCCATATTACGCGGAGGCACAATCGCCCCTACCGTACTCCATACGGCCAGCATTCCAATCACTATTAAGCTTATTCGTCTCAACTCTCAACTATCAACTATCAATTGTCAACTATCAATTATCAACTGTCAACTATCAATTATCAACTATCGTACGGCTTTAGCCGATCGTTCGAGGCTTAGCCGAGATAAGAACTATCAACTCTCAACTATCAACTCTCAACTATCAACTTCACTCAACTCTCAACTCTCAACACTCAACTTAAACTTTTTGCTTGCAATAATCGTGCCATCTTTCTTTTGGATGGCGTAGCAGATACGGTCTTTATCGTCCTGCACCACTTGCCAACCGTCTTGGGTCATCATCCAGTGCTTGTGTTCATCGCCACGGAGCAGGATGGTAACGGTCTCACCATTGGGTTGTTGTTTTACGATAGGATACGGAGCGGCAGGTACGCGTTGCGGAGCCTGAGCCTGCATGCCGCCTATCAGGGCACTAAGTGCCAGAAGTGTTAAAAAGATACGTTTCATATATTGCATATTTATAGTCTATTCCCTATCACCTATTCGCCGCGCGCACTTTCTTAAACAGGTCGGACGCAAAGACGAAGTCATTGAGTGCCTCGTTGTCGGCATGGAATATCTCATGCCTACTTCCCTGCCATTCCTTCTTACCATTACGCAGGAAGAGGATATTATCGCCTATCTCCAATATGGAGTTCATGTCATGGCTATTGACAATGGTGCAGATACCGAACTCGCGGGTCACGTCGCTAATGAGTTGGTCGATTACCAGACTCGTCCTCGGGTCCAGGCCCGAGTTCGGTTCATCGCAGAACAGGTACTTGGGATTCAGGGCGATGGCACGGGCTATCGCTACGCGTTTCTGCATACCGCCGCTTATCTCGCCCGGCATAAGGCGATAGGCCCGCTCGGGTATATTGACACGTTCCAGGCAGAAACGAGCACGCTCTACAATCTGGTCTGGGTTCATATCCGAGAACATCTCCAGCGGAAACATCACATTCTCCACCACGGTCTGGCTGTCAAAGAGCGCAGAGCCCTGAAAGAGCATACCTACCTCGCGGTGCAGCAGACGCAGTTCGCTCTCGCTCATCGCGCATATATTACGGGCACTAGCACCCTCGCCGTATAGGATACGGCCGCTTTCGGGTTTGTGCAAACCAATCATGGACTTCATCAGCACCGTCTTACCGCTACCCGACTGACCGATAATCATATTCACTTCGCCGTCACGGAAGGTAGCCGAGACGCCATCCAGGACGGTGGTGCCGTCAAACTGTTTGGTCAGGTTCTGTACATCTATCATACTAACATCAGTTTGGTCAGTACTACATCCATCAGCAGGATGACGATACTGGAGTTAACAACCGCTTTCGTACTGGCCTTACCTACCTCCAAGGCTCCACCGTAGGCATAATAGCCGTAATACGAAGCCATGCTCGTGATGATATAGGCAAAGACAACCGTCTTGACAAACGAATACCACACATAGTAGGGCACAAAAGCATACTGAATACCGATGAGGTACTCATCTACCGTCAGAATATCCGTTACGGCACTGATGACATAACCACCCATCAGACCCGTTGCCATGGATAACGTAACCAACAACGGCATCATCACCATGAAAGCCAGCACCTTGGGGCAGATGAGGTAGTTGGCGGAATTGACACCCATGATTTCGAGGGCGTCAATCTGCTCGGTGATACGCATGGTGCCTATCTCTGAGGCGATATTACTGCCCACCTTACCGGCCAGTAGGAGGCATAGAATGGTACTGGAGAACTCCAGCAGAATACAGTCACGCGTCACAAGACCCGTGGTATAAACCGGCAACAGGGGGTTAGAGGTGTTCAGCTTCGTCTGCATCGTCATAATAGCCCCCATGAAGACGCTGACGATAAGCGTAATTAGGATACTCTCCAGACCCTGTTTCTCCATCTCGTGCGACACTTGTCGCCAGAACATCCGCTGCCTATCCGGCCAGCGGAAAGTCTTGCCCATGAGCAAGAAATACTCTCCGATATGTGCAATGATATTCATCGATTCTTCGCAATTAGTTTGCAAAGGTACAACAAAAATTGCACATACGCAAATTTTCGGAAACTTTTTTTGCAAAAATAGAGTACTTACTCTATATTTTGTCGGGGATGAGGGTGTTTATGCTTGCATAAGGACGTCCTCATACGCGGCAAAATAGAGGGCGTTGCCCTTTTGCAAGAAAGTTTCCGGAAATGGGAGCCGGTATGTCCGGCAGGGTGCGACTGTACTTTCGAAGGTGAAGCGATTGAGCCGCACCGAATAGTTGCCGGTGGCAAGTATTCGGAGTAAGTGCGGCGCGCGAGTGCGAGGAGTCCCCCACTCCGAGCACATAGAACTCCTTCTTAGCATGGGGGAGTAGGTCGAAGTACTACAAAAATTGCACCGAATAGTTGCCGGTGGCAAGTATTCGGAGTAAGTGCGGCGCGCGAAATAAATAAATAAATCAGCTGGCATTCAGCGGTAAAACACGTAAACGAGACGTAAACGAGACGTAATCGACACGTAATCGACACGTAATCGAACCGAACCGTTTCCGCATCTAATTCAACATGAAAAAAAGCAGAGATTACTATCGTGTCCGCCCATCTGAGGCCTCGCATGCCGTATCATACGGACTAATAGCAATCTCTGCTTTATTTTATTTACCGTCGTAATGACGTTATGACTGCTTTCCTTACCGCAGCTTCGGGAAGTTGAAGTGGTACGCCACCTTAACGCCTACATCGAAATAACCGATGCCCTTGGCGTACGTATCCGTGGCGGATAGCACATTCACCGGCGCCGGCGTGTTCCACTCGGGGTTCTTAACGCCTACCAAGCTCTCGGCGCTCGTATCGTTGCGATAGAGCGTATAGACG
>ONBH01000003.1 GCA_900316005.1 uncultured Bacteroidales bacterium | reverse complement strand
TCAGACGGGGTCTTTTTGTGGACAATTTTCATGCCTGAAGGCAAAATATTGTAAAAAGTTTCGTTCATATTTGGTCAATTCAAAAAAAAGTTGTATCTTTGCACGCTTTTTCCCCTTGAAGAGCGAAAGGCAGCGGTCTTTCTCCCTCAACGGGGCCCCCAAAAGCTCTTTGAGGTTTTGGGGAGAGCGGAGGTCTCGGTTGCTTTGATGACGACGGAGTCGTCAGCCGGTGCAACCCGAGGACCGAACGCGCCGCGGCATTGGCGGAATTGGTAGACGCGCCAGACTTAGGTTGAGTGTTTAGTGCAGTTGAGAGTTGAGTGTTTAGTGCAGTTGAGAGTTGAGTGTTTAGTGCAGTTGAGAGTTGAGTGTTTAGTGCAGTTGAGAGTTTGGAGTTTAATTTTTAATTCTTAATTTTTAATTTTTAATTTTTAATTTATTCCTATGAGGCATTCTATTTCTGTTTTTTGCGTTTTGATGTTGGTCGTGGCGTTGGTTTCGTCGTGCAAGCTCAAGGATGAGGTTCACGAGACACCTACCATCACTACCTCGTATTTCTATGTCAATCCGCTGTTTGACGAGAAAGGCAAGGTCATCGGCGCAGCGGATACCCTGCTCGTTGGTCATATGATAGGCGATAAGGAGTCGGGAACCTATATTTTGGATACCCTTAATCTCGTGGATAGCGCCCAGGTTTTGTTTGCCGCCAGTTTCCTGTCGCATGGCAACAACCTCGTCTCAACGCATGTTAACTTCGATACCGCGAATTTTAAGCTGCGCTTGGGGCTGACCTCCGATATCATGGCGGCTACCATTGAGCCGACCGATACAGCCAAGGGGCAACTCTATTATCGCTTGGGTTATAATGCGGTCAACTTCCCTATTTTCTATACGCCGCGTAAGACCGGAGATCTGCAGCTGAGCCTGGTGGTTTATTCCGATGCCGGCGAACCGTATTCCCCCGCAGCCATACGGCTGGTGCAACCGGTTAAGTAAGAACCCCTCCCGACCTCCCCACAAGGGGAGGTGACAAGAAGGGGAGGTGACAAGTTCGGTATTCTACTCCCTCCCTTGTGGGGAGGGCAGGGGAGAGGTTTCCTTCTTCTTGGCTTCTTGCCAGAGTGCTTCCATCTCATCGAGGGTGAGGTCTGTCACCTGACGACCTTGCTCGCGGGCTTTCTGCTCGATGTAGTTGAAGCGGCTGATGAACTTCAGGTTGGTCTTCTCCAGCGCATTATCCGGCCGCACCTTATATAAACGCGCGACGTTGATGAGCGAGAACAGCACATCGCCCATCTCCTCTTCGATGGCGTTGGTCTTCGAATCCCCCCGACCCCCTTTCAAAGGGGGAGTAGGGTTGTCGGGCATGGAGCGCATGGCTTGCTCCAGTTCGGCAATCTCCTCTTTTACTTTTTCCCAGACGTCCTCCTTCTTTTCCCAATCAAATCCGGCGTTGGCGGCTTTGTCTTGTATGCGGTAAGCCTTGACCAAAGTCGGTAGGCTGTTCGGAATACCTTCCAGGACGGTTTTGTTGCCGCCTTTCTCTTTGAGTTTGACTTGTTCCCAGAGTCGGCTGACTTCTTCGGCGTTTTGGGCAGCTTCCGGTCCATAGACATGCGGGTGGCGGAAGATGAGTTTGTCGCATAGCCGGTTGCAGACATCTGCTATATCAAACCTGTCGTGCGGTTCTTGGGGTGCTGAATCGGAGAAGTTCCATTTGTCTTCCGAACCCAACTTGGCGTAGAAAACTACGTGCAACAATACATCGCCCAATTCCTTAGCGATCTCGTTCATATCTTGTTTGACGATGGCTGTGGCGAGTTCGTAGGTCTCCTCAATGGTGTTTTGACGGAGGCTGTCGAAGGTCTGTTTGCGATCCCACGGGCATTTCTCGCGCAGTTCGTCCATGACGGTCAGCAGCCTGTCAAACGCTTGCAGTTGTTCTTCTCTTGAGTGCATAAAAATATCAATTATCAATTATCGTACGGCTTTAGCCGATCGTTCGAGGCTTTAGCCGAGATAAGAACTATCAACTATAGAAATCCCAGTTCCAGTTTGGCTTCTTCGCTCATCATGTCTTTGTCCCATTCGGGTTCAAAGACGATTTCCACATCGACGTTGTCGATGCCGTCCACCGATGCTACTTTCTGCCGCACATCTTCCACAAGGAAATCAGCCGCGGGGCAGGAGGGTGCAGTAAGGGTCATCTTGATATGGCAGGAGGTGTCTTCGATGTTGACCTCGTAGATAAGCCCCAAGTCATATATATTGACGGGTATTTCGGGGTCGTACACCGTCTTGAGCATGTTGAGAACTTTCTCTTCTTTTTCCAAAAACTCGTTCATAGTAGCGCAAATTAGCCTGCAAAGGTACAACAAAAATTGCATATATGCAAATTTTTTTAATGAATAATTAATAATTAATAATGAATATCTGTATTTTTGGCAATCGGAGTTCTCGGTTCCGGGTTCTCGGTTCGGGGTTCTCGGTTCGGGGTTCTCGGTCCTCGAAAATGGTACGGGATTGTCTCTGGATTGCCTCGGGACCGGTTCGAGTACGTGTCGATTACGTCTCGTTTACGTGTCGTTTACGTGTCGTTTACGTGTTTGACCCGTATCAAGCAGGTAAAAACGGGTGTGGAAGCGCAGAATATGGGACTGCCAAATGGCAGGTTAGGGGATTTGTCTCGGGGTCGTAAAATCGAAAGCACGCTTCACGTGCCTATGTACGAGGGAAATTATGTACGATTTACGGCAGATTTGGGAAAATGGTGCCAAAAATGGGATGATGGACTTGCTTATTCGTGCAAAATGCTTGCTTTTTCGTATATGCCCTTGCACATGTGAAAAAAATGTTATACTTTTGCACCCGATTTCGAACACGAGGATTTAGATGCTTGCAGAAAACCGATATAATCTTTATTGAAAAAAACAATAAATAATAACCTTATAAATAAATAATAACCTTATAAATAAATAATAACCTTATAAATAAATAATAACCTTATAAATATAAAAAACCAAAAAATCTAAGTTATGATGAACAAGAGTAATTTAATTGAAGCTGCTGCTGCGAAGGCTCAAGTAACGAAGAAAGTTGCAACGGATGTTATCAATGCCGCTCTGGAAGCTACTATGGAGGCTGTGAAGCGCGGTGAGGGTCTTCAACTTGCCGGTATCGCTACCATCCAAATCGTAGAAAAACCTGCCCGTACGGCTCGTAACCCCCGCACCGGAGCTACCGTACAACTGCCTGCGCGCAAACAGGTGAAGATTAAGCCCGGTAAGAAACTGGCGCTCTAAGTATTCAGTCGCTTCGCATAACGGGTTGCCCACCGGGTGACTCGTTTTGCGAAACGCTTGTTCAGAAGATTTTAGACCGTTAAGAATTCAGAATAAACGGATATAGAGCTATGGATCGAGCGTATACGGATAGAATCATGAAGTGCCTGCAGGAGGTACACAACGAGTTGGGTCCCGGACTCATAGCAAGTATCTACGAGGAGGCTGTCGCCCGCGAGCTGACCGAAAACGGCTTCAGCGTGGTGCGTCAGGTGGAAGTACCAGTCTATTACAAACGGGAGGCTCTGGGTACGCCGCTGACGGTGAGCCTCATACTGGATGGCAAGGTGATACTGGACATCCAATCGGTACCCATGCACAGTAAGTTGTCCGAACGCTATATGTTTACCTGCCTGGTGTGCACCAACTGCGAATTGGGCTTTATCGTGAACTTCAACGTGGATAATCTGCGTGACGGAACATACCCTGTGTATAACTTCAGAAGGCCGAAGAAGTAACGCGGCAGATAAATGTTCTGCGCGCGAAGAACGGAAAAATTGAATAAAAAGAAATGAAAAAGAATCATACTTTAAGCCCCAAGATTAGGGTCATGCTCCTGGTAGGAGTCGTTTTGTCGTGCATGAGCGGCTGCCAGGGAAGGCGTGTGGTGACGGAGTTGTCGTATCCGAATGACTCTATCTATAGCGCTACCCATGTGATGCGAATCTATTCTGCCGAACCGCGCCGCGCGTTGCAGGTGATTGATTCGATTGAGCTATTGGGGCAGGAACCGGATTTTCTGTGCGACTACTTGCGTGCAACGGTCTATAGCCGTTCGCCCCTTCAGCAGTATGATTCTGCTATTGCGATCTGTAATACGCTGTTGAAGCATGACTCGTTGACGGCCACGGATGAAGCGTCGCTGGCGCGTCGCCAGAATGCCTTGTCGCTGCTGTGCTCGAGTTATCGCATGCAGCGCGACTACGAGATGTGGTTGGTTCGCAATATGGAGTTGGCGGATATCTGCCGTCAGGAAGGCGAAGAGGTGGAGGCGCTGCGTACGGATGCCGAGACCGGTTTTATACTGGCGGAGATTGGCCGTAGGGAGGAAGGACTGGCCTTGCTGGATAAAACCATTGAAGCCTTGGAGGGGCAGGGTAGTGTGAATCGACTGGATGCATCTATTATTGCCATCAAGCGCAAGATTAACGTGCTGCAGGAGTTCGGTCAACCGGAACAGATTGTGCCCTTGGCGCATCGGATACGCGCCAAGGTTGCTCATTTCCGTCAGCATACTGCGGAATATGCGGATGACAGTTATCGTCTGCCCGCCTCCATGGGGCGGTATGAGTCGTATTGCGACTTTACGGAATCGCAGATTGTCGGTTTCTTGGCGAATGCCTTTGCCGTGATGCATGAAGAAGACTCGTGCCGTTACTGGCTGGCGCAGTACGAAAAGAAGCCTTACAGCCGTTCTGACGGCGGGCGGAGGCTCATTGTGCCCACCTGGCTGAGTGTGGGTCGTTACGCGAACGTACTGGCGGTATGCGAAAAAGAGGAACGCCGGATGGGAGCGGATACCGTGAATGATAACTATGCCGATGTGCTGCGTTTCCGCGCGTTGGCAGCCGAGGGGCGTGAACAGCTGCAGGAGGCTTGCGGCTACTGGAGACGGTACGCCCTGTTGCGCAATGTGCTGAACGATAATCTCCAGACGAGTACGGCGCACACCTATGCCGTTCGGTTCCATTTGCAGGAGCAGCAACGGGTGCTGGAGCAGCAGAATTCCAAACTGCATTTGGCCATCGTGGTGATTGTTGCCGTGGTGCTGCTGAGTTTGCTGCTCATCGCCTTTGCCATCCGGCAAGTGCAGCAGAGACGGGAGATGGACAATAAAAACCGCATCCTGGCGCAGCAGATATCCGAGCTGGTGAAACTCAAGACGTCGCAGCCTCAGGTAGCAGCGCAAGCCACAGAGCCGGCCGCGGAGCATGCTACGGAACCGGCCGCAGAGCAACCGGAACAGCCTCAGGAGGAGAAAACCTTCACCAAAACGAGCGTAGCGGAACTGAAGCTGATGACGGAAGCGGAATTGTTCCAATTCATCTGCCACGACATCCGAGACAACCGCCTCTATACCGATTTATCCTGCGACCGTCAGAAACTGGCCGAGCGTTACGGACTGAGTTTTGCACAGATAGGCGCCGCCTTCTCTCGCGGCAGCGATTATGACTCGGTGGCGGACTTCATCCGCGAATGCCGTTTGGACTATGCTTGCAGGCTGCTGACTGACACGAACATGTTAGTGACCGAAGTGGCGCGTTCAGCCGGATTCAGTCGCACCACTACATTCAATCATGACTTCAAGACTTGCTATGGCCTGACGCCTTCGGAGTACCGAAAACAGAAAGCTTTGTTGGCGGAGTAAAGAAAAATATTTCCGATTCGAACCGTTTTCGAGTGCCTAATTCTGCAGGACTGCCAAAATGGCAGGCTTGGGAATTTGGCACGAGATTTGCATACTATAGTAAAAATTAAAAATTAAAAATTAAGAATTAAAAATTAAGAATTATTATAGTATGGCAACGAAAGGAAATATCGGGGTAACGAGTGATAATATATTCCCCGTCATCAAGAAGTTTTTGTATTCAGATCATGAGATTTTTCTGCGTGAGTTGATATCCAATGCCGTGGATGCAACGCAGAAACTGAAGACGCTGTCGTCGGTAGGCGAGGCTAAGGGTGACCTGGGCGACCTGCGCGTGCGCGTACTTATTGATAAGAAAAAGAACACCCTCACCGTCAGCGACCACGGTATTGGCATGACTGCCGAAGAGGTGGATAAGTATATCAACCAGATAGCGTTCTCCGGCGCCGAGGAGTTCTTAGGCAAGTACAAGGATAAAACGGAGGCTATCATCGGGCACTTTGGACTGGGATTTTACAGTGCGTTTATGGTTTCGGATAAGGTTGAAATCTTCAGCCAAAGCTACCTGCCCGATGCCAAAGCCGTGCATTGGTCGTGCTCGGGCGATCCCGAATACACGATGGAAGAGACCATCAAGTCAGAGCGCGGAACGGATGTTGTCCTGCATATCAACGAAGAGTTCAAGCAGTACCTGGAGGACGCAACCATTGAGTCGCTGCTCCGTAAGTACTGCAAGTTCCTGCCCGTAGAGATTGCCTTCGGCATGAAGAAAGAATGGAAAGACGGCAAAGAGGTAGTGGTCCGCGATGAGAACGGCAAGGAGGTGGAGAACATCATCAACAACACCAACCCCGCATGGACACGCAAGCCCGCTGAGCTGAAGGATGAGGACTACAAGGCGTTCTACCACGAGTTGTACCCCATGCAGATGGATGAACCGTTGTTCCATATTCACCTCAATGTGGACTATCCCTTCCACCTGACCGGAATACTGTATTTCCCGCGCATCAAATCGAACCTGGATGTCAAGCGCAACAAGATACAACTCTATTGCAATCAGGTCTTTGTGACCGATGAGGTGGAGAATATCGTGCCGGAGTACCTGACGCTGTTGCACGGCGTGATCGACTCACCGGATATACCGCTGAATGTCAGCCGTTCGTACCTGCAGTCGGATAATAACGTCAAGAAGATCTCGGGTCACATCACCAAAAAGGTGGCTGACAAATTGGCAGAGATGTACAAGAACGACAAGGAGGACTTCGAGAAGAAATGGGATGATATCAAACTCTTTATCCAGTTTGGTATGCTGACCGACGAGAAGTTCTACGAACGCGCTATCGGTTTTGCCCTCTTGAAGAATATCCAGGGCGAATATTTCACCCTGGAGGAGTACAAGGCGAAGATCAAAGACGCCCAGACCGACAAGGACGGCAACCTGGTAGCCCTCTATACGCAGGATCCCGATGCGCACTACACCTTTATAGAACGCGCGAAGGAGAAAGGCTACGATGTGCTGCTGATGAACGGCGAGTTGGATGTACACCAGATCTCGCAGTTTGAGCAGAAGGCCGAAGAGGGTAAGTTGCGCTTCGTACGTATCGACTCCGACACGATCGAGAACCTGATTCGCAAGGAGGACCAAGCCAAGGATACCTACAGCAACGAGCAGAAAGAAGGTTTGCGGAAAGCCTTTGAGGGTCTGCTGCCCGAGACCGACAAGTTGCGCTATTTCGTCAGCTGCGAGGCTGCTGCAAGCGATGCGCTGCCCGTCTTCCTGACGCAGAATGAGTTCATGCGTCGTATGAAAGAGATGTCGCAGCACCAACAGGGTATGTCGTTCTACGGCCAGATGCCCGACCAGTACAACCTGGTAATCAACACGTCGCACCCGCTGATTCAGGAGTTGGTTGGCAAGATGCAGAGCGAAGAGGTGGAGGAAGTGCCCGAGACGAAAGAAGGCGAGGAACCGAAGGCGGCTGTGAAGAAGACCGTTTATACCCTGACGGGCGAGGATGAGCGTCTGCACCAGCTGTTTGATATCGCGCTGTTGGCTTCGGGGCAGCTGAAGGGCGAGAGCTTGGCTAAGTTTGTCAACCGCAGCGTGGCGCTGCTGGAAAATTAAAAATTAAAAATTAAAAATTAAAAATTAGTAGTGTTGCGATAAATTTTAAACAAAAACCTAAAAAAACCTTTTGAATGCTTTTGAGCTTCGCTCTATGCGTACTTTGCTGCAAAAACTCCTTGTGTGCAAAGCACCCAGATAGTTTTTACATCAAACTCCGCAACTCTGGAGAGTAAAAGCCTTCAAAAGAAATAAACATAAAAAAACATTTTCAATCAAATCAAAAAAAATCAAACTATGTACAAGTGACAATATAACAATGGTTTATATCCTACTCTTATAGAAATATCGCAACAGTAGTAATTAAAAATTAAAAATTAAGCGGAATAATTTGCATATTCCGCTTTTTTTTTGTATCTTTGCAGTCGCGTTCGGCAAATGAAGATGAATATGTACTATTTTATATCGGATGCCCATTTGGGTTCTCGTGCAATGACGAACCCTGAGGAGCACCAACAGAAGTTGGTGAACCTGTTGCGCGTGATGGAAGACGATGCTGCGGGTGTTTTCCTTTTGGGGGATATCTTTGATTTCTGGTACGAGTACTTGTGGGAATGTTATCCCGCCAAGCCCGAGACGGATGCCATACCGCGTTCGAAGCGTTTCTTTGCGCCGGTCTTGCAGCAGCTGCGGCGGATGACGGACAAGGGGATAGAGGTGCATTTCTTCATTGGCAACCATGATATCTGGACCTTTGGCGGTCTGGCGCGGATGACGGGTGTGACGGTTCACCGTCGTGGTGAGGAGATAACGCTGAATGGCAAGCGTTGCTATCTGGCGCATGGTGACGGATTGGTGCCGTCGGGCTATATAGATGCGCTTCCGAAAGCAATCAAACGCAGAATTAAGCGGTTCATCTTCCTGCGTTCGGTGTTTCATCACCCCGCAGCACAGGCTTTGTTCCGCTTGGTACCGCCGGCTTTGGGCGACGCTTTCGGGTACGAATGGGCGAAACGGAGTAGGCTGAAAGAGTTGGCGAATCCGTTCCCGTACAAGGGTGAGAACCGCGAGGAGTTGGTGCTCTGGGCCAAAGAGCAGGAAGGCTTGTGCGCACCGAGAACCGAAAACCGAGAACCGAGAACCGAGCACCGAGCACCGAGCACCGATTATTATATTTTCGGTCACCGGCATATTGAGTTGGATCTGCAGTTAGCCTCAAAGTCGCGCGTGGTGATTTTGGGTGATTTCTTCCGTCAGTTTACGTATGCGTCGTTGGATGCCGATGGGGGGCTGATGCTTTCTGTTTTTGAGTGATTTTTGTGTTTTATGGCACAAATAGTCAGAAAAATGAAAAAAAATCTTTCAAAATTTGCACATATCGTATTTTTTTTGTAACTTTGCACGCTGTAAATAAATATTTTAATAAATCAATATCTATAAATGCCAAAAGTGCTGCTATATATATCTTCTAAAGTGATGTGGACCTTCCTGTTTTACGGGACGGATGTTTATGAAAATAGGGCACATGTGCATGTGGGTAAGAAAGGCGATGACTTGTTTGCCAAGATTTGGCTGGAACCGGACGTAACACCCGCCAATCAGGGCGCATTGACGGAAAGTCAAATGAAACAGGTGCTTGCTATTGTAGAGGAGAATAAAAAGGTATTGCTCGAGCAGTGGAACAATTTTGTGCAAGGGAAACCAATACGAATCATAAAGATTAAACGTTGATATGAAGACCATTGATGGATATTGGAATGTAACTCCGCAGATTAAAGATGTGACTTTTCCTGTGAGAGGCAAAATGCAGGTTGCGTTGCAGGACGGCAGACTGATAGTGATGCCCTTGTCGGCTTTTCCGTCGGTCAAGAAGGTGCCTGTACGCGAACGTAAGAACTGGTATCGTATGGCTGGTGGATTTACGTGGGACAGTTGTCCGGAAGTGATTCATGTGGAACAGGTTCTGGGTAATTATGCCCTGTATAACCACGATACAATTTGAAACAAGCAACAAACAATTATAATTAACCCAAATTTATTAACCAAAAAACAAAAGCTTATGAGAACTATTACTCAGAAACTGATGATGTTCGTTGCAGCACTTATGTGCTCAGTGAGCATGTCGGTAAGCGCTCAGGTCCTGAATGAAGGATTTGAGGACACGTCATTCCCCCCGGATGATTGGAGTACGATTCATGTTAGCGGTAGTGTTAGCTGGATTCGTAGTACAACGAAACATTCGGGGACTGGATCGGCTTATGCAAACTATGCCAATGCCGGTCATGAGAATTACCTCGTAACTCCGAAGTTGGCTCCGGTAGCCGGCGACACTTTGTCGTTCTATGTAGCTTCGCAGAGTTATAGCGGTACGACTCTTACTATTGAAGTCTCCACGACGGGTGTTAACGCATCAGATTTTACGGTTCTGGAGACCTACACAACGGGTTCGAGTGGTACGATTGGTACGACCACAACTTCCTCGTGGGTGGAGAAACGTATTGCACTGGATGACTATGTAGGCCAGAATATTTATATTGCTTTCCATGTGGTAGATGACAACGGTTCGGCGATATATATGGACGATGTAACCGGTGTGAGCCTGTATGTTCCCTCATGTGTTAAGCCTGCAACGTTGGAGGTTTCTGACATTACGACCTCGGGCGCTACTCTGAGCTGGACCGCCGGTGGTACCGAGACCCAGTATCAGTATGTAGTAGTAGCGGCCGGTGCTACAGTTGACTGGACGGGAGTGAATGTATTCTCGAACACGACTGTTACACTGCAAGGTCTGAATGCCAATACGGCTTACGACTTCTACGTACGTTCGTATTGCTCGGAAAGCGATCAGAGCGATGCAAAGATGATTTCGTTCAAGACCGCTTGTGGTGTAGTAGGTGTCCCCTTCACGGATAACTTCGAGACGGGCATTGACTGCTATACCGTAGGTAATGTGCAATCCGAAAATGCATCGTACATTCCTTCGCTCAATGAGGATGGTTATAGTACTTACTCTCATTCTGCAAGCCACTGCTTGAAACTGAATGCATATTATTATGAGAGTTCTTATTCGCCCACGAATGCCGATAGTTCTTATGCCGTGCTGCCGAATATTAGTTTTGGCACCGAAGGTATTCAAGGTTACCGCATTCGTTTCTACGCGCGCAAGACTTCGACTTCGTCTTATACATCTTATTCCAACCATCTGTTGGTGGGTGTGATGACCAATCCGGCTGACATGAGTACGTTCACCCTGGTAGAGGATGTGAATGTATCGACCGATTCGTATAATCTGTATGAAGTATCCTTTGCAGGTTATAATGGTATAGGTACCTCCATCGTTTTGATGGGTATTGTCGATCCTGCAGCGACAGCTACAACGCGTTACGGTGCTTTCTACGTAGATGATATCACGGTAGATGCTCTGCCTAACTGCCAGAAACCCACCGCGCTGAATGTATCCGATATTACCGACGCGAGCGCAACGCTGACTTGGACCGCCGGCGGTAATGAGACGCAGTGGCAGTATGTATTGGGTGACGGTAGCGATTGGACTAATGCTGTGATTGTGAACCAAGCTACGGTTACTCTTACCGGTCTGACATCCAATTTGACATATGATTTCACGGTGCGTGCCTATTGCAGCGAGAGCGAGCAGAGCGAGGCACGGACGATTTCGTTCCGTACGAACTGCGGCGCTGTTGCTGTTCCTTATACCGAAGGATTTGAAGATATGGAAACAGGTTCTTCCAGTTCAGCTGCTCCCACTTGCTGGAATCTGCTGAACGCCAATGACGGACAGTATCCTTATATCTATGTGAATACTTCGAGTTCGTATGTCAAGAGTGGAAGCCAGTCGCTGTACTTCGTGTCCAGCAGCAGCCGATACGGCTATGCTATCCTGCCGGCAGTGAATGTTCCGCTGAACACCCTGAAGATTGCGTTTGCACACAAGGAAGAGAATGCTTCCAGCAGCGGTAAGCTTGACCTGGGTTATATGACCGATGTCAACAATGAAGAGAGTTTCGTTTCGATTGTGCAATACACGCGTTCGACTTCGTGGCAGAACGAGGAGACGATGCTGAATACGATTCCTAATGAGGTAGCGTCCACCGCTCGTCTGGCTTTCCGGTACGGAGGTGCATCGAATAACTACTACATGGGTATTGATGACATCGTGATAGATGTACTGCCCAACTGTATCAAGCCCGCAAATGTGACGGTTACAAACATTACTCCGAACACGGCTGAGATTAACTGTGTAGCCGGTGCCAGTGAGACGGCATGGACTGTTCAATACCGCACCTCTGCCGAGGAGAACTGGACAATCGCTACGACTTCTACGACGATGCCCTACACGCTGTCCGGTCTCACGGCTAATACTGCTTATGAGATACAGGTAGCAGCTGTTTGCTCAGAGACAGAGAACAGCGATTGGACAAACACGGTAGCATTCCGCACTGCTTGCGATGTAGCGACCTTGCCGTATGTGGATGACTTCGAAAATGGCATCTATTGCTGGACGGTAGGTAACATGCAGAGCACGAGCAGTTCGTATATACCGTCGGCATATTCCGGCACATCGTATTCCCACAATGGAACATACTGCCTGCGTCTGCATGCGTATGTATATACTTCCACATATTCTTCTCCCACCAATGCGGATAGCGCTTATGCCGTGCTGCCCGTGATGAATTTCGGTGCGGAAGGAATCAGTGCCCACAGACTGCGCTTCTTTGCCCGTCAAAATAGTACTACTGCTTCGTATAACAACCACCTGTATGTAGGTACGCTGACCGATCCCGCCGATATGAGCACCTTTACGCTGGTACAGGATGTAGTCGTAGAGGGAACCACGTATCAGCAATACGAAGTTTCGTTTGCTAACTACACCGGTGAGGGTCAGTACATTGTATTGCTGGCTACAATCAATCCGGAGTCAACGGCATCGAGCCGTTACGGTTCGTTCTATGTGGACGACCTGATGGTTGACCTCATCCCGAACTGCCTGCGTCCGACCGATGTTACGGTATCGAATATCACCGCCAATGGTGCTGAGATTACCTGCGTAGCCGGTGCCAGTGAGACGGCTTGGACTGTACGCTACAAAGCAGCAGCTGATGAAGATTGGACTGTAGCAACCACATCGACCACGATGCCTTATGCCCTGACCAATCTGGCTGCGAATACTGCATATCAGGTAGAGGTGGCTGCTGTATGCTCGGAGACCGAGACCAGTGAGTGGACTGAGCCTGTCAACTTCCGCACCGCTTGCGATGTAGAGGCTATTCCGTACACAGAGAATTTCGAAAACGGCATCTATTGCTGGACGGTAGGTAATATGCAGAGCGAGAGCAGTTCGTATATCCCGTCGGCTTATAATAGTGCTACCTATGCACATGATGGTACGTATTCGCTCCGTCTGAATGCTTACAAGACCTACGAACCGAGCGATGCCGATAGTGCATATGCCATTATGCCTGCTATGAACTATGGCGTTAAGGGCCTGAGTGGTCATACGCTGAAGTTCTATGCTCGTCAGAGCAGTACCAGCACCTATTATAGTTACTACAACCAGCTGATGATTGGTGTCGTAAGCGATCCTGCAGATATGAGCACCTTCACCCTGGTACATGCTGAAGAGGTAACGGGTGCGACCTATACCTTCCATGAGGTTCAACTCGGTTCTTATGCCGGCGAGGGACAATATATCGTTCTCTTGGCTGTTACAGATCCCACTGCAACGGGAACCCGCTATGGTTCGTTCTATGTAGATGACCTGAGTGTTGAGCCTACACCTGCTTGCCAACCCTTGGCATCCATCACGGCTGTACCGGCTCGTACGAAGGTAGAGGTTACGTTGAATCCGAAGTCCGGTTTGGATCTGAGTGCTGCTTACGACCTCGTTTGCTCCGCTACGGAGTTGGATAATGAGGCTCTGGAGGCTGCACAGAAGACCGTTGTTACCGGATCGCCTTACACCGTGACCGGTCTGGAGCGCGAGACACCGTATTATATATACGTGCGCGCGAACTGCGGTCAGGAAGACGGCGTGAGCCCGTGGGTTTCGACAACCGTTACAACCAAAGGCTTGCTCGGTTGCGATGATATCCTTGAGATTGGTAATGGCACGACGGATGACTACGGACCCATGTGCGGTTACTATGGATACGAGCGTAATGGTTATATCTTCACGCCTGAAGATGGTCTGACTGCCGGCAATATTGCCTCGATTGCGTGGAACTACACCAGTGCAAACTCCATTCCGGCTAAGATTTATCTGAAGAATACTACCGAGACCGGCTTTGAGTCCACGTTGGTATGGAATCAACTGATTGCCGATGCTACGTTGGTATATGATAATACGGTAGCCCTGGCGACCGGTTGGAACACCATCGAGTTCAATGCTCCGTTTATGTACACGGGTGACAACCTCATGGTACTGGTAGCATCCAACGTAGGTGGAAGCGGTGGCGCTTCAGCGAGGGCTAGCTTAACGGTTTCTGAGAATACAACATGTCACTTCTATATCCGCAAGGATACAAGTATTGATGATGATGCCGCTTATTCCACCTTCTCAACTAAAAGTATGGATGGCAAGCGTCACAATGTGCGCTTCGGTCAGTGCTATGCGCTGGATCCCTGCCCCGCTGTTACGGATATGACGGTTGCTCTTGAGGGTGACGGAACCACAGCTGCTCGCATCAACTGGACGACCGCTGATGCCGACTATCTGAGCAGTTACGATGTATTGCTCTCGACGACCGAGGTTACCGACTTCACAGAGGTAACGCCGACCGCTACGATTACCGATCCTACTGTTACCACGTATGTATTCAGCAACCTGACTGCAGAGACCCACTACTACATGTACCTGCGTGCTAACTGCCAAGCAGCCGGCCACGATGAGGGTATGTCTGACTGGGTAGGTGTTGACACCATCATGAATTCCGCTTGCGCTGCCCCGAACACGCTCACAACCGAGTTTATCGGCCTGAACGCTGTGAAGGCTTCGTGGCACCTGGCATATGCTGAGCAGGATATGGCCTTCCGTTATATCCTATCGACGGATGAACTGGATGCAGCCGGCATCGCTGCTGCAACGCCCGTGAATGTAGATAGCAATGTGATTGAGATAGAGAATCTGAACTATGATCAGTTGTACTACCTCTATGTAGCATCGGCTTGTGGTAATAGTACTTCGGAATACATCTCTACGAGCTTCACGACCTATGCCGCATGTGCTCCGGTGGAGAACCTGACCGCTGCTCGCGTTGAGCATAACCGCGTACAGCTGACCTGGACGAAGAATGCGTTCGGTACCGAGACTTCATACGAAGTAGGTCTGGTAGGCGTTGAGGATAGCGAGATTACCGTAACCGATAACACGGCTATGCTGATCGGTCTGACTCCCGAGACTCAATATACCGCTTACGTGAAGGCTATCTGCTCGGAGACGAGCGAGAGTGCTATTGAGACCGTCGAATTCACCACCGGCGCTCAGCCCGGCAATTGCCTGTTGGTTGGTACCGCTACCACATCCGATAATATGCCTGTGACCAATTACAACTATGCTTACACGCAGATGATCTATACCGCTGATAACTTCGACGTAACCGGTAATATTCAGTCCATCCAACTGAAGCGCTCAACTTACGCGAATGTGATGAACAATATGAAGGTCTACATCGGCACAACGGATAAGAACGTCTTCGCAAGCAGTTCCGATTGGGTACCCGAAGAAGCCCTGACACTGGTTTACCAAGGTAGCTTCCCTGCCGGTACAGCTGATGCTCCTGATTTGGATATTCCTTTCAGTACTCCGTTTGCATACGATGGCAGCTCGAATATCGTGATTGCTATCTCGAACGGTCACGGTGATTGGCACAATATCCAGAACTTCTATTACACGACTACAACGGCTACCGTTCTGACCAATCGTTCGGATGATACTGATACGTATGCTCTCCATCCGGGTACAGCTTCCGGTCAGGCACCGCAAGCCCAACGTACTAATATTGAGTTCTGCTTCGAGCCGTCCACTTGCCCGAATGTAACGGCTCTGGCTATCAGTAATGTAACTGCCACCAGCGCTACCGCTACATGGGAACCGATGGGTTCGGAGACCTCATGGAATGTATATCTGTCCACGACCGAGGTTGCAGATATGAGCAGCATCGTTGGTACGCCTGTTTCGGCGATGAGCTATCCGATGTCGAACCTGCTGGTTGACCAAGACTACTGGTTCTATGTACAGCCCGCATGTGCTACCAACACCTGGAAGGTTGCTACCTTCCGCACGGTAGCTACCTGCTTCCCGCCGATGGGTCTGTCTGCTCGTGATATTACCTCAACAACGGCTGTTGTTTGCTGGCAGGATACCAATGCTGTAGGCAACTACACCGTACTCTATGGCCCGGCTGCTACCTTCGACCTCGAGGAACCCGCTTCGTACGAGACGATGCTGGCTGCTGATACCAGTCTGCAACTGACCGATCTGCTGCCCTACACGACTTACGCCTTTGTCGTTCGCTGCAACTGTGACGATATGTCGAGCCGCTACAGCACTGCTGCTACCTTCAAGACCGGCGCCGGTATTCCGTTCGAACCTATATTCGAAACGACGACACTCCCGACTGACTGGAAGCGTTACGATGGCCTCTTCAATGCGGATACCATCCTGACCTCTGCTCTGACGACAAGCTCGAAGTGGTCACTTACAACTGCTACGGATGCTATCAACAGCGTACACTTCAAGGCTAATATTTACGGAACGGGTACGTATGGATGGGTAGTTACTCCTAAGATTGACCTTACCAACGTGGCTGAAGGTACGGGCATGATTCTCCGCTTCGATGCTGCTCTGTGCAAGTATGGTAATCCTTCTACTGCTCCCATCGCTCAGGATACCGACGACAAGTTTGCCGTTATCATCAGCCGCGATGGTGGTCTGACTTGGACGAAGGCCAATATGACCCTCTGGCAGAATATCGAAGGTGCTGACTACAACTACTACGAAGTTCCTGTAACGGGTAAGACCTATTGCATCGATATGACGCAGTATGCCGGTCTGAATATCGCCATCGCCTTCTACGGTGAATCGACGGTAAGTGGTCCGGACAACGACTTCCACTTCGGTAATATCAGCCTCAACCGTGCTATGGTTGACCGCTACACCGAAAACGCTTGTCAAGGTGCGATAATCGATAACCACGGCTTTGATGAGGCTTCGACTGACTCGGTTGGCGCATTCCACTTCGAGGCTTATACTCCTGCTACCGAAATGATGCTCCAGCAGTTCGTTACCATGGATTTGAACGTATATGAGACCCTCAATAATGAGGTTATCGTTGATACCGCTTATGTTGGTGACCACTATGTAGACCGCTTCTATGACTTCTACGTACAAGAGGGCGATGAAGAGGCTTACGGATTCGAGGAAGTCAATATCCACGGTTGCGATAGCGTATGGCTTGTAACGTTCTACAACATCCTGACCGCTGAGACTATCCTGGAGAACCACGAGTTAGCTGATGGTGAGACCTACATCTGGCACGAGATGAGCATCACCGAACCCGGTTTGTACTACGACACCGTTCGTTCTGAGATGGGTGGTGTGAAGGCTTACTACGAGCTGACCGTAACTGCTGCCGCTCCTGCTCCGCAAGGCAAGACCTTCGAACTGGTTACCACGCAACTCGCTGACTGGACGGGTAACTACCTGATTGTCTTCGCTGATAACAAGGCTCACGCTACCGTTAGCGGTGGTAAGAACAAAGACCTGGCTGCTACCAGCGATGTGCTGACAATTAGTGAGGACAACAAGATTGTCACCGCTGACAGCTGCTTCGTAACTGTGACTGCAATGGGTAACGATGGTTATTCGATCTTGCTGCCGAGTGGTCTGTATCTGAACGAGCCGAATGCTAACTCTGTTGCTGAGTCTGCTAATGCTCAGGCTATGACCCTGACCTACAATACAGACATGGCCGGCGTTGAGATTAGTGGTGGAAACCGCATCCTCTACTGCAACACGAATAACGGCACGTTCTATCGCATGTATACGGATAAGACCGGTAATAGCGGTTATGCTCTGCCGCAACTCTACAAAGAGGTATCCGGCGAAGGTCCTGGAACGAAGGTTGAGATTATCAATGCCGAGGACGGTGCAGTGAAGGTTATCCTGAACGGCAACCTCTACATCATCCGCGACAACCAGTGGTATGATGCTACCGGTCGTCTGACCGTAGATCCTCGCAAGTAAACCTTGCTTCTTTCGGAACAGCGCGCCTAAGCGGCGCTGCTGTTCCAAGCCATAAAGGAGAGCGTGTCTTGAGCGACACGCTCTCTTTTCGGGCGTATAGGTCATTTCGTAGGCTGAAATCGTTGTAACGCAAACAATGACAGTTAGTTACAAGGCTCAAGCTAGCTTGAGCGCAAAATCGGCAAACGATAGTGCTCTATAGGTCAAAACGTAGGCTGAAACTTGCACAATTCATTATTATTTAGTAATTTAGCGGCGTCAAGCTAACTAAAAACGCCCTATGTATATTACTAAATGTCCCTATTGTCAATCATCTGACGTTAAGAAGAATGGTATCCGTAGAGGAGCACAGTTCTACAAGTGTAAGTGCTGTAAAAAGCAGTTTTTTAACTCCACTCCAAAGCCTACTCCAACAATCATCCTACAAGAGTATTTGGAAGGTAAGCAAACTATCGTTGAGATAGCTCAATATCACCATGTGAGCGAATCTACGATTAAGCGATTATTGCGCAAGATAGATGTTAGATGGGAGCAGCCTTCTTTGGAAGGAAGGAGCGGATTTGTCCATCTTGATGCAACCTATTGGGGACGTAATTGGGGTATCGTTCTGGCCATAGATGAAGCAACCGGAGATGTCTTATATCTGGCATTTATCAAACACGAGACAATACAAGCCTTTGTAGATGCTATAGCGGCTATAGTAACTGCCGGATATGCGATTAAAGGCATCATTATCGATGGTAAGATAGAATTGTTTACAGCCTTTGCGGACTATCCTATACAGATGTGTCAATTCCATATGATACAGATAGTTAAGCGCTATCTAACCAAGAATCCGAAGATGCATGCCTCCAAAGAACTGATGTTGTTATGTCGATATATGATCAAGAGCCGTGAAGCTAACTTTGTGAGGGATTATGAAGCATGGAAAGAAAGATGGTACGACTTTCTAAACAAACGCACTACACATAAAGATGGTAAGACATATTACTTACATCAACGCGTACGTACACTAGTACACAGTATCGACTTTTACCTACCATACCTTTTTACTTTCCAGAAGCCTGAATGCATAGGAATGCCGAACACTAACAATAAGATAGAAGGCACATTTACGGATCTAAAGAAGAATCTCAATAATCATAGCGGACTTACGATAGATCATCGACGGCAATTTATCATCGCCTACTTTCAGAAAAGGCAAAAGTTACCCACTAAAAAACCCTTGTTTGGGGATTGCGTAGTATGCGGTTTGGGGAACCGCGTAGACAACTTAAAACGTAGACTGAAATCCAGCCTACGTTTTGACCTATAGACGCATACCTACCTCTAAACAGCCTACGTTTTGACCTATAGACCTCTTTTCGTATTCAACCCATAGACCAAGATGGTTCCAAAAGAAGAGATGAAGTTCATAATTTTTAATTTTTTATTGATTTTTTTTTGGATATGTCAAAAAAAAAATGTAACTTTGCAGTCCGAATTAGAACCATGAAGAACATCAGTGTAATTATGTACCGCATTTTTGCCCGTTTACGTCATCTTGTGACGTCGTGGAATACGGGTGGTGAGGGTATTCACTCGCCCTATCTCTTCTATTTGGTTCGTTTTCTCTTTTACGATCGGAATGCCTATTACAGTTGGGCCGGCATTGAGGAGCGCCGCCGTGCGATGTTGCATGCTCCTAAGCCCTTGGAGGTAACCGACTATGGAACGGGGCGTTCGGGTACACGCCTCCTATCCGACATAGCTCGTACGGCATTGGGCACGCCGCGTGAAGCGCAGTTGTTTTATCGTCTGGCACTTTATCTTTCTAAAGAGGCGCGACATAACGAGCCTGAGCGCACTCCGCTCCTGCTGGAACTCGGTACCTCGTTAGGGCTGACCACGGCCTACCTGGCTGCCACGGACTCACGAAACCGTGTGGTGAGCTTTGAAGGGGCGCAACAGGTGGCGGATATAGCCCGATTGAACTGGCAGAAACTCGGGCTGAAGAATATTGAGTGCATCATAGGCAATCTGGATGATACGCTGCCCCGTTTCGTGGAGCAGACTTTATATAATAATGCGCGCGCGCGAGCCGACCTGATATTTATGGATGCCAATCATACCTACCAGGCTACGCTGCGCTATTACGACCGGCTCCGTCCGCTCTGCCATAGCAAGACGATTGTTGTAGTGGATGATATCCATTGGTCGCCCCAAATGAGAAGGGCATGGGATGAACTACGCCACAGGCCGGAGGTAACCTCGTCAATGGATCTGTATGAGATGGGCTTGCTGTTTTTTGACAAAGACTATTTACCGAAACATTATCGCTTACGCTTATGAGAATATACACAAAAACCGGTGACCGTGGTACAACGGCACTTGCCAGCGGCGAAAGGGTCTCGAAGGCAGACCTTCGCCTGGAGGCATACGGCACAGCTGACGAACTGAACTCCTTCGTGGGGTTGCTCCGTGCGGAAGATATGCCGAATGATGAGGAGTTAAGTTTTATTCAAAACAAGTTGTTCAATATCGGCGCTTGTCTGGCTTCGGCAGATGGCGAATGGATAACGGCCGATGATGTACGCCGACTGGAGCAGTCGATGGATGCCATGCAAGCCGAACTGGAACCCATGCGCGGGTTTATCTTACCGGCGGGAAATCGGCGGGTTTCACTCTGTCATGTGTGCCGTACTATCACCCGCCGACTCGAGCGACATATGGTTGCTCTTCGGATGCAGATTGAGGACGAAAAACGACCCGATGAGACACCGAGTCAAGACAAGACGATTTTGATGCAATTTGTCAATCGTTTGAGCGATTTTTGGTTTGTTTTAGCCGAAAAAATGGCAAAAAATGATAAAATTTCAATTTTTTTGTGGAAAAAATAAGAAAAGTCTTGCACAAACGAATTTTTTTTTATAATTTTGCACGTTAATTCGATGTAAAGCACCCCAAAGGCGCGTTTTTGCGTCGTCGTTGCATGTCGGATTTGAAGAAAATAATAATGAGAAAATCGTAAGCAGAACTATGTATTGGACACTGGAACTTGCTTCAAAAATTGAGGATGCCCCCTGGCCGGCAACGAAGGATGAATTGTTGGACTATGCCAACCGCACCGGAGCACCGATGGAGGTAATAGAGAACTTGCAGGAACTTGAGGAAGAAGACGAGGTATATGATAGCATCGAGGATATCTGGCCGGATTATCCTACGAAAGACGACTTCTTCTTCGATGAGGAGGAGTATTAAAGTGAAAAGATATGTTGCCCTTCTATCGCTATGGGTAGTTTGTGTTCCTGCTTTGCTGGCGCAGACGGATCCGCAGATAGGACAATATATGTATATACAAACAGCCTATAACCCCGCGGCGGCGGGCGAGGGTGACTTGATGCGCGTAGCCGGATTGCATCGTATGCAGTTTACCGGCATCAAGAACGCTCCGATGACCACGTACGTGACATTCTCTTCTCCCTTTGTCATCGGGAAGACGAAGCACGCAGCAGGTGTCAGGTTTTTGAACGATATGTACGGACTATTCAGCAACCAAGCTTTTCATGTCCAGTATGCATATCGGCACAAGATAGGCAAAGGTTATTTGAGTGCGGGCATCGATCTGGGATTTGTGAACGTAGCTTTCCGCGCGGATAGTGTCAACTTGAAGGAAATAGCGAGTGTGGCATCCGAAGGAAACTATTTCACCGAGGTGGATGATGCCATCCCCCGCAATACGGGGGGCGGCAAGAGCGACAAAGGAGCCTCAGGAATGGGTTTTGATATGTCGATTGGCATGTACTACACAGCTCCCACATGGTGGGTAAGTGCCAGTTACAGCCACCTTACGAGACCGAAGCTGCGCTGGAGTGACAAGAGCGAGATAACCCTGATAGGAACGCTCTATATGGCCGGCGGTTATCATCACCGCTTCCGCTCCAATCGCAACTGGGTGTTGCACCCGAGCATGATGGTGATGACCGACTTTCGGAACTGGGATGTCAACCTGACGCTCATGGCTGAGGTGAAAGACCGCTACCGTTTCGGATTGGGGTATCGAATAGCCGGTAGTGTGAATATCCTGGGTAGCGTAGAGATTATCAGCGGACTGACATTAGGCTACACCTACGAGTTGCCCGCCAACAAACTGCTACTGGAGAGTTTCGGCTCGCACGAATTGTTCCTCGCCTACGGTTTCGACATACTGAAGCCACGGCGAACCAACCGATACAAAAGTGTCAGATACCTCTGACGAAGTAAAATAAAACAAGAAAACAACGAATAGTATAACTAAATAAGATATGAAAATCACACAATGTCTTCCCGTAGTGTTGCTCACAGCCATACTGGCTGCATGCAATGGTCCTGCAGGCGAATTGGTCGGAGTACGCAAGCCGGGAAATTTCAAGGAAGCTAACCCTTACGGAATGGTTTTTATCAAGAAGGGATCATTCATGATGGGCGAAAATGCGCAGTCAGCTGTCTTCAACCAGCCTGATAACATCGGTATGCGTACTGTTAATGCTTTCTGGATGGATGAAACGGAGGTGACCAACAACGAGTACAAGCAGTTCGTCAATTGGGTTCGCGACTCGATTGCCTATACCTTGCTCATCCGTGCTGACATGCAAGAGTATGCTTTGGTACCCCGTAACGGCGAGTTCGATGAGGAAAACTTCACCATCAACTGGAAGAAGAAAGTGCCTTGGGACAGCGATGATGAAGAGGTACAGGAAGCCTTGTCTCCGTTGCGTTATAGCGATGGCATGCTCAAGACCATCAAGCTCCATTACAACTATTCGTATGACAACCTTGATCAGGCCGTTAAGTACGAGAATAAGTTCGATGTGGCCAAGGGTATGTATCCCGAGGGCGCGTTGGCACGAGTGGATACGTTCTGGATTGATGAAGAGGGTTACATTCGTGACTCTACCATTGAGCGTCCGCTGAAGGAGCCGAAAGACTTGCGTACCAACAAGATTATTAGTGTGTATCCCGATACAATGGTATGGATCCGTGACTTCCAGTATGCCTATAATGACCCGATGCAGCGTGGTTACTTCGCTTTCCCGGGTTACTCAGAGTATCCTGTGGTAGGTGTCACTTGGGAGCAGGCTCATGCTTTCTGCCACTGGCGTACCCATTTCCTCGAGACACATATCACAGCTCCCGTGCATATCTACCGTCTCCCGACCGAGGCTGAGTGGGAATATGCTGCGCGTGGCGGACGTAAGATGGCGATGTATCCCTGGGGCGGCAACTATGCTCGCGATGCTAAGGGTTGCTTCTTGGCCAACTTCAAACCCTACCGTGGTGCCTACAGCGATGATACCGGTGTCATGACTATGCGCGTGGCGCAATTCCAACCTAACGATTTCGGCCTGTTTGACATGGCCGGTAATGTGGCGGAATGGACCTCGTCAGCCTTCAACCCTGCCGCCAATACCTATGTGAGCGACATTAACCCTGATTTCCAATATATGGCCCGTAAGGACGACCCCGATGTGTTGAAGCGTAAGATCGTCAAGGGTGGTAGCTGGAAGGATATTAGTGCCTACATGCAGTGTGGCGCTCGTACCTATGAGTATCAGTACGAAAGCCGTACGTATATCGGATTCCGCTGCGTTCGCTCGTTCATTGGCGACTAATCCGATAACTGAAAAACCAACAAAAGAATATTAACTAAAAAATCTAATCAATATGGCAAAAGAGAAAGTTGCTCAAGATGCTACTGTAAAAATGGGCTTTGGAGCCAAGTTTATGCATTGGTATGATTCCTACAACGGTAAGAAAGCTGTGGGTATGATTTATTCTATCGGTGCGTCCGTCGTGATTGTTGGTGCCTTGTTCAAAATCCTTCACTGGCCCGGAGCAAGTACGGTGCTGATGATTGGTATGTTTACCGAGGCATTCCTGTTTATCATCGGTTGCTTGGATAAACCCCACGTGGATTTCCATTGGGAGCACGTATTCCCGCAATTGATGGGCTACGGTACCGAACCCAACTACCTGAAGGAACTTGAGAAGATGCCTCGTCCGACGCTGTTAGGTGCCGGTGTTGAGAACCCCGATGGAACCAAGACCGAGGGGAATAGTTTCAATGCTGCGCCCTCCAATAATGCTCAGGGGTCTGTCGTACCGACGGCTTCTCCGCTGGCTGATGACGATGCAAACGCATTGCGCAAAGGCATTGCCGAACTTTCTAAGACTGCCAATCAACTCGCTGACCTGGGCAAGGTGGCTGCCGCTTCCTCGAAACTTGGCGAACAGATGGAGATTGCCGCTACTGCTACCGGTAAGTTCGCTGCTTCCGCTGACCAACTCAGCGATAAGAACGATAAACTGGCTGAGACCTATACCGCAATTGTTAATGACATGCAAGGCGTAGCTGCTAACACCCGTAGTTATACCGAGGGTGTCGCTGCTGTCAATAACAAACTGGCCGGTATGAACTCGGTATATGAGCTCCAACTCAACGCTCTGCAGGCTCAGGCTGATGCCATCAAGGAGCAGACTGCTCAGGTGAAGTCCATGAGCGCAGGTATGGAGAAGATGGCTGCTTCGGCTGCCGAAGCCCTCAAGAGCTCTGCTGAATACGAAGCAGGTGCCAAGAAATTAGCTGCTCAAATAGCCGACCTCAATAAGGTTTACGGTAATATGCTCAACGCCCTGGCCTAAGAGACCAGTCGGTTCGTGAAAACTGAGTAAAACCCCAAATTTAATAGCAAGAAATGGGAGGAGCAAAAAACTGTCCGGAAACCCCGAGACAAAAGATGATAGGTATGATGTACCTGGTACTTACGGCCATGTTGGCATTGAACGTAAGTAAGGACATCTTGGATGGTTTCACACGTGTGGATAATAGCTTGCATTCCAGTATTGATGCAACCTATGCCCGCAACGAGAAACTCTATTCCGATTTCAAACACGCTAACGAAGAGAACCCCGATAAGACCCGCGAGATGTATGAGAAAGCCGGTCAGTTGCGTCGCAAGTCAGACTCGCTGTACAACTACATTCAGGACTATAAGGTGGCTATCGTATCGTTGGCTGACGGCGAATCGGAAGTACAGAAGCGTATCAATAACGACCCCAACGGTGACCCCACCCGCGAGATTGTTAATAAGGACAATAAGGACGTAACGGGTCAATATACCCTGGTTGAGACAGCCGAAGACGGACGCCTGAATGGTGAGCACCTGAAGGAAGCCATTGCTAACTACCGTGAGTTCCTCTGCGAACTCGTACGTGAACATGACCCGCAGATGCAAGGCCAGTTCAGCAGCCTCTTCTCCACCGACCCGATTTACAACCACCACGATCGTAAGGATGAAGAGTGGGTAAAGGCTACCTTTGACGAAGTCCCCCTCTGCGCATCCATCACTCTATTAACCAAGATTCAGAACGATATCCGTGCTTCAGAAGGTCAGATGGTTCAATACCTCATGCAGCGTACCGATGCCGCCGACCTGCGTGTGAATAAGTTTGAGGCACACGTAATTCCGGATCCTTCTGATTACGTTATGCGTGGCTCACACTATCGTGCTAAGATTATTCTGGCAGCTGTGGACTCGACTAAGACGCCTGACTGCTATGTGGAGGGTGTCAAACTCGGTTCCGACGGTGTTTACGACGTAGTAGCCAGCAGTTCCGGTCCGAAGACCATCAAGGGTTATCTGACTTTCCTCGATAACGAGGGTAAGGTTATTGAGGTTCCATTCCAACACGACTATACCGTAGGTGAACCCTCTGCTTCGATTTCGAATACCGAGTTGTCGGCTATCTATGCTGAGTATGACAACAAATACAGCATTTCTGTTCCTGGCGTTCCCGCAGACAAGATGCGTATTCAGGTTGAGGGCGGTAAGGTTACCAGTGACGACAAGCGTGGTCACGTCGTTATCCGCATCGCACCCGAGGCTATCGGTAAGGAGGTCAAGATTGTGGTCATGGCTGATGTCGATGGTACCGGTAAGATGGTGAAGATGGGTGAAGAAGCCTATAAGGTTAAGAAGCTCCCGAATCCCCAAGGCTTTGTCCAACTGCCTAACGGTGCCCTCTTCCGTGATAAAATCGCTCCGAGTACCCTTGGTGGCGGTAAGTGTAAGGTCGTGGCTTCCTACGGTGAGGATGTGCTTCTGAAGTTGGACTTCGATATCGTAAGTTTCCAAACCAAGATTAACGGTAAATCATTAAATTCATCCGGCCCCAATTTCTCAACCGATCAGCTTAATTCGATTAAGAAGCAGAAAAAGGGCGCGATGGTTAAATTCGAGAATATTCGCTTCAAAGCCAAGGGCGGTGAGACGGTTAAGACGCTGGAGTCCTTTACTATTGAAATGAACTAATACTTAGACTGACAATTGATATGAAACGAATTTGTGTGACATTGGTTGTTCTGTTGGCTGTCCTGACCGTCAGTGCGCAACAACTGCCTCGCTCTTTCTTTGATGCCAAGGGTAACCTGCGTCTGGAGACTCAGGAATTGGAGGATAATGCCGACACGCTGGTGTCTATTTTCCACCGCGCCGATGACATCGTGTGGAGTAGGGTGGTGTATCGCGTAATTGATATGCGTTATAAGCAGAACTTCCAGTTGTATTATCCCATTCATACCAGCCATGAGCGGTACCATAACTTGCTGAACGTAATTGCGAACGCAGCGATTGACGGAATGCCTATTTATGGTACGGAGTTCAACCTGATGCAGCATCGCATCAATCCGGATTATTCGGATGCAGCTCGTTTGGGCTATTTGGATGTACCTGATGCATTCCAGAACTTTTCATACTCAGAGGCTGATTTTTATGGTGATGATGACGCCATGGCCGCATATTACGACAGAACCCGTTCGCCGGCCAAGTTGATATGGTGCAAGGATACGGCAGATGAGAATTCCGGCTACGTGGCTAATTATCAGAACTTTGAGACTGTTGTCAAGAATCAGCTCAAATATCTGATACAGGAAGTTATCTTCTTTGACAAGCACACCTCGCGTCTTTACTCCAAGATTATCGGCATAGCTCCGCTCTATGCTGACAAGATTGAGGTTGAGCCTACAAATCCCGAGGAATACGTGACGGCTTTCCTGCAGTCGATTATGTTCTGGGTGGTATTTGATGATTTGCGTCCGTACCTGGCTAAGCAGTACATGATTCCGACATCGAACGAGTCGAAGCGCGTGACGTACGAAGAGTTCTTCCAGAAGCGCCTCTATTCCTCGTATCTGGTGGCCCAGAGTGACATGTACGACCGTATGATCTTGGACTACGCTATTGACCCCGAGGAGATTGCCAAAGAACAGGATAAGATTGCTACAGCGCTGCTGACCTTCGAACAAGACCTGTGGGAGTATTAATCTTTCTGAAACATAGGGGCAGGCCATTGAGACCTGCCCTTATTTTCGAAATATACCAACGGACGACAAGACTGTGAAAAAACATCGTTTCTTTAATATGTACCTCACCACGACCATCAGCGTTGCGCTGGTGCTGTTTTTGGTGGGTTTGGAGTGCATCGTACTGCTGAGCGCACATAATCTGCTGACGCGCGTCAAGGAGAATCTGGCCCTCACGGTTGTCATGACCGAGGAGGCTGACAGCACCTCGCTGCAGCGGTTTGCTGATATGATGGACCATGCGCCGTATTGCCATCACTATGTACTGGTGACCAAGGAGCAGGCCTTGCAGGAACACATCCAGCAGTTGGGTGAAGACCCCAAGAAGTTCTTGGGCTACAACCCCCTGACCGATGCCTATGAGGTGTATCTGGAAGCCGTCTATGCACAGCCTGATAGCCTGCGGGCTATCCGTACGTCTTTGGAGTCGCTTCCTTATGTTGATGAAGTACTCTATCAGCAGGATGTGGTGCAGGTGTTGGATCGCGGCGTGAACGAGGTATCGCTCGTACTGGCAGTGGTGGCCATATCGTTGCTGCTGATGTCGCTGGTGCTGATAGTTAATACGATACGCCTGCATATCTATTCCAAGCGTTTCCTTATTAATACCATGCGTCTGGTGGGTGCCACGCCGTGGGTTATCCGCGCGCCGTTCATCCGCCGCAACGTACGTATGGGCTTCGAGGCCGGTCTGTTGGCACTATTGGCATTGGCCGGGGCGGTGTACTACTGTAAGGTACGCTTGGGCATTGTCCTCTTCCCCTATACGTGGCAGAATATAACCTTTATCGCCGTTACCGTTATGGTATGTGGTGTGCTGATCGCCTTCTTGGCATCGCTCTTTGCCACCGAACGTTATGTACGAATGAAAATTGATAAGATGTATGAAATATAATTTACCCAAACGCAATGCGCTCTATATCGTTATCTCATTTGTCATCATTATCACCGGCTTTGTGCTGATGACGGGTGAACCGAGCGGAGCGACTGAGTATAACCCTGATATTTTTTCTTTCCGTCGCATCACAGTAGGTCCAATGATTTCGCTCCTTGGCTTTGTGCTGATGGTTTTTGCCATCTTGTATCGGCCGAAGAAGAAAGAAGAAAAACAGCCGAATGAATGAGTTGGTGGGAAGCATTGATATTAGGTATGGTGCAGGGGCTGACAGAGTTCCTGCCCGTTTCGTCCTCCGGGCACCTGGAGATAGGTCAGGCCTTGCTGGGCACTGCCGGTGATGAGAACCTGCTTTTTGCCATTGTGGTGCATACAGCCACGGTGCTCTCGACCATCTGTGTCCTATGGCACGAGATAGCCAAGCTCTTTCAGGGTACATTTACTACCCCGAAATGGAATGCTGAAAAGGAATATGTCGCTAAGATTCTTGTGAGCATGATACCGGTGTTCATCGTCGGTATGTTCTTCAAGGATGAGGTGGAGGCCTTCTTCGGCCACGGACTGCTGCTGGTGGGTATCTGCTTGATAGTAACGGCGTGCCTGCTGTATCTGAGCGAGTGGTTGCAAAAACGCCGCCTGACTTCACCGCACGAGGTGACCTGGCGTGATGCTTTCATCATCGGCTGCGCACAAGCCATTGCTGTTTTGCCGGGCTTGAGCCGTAGTGGTACGACGATAGCAACCGGCCTACTTTGCGGCGTGAAGAAAGAGAGCGTCGCACAGTTCTCCTTCCTGATGGTGCTGATACCTATTTTAGGGGAAGCGTTCCTTAGTCTCTTGGACCTCCTGAAGGGTGAGGTTTCCACCTCAATCGGCTTGTTGCCGCTGGTGGTTGGTTTTGTAGCGGCGTTCCTATCGGGCTGTTTTGCCTGCCGGTTTATGATTGATATCGTGCGTCGTCAGCGCTTGGTATATTTTGCGGTATATTGCATGCTCGTCGGCGTGTTTGCCATTGTGTATGGACTTTGTTGAGGGCGAGATATTGGCATTTGATAAGCCCTACCGCTGGACCAGCTTTGATGTGGTGGGCAAGACGCGATGGCTCTTATGCCACCGCTTGGGGCTGAAGAAGCTGAAGGTAGGTCATACCGGCACCTTAGACCCCTTGGCTACAGGGGTAGTGGTCGTTTGTACGGGGCGTAAGACCAAACTGATTGACCAACTGCAGAATCACACGAAGGAATATGTGGCCACGCTACAAATCGGTGCCACGACGCCCAGTTATGACCTGGAGAAACCCATTGATGCCACCTATTCCACGGAGCATATCACCCGCGCGCTGATTGATGAGGTGATACCGACATTCCTGGGCGAGCAGTGGCAGGTACCGCCGATGTTCTCAGCCGTCAAGGTGGATGGTAAGCGTGCCTACGAACTGGCACGCAAAGGACAGGAGGCAGAACTGAAAGCCAAACTGCTGGTCATCGATGAAATAGAGGTACTCAGTTTTGATGCCGAGACGATGCAGCTTGTACTGCGCATATCGTGCTCAAAGGGTACGTATATCCGCGCGCTGGCACGTGATATTGGCGAGAGACTGAGTAGTGGCGCACACCTCATCGCGCTCAGACGCACCCGAGTGGGTGATATACGCGTGGAGGACTGTATGAATTTTGAACAATTTACACAACTGATTGATAATGAAACTAAGTCAATTCAAATTTAAGGTTTCCGACGAGCAAATAGCTCAGTATCCCCGTCACTATCGCGACGAAGCACGTCTGCTCGTTCTGCATCGCAAGAACGGTGAGATAGAACATATGTTGGTCAAGGACCTGGTGCCTCTATTCGGAGAAGGTGACTTATTTATATTTAACGATACGAAGGTCTTCCCCGCCCGTATGTACGCCAAGAAGGAGAAGACCCTGGCGAATATTGAGGTCTTCCTGCTCCGCGAGTTGAACCGCGACATGCGCTATTGGGACGTATTGGTGGACCCCGCGCGTAAGATACGTATCGGTAACAAACTCTTCTTCGATGAGGAGAGCTCTATTGTGGCAGAGGTGGTTGACAACACCACTTCGCGTGGTCGTACCCTGCGTTTTCTGACCGACTATGTAGGCGAAGATTTTATCAAGCACCTGTATGCTATGGGTGTGACGCCGCTGCCCAAATATATCCGTCGTCCGATGGACGAAGAGACTTTAGCCGCTTTCAAGCAGGAGTTCCACCTCGCCGATGACGAGGATCTGGAGCAATGTGTCCGCGAGATTGACGAGGAGCGTTATCAGTCTATCTTTGCCAAGAAGATCGGTGCTGTAGCGGCTCCCGCTGCATGCTTGCATTTCTCTAAGCAGCTGCTCAAGCGCCTTGAGATACAGGGCGTCGGACATAGTTTCTTGACCTCGCATATGGCACTTGGCAACTTCAAGGCAGTCGATGTAGAAGACCTTACCAAACATAAGGTAGATAGCGAACAGATCGCTATCCCCGAGGAATTGGTCCGGGCCGTTGATACCGCGCATGCCAAGAATACCAAGGTCTGTGCCGTGGGTACCGAGGTAATGCGAGCTTTGGAACATGTTGTTGGTACCGGTGGTCAACTGAAGGTGTATGACGGTTGGACCAACAAGTTCATCTTCCCGCCGTACGACTTCACGGTGGCGAACGCGTTCTTTGTGAACTTCTATCCCCCGCAATCCAGCCAGCTGATGATGGTTGCAGCTTTCGGTGGCTACGAGAATGTGATGAATGCTTACCGTGTAGCGCTGCGCGAGGGATATCGTTTCGGCGACTACGGCGATGCCATGTTGATTCTGGATTGATGCAGGTACGTATTGATGACACGTGGAGGCAGGTGCTGCAACCCGAATTTGACAAGCCATACTTCGAGTTGCTGACGTCTTTTGTCCGCCACGCCTACCGGACGACTACTTGTTTCCCGCCTGCCGGCTTGATATTCAATGCTTTCGACTCGTGCCCGTTTCCTCGGGTGCGGGTTGTTATTATCGGCCAGGACCCCTACCATGAGCCCGGGCAGGCTATGGGGCTTTCCTTCTCCGTGCCCGAGGGGGTGCAGATACCGCCTTCGCTCATGAATATCTATAAGGAGATCCACCGTGACTTGGGAACCCCCATTCCCGCCAGCGGTGACTTGCACCGATGGGCGGAGCAAGGCGTGCTGCTGCTCAACGCAACGCTGACCGTACAGGCACATCAGGCGGGTAGCCATCAGAATAAGGGCTGGGAGGAACTGACCGATGCGGCGATTGCTGCACTCAACCGCGAACGCGAGCACTTGGTGTTTATGCTGTGGGGCTCTTATGCCCAGCGCAAAGGGCAGTTTATCGACCGTCGCAAGCACCTCGTCTTGCAGACCAGCCACCCCTCACCCCTCAGCGTCTATCGCGGTTTTGACGGTTGCGGACACTTCAGCCAAGCCAACAACTACCTTATCCGGAACGGCCAACAGCCGATTCAGTGGTAGAGAGAAACTGAACCCAAAGGAAGAAAAAGACCGGATAGGGACGTTCACGATGGGAATGAAATGCGAACGTAATGCGAATGGAAGAGACGGGTAAATAGATTGATGAAAGGTAAAAAACGAAAACCAAGTTGCTAATATGAACAAACTGCTTCTTATTGACGCTTATGCAATGATATTTCGCGCGTACTACGCCTTTGTGCGTACGCCTCGACTGACCTCGCGTGGCGAGAACACCTCGGCGGTCTTCGGCTTTGTGCTGACGCTGGAGGACTTGCTCAAGCGGGTCAAACCCACGCATATCGCCGTGGCTTTCGACCCCCATGGACCTACTTTCCGGCACGAGGCGTACCCCGAATACAAGGCGCAGCGTGAGGAAACACCCGAGGATATCCGGCGAGCTGTCCCGCTCATCAAGGATATCCTCCGCGCCATGAATATCGTCACGATGGAGGTGGAGGGTTTTGAGGCGGACGATGTTATCGGAACGGTCGCCGGACTGGCAGAGAAAGAAGGTTTTGAGGTCTTTATGGCTACGCCCGACAAGGACTACGGGCAGTTAGTGACCGACCGTATTCATATGTTCCGCCCGCGTCATACCGGCGGCTTTGAGCAGATGGGGCCCAAAGAGGTCTGCGAAAAATACGGCATCGCTTCTACCGAACAGGTCATCGACCTATTGGCGCTGATGGGCGATGCCAGCGATAATATACCCGGTTGCAAGGGGGTGGGCGAGAAGACGGCTGTCGCTCTCTTGCAGCAGTTCGGCTCGGTGGAGAACCTGCTCGCGCATACCGATGAACTGAAGGGGGCACTCCGCCAGAAAGTGGAAACGCAGGTGGATATGATTCGCTTCAGCCGATTCCTGGCTACCATCCGTACCGATGTGCCTGTCACCTTCGACGCCAACAATTTATTGCTCCGTCCCCGCAATAATGAACAACTCATCACTATATACCGCAATCTGGAGTTCAACACCCTGCTGAAATCCATCCCCGGGGCAACGCAAAGCGAGGCGGCTAAACCTGCCACCAAGTCCTCGCGCAAGGCACCCAAAGACGAAGCCACACTCGACCTCTTCGCGCAAACCCCGGAACCGATAACCGAAAACCGAGAACCGATAACCGAAAACCGAGAACCGATAACCGGCACCATCGAAGATCGTCTTTGCCAGTATCTCTTAAATCCCGAGGTGCATTTCAATCCGCATATCCGTCCCGATTGGGATGCGCTGAAGCGTGACCCCGCCCTGTGGAATCTGTACCAAGAGGTGGAACTGCCCCTCGTGCCCGTACTCAAAGAGATGGAGGAGGCAGGCGTGCGTTTTGATGTCAACCTCCTGCATGAGGCTCAGCAGCAATTATCCGCCGAACTCCTTAAGTTGGAGGAAGAAATCATCGCCCTGGCGGGTACCGAGTTTAATATCAACTCGCCGGCACAGGTGGGCGAGATACTCTTCGACCGCCTGCACCTGGATGAGAAGGCCAAGCGCGGCAAGAACGGCAAATACTCCACCTCTGAGGAAGTACTGCAAACCTTGCGCGACAAACATCCCATCGTGGGCAAGATACTGGAGCAACGTGAACTCAAGAAACTCATCTCCACCTATATCGAACCCCTCCCCTCGTATATCAATCCCGCTACCGGTAAGATACACACCACCTACAATCAGACTGTCACCGCCACCGGGCGCCTATCGTCCAGCAACCCCAACCTGCAGAATCTGCCCGTGCGGACCGAACGCGGACAACTCATCCGCCGTGCAGTCATTCCCGACCCGGGTTGTGTCTTCCTGTCGGCGGACTACTCGCAGATAGAACTGAGGCTGATGGCGCATTTCTCGCGTGACGAACATATGCTGCAGGCTTTCCAAACCGGACAGGATATCCATGCCGCTACAGCTGCTAAGATATTCGGCGTGCCTACCGATCAGGTCACCAAAGAGCAGCGCCGACGCGCCAAGACCGCTAATTTCGGTATCATCTACGGCATATCATCCTTCGGCCTGGCGCAACAGTTAGACTGCTCGCGTACCGAGGCTAAAGCCCTTATCGACGGCTATTTTGCCTCATTCCCGGGCATAGCTGCGTATATCGAGCGCCAGAAGACCTTTGCCCGCGAGCATGGTTACGTAGAGACGCTCTTCGGACGCAAACGCTACCTGCCGGATATCACTTCGCACAACAGCACCGTACGATCGTTCGCCGAGCGAAATGCCGTCAACGCACCCATACAGGGCACCGCAGCCGATATCATCAAGATGGCAATGGTAGCCATCAACCGACGGTTCAAGAAAGAACAGCTGCGCGCGCAGATGATCATGCAGGTACACGACGAACTGAACTTCAACGTGCCCGAGCAGGAAGCCGAACAGGTACGCAGCATCGTGGTGGATGAGATGCAGAATGCCGTGCACCTCTCCGTGCCCCTCATAGCCGACTGTGGTATCGGACGCAACTGGCTCGAAGCACATTGATAGTTGATAATTGACAGTTGATAGTTGATAATTAATGGAAAATGCAATATTGGTGGGTTTGATAACCCCACAACAAGACGAAGAACGTACTCGCGAATACCTCGATGAACTGGCCTTCCTGGCAGACACGCGTGAGATACAGGTGCTCAAACGCTTCACCCAGCGCGTGCCCGGGCCCGACACCAACACCTATGTCGGTTCCGGCAAACTGCAGGAGATTCGCCAGTATATCATCGACCACCAGACCGACCCCGAGCAGCAAATTGACCTCGTCATCTTTGATGATGAGCTTTCGCCGCGCCAGATCCGTAATATCGAACGTGACCTCAATTGGCGCGATAACAAGAAGGAACGCGCCGAGATACGCGTCATGGATCGTACTATCCTTATTCTGGAGATCTTCCTCCGCCGAGCACAGACTTCCTACGCCAAGACGCAGGTCGAGATGGCACACTTGCAGTACATGTTGCCCCGCTTGACGCGTATGTGGACCCACCTCGACCGTCAGCGCGGTGGTGGCGGCACCAACCGTGGTACCGGTGAGACGCAGATTGAGGCTGATAAACGTATCATCGGCCAGCGTATCGCCCTCCTGCGCGAAGAACTCAAACGCATCGACCGCCAGATGGCTACCCAGCGCCAGAACCGAGGCAAGATGGTACGCGTTGCACTGGTCGGCTATACGAATGTCGGCAAGAGTACACTCATGAACCTCCTATCCAAATCCGAGGTCTTTGCCGAGAACAAACTCTTCGCTACCCTTGATACCACCGTCCGCAAGATGACCATTAGCAACCTGCCTTTCCTACTGAGCGATACGGTCGGTTTTATCCGCAAGTTGCCGCACCACTTGGTGGAATCATTCAAATCGACGCTCGACGAGGTGCGCGAGGCGGATCTCTTGGTGCATGTGGTGGATATATCGCATCCGAATTTCGAAGAGCAGTATAATGTCGTAGAGCAGACCATCAACGAAATCATCAACGATAACGCCACTGCCACCACCAAAGCCAACGCCACCACCATCCCCCGTATCGTGGTTTTCAATAAGATTGACGCCTTTACCTATACGCCCAAGGAGGAAGATGACCTGACGCCTATTCGCCGCGAGAATATCTCGCTGCCCGAACTGCAGAAGACCTGGATGGCGCGCTTGCAGGATGATTGTATCTTCATCTCTGCCCGCGATAAGCAGAATATCGACCAGCTTAAGGAGCGTCTCTACGCCCGTGTCAAGCAGATTCATATCCAGCGTTATCCCTACAACGACTTCCTCTTCGACCACTACGAATAAGCATCTGCAACTCCACCGCCAATGCCAATGCTAACGCTATGAAGAAAGCAGAAGAACGTACGCGTTTAGAGCGCTACCTTGCGGGCAAAACCACCTACCGAGAAGAACTCCCGAAACCACGAGACATTCTTTCGTCGTTTGATCTCGTTGATGAAACTCTTGTTGATCTTCAGGCAAAGTTTCTCGTAGTCCTCCGGCGACATCTGGTTTTTGCAACCTTCGATGTAACCTAAGAAGACAGCCGGTTCTTGAATGCTTTTGAGGATTTTACCAATTGCCTCGCTGGGCATCTGTCCTTCTTCATACAAGCGATACTGGTTGGTTCCCAAGCCAAGAATCTCTGACATCTTGGCTGCCGATAGTCCGTACTTCTCGCGCGTTTCCGTCAGATCCTCGGGTGACGGAATCCCGTGCTTAGCACGATACTGAGAATAAACACGCTGAACGTTTCCTTCATCAATCTCAGTATTGGTAAACTCCAAATTCGTTTCCAAATCAAGAATGTTATGATGCTCATATACGAATTTTTCCCCTCGGAACTCCGTTTCGCGCATTTCTTTTTGGTAGAAGGCATCTCCACCGGTTAACGGACTCTTAATTTTTTGTTGCGAAATCATAATCGACCTCCTTTCTTATATGGATAGTTCATGGGAAACTCTGCTACGTGGAAAGAAATACAAATCGTAGAATGGTTAGGTAAACCATAACAGATTTTAATGTACACCTCTTGCCCTTTGACATCCTTTCCAAACACCCATAAATCGCCAAAACGATTTAACATGTTACGGATAGGTCCTTCGGAATAATCTTCAGGAGCAATGGTTTTTACGATTTCTTTTCGTTCATTGGCAGTTATCTCCAATTGATGAAGAGAATCATTGTTCTTATCTCGCTCATCCCAAAACAGGATGTCGAACACCTCTACTTTCTGGTGAAAGTCATTGAGGAACTTCTGTATTTCGGCTAAAGTAGCTATCATTTGTAGTAGTACGTTTGAATTTTTGTGCAAAGGTACAACAAAAAAATGATATACGCAAGAAAAAGCGTCAAAAAATCAACTTTATAGTTGGAATTTATGCATTTTTTGATAAATTAAAGTCTTTTTCAATATGTCACCCCCTTTGAAAGGGGGCCGGGGGGATTCTTCCATTTTTCCCCGACTTCACCGAACCATTCCCGAGCCATTCCCGAGCCAATCCCGAGTCAATCCCGATACCCGTAGCTTTGGCCGTTGGGGCCCCCGACGCAACTTGTTGCGGTGGGGGGAAGCGGAGGCATCGGTCGCCCGTCGATTAAGCGTAGCGGTATCGACCATTGCGACCCGATTGCCGAACGCGCTCGATAACCCATAACCGATACTCGATTTTTTTTATTACATTTTTTCTAAAAAAATTTGCGTATATCAAAAAAAAGCATTATCTTTGCAGTCGAAATTGAACAAAAAATATCATAAGACAGAAAACGGTTTAGACACTCTACAGCTTATGAGTCAAAATGCTGACATATTGCAAGCAAACTGCGCATCTTCGCTTACGCGAGGTGTGCTTTTTTGTTGATGTTACTTACCGGCAAGCGAAAACAACAAGCAGTACCTGATGCAAGCCAAATTAGATCCGACATATCACAATGCTGTTCAAGTTATCAAACAGGCAATATTGGATAGCCAGTTACAAGCTGCTCATCATGTAAATGAGGAACAGTTGGCGTTGTATTTCGGAATAGGCAGATACATATCTGATAACACACGAAAAAATGAATGGGGAACGGGTGCAATAGAAAATATCAGCAAACAATTAAGTTTTGAATTGCCGGGGTTGAAAGGCTTTTCAGCGACTAATTTGAAGTTAATGCGATTGTTCTATGAAGCTTGGAATGGTTTGTTTAATTCGTCAGCCACGGCTGTCGAAATAGGAAAAGACGAAACGTCAGCCACGGCTGACGAATTGCCCAATACAGAAAGTCGGGCACTTGTTGCGGTGGAAATAATGAAGAAAAATTATCCCTTCTCGGAACTTGAGATGACTTGGAGTGATTTTGTCTCCATTAGTTTTACGCATCACACGGAAATCCTTTCTAAGACAAGCACAATTGAAGAACGAGCATATTATGTTCACCAAACGGCAAAGAATCACTGGAGTAAATATACATTGCGCGAACAGTTAAAAGCGGATTTGTATCATCATCAATCCCAAATGCCTAATAACTTTGCTCAAGCATTGCCTTGCAGCCAACATTCCTTGAAGGCAATAGAGATGTTCAAAGACGAGTATATGCTGGACTTTATCAATGTAGAGCAATTGGGAGAACATGATGAAGATATTGATGAGGCAGTTATAGAGCATGAGATCGTGATCAATATCAAAAATTTTATTATGGAATTCGGTCGTTCCTTTACATATAGAGGTAATCAGGTGCATTATGATAAATTGGGTCATAATCATTGGGTAGATTTGCTCTTTTTTAATAGGGAATTGCAGAGCTTAGTGGTGGTAGAACTTAAAAAAGGTGCGTTCAAGCCTGCATATTTGGGACAACTATCGGCATATTTACGGATATTGGATGATGAAGAAAAATTGCCACATGAAAACCCTTCAATAGGAATTATCTTATGCAAAGAGGCGGATAAGGCATATGTCGAATACGTACTACAAGATTACCAAAAGCCAATGGGCGTTGCGACGTATAGGATACGTGAGCAGTTGAAGGAATTGCTACCGGATGAAAATAAACTGAAAGAATTGTTATAAAAGTGCCCTCTTATCAGCACGATAAAAACGATAAGAAACGGACATTGACATTATGAAACACTTAAACGAAGGGGTAGATTAGTTCAAAATGGCCAAAAATGGTCCAAAAAAAGCTCAAAAACCATTATAGGGCAAAAATGGATAAAAAATAGAGGATTCCAAAATCACGGGATATATACGTAGTATATATAGGGTGTAGGATGATGCGAGAATGGCTCGAGAAAGTATCGGAATCGACCCGATGGGGTCAGGAAGAAAAGGAGCAAAAGAAAGGGTCGGATTTTGTGAGCCAGTATTTACAGTAATAGATTCAATCCAGCAATACTTAGAACCTACTAGTTCAATATAACTTATTTCGGAAGTTATATCAAATGAGAGATTTGAATAATCTGCAGTAACATTTTTAGTAGCACTGCCATTTACTTTCAATGTGGCTGCTTTGGATGAATTATATAATTTTGCACTAACTACAATTGATGTTGGGGTAACAGCCGATGCAAGATTCATTTTAATAGTTCCGGCAGCACTAGAAGTTCCTAATTTTACTCCGCCGCTACCATTATAATACACCTTCGTAGCTATTACCAAATCGCCTGACAAATACGAGGAACCATCTGAACAAATCGTGCTACAAGAAGTAGATGTGGATGCAGCTGTGCCATCACCGCTCCCTTTGCTAAAAGTGATTGCGTAACCCCAAATCTGTCCCACTCCTGCAACCAAAAGCAACAGAGCGAGAAACAGGGACTTTAACATTGCCCCCCGACGGTGAACCGACGGTGAACCGACAGTCACAGCCTTGGTCACGCCTCTGTGACTTCCAGACTGACTGCCCAAACTTGATAAAAAGTTTAAATGTTTCATAATGTTTTTTATTTTGTTGTTAATATTTTGTGCGTTTGTACAATTATTACATACCACCTTGGGGAACCTGACCTTAACCCAAATGGTACATGGTAAATGACCAAATGGTAAATGATATGTTCTTTGACATAATGTACACAAAAAGTACCTGACTAAAACTTAATCAGGTACACACGTAATATCTATTTCGGATTAGTGGTTACTTCTTAGCCTCTACGAGGCACGATTACTTCTTACATCCCAGAAGTCGGCAATAATAACTACACCATCTTGAACAAAATACAGCATCTTGCTTCTGCCATATATGGGACGCCAATGATAGGTAACATTCGTAAGAGGATCAATCCATGCTATTTCGCTGCCTTGTGGAAACTTCGAAATGAAATCTTCTGTTTCCTTCGTGCGTTGTATGAATAACTTCAATCCCTGACGGCCAAACTCGCGGCGGATATATGAAGCCACCTCTTGCCAACCACGAATCGCTTGCTCGGTCCAAACGGGTTTCATACAGCGACAGCATATTGAGTTTGTTCAAACTCTTCCATCATTTGGTGAGCAGCCTCTTGGGAGATGAACTTTCCTTCTTGTGCTTCACGATATGCTTGGCGCAGACGAGCTTGCTGCTCCTCCGTAGGTTGGAACTTACCGGATAAGTGCTTGATGTTATCCTGAAGCCGAATCACTACTTGTTCTTGTTCAGGAAGAGATAGCGTCAATATGACAGCTATGAGACTATTGAGCGTTTCTTGTGCCATAATTGCAATTTATTTTTGTTGATTACCTTTGACGCTGCAAAGGTACTACAAAAAAATGAATTATGCAAATAATTTGGCAAAAAAAAGTAAAATTTCATCCAAATAGAACTACAATGTGTACAACTTTTCAAAGAACGCTATATATTGCAATTAACAATAATAACAAATATTTTAATTTAAATTATGAAACACTTAACAACTTTTTGTAGGCACGACGTTGGTAGGACGTCAGCCTTGACTGTTTGTTCTCCGTCGGCTCGCCGTCGGAATTCAATGCTCAAACACCTTGCTTTCATGCTACTGTTTTTGGTCGGTAGTATAAATGCGTGGGGAACGGATGTTGTGTACAAAACCGCTTTGTTTGGATCTGACTACAACTCTGCTGGCAAATCTGATTACACAAGTACATGGAGCGCAACAAACAATGGCTTTACAGTTAGTCTCTCTAATTTTAATAATAATAACAATGGTTGGACTTACGTAAAATGTGGACGTAAAAATAATGCCTCGGTAGCAACCATTATTAGTGCTGAAATTGACAAAACTGTGACCAAAGTTGTTGTCACAATTGATGCTTTAACAGCCTCTAAAGTTAATAGTATCAAACTTTATCGTTCATCCGATAATAGCAGTTGGACTGAGGAAAGTAGTTTTGCAAAATCAACAGGCGCCCAAGAGGCAACTATAGCTTCCGCGAATAGGGCCGCAAATTTGTACTATAAAGTTGAATTCGATTGTGCTAGTGGTTCAAGCAATGGTTTAGTTACTATTAGTAAGGTCGAGTATTATGTTGAAGCCGGTGGCCCATCACAACCGACCCTTTCTTCGATTGCAGTTTCCGGTACACCGTCAAAGACAACGTATGAAGCTGGTGACGCGTTTGATGTTACGGGTTTGGTAGTAACAGGTACCTATAGCGATGCATCACAGGCTGCTATTACCTCTGATATTACATGGGAAGTAAGAACAAATTCGACGAGTGATGCAGTTGAAATTGCTGATTATACACTAACGCAAGGGCAAACTTCGTTGCAAGTGCGTGCAACAGCTGGCGGACAAACAAGTGATTGGTATGATGTTACGGGTCTTAACGTTACCGCAGTTGAAACCCCGACTTTGACTTTTGACTTTAGTGCTCAAAGTTACACTAATCAACAACAATACACTTCCATCAATGCAGATGCTAATATCACAATCTCTTTTGGAGATGGAAGTAACGATGGAAAGTATTATGATACAGGAACGGCTATTCGTGTATATGGTGGTGGTCATATGACTGTTGCTGGTAGTGAGGGTGTTACGATATCTAAAATTGTGTTAGAATTTGGTTCTGGCGATGGGTCAAATACTATTTCAACGGATGTTGACTCGTATGAGAACAATATATGGAATGGAAGTGCTCAATCAGTAACTTTTAACGTGGGTGGTACTTCTGGCCATCGTCGAATCAAAGTAGTTAAAGTCTTCTATGAGGCTGCTGCAATTGCTGTTGCCCAACCGACAATCTCCGGTGAGGATAATTTCTACGAATCCACTACTGTAACATTAGCTTGTACTACTGTTGGTGCGGCAATTTATTACACCACGAATGGCGAAACTCCGAACAGCAGTAGCACACAATATAGTGAGCCGTTTGCTTTAACAAACGGTGCTACGGTGAAGGCAATTGCTATTTTAGGAGACGATGCGAGTGCAGTTGCTGAACAGGTATTCACAAAAATCACTCCTTATACAAGTATTTCTGCCTTTTTGACAGCTAAACCGAGTGAAGATGTTTATGTTCAATTCGGGAATGAGGTAGTTGTTACCGGAGTAAATGGAAAGAACGTATATGTGCAAGATGCAGCTGGTAATGCCATTTGTATATTCTTTGCTAATAATAGTTCTTGGACAGCAGGTCATAAAGTAACGGGTCTTTTCCAAGCCCAATATGCTACTTATGGCAATATGCCGGAAATGAAGATTGTATCCGGAAAAGAAGGAACTATTGCTGCAACAGAAACAGCGACATTCACACCGTCTCCGGCAGAGATTAGTTCTTTAGCTTCTGAGACCATCAATGCTAATATGTGTAAACTTGTTACCTTGAAAGGTGTTAGCTTTACTGCTCAAGCATTAGATAACAATAAGAGTGTTGACTTGTCAAAAGAAAACAACACATTGCGATTCTATGACCAATTGGAGAAAACTAAAGACGGAGAAAATTATAAAGCTCTTCCGTTGACTAAGACTGCTTGCGATGTAACGGGTATATTGATTTCTTATAAACCTAAAAATGCAGATCCTGTTGATGAGATTCTTCCGATTGATGCTGCATGTATTGTTGCCGGAAATGCAGAATTGCCGGCTCTTTCTCAAGTAGGTAGTACAGATGAGAGCGAGCCTACGATGGTTGCTAACGGACAAGAGATTACAATAACTCCTGTTAGCGGTTTTACCAGCACACTGAATGGAGACGCATTAACAACTGCTACTCCAGTAAGCATAACAGAGACAGTAACTAATACAGTTATTGCAATTACTGCTGCTCGTGACTATTACACACCTCAAAATGCAACTTATTATTTCAAGGCAAACCCTGCCGGCACGAAATATGCCATCACGATTAATCAACCGGAGAAGGGTGGTACATTAGCGGCGGACTATACTCAGACAGAGGAAAATAATATCGTTACTTTGACGGCAACCCCGACCAATGAGCACTTTACATTTAATGGCTGGAGTGTTACTTATATTGATGGATATGAGCAAGAACAATCGGTAGAGGTGACGAATAATACGTTTTCAATGCCTGCATTTGCAGTAACTGTCACCGGTTCGTTCACTGAAGAACCACAAGGTACTGCGACATTTGCAAAAGGGGATGCAGATGGTGACGAAACTGTTGATGATATTACCAAATATGTAGGTGAGAACTTTAATTTGCCTGCTTGTGCGTTTACTTATACTGACCATAAGTTTGTCGGTTGGAATGATGGCACAGAGACAAAAGCTGCCGGTGCCGAATATGTGATGCCGGCCGGAGGTAAGGCTTTCACCGCACAATGGATTGAAGGTAGTGATTTTACATGGACTGCGTCATCTCTTGGCAATTCGGATGTGAATATCACGACAGTCAACACTACTCCGGTGTCAATAGTATTCGATCAGGCCGGAAATACACAAAATGCTCCGAAATATTATGTGAGCGATCATACTGCCCGATTCTACACAAATAGTACTTTGACAATTTCTGTTCCCAATGGTAAGTTGATGACTGGAATTGTGTTTAATAGTAGTATAAATGTGACTGCTAATAAAGGCGCTTATGAGAGTGGTACATGGAGCGGTTTGGAAAGTGAAGTGGTCTTTACTGCAGGAGCAACCTGTAAAATAGGTTCTATAACCATTTCTTACGCCAGCGGTACTCAGACAACGCTCTCGATAGCTAATGTTGCTATGAAGACGACGGATGATACTAAGTCAGTTAATGTTACATGCAACGTGGAGCCGACTCCGGAAATTACTTACACCATATCCGCAGAGGATATTGCAAAGGATGTGGCGTCAATCTCCGATGCTGGTGTAGTCACGAAAGGCACAAATACCGGTTCTATTACTGTAACAGCTTCTATCGTTCAGGGAACTAATTATACCGCAGCTTCGACAACGTTTACAATTACAGTAACGGAGAAGACGGTGCCTGTATTGTCATTCGAGAATGAAGAATACAGTGCATTTATCGGAAATGCTTTTATCGCTCCTGAATTGAGTAAATCGGCAGAGGTAGATATTACATATAGTATTAGCGGTGATGGTAGTATTGCTGAAATCAATGCCGAAACAGGAGAAGTTACGATTAAGCAAGAAGAAGGTTCTGTAACTATTACTGCTACATCGGAAGAAACATCAGCTTATGAATCTGCTACGGCTTCCTATGTTCTGAATGTAACAGATCCGAACAAGGATTATTTCACCGCTGATAATATCGGAGTTACAAGCACCCAGTATGGTGACTGGGAGAAGAACACTTTTGGATCGGGTATTACATATTCTGGAAATACTGCAAAGAATGTGACAGATATTCAAGTGCGTTCAGATAACAATAACTCCGGTATAGTAGCGACAACGACCAAAGGTTATGTGCGTTCGGTAGCGGTAGCATCTATGACAGCTGAAAGAACAATAAATGTTTACGGTTCTAATAATGCTTATTCTAGCCCTGCAGACTTATATAATGAAAATACTCAAGGAACTTTGATTGGTACATTGACAAGCAACAGCAAGAGCCTTTCTGTAACGGGTAACTATAAATATGTAGGTCTTCGTTCTAATAATAAAGCTATTCAAATTGGTGATCTTACGATTCGTTGGGAAGCGGTTGCATTCCAACACTATTCTGTAACCTATCAGGTCGGTACTGGTGCAACGGGTCAAGATGTCACTGTTTCGGATATCGAAGAAGGTACAACTATTCAATTAAGTGCTAAGCCGGAAGGATTCAGTTATACAGACCACGCATTTGCTGGTTGGAAGTTATCGACTATGCCTGAAGAAGATATTCGTGTAGCCGGTTCTGATTTTACAGTTAACGGAGATGTAACTTTTGTAGCACAGTGGACTGATGCTTACACGATTACATATAAGGCTGGTGATGCCGGCGAGGCACAAGTTCTGGTAACTGAAGTACCGGCGGGTGAATATCACTTGGCAGCGAAACCGGAAGGATTTACCTACGCGGGCCATATATTTATGGGTTGGAAGTTGGAAACTGCACTTGAAGAGGAAATGCGTGAGGTTAATTCCACCTATACCGTAGCCGGTTCCGTAACATTCGTCGCTCAATGGGTTGAGGCTAATGAGGTGATATTCGTTGCCGGAACGGATATGAGTGATAGTTCACCTTTGATGAAGGGTGGCATATCGATTGCAGCTAGTACATTTAATAACACGAGTTACTATCAATGTTATGGCAATAGTTCGATGACGATCTCTTCTGAGGTTGGTGATATTATTAAAGTTGAGTTGACAACTAAAGAACGAGACGATAATAAATACAATGCTTCTTGTTTCTCCGCAGAAGGCTACAGTTACGCTGATGTGAATAGTACTAGCGGTGTTTGGACGGGTTCCTCTGAAACGGTTACTCTTGCAGCATCTGCTCAAGTTCGTATGACGCAAATAGTTGTAATCTATACTCCGAACGGTAATGTGCCGAAACAAGCAGCTGGTTTGAACTATGAGACTAAGAATTATGAAATTACTGTAGGAGAAGAGTTCGTAGCTCCTTCTCTTACGAACCCGCATGATTTGGCAGTTACTTACGCAGGCAACAACAATTCGGTAGCGACAGTAGATGCAGCCAGTGGCGCTCTTACGCTTACCGGAACAGCCGGAACAGTTAAAGTAACTGCAAGTTCGGAAGAGAGTGAGAGTTATTACGCCGGTTCGGCTTCGTACACGCTGGTAGTAAAAGAAGTTTCGGACAATGTGAATGGTTCCTGGAGACGTGTAACTAATGCAGCTAACTTGGAGGATGGAGAGCGTATCATTATCGCAGAGTATTCTTCGAGTACTTCTTTCACTACGATGGGTAAAGATAAAGGTAATAATCGTTACGCTGTAGCAAGCACGTTGAGTAGTGATGTATTGACTCCCGGTGAAGGTACTTGTGTTTTGACATTGGAGGCTATAGGTGCTAATACTTATGCTCTTAAGACTACCGGAGGCAAGTATCTTTATGCAGCTTCTTCGAGCAGCAACTACCTGAAAGAAAAGAATGACTTAGACGAGAATGGCAACTCCGAATGGACTATTTCGATTACTAATGGTGAGGCTACAATTCTTGCTCAAGGTACTAATAGTAGAAAATTAATTCGATATAATAGTAGTAGTGATGGTCTCTTCTCTTGCTATGCTAATGAAGGAACTCCGTCTCAAAATGCGATTGCGATTTATTCAAAGACTGTAAAACCTGCTGCTAATGCCGATATGACTGCAGTTGATGCGTATGCGGATATCGTTATAGAAGGCGGTACATTCACCGCAAATGATGCTACCAAGCCTCTGGGTCAAGTTACCATTAAGAATGGTGCAGAGATGGAAGTAAACGCTACCACCACGACAGAAAGCCTTGTTGTAGAAGATGGCGGTAAGGTAACATTGAATGAGAATGTGGAAGCCGATGTCTTCCAAATCGCTGCAAGCAAGACTACTAATGAAGGCAATAGTTCAGGTCAAGTAATAATTGATGTTAATAATGCTAAGAACCTGCGCGTCACTGGTGAGGCTTACTTCGACTATACGCTTGATCCTTCGGGCACGGCTTCTTATGGCTACTACGCATTCTGCGTTCCGTTCCCGGTTAACTCTTCGACGGGTATCTATACAACCTCTAATGTTAAGTTGTATGACGGTATTGACTATGTACTCTATAGCTATCACGGCGACATTCGTGCTACGGGTAACTATGGCTGGAAACGTTTCAACGGGACGTTGACTCCGGGTGTGTTCTACCTCATCAGTCTCTATGCTGACGAGAACAATGTATGCGCTCACAACACGATTCGCTTCAAGATGGAGGCTCAGCCCGGTGGCTATAATTGTAACCGTGTTGATGCTACTGTAGGCTTTAACAAATTTGAAACCTCTACAGGAGTAGATGCATCTAACTCTGGTTGGAATGGAGTAGGTAACCCGACCGTACAATACGTGAAGGCTCAAAGTAGCTCCTATTATCATAGCGATATGTACGTTTATAACCACAGTACAAACGCCTTTGTTATTAAGAGTGCAAATACGTTTACCTTCACGGTAGGTTCACCGTTCTTTATCCAAGCCGGTGCTACTGCAAGTATGTCATTTGATGACGGAAGTGATGCTACAGAGAATATCTTGGCTCCTGCTCGCGTAAATGGTCAGACAATTGAGCGTATCTGCGTATCGTTCGGAAACGAGACATACAAAGATCAGCTGTTCGTGGCTGCTTCGGAAGATGCCTTGAATTCGTACCAGATTACCAAAGACTTGGCGAAGATGTCGATGGGAACTGCCAAGGTTGCTCAAATCAGCAGTAGTAACTACGGCGTTCAATTGGCCGTTGAATATGCTCCGTTGGTTGACAATCAGGCGACCTATCAGCTTAACCTCTTCGCTCCCGCAGCTGGAACCTATTCGATTTCTGCTCAGCAGGTAGAAGGCGCTACGCTCTACGTGACCTACAATGGTGCAATCGTTTGGAACCTCTCGTTGGGTGACTACGAACTCGACCTCACGCGCGGCACGACGACTGGCTACGGACTCCTGCTGGTAGTACAGCCGAATCAGATGCCGACGGGAGTGGAGAATGGTGAATTGCTCAATGGTGAAAATGGTGTGCAGAAGATCCTGCTGAACGGCAACCTGTACATCTTGCGTGACGGTCACTTATACGACGCCGTCGGCAAGCAAGCGCGATAAGTGATTTGAATCGAAGAGGAGTGCGCGAGTACTCCTCTTTGATTTTTTTAAAATAAAAATGAAGAAAAAAGCAAGGGCAACATATAATAGATGTAAAGATGGATAGATTGATAGATTGTAGTTCATTGGTGGCAAAAATACACGAATGGACAAGAGCAGATGAACGGGTATTTGAAGAACGGTTGAGTGATGCTTTAAAGAACTATTGCGAGGAAATATCCACTGGTGTAAAATATACCGGTTTTGCAGATGTGTATGATATATTTAATGAAGCATCTGTGTATAAACCATCCAAGACATTTAAAAAGAGACTTAAAAAATTGTGCGATTATATTCTATCTACATATGTGGATTACAACAATGGAACAATCGCAAAGTGTATAATGAACAAGTGGTGGAAGAACTATCAGAAAGATTGGTCGTTTGCAACAATTCATGGAGGCGGCCCACAAAGGTTTTATCGTATGCGTTCTAAAGTGGAGGGTACAAAAACCTATAAGATTTTCAAACGAAAAGATTTGTTTCATGTCCCATTTGATAAGCGAGAGGCTATTAAATCGTACAGATTCAGTATGATTGGTATGCCATGTTTGTATCTTGGGTGCTCCATCTATGTGTGCTGGGAGGAAATGAGACGGACTGTAATGGATGATTTGATGATTTCAGCCTTTGCATTAAATGAGAAATGTTCACTTAATTTATTAGACTTGAGGATTAAACGTGAAATAAAATCCCAACAAGAACTCATAAACTATTTAATGACGTTACCGCTGATTATTGCCTGCTCTTTCAAGGTGAAATCAGATGATGGAATATACAAGCCGGAATATGTATTTCCACAATTGGTAATGCACATGATTGTACAAAACAGTGCATCTGATAGAAAAATCGATGGCGTATATTTTGATACAACGCAGCAAGAAGAAGACTTTGAATCATATATAGGCAATGACTTGCGAATGATAGAAAATATAGCTATTCCAGTATATAAAGTGTCAAATAAAGGTCATTGCGCAAAATTGAAAACTATGTTTACCTTAACAGAGCCCACAACAAAAGAATATGAAGAAAACAAAGACCCGCTTTATGGAATAGCTTCCAGTAATCCGGTAGAGAATACCATCTTCTATGTACTGGAAGAGCGAATTGATAAGAAAGAATTTGGACCAATCGAGTAAAAAATGTATGAATAGTCGGCTTTTAGGAGGAAAATAAGATAAAAATCTCCAAAAAATAAAAAAAAACACTTATTTTAGATTTTTTTTAAAAAAAAATTTGCAGATATAAAATATTTGTTGTAATTTTGCAGGCTAAATAATGAATAGCTTTTTATGGTAACTGCAGAAGTCAATATGAATGCTCAAACTGACATTTTGGAAGTGCTATACAAGTACCCCTGTGGATATGTCAAAAAATTGGAGGAAATGATAGGTGAGGAAGATGTGCGTGAATTGGAGGCTATAGGGTATATTGAAAATGCACCTAGTGAAAAGGGGTATACCTATAAGACTACCAAATGGGTGAAGCAAATGACATCTGCTTTTTTTGGCAAGAGAAGTCTTCGTGACTATATAAGCGATTTCTATTATACTTATATTAAGCGTGTAAGTTTCTCAATATAATGAGTTCTTATCACTACGTATTATGGATTCCTCAAGTTAAAAAGAAGGAGCCATGTGTAATTTGTCCTCAATTGGAAGAGAAGGTTTTGTGTGATATAGACATTCTTCCTCCTTTGTATGTTCGTGGCCAAATATTATCCGATTCATGCGATATTGTATTGAATTATTCCATAGAAAAGAAACTACTCGATAAAACACTGATTTTTAACTATATAAAATCAGATGACCGAGGATTCGTTATATATAAATTGGACTTAAATGAGCAACAAACAGATTTCCTGTGTGAACGCCTCCGTATGGAAATGCCTAATGCGTTGTATCATTATTTCAAAAGTTTTTTCCATCGACATGTGTTTCATGATGATTCCGTAGACTCATTGTTGAGACCCTATACCTCATCTGCGCCCATAAAATGGGATGATACAAATGTGCGTAATGAGATAGTGGGGCGTCTTATCGCAGATTACGAGCGCAAGTTTAACGGTGAATGTAAGATGCATTCACGCAATTACGAAAAGATTGTAGAAAAATTGGAAAAAGGTTACAAGATAGTTGAGATGCATGACAGGATGGGGAGACTATATGAGCATGAGAAAAATACGTTAAACGAACGCACATTTTGTAATTTTTTGATGAGGTCATTTCCCTGCTGTGTATCTGCTGATAGAAAGAGACTGCTGAAAGAGACAATTGCTCATCTGGAAGTGCTCACACTTAAGTCTGAGTCATCGTTTAGCAAAATAAGTACCTCCTTGGGATTAGGCTATAGTATGAAGGGGTATTATGTCGGCATAGGAGGTTTGCTTTTCGGTTGTATATCAACCGCATGGAGTTTGTGGTATAGTACGCAACAGGCAAATAAATCTTCAACAGAACAGAAGGAATATCAGCGGGAAATAATAGATTGTATACAAAATGAAACCGCGGGCTTGAAAGCGGATGAACAATTCGTGTTAGAACAAGTGCACCAGATAAATAACCGCATGGATACATTAAATTATAGGATGAATAAGATTATTAAGAGACAAAAGAAGTAATTTTTTTGCAAAAAAACTTGCGTATTCCAAAAATGAATCAGTAACTTCGACCAGCTACCCTAAGATAGGGAGCAATAGAGGAAGTTCTATGTGCTCGGAGTGGGGGACTCCTCGCACTCGCGCGCCACACCTACTCCTCATACCGTCCACCGGACGCTATTCGGTGCGGCTCAATCGCTTCATGAACTTACATTCGCACTGTTGTGCGAATAACAAGTCTTGCGGCATAAAATTCAAATAAATTTGCATTTTTTCCACAAATCCTTGTTTATTCCAAAATTTTGTTGTAACTTTGCAGCGTGAAATGAAAAAGTGATTATGAGAAGGAACGAAGTGCTGGATAAGATTACCCGTCTGGGAAAGCAGGTGCTGCCGAAAGGAGGGCACTTGTGGCTCTATGGATCGCGAGCACGCGGAGATGCTCACAAGGGGTCTGACTGGGATTTATTGGTGCTGCTGAATCAAGATACACTTCGCGAAGAAGACTACGATAATATAACGTATCCTTTTACCCTGTTGAGCGGAGATATAGGTGAGATAATAAATCCTATCATGTACACGCGTAGCGAGTGGGATTCGTACAAGATATCGCCTTTTTACAAGAATGTCCAAACCGATAAAATAGAATTGATATGAGTCTTTCACCGGAAGAAAGAATTACGATGCGTGATCTCCATCTGGAACGATGTGATATGTTTCTTCATAGTGCTGATACTTGCTATGAGAACGGAGATTATTTTACGGCGGCTAATCGGTATTATTATGCATGTTTTCATGCCGTACACGCGCTTTTCGTAATGAACGAGATTTATGCCCGTTCGCATGATGGCATGAATGTTCAGTTTAGTCAGTATTTTGTGAAGACGGGAATCTTTGAACCGAGATTTGGATCATTGATTGCTAAAATGGAGCAATTGAGAGATAAAGCAGATTATAATATATTTTATAAGATTACAGCGGAAAGCATTGCAGATAAACGCCCCATTATTGTTGAGTTCATTGCTTGCGTTAAGCAATATTTGCAGGTGGCATAAGGAACTTTATCAAGCATTCTGCAGCGTGAAATGAAAAAGGAAGGAAAATAACTATGGAAGCAATTGTTTACAAAACAGAAGAAGAGCGATTGGAGGCTCTGCGTCGGATGGTAGGCATGCGGAAAATATTCGAGGCACGTGCTAGAGAACTGTATGAACAAAGATACGGGACATCAGTTGCGTTATGATACTCAAAAATAAAAAGTAATTTTTTTTGCGAAAAAACTTGCGTATATCAAAAAAAAGCAGTACCTTTGCACCTTGAAAGGAAAAATGCCAAATCGTATGTTTGGAATAATAGCGAATATAGACTGGAGTCTTGCCGAGAAAGAAACAGGAGTTGATAGGGAACGATTGGCTCAAGAGCTTGATGCTATACTGCAAACATTTGATTTTACAACTACAACAAATAACCTTTATCTCAATAAGAGTGAAGATTTGGTTGGTGTATTTCGGGCGATGAATGCGCTAAAGGCGATACCATGGTTTGTGCAGGCGGTGCGGGATATCCGAGCGTTCCGTGTGGAGAACTGGTCCGACTTTACCGGATTTATGAAAGAATAAAACTTTGACAATTATTACAAGCAATATGAAAACAAAATATCTTATTCCTCAGACGGAAGCAATGCAGGTCTTGGGTGACAAGCTGATGCAAGGTTTCGGCGGTACTACAGGTATTGGCGAGCCTGGCACGGGTAACGCTCCTGCGCGTGATGGCTTTGCTCCCGGCGGTGGTGACCTGGGCGGCGTACCGGCCAACTAAAAAGGAAATAGTGGAAGATTAGAGGCTGAGGCCGACAAATCCGTGCAAACGATTGCAATCAGGCTATCAAGGATAGTCTTGATTGTTTGTATGGTTTTAGTTGAGAGTTTAGTGTTTAGTGTTGAGAGAAGTTTAGAGTTTAGAGTTTAGAGTGGAAAATAGAAAGGAAAAGCAATATGTGTAAAAAAGTAATTTTATATAGTCCGGGTAACCAAGCCAATGCCCGACTTGTAAGCCGCAAGCGAAATCGCAATCTCAATTTCAAGCAGATTCGTTACTCTACGGATTGTATCCGCGAGTATGCAAATATGCATGAAGTTCCCATGGCTGAGGCTGTAAGTATGTTGCAAGCAAAAGAGCAAGCTATGAATACTATTTTTACAGCTGCTCGTCAGCAGAATCCTATTTCCCCAAAGCAGGTAGCAAAGCAGGTGTCTGTAATGTGATTGTTGAGCAAAGATGGCAAAACATATTCTGTTATATCATGGTTCGGATCAGCAGGTGACCACCCCTCGTTGGGATGCAGGCGAGAATGGACACGATTTCGGTAAATGTTTCTATACGACGTACAACCGCGAGACGGCATTGGATTGGGCGAAGAAACGCTTTTCGTATAACCCGATCGTAAATCAATATGCTATCAATCTGGAGAAATTGGAAAATGGCACTTTGAAAATCAAACACTTTCATGCTGATGAAGAATGGGCTCGTTTTGTGTGGAATAATCATAATAATCCATTTTTTAGGCGACCGGCTTATGATATCATCATCGGGCCGATTGCTGACAAAGGATTGAAGGAGAAGTTTATTTTGAAGCGTACACAGAATCTGACATTTGAAGAAATTGTGCCTTTGATTCATTTTGATAAGTTTAAGTCTCTGCAAGTGGCTTTCTGTTCGGAATATGCAATCTCAATGTTAAATCCTCAATGTTAATATGGCAGTCAATTATCAGGTCATAGATTATTCCATCAATGCCATGATTGAGCATTTGATGAAGAAATATAATTCCAGTTACGAATCGGCAATTAATTATGTGCTTAATAGCGCATTATATAAGAGGTTATTGCAGGATTCTACATTGCGTGAGGAAGGTGATATCTATCTTCTTAATCAGTTAGATAAGGAAGTTAATGCGGAATTAAACCAATCGTAAATACTAAGTCGTACATAAATACTCAATATCTCATACTTCGTACATAAACATTGTCAATCATATGACATTAACGATATTTTATGCTCTGGTGTTAGGGTTCATGATGATATTAGACCCCTGCACCTTATTTACCAGCGTAGCGGCGATAGGATATATCGACCGCGAACTGCAAAACAAACGCCGCGTGCTGACCTGCGGCCTGATGTTTGTGTTGGGTAAGTTGGCGGCGTATGTGCTACTCAGTATCCCCTTTATCATGGGTGCACAGACCGAAGGCATCCACCATTTCCTGAACGAATGGGGCGAACCGCTGCTGTGCATCTTTATGCTGGTATGCGGCGTACTGTTGCTCTTTACCGGTCATCATCACCATGACCATGACCACGGGCTGGGGCACGTGTTGCAGAATGTGGATGACAAATCGAGTTGGCTGTGGTCGTTCATGCTCGGTATCTTCTTTGCAATCGCTTTCTGCCCGCATCGTTTGGTGTATTTCTTTACGATGATAGACCTGGCGGTGACTGCCGACCTCTCTACTTTCGGACGCTACATGCTGCCCGTGCTGTTCGGTTTAGCTACGGGTCTGCCGATTATGATACTGGCGTGGATAATATCCTATACCGCCGTTAATAGCCAGACGCTGACAGAGAAGTTAGGCAAGTTCGAGCACTGGTTCCGCTATGCCTGTGCGGTGCTGTTCTTAGGCTACGGGCTGTATCTGGGCATACATCTGCTGCATCATGATGATGACTGCTGCGGGCATCATCACGATCATGTCGAGTTGATGAAGTGAGGGCGACCGGGTCTTTTTTGGGGGCCCCAGAAATTAAAGATAGAAGTCCTCGCAGAGGGCGTGGTACTCGGCAGAGCCGAGGAGGATAGTTGATAGTTGACAGTTGATAGTTCTTATCTCGGCTAAAGCCTCGAACGATCGGCTAAAGCCGTACGACAATTGACAGTTGACAGTCGATAGTTGTTTTTTTAGAGCGATGAGGATACGTTTGGGTGGCTGTGTGGCGTTTGTATAGACGCGCGTGAGATACGTGGGGCTGAGGCCGTACCGCGCAGCGATAGTGATTATCTCCGCTTCGGCGTCAGCCGGCAACACCAGCGCCAAGGTGCCGTCGTCCGACAGGAGAGTGGCTGAACAACGACAGAGATCATCGAAGGAGAGCGTATCGGTATGACGGGCATCGGAGCGACGCGGATCGGGATTGCGAAGCGCGTTGCGGAAATACGGAGGATTGGAGAGGATTAAATCAAACCTAGGCTGCCTAGGCTTCCTAGGCTTCCTAGGACTCCTAGGATTCCTAGATGCGAGCTCTTGGAGGGAGATATGCTGCGCGGTGAGGCGGTCCGGCCAAGGCGAGGCGAGGAAATTCTCGCGCGCCTGCAGGGCAGAGGGCTCATCGATATCAATAGCGGTAATCCGGGCTGCGGGACAGCGTTGCGCCAGCATCAAGGCTATCACACCCGAACCGGTGCCGATATCGAGTATGCGCGGTTCCGGAGCCTCATCGGGTAGGGGACACCAGGCGCCAAGCAGCACCGCATCGGTGTTGACGCGCATCGCACAACGGTCATGTGCAACCGCAAACTGACGAAAACGAAAAGGCTCTACATAGTGACTCGGCATATTTTTTTTCGTTTTTAGGCTGCAAAGGTACACTTTTTGTAGCACATATGCAAACGAAATGCAGAAAAAAACACTCTTTTGGCTTTTTTTGTCGCTCCTACTGACGGCTTGTCACCCGGAGTCGGCTCTTTTGCGCACCGAGAAACGCGCCGAACAGCAGTTGGAGCAGCTGAAAGTTATGGTTGCCCAACTGGACGAAGCCGGTCTACGTGACCTGACACTCAACGAAGAGGAGATTTTCTATTTCCTCTTTGAGAACCGCCAACTGGTCTATTGGTCTGACAATCGACTTACGACCCGCAACCTTCGGCGCTTCAGTTACGACCGTTGGGAGGAAATCAGCTTCGACAATGCCCGTTGCATGTGCCGTTGGACTTATGTAGGCCCCTATGAGATCATGGCGGCTATCCCGTTAGAGTGGAGCGAGATAGACCGCGAGGCGCTGGAGCAGAGTTTCTCGTATCAGCCGCTACTGAATCGTGACGAGCCCTGGTGGCAGAGCTCGCGCACACGCGTGCGTATCTTTTATATATTGTCGTTGCTGCTGGTGGCGGGACTTATCTTTTGGGGCGTGATGCTCCTCATCCGCCGGCGCGGATTCATGAACCTGAGCCTGAGCGGTAAGTTCCGCATGGTGCTGGTAGCAACAGCCGTGGCAACCTTTGCCTTTGTGTTCATCAGTTCGGTGCGGTATGTGCGCAAGCACTACGAGAATCGTCAGCAGATAGGCTTGCAGCAGAAGGCTGCCTATATCCAGGCTACGTTGCGTAACCTGTACTTCTGGGACCTCTCGCTCAGCGATATGAACACCCGCGCCATGAATATCGACCTGCGTGACTTGGCACATGTCTATGGCACGGATATCCATGTGTTCGATATGCAGGGTAAGCTGGTCGGCAGCAGTACCCCGCAACTATTCGAGCAAGGCATCCTCAGCACCCATATGGCACCGGAGGCATTCTTCGGCGATGAACATACAATGACGCAGATGGAACAGATCGGCGGCAAATCTTACCTATCTGCCTATACCGAGTTTCTGAACGGTAACTACGTGCCGATAGGTTATATCGCCGTGCCCAGTTTTATCTCGCAGGATGCCAAAGCGCTGGAGGTGGATAACTTCTTAGGGCGCTTGTTGCCCCCGTACCTGTTGGTGCTGCTGGTGTCGGTGTTGTTAGGCGTGCTGGCGGCGCGTGTCATCAATGCTCCCTTGGCTGCGCTCAGCGAGTCGATCAGTTCGTTCCGTCTGGGCGGACAGAACCGGCACTTGGAGTACCGCTATGATGACGAGGTGGGGCAACTGGTACGACGCTACAACCGCATGGCGGATGAACTGAACGAGGCTGCCCGCAAGATAGCCGCAAGCGAGCGTGAGGGAGCCTGGCGCACCATGGCACGGCAGGTGGCACACGAAATCAACAACCCCCTGACGCCGATGAAACTGACGGTACAACAACTGCAGCGTAAGCGCGACAGCGAACAGTTCGACCAGCTCTTTGACAAAGCCTGCACCATGTTGGTGGAGCAGATCGATAACCTCAGCCGCATCGCCGGTGGCTTCTCGACCTTTGCCAAGATGCCCGAGGTACGGGCTTCGTGGGTGGATGTAGCGGCTAAGCTGAGCCAGACCATCAGCCTCATGGCCAATAACCCCGCGGGTATTCCGCTGCGCTACGTGGGTCCGGATAGCGGCGTCATGGTATGGGCAGATGCCGACCAGGTAGGGCAGGTGTTCACCAATATCATCCGCAACGCCCTGCAGGCACTCAGCGGCGTCGAGGACGGCGATGTGATCGTCGTACTGCGTGACCGCGAGATGCGCCATGCACCCAGCCCCGATGGCTGGGTGGAGATATCCGTATCCGACAACGGACCCGGTATCCCCGACGATGTGCAGCAGAAGATATTTATGCCTAATTTCACTACCAAATCCAATGGCTCGGGCCTCGGATTGGCTATCTCAAAGAACATCGTAGAGGGTTCGGAAGGCAAAATATGTTTTGAAACATGTGAGAAAGGCACGATTTTTTTTGTTTATTTCAAAAAAAAGCAGTAATTTTGCAGTCGATTTTGCAAAACATAGTTTTGAATTAAAAATTATGAATTAAAAATTAAAAATTACAACATAAAACACACAAAAAATCTAAGACATGAAAGTTGCAACCATCATGCAGCAATTAGCTGCAAAGCACCCCGGTGAAGCAGAGTATCTGCAGGCCGTGGAGGAAGTTCTCAATTCGATTGAGGAAGTGTATAACCAGCACCCTGAGTTTGAGAAAGCCAAGATCGTTGAGCGCATGGTAGAGCCCGACCGTATCTTCACCTTCCGCGTTACCTGGGTTGACGATAAGGGCGAGGTACAGACGAACCTCGGTTATCGTGTACAGTTCAATTCGGCCATTGGTCCCTACAAAGGCGGTCTTCGTTTCCACAAAGCCGTTACGCCCAGCATGCTGAAGTTCCTGGGCTTCGAGCAGACCTTTAAGAATGCCCTGACAACGCTGCCGATGGGTGGTGGTAAGGGCGGAAGTGATTTCGACCCCGTAGGAAAGAGTGACGCTGAGATCATGCGTTTCTGCCAGGCCTTCATGCTTGAGTTGTGGCGCTGCATCGGTCCCGACCAGGATATCCCCGCCGGTGACGTAGGTGTAGGTGGCCGTGAGATTGGTTTCCTGAATGGTATGTATCAGAAGCTCAGCCGTCAGTATCATACAGGCGTGCTGACCGGTAAGGGTATGACCTGGGGCGGCTCGATTCTGCGTCCTGAGGCTACCGGTTTCGGTGCTCTGTACTTCACACACCACGTGCTGGAGACCGCCGGCAAGGACATCGCAGGCAAGACGGTAGCTCTCTCGGGCTTCGGTAATGTAGCTTGGGGTGCCGCTATCAAGGCCAAAGAGCTGGGCGCTAAGGTTGTTGCTATCAGTGGTCCCGATGGCGTTTGCGCTATCCCCGAGGGTATCACCGACGAGATGATTGACTACATGCTCGTGATGCGTGCTTCGAACCGCAACAAGGTACAGGATATGGCTGACAAGTTCCCCGGCAAGGCTATCTTCACCGCCGGCAAGAAGGCTTGGAGCGTGAAGTGCGACATCGCACTGCCTTGCGCCTTCCAGAACGAGCTGAGCGAAGAAGACGCTCGCGAACTGGTTGCTAACGGTACCTGGTGCTGCTGCGAGGTCAGCAACATGGGCTGCCAACCCGGCGCTATCCACTTCTTCCAGTCGCAACCCGGCTTCCTGTTCGCTCCCGGTAAGGCCGTGAACGCAGGTGGCGTGGCTACTTCGGGTCTGGAGATGACACAGAACGCTGAGCACATCAGCTGGGATGCTAAGGAGGTTGACGAACGTCTGCACTCGATCATGCGTTCCATCCACGAACAGTGCGTGAAGTTCGGTACGCAGCCCGACGGCAAGATAGACTACGTGAAGGGCGCTAACATCGCCGGCTTCATGAAGGTGGCTACCGCTATGATGGAGCAGGGATTGGTATAAGCCTTGCTGCACATATCAAAATTGACAACAGATTTAGACTGAATCAAAGAGGGAGTCTGGAGTTCCGGGTTTCTGGAATTCCAGACTCTTTCGCCAAATTGAAGGGTATAAACCCACAAAAAAAATAATACTATGTATACCGATTTTCAAAAACATTTGCAAGCAACCCTGCAGGAAATCAAGGATGCAGGTCTCTATAAAAACGAACGCGTCATCATCACGCCGCAGTCATCGGGCATCAAGGTAGAAGGCGGCAAGGATGTCATTAACTTCTGCGCCAATAACTACCTCGGCCTGGCTGATAACAAGGAGCTGATTCAGGCCGCTAAGGACCGCATGGATGTACGTGGCTACGGTATGGCCTCGGTACGTTTCATCTGCGGAACACAGGATACCCACAAGATGCTGGAGAAGGCTATCTCCGATTTCTTCGGAACGGAAGATACCATCCTCTATGCCGCTTGCTTTGATGCCAACGGTGGTCTGTTCGAGCCGCTGCTGACGGCCGAGGATGCCATCATCAGCGACGCGCTGAACCACGCTTCTATCATCGACGGCGTGCGTCTGTGCAAGGCTGTTCGTTACCGCTACGCTAACGGCGATATGGAAGACCTGGAGAAACAACTGCAGGCTGCCCAGGCACAACGCTTCCGTATCATCGCTACCGACGGTGTCTTCTCGATGGACGGTAATGTATGCCCGCTGGATAAGATCTACGAGTTGGCACAGAAATACAACGCCCTCGTTATGGTCGATGAGAGCCACTCGGCCGGTGTTGTCGGCAAGACCGGACACGGTGTGACCGAGCAATACAACCTGCGCGGTAAGATTGAGATACTGACCGGTACCTTAGGCAAAGCCTTTGGTGGTTCGGTAGGCGGATTCACTACCGGTAAGAAGGAGATTATCGACCTGCTGCGTCAGCGTAGCCGTCCATATCTGTTCTCCAACTCCATCCCGCCCATGATTGCAGCTGCCGGCCTGAAGACCTTCGAGCTGCTCACCCGCGACAACACCCTGCAAGACCGTCTGCACGCCAATACCGACTATTTCGTCACCAAGATGAAAGCTGCCGGCTTTGATATCAAACCCACGCAGTCTGCTATCTGCGCCGTGATGCTGTATGACGCACGGCTGAGCCAGGAGTTCGCTGCCGCGCTGCAGGAAGAGGGTATCTATGTGACCGGATTCTACTATCCCGTCGTACCGCAAGGACAAGCTCGTATCCGCGTGCAACTCAGTGCCGCACATACCACCGAACAGCTCGACAAGGGCGTTGCCGCATTCATCAAGGTGGGCAAAAAACTCGGTGTGCTGAAATAATGGCACGATTTTTGTCAGAACAAAAGAAAGAGCCAAGAACAAAGACCGCTGCGCTAAAAGAATAAAGACAAAATACGTTCGACTATACAGGATGGGACTTTTGGTAACCGGAATGGTCGTTACAAACCATTTAAGTCTTTACTCCTTGCTCCTTTAGTGAGCGCAGCGAACGGTCTATAATCCAAAAAATAAAAACAATGAAAGCATTAGTAAAGAGATATGCAAAACCCGGCATCTGGATGGAAGATGTTCCGATGCCCGAGGTAGGCGTCAATGACGTACTCATTAAGGTCACCAAAGCCGCTATCTGCGGTACCGACCTGCATATGTACAAATGGGATGAATGGTCGCAGACCCACTGCCGTCCGCCTTATACCATGGGTCACGAGTTCGTGGGTGTGGTAGCCGAGGTCGGTGCCGGAGTGCGGAATATCAAGGTGGGCGAACGTGTTACCGCCGAGGGACATATCGTCTGCGGTCACTGCCGTAACTGCCGCCGCGGTATGGGACACGTGTGCGAGAACACCATCTCCGTGGGTATCATGGGTAAGGATGGCTGCTTTGCCGAGTATGTCACCATACCTGAATCCAACGTAGTGAAACTGCATCCGGCTATACCCGACGACTTCGCCGCTATCATGGACCCCTTCGGTAACGCTACCCATACAGCCTTAGCCTTCCCGCTGCTGGGCGAAGATGTGCTCATCACCGGTGCCGGCCTGATCGGAACGATGGCTGCAGGTATCTGCCGCTTTGCGGGCGCCAAGAATGTGGTGGTAACCGACATCAACCCGCTGCGTCTGGGTATCGCCAAGAAGATGGGCGCTACCCTCTGCGTAGATGGCTCCAAGGGTGAGACGGTGGCTGACGCCATGCAGAAACTCGGTATCCGCGGTTTTGACGTAGGTCTGGAGATGTCCGGCGCACCCGCTGCCTTCAACGACATGATTGCCCATATGTACAAGGGCGCTAATATCGCCCAGTTGGGTATCCTGCCGTCCAATACGCAGGTTAACTGGTCGGACATCATCTTCAACGCCCTGACCATCAAGGGTATCACCGGTCGCCGCATGTGGGAGACCTGGTACCAGATGGAGCAGATGCTGCTCGGCGGACTCGACCTATCGCCTGTCATCACGCATCGCTACCACTTCGATGACTTCCAGAAAGGCTTCGACGTCATGGTCAGCGGTCAGTGCGGCAAGGTGCTGCTCGAATGGTAGGCCTCACGCCCCTTAAAGGGGCGGAGGATTTAAGATTTAAAATTTAAGATTTTAAGATTTAGGATTTAAGATTTAAGATTTAAAATTATTGAAAATGAAAAAGATTCTTATTGCTTTGATGGCAATTGTTGTTTCGACAGTTGCTTTTGCACAGGATCGTACCGGTCTGCAGGAATATAAACTGCAAAACGGTCTGACAGTCCTGCTGTGGGAAGACCACAACCTGGATGACGTAGAGGGTTACGTCGCCGTACGCGCCGGTTCGATTGACGAACCCGCCGAGTGCACCGGTCTCGCCCACTACCTGGAGCATATGCTCTTCAAGGGTACACAACGTATCGGTGCCATCGATTGGGAGAAAGAGAAACCTCACTACGAGGCTATCATCGCCCTCTACGACGAGCTGGCTAAGACTACCGACAAGGTGCAACGCGATACCATCATCGCACGCATCAACCGCGAGAGTCTCGAGGCTGCCAAGTACTCTACCACCGAGGACTTCTTTAACCTGCTGGACGGTATGGGTGCCACCGACGTGAACGCCTTCACATCCTACGACATGACCTGCTACCACAACCATTTCGCAGGCAACCAGATGATGAAGTGGCTCACCATCTTCAGCGACCGTCTCATCAATCCCGTCTTCCGTACCTTCCAAGCGGAGCTGGAGAACGTGTTCGAGGAGTACAACATGTACGAGGACAACGTTCAGACGCAGGTTCAGAACAAGCTGTACGGCGACCTCTATGCCGGCCACGCTTACGAGCGTAATGTCATCGGTCTGCCCGAGCACCTCAAGAACCCGCAGCTCAGCAAGCTCATTCAGTTCTACAACACCTGGTATGTGCCCAACAACATGGCACTCATCATCGTTGGTGACTTCGACGCTGAGGCTACCAAGCCCATGATTGAGCAGACCTTCGGCCGCCTGGAGCCCAAGCCGCTGCCCGAGCGCACCAAATATCCCAACTCGGAGTTCAAGCCCGGTAAGCACAAATATAACCTGGGTTACTATCCCCAGATCGTATGGGCGTACGACGGCGTGAAGATGGGTGATGACGACATGCTGGCACTCGACTTCGTATGCCGCCTGCTCTCCAACGGTACCGAGACCGGTCTGCTGGATAAGATTACCCTGGACGGTATCGTGTCCTACGCAGGCTGCTCGATGGATGCGCGTCGTGACATGGGTCGTGTCCTGGTAATGGCTATGCCCTACTACGATGTCAACCAACAGACCTACGAGTCGAACGCTGCTACCGAGAAGATCGTCATGAACGAGATCGAGAAGATCAAGAAAGGCGAGATCGAAGACTGGCTCATCCAGACCGTCAAGGCCGAGTACGCTCAGTCGAACGCCCTGACCTTTGAGGAAGGTGACAACAAGATGATGTCGCTGGTGTACAGCTATGTATATAATCAGCCTATCGATGACATCTTCACCGAGAACGCCCGCATCCAAGCCCTCACCAAGGAGGATATCGTGCGCGTGGCTAAGAAGTACTTCAGCACCGAGCATATGACCATCGCGTTCGAGGAAGGCGAGAAGAAAGTCAACAAACTCGACAAACCGAAAATCAAACCCCTGGATATGCCTAAGGGCGTTGAGACCGAGTATGCCAAGGCCTTCAAGCAGATTCCTTCCGGCGAAGTAAAGCAGACCTATCTGGACCTCTCGGAGGTTAAGGTCAGCGAGATGGCAGACAAGGTGAAACTGCACTACAGCGTCAACCCCGCTAACAACATCTTCTCCCTGAACATCCGTTACGGTGTTGGTACCAAGAAGAAACCCATGCTCGAGTACGTGGCTGCCATGATGAATGTGGCAGGTATCATGCCCTCCACCGAGCCGCAGGCCTTCCGCCGTCAGCTCGCCGAGTTGGGCGGACGCGTTAGCTACAGTGTCAGCGACAGCTACTTCGTCGTTTCCATCATGGGTGACGAGAAACACCTGGCTCAGATCTGCCAACTCGTGCAGAAGCAGATGCTCTTCCCCAAGTTTGACCACCGTCAGTTCGAGGCTATGCAGGGTAGCGAACTCAGTAGCCGTTTCCGTATGTCGAAGATGGATAACCTGCAAGCCGGCGCCCTGCGCGAATACGTGCTCTATGGCGACAAGTCGGCTTATATCGACGTAGTGCCCTTCATGGATATCTACCATATGGATGAGCTGAAGCTGAAGGTTGAGTTCGACGATGCCACCAAGTACGCCATGGATATCTACTACTGCGGCCAGAAGCCCATGAACGAAGTGAGCACCATCCTGAGCGGTAACCTGCCGCTGAAGGAAGGCATGCTGGCTTCCACCTCGCCCGAGTTCCGTGACCGTAAGAAATACGACAAGACGCAGATCTACTTCCTGCCCAACACCAATGTACAGCAGGCTACCATCTACTTCTATGCCGAGGGTGTGCCCTTCGAGCTGAATCAGTCTGTTCTCTTCTCGGCGTTCAACCAGTACTTCACCGGCGGTTTCACCGGCCTCGTATTGGATGAGATCCGTACCAAACGCTCTATGGCTTATACCGCCAGCGGTTATATGGCACAGGGTGCCCGCCCCGGTCGCAACAGCGCCTTCATGGGCTATATCGGAACACAGTCCGACAAGGTGGCTGACGCTATCGAGACCTTCATGAGCCTCGTTGACTCCATGCCGCAACACCCCGACCGCCTCGAGAATATCAAGACCATCCTGCTGCAGGAGGCTCAGATTGCCAAACCCTCGTTCCGCGGCAAAGCAGCCACCTACGACTACTGGCAGGAAATCGGTTATACCGATGACCCCGCACGTACCGAGGTGCCCATGATCAAAGCCCTGACTTGGGAACAGATCTACAGCTTCTATCAGCAGTATGTACAAGGCAAACCGATGACCATCATCCTCATGGGTGACCCCAAGAAGATTGATATGAAGCGTCTGGAAGCTAAGTACGGCAAGAAGAACATCATCAAGGTCGGCAAGACCAAACTCTTTGCTCCGCTGGATCTGGACTTCTAATGCATAAATCCGGATTTGTCAATATCGTGGGCAACCCCAATGTTGGGAAATCGACCCTGATGAATGCGTTGGTGGGTGAGCGTCTCTCGATTATCACATCGAAGGCGCAAACCACCCGCCATCGTATCCTCGGTATCGTCAATGGCGACGACTTCCAGATGGTCTATTCCGACACACCGGGTGTGCTCAAACCTAACTACCGCCTGCAGGAGCAGATGCTCGAGTTCTCGCGCTCTGCTCTTGTGGATGCGGATGTACTGCTCTATGTCACCGATGTGCAGGACTCGGCGGACCGTAATGCCGACTTCCTGGATAAGGTGAAGCATATCGCGGCAGCCTCCGCGCAGCAAGGAGGCAAGGGACCTAAGGTGTTCCTTATCATCAATAAGATAGACCTCACGACCCAAGACACGCTCGAACGACTCGTCGAGTTCTGGCACAAACAACTGCCCGAGGCGGAGATACGCCCCGTATCGGCGAAAGAGCAGTTCGGCGTGCAGCAACTCTTTGAGGATATCAAGAATGCCCTGCCCGAAGGCGAACCGTTCTTCGACAAAGACCAGTTGACCGACCGTCCCGCACGTTTCTTTGTGGACGAGATCATCCGCGAGAAGATCCTGCTCAACTACGACAAGGAGATTCCGTATTCCGTCGAGGTAGAGGTCGAGTCTTTCATCGACCACGACGAACAAAGTCAACAGCCAACAGCCAACGCCAAAGCCAACGGTCAACGCCAAAGCCAGCAGCCCAAGCCCCTCATCGAGATCAGCGCTGTCATCTACGTAGAGCGTGACAGCCAGAAGGGTATCATCATCGGCAAGGGTGGTTCAGCGCTTAAGAAAGTGGGTACGCAGGCGCGTCGTGACATCGAGGCATTCTTCCAGAAGCCTGTTTATCTGCAGCTCTACGTCAAGGTGGACCGCGACTGGCGTTCCAACCGCTCCCGCCTGCGCCACTACGGCTACGACCTGAGCTGAGCGCGTTCAGCAATCGGGTCGCGGTCGCGTTCGGTGCTCGGATTGCACCAGCTGACGACTCTGTCGTCATCAAAGCAACCGAGACCTCCGCTCTCCCCATAAATCGACAGATTTGCGGGGACCCCCTTTCAAAACTACGACTCCGTCGTCTGCGGGCGACCGATGCTTCCGCTTTTAAGGAGTTCTATGTACTCGGAGTGGGGACTCCGAGCACTCGCGCGCTGCACTTACTCCTCAAAATGTCCACCGGACATTCTGAGGTGCAGTTTAATCACTTCATCCACCACGTCAAAGCCGTGTCGGGGACCCCGAAACCACGTTCTCGGTTCTCGGTTTAAAAGTTGAGGCGTCAAATACGGCATAAAATACGGAAACGAGACGGTTCGACTACGTCTCGTTTACGTCTCGTTTACGTCTCGTTTACGTATCGTTTACGTGTTTGACGGCTAAAAGGGCGCTGGCTGTTGGCTGTTCGATAACCGAGAACCGAGAACCGAGAACCGAGTTTCACACAAAAATATATCTTCCTATACGAATTCTGCAAATAAATTTGCATATGTCAAAAAAAAGTCGTATCTTTGCAGCAAAATTGAAAAATTTTAAGAAATATGGCAGCAGTACAATTGAGGGAAGAGTTGTTTCGTGAGATGAATCCCATGTTGGATAGCGAAGTTATGCTCCGCCAGATGCTTGTATTTGTGCGTGGCCTTTTTGCGCAGCAACAGGTAGAGACCAAGCCCGACACAAGAATAAAATATCGTGTGGAGGCTGTGTCACCGTTACTTGAGAAATGGAGTGGCTGTGTTCAGTTCTCAGATAGAGAAAGAGCCGATGACCCCCGTCTAAATGCGATTTTAAGTAAATGAAACGGCTTTTTCTTGATACAAATATTCTGGTAGATTATATCCAGAATCGTCAGGGTGGGTACGATGCAAAGCAATTATTAATGCGTGGCTATAATCACGAGGTAAATTTGTGCGCATCGATTCTTACTTTTGCCAATATTGCTTATATCCTAAAGAATAAGGTGGATATTTATGAGTTGATGGATACGCTAACCTCATTTATAGAGGTTCTCCCTATGGATGGTAAGCAGTTGGAAAGAGCCCTCAAAATACATGTACGCGATTTTGAGGATATGTTGCAGTACCAATGTGCTTTAGAGGGGCAATGTGATAGCATGATTACTAATAATAAAAAAGATTTTATAGGTTATTGTAATTTGCCGCTATATACTGCTGCAGAGTTCTTGAATAAGTACTTTATGTAGAAATATTAATTAATCCTTTAAAAAATACGAATTATGGAATCGCAAGAAATGCAACGCATTATGGCCACGGCACAGACCTGGTTAGACGGCAACTACGATGCCGAGACAAAAGCACAAGTCAAGAAGATGATGGAAGCTGACGATAAAACAGAACTCATCGACTCGTTCTACCGTACTCTGGAGTTCGGAACAGGTGGCCTGCGCGGCATCATGGGTCCCGGTACCAACCGCATGAACCAATACGTGGTGGCACAAGCTACACAGGGCTACGCCAACTACCTGAACAAGGTGGCACGCGAGGGTGGCTTCCAGACCCTGGAGAAAGGCGGACAGGTCAGCGTCGTCATCGGGCACGACTGCCGCAACAACGGACGCCTCTTTGCCGAGACCGTCGCCGACGTCTTTGCTGCCAATAATATAAAGGTCTATCTGTTCGAATCGCTCCGTCCCACGCCCGAGGTGAGCTTCGCCATCCGTCACCTCAAGTGTCAGGGCGGCGTCAACGTGACTGCCAGCCATAACCCCCGCGAGTACAACGGCTACAAGGCATACTGGGAGGACGGTAGCCAGGTGCTGCAACCCCATGACAAGGGTATCATCGACGAGGTGAACAAAGTGCAGATGGAGGACGTGAAACGCAACGGTAATAAGGACCTCATCCAAATCATCGGCGGCGAGATGGACTACGACTTCATGGAGGCTGTCAAGACTGTGATGATTGACCAGGATGTCATCCTGCGCCAGAAGGACCTCAACATCGTCTATACGCCGCTGCATGGCGCCGGACGTCAGATCATACCGATGTGCCTGCGCAGCTGGGGCTTTGAGAATATCCACGTCGTGCCCGAACAGATGGTTATCGACGGTAACTTCCCCACCGTGGTCAGCCCCAACCCCGAGAATGCAGAGGCTATGACCATGGGTATGAACCTGGGTACCAAACTCGGCGCAGACCTCGTCATCGCCAGCGACCCCGATGCCGACCGTATCGCCATCGTCTGCCGCAACGACAAGAACGAATGGGTCATCATCAACGGTAACCAGACCTGCATGATGTACTGCTATTATATCATCAACAACATGAAGCGTCTGGGCAAGATGCGCGACGACATGTACCTGGTTAAGACCATCGTCACCAGCGAGGTCATCCGCCGTATCGCTGACCGCCAAGGCGTGACCCTCACCGACGAGTACACGGGCTTCAAGTGGATTGCCGGACGTATCCGCGAATGGGAAGGCAAACGCAAATATATCGGCGGCGGCGAGGAGTCGTTCGGCTTCATGGCGTACGATGCCGTCCGCGATAAATGTTCGCCCTCGGCTATCTGCCTCATCTGCGAGATTGCTGCTTATGCCAAGGACCAGGGTATGTCGCTCTACCAGTACCTGCTCAATATCTATCAGGAGTACGGCTTCCAACGCGAGACGACCATCAATATCGTACGTCCGGGTAAGAGCGGCGCGGACGAGATCAAGGCGATGATGGTCAACTACCGTCAGAATCCGCCGCAGGAGATTGCCGGCGAGAAGGTCATCCGCATGAAGGACTACCAGGAGAGCATCGAACGCGAACTGGTTGACGGTAAGTGGGTCGAGAAACCCATCCATATGTTGCTGGATGCTAAGTCTAACGTGCTGCAGTACTTCACGGAAGGCGGACTGAAGATCAGCGTTCGTCCGTCGGGTACAGAGCCGAAGATCAAGTATTACTTCGAGATTCCTGCTGACATGCCCACCACGGCGGACTACGACAAAGCTACTGCCGCAGCCGAAGCCCGCGTGCCGGCTATCAAGGCATCATTGGGAATCGAGTAATTGACGATTTGACAATTGAAAATCGGAGTTTTTGATAGCGGATATGGCGGATTGACCATACTGAGTAAGATTCGCGAGCGGTTGCCCGGGTATGATTATATCTACCTGGGCGACAACGCTCGTGCACCCTATGGTACGCGTTCGTTTCAGGTTATCTATGAGTACACCCTGCAGGCTGTGCGATACCTGCAGGCGCAAGGCTGCCGGCTTATCATTCTGGCCTGCAACACGGCATCCGCTAAGGCGCTACGCACGATTCAGCAGCATGATATAGACCCTGACAGACTGCGCGTGCTGGGCGTCATCCGCCCTACGGTGGAGGTAGTGCCTTCGCTGACGCGAAACGGACATATCGGTATCCTCGCTACGCCCGGCACCGTATCCTCTGAGAGTTACGTCATCGAGCTGCAGCACCAGATGGCCGCTATGAATGAAAAAATATCAACTGTCAACTGTCAATTATCAACTATCAACTATCAACTATCAATTACTCAACAGTCTTGCCCCCTCTGGGTGCCGCTGATTGAGGCCGGCGAGCATGACAGCGACGGCGCTGATTGGTTCGTAAAGAAGTATCTGGACGAACTGCTCCGGCGTGACCCGCTCATTGACACGCTGGTGCTCGGTTGCACGCACTATCCGCTGCTGCTACCCAAGATAAAGGAGTATCTGCAAGGAAAACCAATCACCGTCATCTCGCAAGGCGAACTGGTAGCCAACAGCCTCGCTGACTATCTGAACCGTCATCCGGAGATTGAACGGGATTGCTCGAAAGGCGGCACTTGCCGCTATCTGACCACCGAAGCCGCCGACCGTTTCTCCGACTCCGCCCGCATCTTTATCAACCAACCTGTTACGGCCGAACATGTAAGCCTGGAGCATCTGGAGAAATGAGGAAGTGGCTTCTGAGATTGCTAACCTGTATTCTATTCGTACCTCTCGGAACGCTGTCCGCACAGAATCTTTGTACCGACGGCGTTCTTCTTTTCCGCGAGGACTTTGGCGGCAATGACCCGAGTGACCCGGAAGTGATAAGCAATGTCGCCGCGGCTCGTGCGGCAGTACCGGGTATGTCTCTCAATTATACCCCTTGTACGAGCCGTACAAGCGGTATGAGTCATGGAAAGTTTATGCTAACAAAGCAAGGATATCAAAACGGAATCGGTTCTTCACAGTGGCACTTACAGGACGATCATACGCATTTTGGGGACTTGACGCGCGGGTATCTGTTAGAGGTAGACGGTGAAGGAGATAATGCCGCTTTTTATTCAACGACCATAGAAGGACTATGTGAAGGCCTCAAATTGTCTTTCACCGCGTATGTAGCGAATGTTATGACCTGGGGTATGTATGTGGGACGCCCCGGTTATTATGCTTATCCGCGATTGAAATTTGTATTGACGGATCCGTTGACGAATGCCGAATTGGCGACCTATGACACCGGAGATATCCCGTTTGATTCCGCTTTTATAGGGGATAATATGTGTTGGCAGCAGTCCGCTGAATGGAGACTAATCGGTATGAATTTTACCGTTCCTTCCGGACAAAGAGAAGTCAAGTTGACCATCTATAATAATACCACCGGTACGACGGGCAATGATTTTGCGATTGATGATATTGAGATTCGGCTCTGTATGACACCGGACACGATAAGGACGGATACCATTGTATGTGATGCGACAAGCCAAATCCTTTGGCGAGACAGCCTGTATAGCATCGCAGACACGTTGCGGGATACGCTGCGTAGTTTCTGCGGATTTGATAGCATCTACTATGTTTTGAACGTTAATACCGAACCGTGTGAGGAACCGCTGTGCACCGATGGCACCTTGCTCTTCCGCGAGGATTTCGGTGGTAATAGTCCGGATGACCCGGCAGTGAGTCTGGAGAGCGTAGCGGGTATGAGTTCGAGTTATAATAACTCCGGCAATTCGCTTGGAAGCGGTAACTATACGCTTCGCAAGGAGGGTTGGAAGAACGGTATACAGTGGCATCGACAGGACGATCACACCTATTTCAACGACAAAACCCGCGGCTATCTGCTGGAGGTGGACGGAAGAGGCGACGCGGTACCGTTCTATACGAAACGGATAGACGGGCTGTGCGCCGGAACGAAACTGACCTTTAGTGCTTATATCGTCAATGTGCATTATGCGGGACAAGTGGTTTGGTTTAATGAAAACGGTCGCGGTTATGTCTATCCACGCATGAAGTTCGTGCTCAAAGACCCGACTACCGGTACGGAGTTAGCCTCGCAGTCTACAGGCGATATCCAACCCGACTGGTCGCAGGATTGGGTTACCGCTCGGACTAATTTGACCTCGGCGGAGTGGCAGTTGTTTGGTATCAACTTTACCGTCCCCGCCGGAGTGGAGTCGATCCAGATGTACATCTATAACGATGTGGCAAGCAACGGTCCGGGCAATGATTTCGCATTAGATGATATTGAGATACACCTCTGTCTGCCGCCGGTGACGATAGCGGCGGAGGATACGCTTTGCGTGGATGCGACGGCGGTCATGGTTGCGCAGTTTACGAACGACGGCACACTTGCCGAACCGCTGGAATATAAGTGGTGGTACTCGGCGGACAGCGTGACGTGGACAGAGATAAGCGGTGCGGTCTCGGATACGCTGGTACTGCAGGCGGTGCAGTTGGCCGACAGCGGATTCTACCGTGTCGCCGTAGCCGGTAACGGTAATATCGAGAGCGTGAACTGCCGCGCGATGAGCGAACCGTTCCGATTAACCGTACAAGACTGCACGCCTCCCGAGTCGGATTCGCTGTGCCTGGACGGTGTGTTGCTGTTCCGCGAGGACTTCGGTGGCAATGATCCCAACGATCCGACAATCAGTTCGGCTTCGGTGCAAGGTATGTCATCCTCCTATCACCGTAGCGACGGATATAATATGGGAAGCGGTACGTATATGGTGACGAAGAAAGGATTCCGCAACTCATCGTATCCCACATATTCGCTTTGGCACATCCAGGACGATCACACCTATCCGAACGATTACACCCGCGGCTATTTTCTGGAGATCGACGGAAGGGGGGACAACCAGCCATTCTATAACACCACGATCAATAATCTCTGTGCAGGCACAACGCTGACCTTCTCGCTATACGTGGTGAATGTATCTACGGCAACCCAATATGTTATCTACAAAAACAGGGGCGTGGCATATGCGTATCCGCAGCTGCGATTGGAGTTGACCAATCCGGCGGACGGCAGCGTGTTGGCTACGCAGGTCTTGGATACGGTAGGCTATGACTGGAGCCTGTATAATGTATCAAGTTCGTGGCAGTATTCTGCTCAGTGGCAATTAATGGGAACCCGCTTCACCGTGCCGGAAGGAGTGAATGCGATTAAGATGACCATTTATAATTCGGTGACCGAATATTCCGGCAACGACTTCGCATTGGATGATATCGAGATCCGCTTGTGTGCATCGCCGATACGGGTGGTATCGCCGGATACGGTTTGCGCCGGTGAACCGTATCTGTTCCAAACAGAGTGGGAGGATAACGGAGTCTTTGGCGATACGCTGACCTATCGGTGGTGGTATTCATTGGATAGTGCGAACTGGACGGTCAAGGCCGACTCGCTGCCCCTACGATTTGTGCCGCAAGCAGCGGATGCCGGTTGGTACCGTGTAGCGGTGTCGGCGCCGGGTAATTTGGAGAGCCCGAACTGCCGTGTGATGAGTGAACCGTTCCGGCTGACCGTATCGGAACTGACCGATAGCCTGACGGTCGCCTCGATCTGCGGCAATGAGACCTTTACTTGGTACGGGCAGACCTTTAATCGCGATACGACGATAGTGGATACTTTGGTGAACGGGGTAGGGTGCGATTCTATTTGTACGCTGCGGCTTACGGTTCGACCGCGGATGTATAGTGATACGACGGCGAGCTTGTGCCGAGGCGATGTGTTGCTGTGGCACGGACAACGTCTGACGACGGATGGCGTATATCGCGATACGGTAGTCGGTAGTAATGGCTGTGACTCCGTCATTAGTCTGAGTCTGTCGCTCTTGGAACCAACGGACAGCCTGACGATTGCTTCGATCTGCGACTATGAGACGTTCACTTGGTACGGACGGATGTTTAATCGCGATACGACGATAGTGGATACTTTGGTGAACGGGGTTGGCTGTGACTCTATTTGTACGCTGCGGCTTACGGTTCGACCGCGCATGTACAGTGATACAAGTGCGACTTTGTGCCGAGGCGAGGTGTTGCTGTGGCACGGACAGCGGTTGACGACGGATGGCGTATATCGCGATACGGTAGTCGGTAGTAACGATTGTGACTCCGTCATTACGCTGCATCTGTCGCTCTTGGAACCGACAGGTAGCCTTCTGAAAGTAGAAGCATGCGATCGGGAGGCATATCTGTGGAACGGTCGTGCCTTTCATAGGGATACAATCGTGACGGATACATTGGTAAACGCTGTTGGCTGTGACTCGCTATCAGTACTGCAGTTGCATATGTTGTCGACGCTACGAACGGACACGGCGCTGACGGTTTGCGATACCTTGCTGCCTATTACGTGGCACGGGCAGGAAATACGCCGTGGCGGGATATACCGTGATACGCTGATAAGTCGCATAGCGTGCGATAGTGTCGTGACGCTGAACGTGGCGGTGGAGGTTTGTTACTGCGATACTTTGCGGGCAGCGGCAACTATCGGAGATGTGTGTGCAGATGATGACAGTCTCTATATCGACCTCGTCTATACGGACGGCCTGCCGGCGGAGTATAACGTGCGATTCTCGTCTCAGGCACAGCAGCAAGGTTTTCCGGCGGAGTTCGGTTTACCGCTTACCGGTCATCGGAATCCGCTCACGCTGTCGGCTCCGATACCTCATGACCCGAACGACCGGCAGCGTTATCCGCGTCCCGATAGCTATAGTGTGACCTTGGATGTGTTGGATACCTGCGGTGTGTGGAGAGATTGGACGCTGACGTTTACGGTGCGCTATCCGTCGTGGCTGATCGTGCAGAAGTGGGATGATGTTTTGGCCTTACTCAACGAGGACTATAACGGCGGCTACGTCTTCTCGTCGATACGTTGGTATCATGAGGGCGAAGCAATCGCGTCGCGCGGAGCGCACGACAGTTATATCTACGAGAAACCGACGCTGAGTTTTGGCGAAGCCTACTGGGTCGAACTGACCCGGGCGGATGACGGCGTGACGATACCGAGTTGTGCGGTCTATCCCTCGCTCAATCGTCAGGGACGCGAACGTCCCGCGAGCGAAGAGGCCGATTGGTGCCGCGTGTACTATATAGACGGCAAACAGATCGCCGAATATCCCCTGTCAACGATTCATGAATCCTTATCCCGTCTTCCCGCAGGCGTGTATCTCCTTATATATTATAATAAGGAGGGTGAGTTAATAGATACCGAAAAACGGGTGCAGTACTATGAGTAAACGTTTTGTCGTAATAATTCTTTTGATCGGGGTGCTGTGGGCTAGTGCTCCCGGCGCGAGTTGTGCACAAAGCGGCTGGCAGTCGCCGACGCACGGATTCATCCTCTGGGGCGAGGCGGGGGTATCGATGCTAATGACCTCCGCTCCGCAAGATGTGAAAACGCTCCCCGGACCCTTGGCGGGTTTGGGCCTCGGCTACGAATTGTTCTACCGTGGTTTTGTGTTTCAGACGGGTTTGCAGTTACGCTATCGTCAGGCGGGCTTCCGCTTGCCGGACGGCGAATTTGTATTGGAGGACGTGACGGATTCCGAACGCTGGGTGTTTGACTATCATTATTCCCAAACATCCCGCCGCGATCGTTACAGCGCCGCGCAACTGCAGTTGCCGCTGCTCTTTGGCGGCGAGTGGAGCGGGGTGAGTCTGCTGGTAGGGGCGAAAGTGAATCTATCGCTATATGGACGTGCGACGGCAAAAGGAGTGTATTCCACCGCGGGGGACTACGAACCGTTTATCGACTGGTTTGAAGATATGCCGAATCATCAGTTCTTTACCGATTATACGGCGGCGAGTGAGGAGCAGTATATCTTCCGTCCGGAGGTGCAGTTGAGTGCTGAGATAGGTTATACCTGGCACTTTGACGGACGGAGTATCTATGAGAGTGACCATAAGCTGAGACTCAGCCTGATGGTGGACTACGGTTTATTGGATAGTCATAAGCCGGGAGAGGGTGCGTTGGTGACCTTGCCGGAGTCGTTCCAAGCCGACGACATGCAGTCGCCGATTCAGGTACACCACCTGTTGGGCACGGCTGTTGCCTCGTCTAAAGTGCAACCCTTATCCATTGGTATAAAGTTGACCTATATCCTCAATCCGAAGCATCGTCGGTACCGTTGTATGCTTTGTGAACGACCGGAAGAATAGCTAAAAACGTTACCTGCAGTATAAAAATTACATTTTTTTACAAAAATATTTGCGTATATCAGAAAAAAGCAGTACTTTTGCAGGCTATTTCGCGCATCGACAACAAGACGCGCGTGCAAAAAAGCATCGTAATAAGCCTCTGGCGATTGAAATAGGTCCGTCCGAATAGTAGTGCATGCTTGTTATGATAGTTAGTAATCCATAAAAAGAAGTAAGAAATGGATTTGATTAAGATTGCCGAACAGGCATTCGCCGGCGAGAAGAAAGAGTTCCCGGCATTCGCAGCAGGTGACCAGATCACGGTTGCATATCGTATTAAGGAAGGTAACAAGGAGCGTATCCAGGAGTTCCGTGGTGATGTCATCGCCATCCACGGTAGCGAGGACAAGAAGCGCTTCACCGTTCGCAAGATGTCGGGTAATGTCGGCGTTGAGCGTATTTTCCCCATGGACAGCCCGTTCATTGAGAAGATCACGGTGAACAAATACGGCAAGGTTCGTCGCGCCAAACTGTACTACCTGCGTAACCTCACCGGTAAGAAGGCTCGTATCCCCGAGAGAAGGGTTAAGTAAGCTGTTCTTAAGAAAAAGAAAAGAGGGTGTGTCCATGCAAATTGGCGCACCCTTTCGTTGTATTTATACCAATTTTACCGTAGAAAACACAATTAAATTACCCAAAAGCATAAAAAAACGCACTTTTATTTGCATATGTCAAAAAAAAGCAGTATCTTTGCGCACTATTTAGGTGCGCGCGTATGCGCGTATAATAAAAGGAATACTAATTAAAAAAATAAACGATATGAAATTTAATGTTTCCAGTACGAAATTGTTTGCCAACTTGCAGTCGGTAAGCCGTGTGATAGCTGCTAAGAACAGCTTGAGTATCCTTGAGGATGTGTTGTTTGACTTGAACGAAGGCGTGCTGACGCTGACCGCTTCGGATGGCGAGACGACGATTCGTACGTCCATCGAAGTAGAGGCTTCTGAAGGCAACGGCAAGGTAGCCTTTGGCGCTAAACTGCTGTTGGAAACCCTGCGTGAGTTCCCCGAGCAGCCCCTCACATTCCTTATTGATGACCAGAACTTCTCGATGCTCATTACCTCTGCCAACGGTACCTATAGCTTCGTTGGCCAGAATGGCATGGAGTACCCCGAGATGCGTACCGATGAAGAGAATGTCAACGGCTTTTCCATCAATGCCGGCGTGCTGTTGGATTCCATCAACAAGACCATCTTCTGCACCGCTGACGATGACCTGCGTCCCGTCATGGGCGGTATCAACTTCGACCTCAAGCCCGAATCGCTCACCATGGTCGCTACCGATGCACACCGTCTGGTTCGACTGACCAATACCTCCATCCATTCGGACAAAGAATGCAGCTTTATCCTGCCTAAGAAACCCGCTACCATCCTGCGCAACATCCTGCAGAAGGAAACCGAAGATGTGCAGGTAGCCTTTGGCGACAAGAACGTGCGCTTCGAGTTCGGCCGCACGCTGATTGTATGCCGTCAGATTGAGGGCCGCTACCCCAACTACAATGCCGTCATACCGCAGAATAACCAGAATAAAGTCATCGTGGACCGTCAGACCATGGTGAACGCCTGCAAACGCGTGTCGGTGTTCGCTAACACCGGTACCAGCCTGCTCAAACTGGCGCTGACCAACAACAGCATCAAGATTTCGGCACAGGATATCGACTTCTCAACTTCCGCCGAGGAAACCATCACCTGCTCCTACGACGGCACGCCTATGGCTATTGGCTTCAAGGCTCCGTTCCTGGTAGAGATTCTGGCGGCTATTGAGTCGAATGATGTGCTCATCGAGCTGGCTGACCCCGCACGTGCCGGCCTCATTCTGCCTACCGAGAACCAGGAGAACGAAGAGGTCCTCATGTTACTCATGCCGATGTTGCTCAATGATTAGTCAAGCAATGAAACTGCAACTGACCAGACCGCTCGTATTCTTCGACCTCGAGACTACGGGCCTCAATATCGGAACAGACCGCATCGTTGAAATCTGTTACTATAAGATATTTCCCGACCGTGAGCCCGAGGAGAATTGCATCCGCGTGAAGCCTACCCAGGTCTTATTGGGGCAGGAAGTGCAGATGCATATCCCCGAGGAGGCTTCTGCCGTGCATCATATCACCGATGAGGATGTCAAGGACTGTCCTACCTTCCGCGAGATAGCCGAAGATGTCGCTGACGTCTTCCGCGGCGCCGACATAGCGGGCTATAACTCCAATCACTACGATGTACCCCTCTTGGCGGAGGAGTTCCTGCGCGCCGGCGTGCAGATAGACCTCAAGAAGAGTCGTATGATTGACGCCTTTACCATCTTCCAGAAGCACGAACCCCGCAACCTCACCGCTGCCTATAAGTTCTACTGCCAAAAGGACCTCGAGGGCGCACACTCCGCCAACGCCGACACCCTGGCTACCTATGAGGTGCTCATGGCGCAGCTGGAGCGCTACGACGATGTACCCGCTACCGTCGATGAACTGCATAAATATACCTCCGGCAACACACCCTGTGCTGACTTTGCCGGACGCATCGGCTACGACAAGGATGGTGTGGAGATATTCAACTTCGGTAAATACAAAGGCATGCGCGTCGAGGATGTCTTCCGCCGCGACCCCGGCTACTACGGCTGGTTGCAGAATACCGACTTCCCACAATACACCAAGAATGTGTTTACACGTATCTATTTAGACGTACGCAAATGACCTATAGACACCTGACTGATCAGGAGGAATATCGCCTCCGCGAGCAAAGCTGCACGGCTGATAATTGGGCAAATGTGATGGTGAAAGACGGCTTTGACCCGCAGTATGTCATTGATGCACATTTCTCCGGACCCATTCGTTTAGGCGTCTTCCGCCGCGAGTTTGACCTCCCGGGCGGACTCAAGATACACGCCGGCATAGCCCATGCACGTATCCATAACTGTGAGATAGGCGACGACTGCCATCTGTGGAATATCCATAATTATATCGCCAACTACCGTATCGGACGCAATACCTGTATTGAGAATGTGAACGCCATCCTCGTGGACGGTCGTACGCGTTTTGGTAACGGCGTGCGCGTGTCGGTGATGAACGAAGGTGGCGGTCGCGAGATTCCCATCTACGATTATCTCTCCGCCTCACTGGCGTATATCCTGACGCTCTATCGTCACCGCAAAGAAATGGTGGCGAAGCTGGAAAAGCTCATTGATAGCTATGCCGAGTCGCTGGAAAGCGATATGGGTGAGATAGGCGAAGATGTGCGCATCCTCAATACGGGCAGCATCAAGAATGTCCGCATCGGCGATTGTGCCCGTATCACGGGTACCTCGCGCCTCAAGAACGGCACCATACGTTCCAATCGGCAGGCACCCGTCAGCCTCGGCTCCGGAGTCAAATGCACCGATTTCATCATCTCGTCGGGCGTGGAGATTAGCGATTCAACTATCGTTGACAAGTGCTTTGTGGGGCAGGGGTGTATCTTTGACAAACACTACTCCGCGGGCGATAGTCTCTTCTTCTCCAACTGCCAGGGTATGCATGGCGAGGCTGCTGCTATATTTGCCGGACCCTATACCGTTACCCACCATAAATCGACCCTACTCATCGCCGGTATGTTCTCATTCCTGAACGCCGGTTCGGGTTCCAACCAGTCGAATCATATGTACAAACTGGGTCCCATTCATCAGGGCCTTGCGGAACGTGGCGCTAAGACCACCTCCGATTCGTACCTCTTGTGGCCCAGCCGTATAGGCGCTTTCTCGCTGGTCATGGGGCGGCATACACATCATGCCGACACGGCGGATATGCCTTTCTCGTACCTCATTGAGAACCAATCAGAATCCTATCTCGTACCCGGCGCTAACCTGCGCACCGTAGGTACCATCCGCGACGCGCAGAAGTGGCCTAAACGCGACAACCGTAAAGACCCCGTCAAGATTGACCGCATCAACTTCAATCTGCTCTCGCCTCATACGGTGCAGAAGATGTGGAAGGGACGCGAGATCCTGCGCCAACTCCTCAGTGAACATCCTTCGGCCGACCTCTTTGAGTGGAACCACTGCAAGATACGTCGTTCGGCTCTGGAACATGGCATTAACTTCTATACCTTAGGCATCACCAAGTTCCTGGGTAACAGCCTTATCTCACGCATCAATAAGGGTGAAGGGTTAAAGGTTAATGGTGAAGGGCTAAAGGTTAATGGTGAAGGGCTAAAGGACCGTCTGCATCGTATCCTGATGCCGGATACCGAAATCGGTGCCGGTGACTGGGTGGACCTGGCTGGTCTCTTGGCACCGCGCACGGAAGTGAGCCGCCTGATGGACGATATTGAGAATACCGATATGACGCTTCAGCAGATAGAAGACCGCTTTGGAGTCATGTACGATAACTACTACTCGTACGAGTGGACCTGGGCTGCCGAGAAACTGGAGGAAGTATGGCAATGCAAGGTCAGCGAGGTGTCTGTAGAAGCAGTACGCGACTCTGTAAGCCGCTGGCAAAAAGCGGTCGTGGACCTGGATAACATGGTCTATGAGGATGCCAAGAAAGAGTTTGACCTCAACTCACAGACCGGTTTTGGCGTGGACGGCAATGCCGATCAGCGTCAGGCCGACTTCGAGAGCGTACGTGGTTCATTCGACGGAAATCCCTTTGTTCAGGCCGTGTTAGAACATATCCAACGCAAAACTCGCTTGGGCGAAGAAACAATTCGTCAGTTGACCCCTTGATGGAATGATGGATTGAGCCGCTGCGCTTAATGGTGAATTGAGCCGCTGCGCTTAATGGTGGAATGGTGGATTGATGGCTATCAATCTTAAATCTTAAATTTTAAATTTTAAATAATTTAGAATAAATTTTAAATTTAGAATAAATTTTGTGGAAGCAGCATTGACAATATTGGGTTCGGGTTCTGCCCTGCCTACCTTCCAGAACTCTCCCTCGGGACAGATTCTGAACTTGTGTGACAAGTCTTTCCTCATCGACTGCGGTGAGGGTACCCAGTTGACCATGCGCCAGATGGGGCAGAAACTGGCACGCCTCTATACCGTGTTTATCTCTCACCTGCACGGCGACCATTGCTTCGGACTCTTGGGGATGATTTCCACCTTCGATATGATGGGCCGTACCCAGCCGCTGCATATCTATGCGCATCCTGATCTGGAGAAACTGCTTCGTCCACAGTTGGATTATTACTGCAAGGGGCTGCGCTATGACTTGCAGTTTCATCCCATCAATCCCTATAAGAAGGAAGTCATCTTCTCCGACCGTACGGTGACAGTTGAGACCATCCCCCTTAAGCACGGGGTGCCCACTTGCGGCTTCCTTTTTTACGAACATCATCGCGACCAAGAGACGCGCAAGCGTTACGCCTATGTCAGCGACACGGAGTATAGCGAGAAGATTGTTCCGCAGATTGAGGGCGTTGATGTGCTTTACCACGAGGCTACTTTTACCGATGAATACGAGTCGCGCTGCAAGGCAACGATGCACTCTACAGCCCGTCAGGCTGCCTTAATTGCCCGTCAGGCACAGGCCAAACGCCTTATCATTGGTCATTTCTCCTCCCGTGTAGATGACCATAATATCTTCCTCAACGAAGCCCTGCAGGAGTTCCCCGATACCGTTCTTGCCATCGAACGCAAGACCTATGTCGTATAGAGATGTACGAAGGACTAATGTACGATGTACCAAGGATGTACTGTTTTTTCATCATGTACGAAGGATAATGAATAAAGAAGAATTAATAGAGCGTTACCGTCAGTTTGCTCTGCGGATTATTAAACTGGTCGATGCTATGCCCCAGACTATATCTTCATTGGCTATTGCCCGTCAGATCATCCGTTCGGGTACATCCCCTTCTGCAAATTATAGGGCGGCATGCCTTGCGAAATCGGATAAGGATTTCTTGAATAAGCTGAAAATGGTGGAAGAAGAAATTGACGAAACATCGCATTGGTTAAGCATCATAATGGATAGCGGTATGTTACCGCAAACGAGGGTTCAGGATTTATTCGATGAAAGTATTGCCCTCCGCAGAATCAATGCGAAAGCGATACTTACAACCAAAAGTAGGTTAGAAGCCTCCAATCGCGGTAATTTATAAATAATCCATCGTACATAAAATCCATCGTAAATAAATCGTACATCGTACATTTGTAAATCGTACATTATTATGCCCAAGCCTTCCGTTCAATATGTCTGTTCTTCCTGTGGAGCCAAAGCGCCGCAGATGTTGGGTCGCTGCCCGGTGTGCGGCGAATGGGGTACATACGAAGAAGAGACCACCATGCCCGTTACGGTCAAGAATGCCGCTTTCACCCGTCAGAAGATACAGACAGTACCCGTTCGGCTGCACGAGATAGAGGTAACCGAAGATAGTCGTATCGACATGCTATCGGGTGAGTTGAACCGTGTCTTGGGTGGCGGTCTGGTACCCGGCAGCCTGGTTCTGCTGGGCGGCGAACCCGGTATCGGTAAATCGACCTTGGCGCTGCAGGTGCTGATGCGTATGGCGGAACGCAAAACCCTCTACGCTTCCGGCGAGGAAAGTCTCAGGCAATTGAAACTGCGCGCCGAGCGACTTGCAGGTAACCCCGAGAACCTCTATCTTGTAGCCGATACATCGCTGGAGAACATCCTGCGACAGGTAGCCGACTTGCAACCCGACCTCGTTGTCATTGACTCCATACAGACTATTGCCACCGAAGCCGTCGAGGCTACCATCGGTTCGCTGACACAGGTCAAGGAATGCGCTGCGCGTATTCTGCAATTTGCCAAGGAGAAGAACATCCCCTTCCTCATCGTTGGTCATATCAATAAGGAAGGCAGCATTGCCGGACCGAAGGTCTTGGAACATATGGTGGACACGGTTCTTCAGTTTGAGGGCGACCAGCACTACATGTACCGCATCCTGCGTGCGCAGAAGAATCGTTTCGGTTCGACTTCTGAGATTGGTATCTTCTCCATGCAGAACGATGGACTGCGTGAGGTCAGCAACCCCTCTGAATTGCTGCTCTCTACCCAGCGCGACGGGCTGAGTGGTATTGCCATCTCTGCGGCAGTAGAGGGTGTCCGCCCGTTACTAATCGAGGTGCAGGCTCTTGTCTCATCGGCGGCCTATGGCACGCCGCAGCGCTCCTCTACGGGCTTTGATGCCCGCCGACTCAATATGCTGTTGGCTGTGCTGGAGAAAAGGGTAGGATTCAAACTCTTGCAGAAGGATGTCTTCCTAAATATCGCGGGCGGTATCCGTGTCAATGACCCATCTATCGACCTGGCTGTATTGGCAGCTGTATTGTCGTCGAATATGGATATAGCCCTTGATGCCTCCGTCTGCCTAACCGGTGAGGTGGGCTTGGCTGGTGAGATACGTCCGGTCAATCGTATTGACCAGCGTATCCGCGAGGCAGAGAAATTGGGCTTCAAACGTATCTTGATTCCGGCAGGACAGGCTTATCAGGCTAATGGTCTATCCATTGAGGTGCAGCCGGTCAAGAAGGTGACGGATGCTTTCCGGCTCCTGATGAAACAATAGTTCTCTTTCGCGCGCGCGTATGATTGTATAAGGTACGTGCGTGCGCAGGATTTCCTCTTCGTATTGGTGAAATAGTTCTTCGCGAATGTCTCCGTTCTCGCGAACGGGGTCGTCTTGCCATGCGATATCGGGGTAGAGTAGCAGATAGTGGTCCATAGCATATTGCTCTATGGCATCATCCACCCATTCAGGGCAGTCCCACTGCTTGTGAAGAAACCATACGCGTGTGATGATTAGTTCGGTATCGAAGAATACGTCCGCCGTTCCGTAGTCAGCCTGCAGTTGTTTTACCTGGTAGCGTGCGATAGCTTCTACATCCTGACGTGTATAGGGGTGGTCGAGCTGCTCTACGTATGTGCGGGCATATTCGGGTACCCATATACCATGGCAACGCCCGGCGAGGTGCCTCGCCATGGTTGTCTTACCGGTACTCTCTGGACCAATGATGCCTATTCTCATCGTGTCAGCATGATTTTGACGTTCAGACCTACGTTGTCGGACTTGACGGGATATGCCGACGAGATAAGCGGTATGGTCCCCTGATGGTCGTAGAATAGTTGCAGACTGATCTTCTGCGACAATACGTAGTCGGCACTCAGTTTCAGGGCAAAGACTTTATTGCCGTTGGATGCCTGCGTGATATCTTCTTCCACCTTGCGTAGCACGGTCATGATATTCTTGTACGACACATCTACATTGAGCTTAAGGTCGTTGCTAACCTTCTTCTGCCCACCGTTCTTGGTCTTGGCAGTGAAGTTGAGGTCCTTGATGGTATATCCGGCACCCACGACGAACTCGTTGGTATGGCCTTCGGTCAACTGCACGCTGGTGATATTCATCGTCAGGTTACGCTGCTTGCGGTACTCAAACTTCAGCATCAGTGAGTTCTTCATCGTCAGATTGAGTCCGATGAGCGGCGAGAAGGCTTCTGTCAGGCTGACGGATGCAATGTCGTACGAAGACGAGGGCACGGGATTACCGCTTACTACATCGCGCGTGAAACCGATAGAGGCATCCTTCTTGTCAGCACCAACCCATGTGGAGTACGTGCCAAACGACCCGATGGCATATTTGCAGGTGTAAGCATGTGTCAGGTTGACGGACTTGAAGTGGTCTCTTATCCATGGCAGACGTCCCAGACCATCAAACGTAACATTCCAGTTCGGTAGTGCCTGCAGCAGGCTCAGGAACGGGTTGTAGCTGATGTTATTGATGTCGCGTCCTGTATAGGTAGCCAGGAAGGCGGGTACCAGTACATCCGCCGAGTTGCGGCTAACTGACCCCTTCGAGGCATCGTATTTCTGCCCCTGCAGCTCAATAGGTATGAAGCCTGCAGTCGGGTAAGAGGTGCCGTTGTAGCGTGCCTGCACGCGCTGACGCATGATGTCGCGGTTCTCTAAGAATCGGTTGAAGTCAGCCGACGAGAAGTTATTCTCGGCATCGCCAATACGCGTAAAGGCTGTTCCGATAGCAACCTGCGTGATGTTGAACGAACCCGTACGGTTGTACTGCATCTGGTCGTAGGAATAGATGATGGAGTTACTCTCCGCCTCGTAACGCTTACCATTAAGTTGTATCTTGAAGCCGGGGAATGGTTCCAGCGATACCTTATAGTCAAAGTCGGCGGTGCGCGATGAGAGAGCGGGTTGGACAATCGAGTCCGAACCGGACAACCAACCGCGGTCCTTGGCCTTATCCACAAAGTTTTCATCGAATACGCCAAAGGCGAAATCAAAGCCCGGTGCATAATAGCCGTCAATGCGTTTCTGACCCATGAATCCTACCTGCGGCTGGAAGCCCGGTACTGTCATGGAGTTAGTGGCACGGTAGGTCACCTGTACGCGGCGCAGCATCGTGCCGAAGTAGGCGGCAAAGTCCATCGCTTTCTCACCCGCAGTACGCTGGTTCGGGTCGCGTGTCGTGATGGTGACAACCGCCCTCTTGACATTGGTCTTGACGGTCAGTGTTATCTTAGCGTTGCCGGCAGGCGTGAACTTGAAGGGTACGGACTTACCCGCGCTGTCTGTCACGGTGACGATGAGCGTCTCTGAGTTCAACCGGTGGTTAATCTCCTGCGGCGTATTGGCAGCGAGATCCACAGTCTGACTATAGTTCTTAGGCTTGAAGGCTCTGATGCTCTTTCGGGCTGACATACGTTGACTCAGGCTCTTCCAGTACTTCGACTTGCCGTAGAGCGTTTCGAAGTTAATCTGCCCGTCCACTTGCCATGCTCGTGTTGAGGATATGTTGTTACCCAGCGATGTGGTGGTGTTCGCCGACCGCATGGTGCGGTTCCATGTATAGGTGGCGTTGTACGAAGCGGTAGCCGTCAGTGCCTCGATGTAGGGGATGCGGTTGAAGGGCACGTTCCATGACGCGGTGAAGACTTGCGAGTAGGTGTACGGTGTACCCCATACCTTCATGCTGCGTTTGATAGTATCTTTCCATGCCTCATATACGTCGTTGGTCATCTTGTAGTCCTTGATAATCTCAGGCGTGTAGTAGGCCTCATCCACGGTGGAGTTCATAGCTGTCTGGAAGGTGAACTTCATGTTCTTCGTCAGGTCGTACTTGAAGTCGAAGTTGCGATCCCACGTGAAATCCTTTGAGAAGGTGATATCCAGTTTGTTTGTTCCGTCGCTCACGCCGCTGTCACTCTGGTTGAAGTCTCGCATCTTCAGGTGCGTGAACGTACGACGCATATTGGTATTGAAGCCCCATGACTGCGGCAGGTAGAAGATGTTGAACTCCGACAAAGCCTTCACATTCTTTACCTTTTCCACCTTCTTGAAGGGCTCCCAGGGCTTGGGATTGAAGTTGAAGCTATATTGGAACGAACCCTTATACTCCGTGCTGCGGTCTTGTTCCAACTCCGGTGAGTGGAGGCGCTGGTCGTTATAGGACGCCGAGATAGAGAAGTTGGTCGGGTCGTAGAACATATCCTGTTTCTTGGAGTGGATATCCACCTTCATGTTCGTTACCGAGAACGACGTGGACTGCTGTACGGTGTTTGACATCTTCTTGACAGAGTCGCGTTCCTGCTTGGTGTTAAAGGTCTCGAGGTTGTCTTTCAGGCGAACATCGGTATCCAGCGGGTCGTACAGCGGCGAGCGTGTCTCGTTCGAATAGCTCGCGTATAGAGGAATACGCAGACGTGCCTTCTCGGGGAAGAGACGTCCCATCTCCAGGGCTGCGCTGACGGCTACTTGGTAGTAGTCCTCCATATTGCGGCTCAGCACATTACTCTCGATGCTTCCGTATCCGGCTGTCTCGATATGTCCGGCCACGTTGAGTTGAGCGATATCGCTGATGCCGAGTGCAGCGTTTGCCATCGCGGCTACACCGCCTGACTCGTTGTATTCGCTCAGACGGAGCTCGTTGACCCATACCTCGCCGTTGATACCTTCGCTGGAGTGCACTCCGCAGTTACGTATACCGATGAGGATGTTATCCACCTCCTCCAGCGTGGGGTTACCCAGCACGGTGATGCGGTTATTGGGTTTGCCGTTGTCGGTGTCATAGACTACGTACGGGATGTTGTTGCCTACGTTCGGGTCGCCGTTACGCTTGGCGTAGTTACGGTCGTTTTTGGCCTTGGTGAGGGCGGTCAGCAGAATGTCAAAGGCATTCTCGTCGGGCCATACCTCACGGCGGTCGTTCTGGTTATCGTTGTTGTACGTACGCGGGGCGGTGAGGCGGAGCGGTATCTCGTATTCGTAGTAGTTGTTTACCATGTCGCTACCCAAACGGATGAAACAGCTCAAATCGCCGTCGCCTATGGGTGTTGCGTCAGTGGCGAGTGCTTCGCAATGGACGAACATCTGCAGGCGTTTGTAGTTGCGCATGTCGAAGGTGGTCTTCTTATAGACGGCTTTCGCGTCGTTATACTGCAGGTTGTGTACGCGCAGCAACATAGCCTGCTCGTTTTGGGCAATCAGCTGAGCCTGACCGGGGTCTGTCTGACGTGAGATACCGGGGGGCAGTACATAGTTGACTGGCGTCTTCGAACCGTTCTCTTCAATGCTGACAGCCTGTACGTCCATCGAAGCATTATTGAGCGAGGGTAGGTTGTAGCGGTTGCTGACCGAGTCCTTGCGCAGCCCCTTGGTGTAATTACGCCATTCGCCGCGTACCAGATCCAGCGTAGCCAGACGCAAGTGCGTCTCGTCCGAGCAACCTGTCATATAAACACGCATGAAGCGGATGGACTTGAAGTGACGAATGGCACCTATCTTCCGGCAGGTAGAATCGCTGCGGATAGGTATCTTAAACTGATACCAGCGCACTGCGGCCTGTTCGCCGTTCTTCAGCGTCACCGTGGTGTTCAACTCTTCGGAGATACACTGGTTGCCTACATACAGGTCAGCAGGGTTAAGGCTTACGTGGTACTCAAAGTATTTCTCGTATTCGTTCAGTGTGTTATCGCGGTTGATGTCCTCAATATCGGGTGTCAGCGTCGAGGCGCGCCCATAGTCTGACGAACCTTCTGACTCCGGCGAGTTCCCCTCCGTACCGTTGTAGTGCTTGTAGCGGTCCAGAATGGATGTCTGCTGTTGGTCAAAGTCCTCGCCGCGATAGTAGTGGTAGTTATCGCCCGCAGGGTCGTTGAACGGCGAGAAGGGGTCGGCGTTCCAGCGGCTGATGACGTTGGGGTCGGTCACCTTGGCGCGCAGCGAGTCCACATAGTCGCCGTAGGGCCGTTTGCCATCGTAGGAGAAGGTGAATTCTTGTTCGGTGCTCAAGCCGTTCAGACCCACATCCTGCTTGGCGCGTGCACCTGCTTCGTTTGAGAAGGCGATGGTCGTTGATGTAGTCTTAGGCATGCGCCCCCAGATGGTGGTCTCAATGGTGGACTCGTCGTCAGTCAGCGGCAGACCGTGCTCAAAACTCTTCTTACCATCGCGCAGGATATCCTCGCTAATGTCACCCAGGTCTATATACAGGTCACCGCCTTCAAATTCCTCGCCGTTGGTAAGCCGTGGATCCATCAGCCAGAACTCGATATATTCGATATTGGCTTTCTCAAAGTCGGTGTTATCCAACTTGCGCATCATTCCGCCCCAACGTTGCTTGGGGTTGGTCAGTTCACCCTGGCTGTTGATTTCCGATGCCGATATGTTGTACGGACCGCGCTCCTTGGGGTAGAAACTCAGGTTGAGAATGGTCATACGTGTGTCCTCGTTGGCGAGCACCTCCTTGTTTGGGTATATCTCCTGCTGATAGACGATACGCGTGCGGTGGTCAGACATCAAGTTCGGGTCGTCCTTGATATGCTGCGGGGTGTTGGTCTGCGGATGGCCAAAGATGGGGTCAACGGTGTACCAGCTCAGCATCGCACGGTTGCGGTTGTATTGAGCGTTGTTGCTCTTCTGTCCGTCTTCCAAGAACGGACGCTTCGGATCGGTTGCCGAACCTATCGGTACTGCGGGGGTTGAACTCAGCTGCCAGTAGCCGGGGTAATGCACGTCAATCGAGGTCTTCGTGGATTCGAAGTCATCAACATACGCTGTTCCTACCTTGCCGACCTCGCGGGTGTGACCGGGCACGAGTTGAGCAAACTCAGCGCTTACCTGGAATGTACTCGGGGCCTTGGCATCAATCCAGGGTATCTGGTCCAACGCGTTGCTGAGCCACTGCATATCGGTTCTGTAGTTGAGGTTCACACCCCATACCAGGTTCGACAGCGGCTCGTTACCCGAGTTGACCTTTGTCGTCAGGGCTTTCTCGTGCAGGTACATCAGCGTACCGCCTATCATAAAGTCTTTATTAAACTGGTACTCTAAGTGTGCCCCGTATAGTCCCTTACGTTGCATCGAGAAGGTGGATTGGTTCTCCAACTTCACCTGTACGTTCGTGCCGCTCTCCAGAATCGACTGATTCAGAATCGTCACGATACCCATTGCATAATCCACCGTGTAGTCCACATTCTCCGTGAGTGTTGCACCGCCGGCGGTTACCGTCACACTCCCGCGGGGTACATTCATCGCGTTGAGGCGTATCTCGCTGCCATTGGTGCCTTTGTACTTACCTTTCAGGCGGAACTTATTCTTCTCCGACATCTCTTGCGCGATAATCAGCGTCGAGTCATATAGTTCCTGGAAGCAGTATTTATCCACCAAATCCTTCCTGTTGCCCAATTGTTTAGCCAGGTAGCTACCGAATGGTTCCAGTACCGGGAAGATGATACGTCCCGACGATGACAAGGCGGTGTAGCCCTCTACGTAGTCGAATCGGCCATCGGGATTAGGATTATTTTTGCTGTCCAAACGGTCCAATTCCAGTACACGTAGCAGTTGTGTACCTTTCACAGGGCCCTCTGGCAGGTATTGCAGCGTCGTGCCGACCGAGTCGTTGCGGTACATGACGTATAGCTCGAATTTCTCGCTCGACATAGTGCTGGCACCTAAGTTATAGATGTTCTTCATCATCAGGTCCCAGGTACCGAATTTATCCTTCGGGCGCGCGGGGTCGTAGGAATGCGGAGCGTTGTTACTGCTGCGCAACATCTTCAGTATCAGCGTCGGAGCCTTGCCCAAGGTATTGGTGCTGTCTGTCACATCCGTGGAAAACTCACCTACCTGATAGACTTGCCCGCCGGCGGTGTACTCAAAGGCTACCGCTAATACCTCGTCCTGATTCAGCGCCGTCTTCAGGCTGATATAACCCAGGGCGGCATTCAGGCTATACTCGCCGCTGTTCAGCATGCGGGCGGATTCTACTTTCTCGTAGTCCTCACCGCCCACAATTCCCCAGCTACTTTCCATCGACTGCAGATAGGCGTTCACCTGTTGCAAATCGCGCACAGCAGGAATATCTTTCACCTGGTCATATAGCGTGTTAGCACGGTTATCGGGGTATTGGTAGCCTGTCGTCGGAAACGATGATATGCCGTGAATATGGCTGCCCATGTTCTCTCCTAAGTCCGAGAAAGCCACCAAATTACGCGCCTGCTCGTAGTTGCCGCGTTTATTCGTGACCCATACCTCAATACGGTTAATCGTCACGCCGCTCGCTACATAGGGCATCGACTGCATCGACTGCTCATAGTGGTCACGGAAGTAGTACGATAGGAAGAAGTGCTTGTTCTCGTCGTACTGGTCGGCCTCAATCTCGAACTTCGTCATTTGCGCACCGCCTTGGCTACCTACGGTCTGCGCCTCGCTGTTTTGCTGCGAAATCAATGCCTGCACCTTCAGCTTGCCGAACTTCATATCGGCCTTCACACCGAATAGCGCCTGGCTGCCTCGTATCAGCGACGAGTTCAAATCCAGACTTACGTTACCTGCTTCTATCGACTGCAGAATATCGTCCTCCTGACCTTTGTAGGCCAACTTCACATTTTGCTGGTCAAAACTGAACGATGCCTCCGTATTGTACGCCAAGTTGAACTTTAACTTCTGACCTACACTACCTTGCACGTTCACCTGTATCTTCTCGTCAAAGTCGAAGATGTTGTTGTTGCGGGCGCGCTCCGTCAGCGAGGGGTTGTCCACAAACTGATGCTTGAAGCCAAACAGCAACTCCGCGCTACCTTGCAGTTTTAGTTGCACTCCGCCCGGACCGAACACCTTGTCAGCCGGACCTATATTGAACTTCATGTCCGTGATATCGAACTTCTTCTCGTTATCGTGCTCCACGGCTGCCAACTTCTGCTGACGGTATTTCTGCATCAGTTGTTGTTCGGAGTAGTCCTTATACTCGCTTTCGGTCATCATGTAGGGTGTCACTACATCTACATCGCCTATTCTTGTGTGCAGGATGTAGTAACCCGTTGCAGGGTCGTACTCCACCGACGTGCGCATGTTACCCGGTTGCTGCAGATCCATATTGCTCTTGGGCTGCGTCAACTGTTCATAGTTATCCACCTCGTAAGGAGCCGGTGCATGTGTGACGACTTGACCTTGCGGTTCGTGTACCTCCTCTTGTTCCGCCTCGGGCGTCTCGCTGGGCGGCGTTACCTGCTGCGCTTGCATTGGCATAACGATCAGCATCAGGAGTAAAAGATATAGTATTCGCTTAACTTTCAATTTTCAATTATCAATTATCAACTATCGTACGGCTTTAGCCGATCGTTCGAGGCTTAGCCGAGATAAGAATTATCAACTATCAATTATCAATTCTTACAGCATCTTCAAGGCTTGTTTTATCACCTGTTCTACTCCCGCATTCGGGTTCTCTTTCAGGATCTTATCTACAGCCTTTCCGCTGGGCGCGGCGCTGAAGCCGAGCATCGTCAGGGCGCTTACAGCCTCATCCTTCACGGGGTTGTTCGGGGTGGGGAAGAGCACATCCTGGCCGGCTCTTGGGGCACCATCGCCTATCTCCACACTCAATATCTTGTCCTTCAGGTCCACGATGATACGTTGTGCCGTCTTGGGACCGAGACCTTTCACCTGACCCAATGCACGGGCGTTACCCGTAGCTATTATTTGGCGCAGTTCGGTAGCAGAGTAGGCGGATAGTATCATACGGGCGGTGTTGGCACCTATACCGCTGACGCTGGTCAGACGACGGAAAATCTCCCGTTCGCCCTTGTCCATAAAACCGAATAGCTGATGGGTGTCCTCGCGAATGATCTCCTCGGTGTAGAGCTTCGCCTCCTTCTTGTCCAGTAGTGCTGAATAGGTAGGCAGGGCAATATTTATCTCATAACCCACACCGGCGGCCTCAATGATGGCGGTCGTCGGCGTCAGTTCTGTCAGTTGTCCATTGATATATTCAATCATATTATTCTATTGTTTCGTTGATATAGTGTTGTGTCCCTTGTTTTTTTGAGTGTTCTATTTGTCGTTTATTGTTTCACGGTTTACAAAATGTTTCGCGGTTTATAAAAATATTTTACGCTTTATAAATAGTTCTCCTCTTCAGCACAACGTAATTCAGTCTGTACTCTGTACTCTGTCAGGCGGAACGCCGGTCTGTACACGATAAAGTATATGCGCGCTCTCACGTACGCGTGTATGCACTTCGCACACAAAAAGCCCGCAAATTTACTACAAATATCTGATATGTGCAAATTTTTGGACACTTTTTTGCAAAAAATGAGTAGAGATACTATATTTTATCCCTCCAAATACCTCCCAATCTCTCCTTGCGCGCCTTTACCCGCACTCATCCGCCATTTGACGTAAACTCCCCCCTCATTTCCATGCCATTTCGGACGAAAATCGAGTCTGAATCGGACTTTTCTCGAGTCAATCCTAGACTTTACTCAATCCAATCCTAGACAATCCTCGATCCATTCTGCTTCCATTCTGCTACCATGATGCTAACCGACCTCCAGCCACGTTCGGCTTTCTCATTTTTCATGCTCAATCCTCCTCCTAACGGATAAAATGTATAGTTTATACGCTAATTTTATAAAAAAATGTCAGAAAATTTGCACATATCAGATATTTGTAGTAAATTTGCAGGCTTAAATAGTGCAATTAATAAATTAATAATAAATCGACAACGATGAGAAAGTATTTCTGTTTGGTAGTAGCAATGCTATTTACAGTAACGATGGTTGGCCAAAATTATGGAATATTGGTCAATGGTAACACGTATTTTGCCGGAGAACTTACCAACGAGTTTGAGGGCTATACCCAATACCTCGCGCATGTGCAGGTTAATGCCGGCGATTATTGCCAGCTGTACGATGCCACCAACACGCAGGCTTGGGTAGTTGACCTGAATAATGCCTCCGTGGCAGGATTCGTGCGCAATGGAAATCGTTATGACATCAGCGTCAGCGGATGCTATGATTTCTATATCAAGTTGAAGTATCAGGCTGACGAGTTGTATATCGGCTCTGGCAGTAACTGTGGTGAGGGTGAACCTATCGCGGTTCAGACCTCCGGCTTCTACCTGGCGGGTAACGGCGAGGCTGGCAAAGCCTGGTGCTGCGGCCTTAGTTGGGAAGCGGATGGTTGTCCCATTGACACCTTGACGAATACCATCACGTACCCGAACTTACCGGCGGGTAGTTATGCCTTTAAGATTACCGACGGTACGTGGGACCACAGCTGGGGATACGATGCAGTCTCTGCTGCATGCAGCACACCGGGTTACTATTATAATACTGACCATAACGTGCTCTTCAATACCGATTCCGCGGGTAGCGTGACTATCAGTTTTGACGGCTCGAATATCTGCCTGACAGTTGAGCATATGGCGGCACCGGATACGCTGTCCAAGGGCTATTACCTGGCTGGTAACGGCGAGGCTGGCAAGGCTTGGTGCTGCGGCCTCAATTGGGACGAGGACGGTTGCCCGCTTGATAGCACCGGCACAATCACATACCCTGCCCTGCCTAAAGGTACTTATGCTTTCAAGATTACCGATGGCACTTGGACCAACGAATGGGGCTATGCCGAGGTGTCTTCAGCATGCAGCACGCCGGGTTATACTACCGACAACGATGGTAACGTTTGCTTCCAAACCTCCGCAACGGGTGCTGTGACTATTCAGTTCGATGGCTCGAAAATCTGCCTGACGGTTGAGAAGATGTACGTGGATACCATGCCGCATTATGGTACTGCTGTTCCGAGCCAATGCACCGACGTGATGTTGCAGGCCTTCTATTTCGACTCCTTCGAAGAGAAAGCCGAGAACCCGGGTACCACTACTTACCACGATACCAAATGGTCCACCCTTCTCAAGCAGGCAGGCGAGATAGGTGCCTATTTTGACCTCGTTTGGCTGCCGCCATCGTCGCAGTCCAGCGGCGGTACCGGCTACCATCCTCTGCAGTACAGCAACCTCTCGAGCGCTTGGGGCAGCAAGGGCGACTTGGTGAAGTTCATCAACGCCATGCATAACCAGAATACCAAGGTCGTTGCCGATATCGTCATCAACCACAACGGCGGTAAGTCCGGCTGGTGCGACTATTACACCATGAACTTCACCCCTTACGGTATCTTCGAACCCGATAATACTTGGATTACCAGCAATGATGAGGTATGGGGCCAGCAGGGTACGGGCTGCACCAGGGGCGCGAATGCTTACCCCGATGATGGCTACGGCAGCGAGGCTAACTACGAAGCCGCACGCGACTGGGACCACCGCAATACGCAGGTGCAGGAGATGTGCCGCGCTTACCTGAAATGGATGCGCAACGAGGTCGGCTTTGACGGCTGGCGCTACGACTACTGCAAGGGATTCTGGACCGGACATATCAATGACTACAACACAGCTTCTGATGCCTATTTCTCCGTCATGGAGTACTGGGATGGCAATACGCAGGTTTTGCGTAGCCGCTTGGAGGACGCCGGCTGGAACACGCTGACCTTTGACTTCGCTACCAAATACGAGGTATTCAATAATAGCATGGCAGGCGGCAACTACAGCGGCTGCGGAGCCGGAATGATTGGTGCCGGACTGAGCAAATACGCCGTTACTTTCGTGGATAGCCACGACTCCTTCCTGCGCGATAATAATGAGTTTGGCGGCAACGGCAACTCGATGTCTGCCGGCATGCGCGACAAGGTGCTGCAGGCCAATGCCTATATCCTCTCCATGCCGGGTGTGCCCTGCGTTTTCTATCCCCACTGGTACACCTTCAAATCGCAGATTAGGAAGATGATTGAGGCGCGCCATATGACCGGCGTACATAGCGAGAGTAGTGTGACCGACGTGCAGAAGTCCGCCGGCGGCTATCAGGCTACCATCACCGGTAAGAACGGTTTCATCGTTCTCCAGTTGGGCGATAAGGTCAGCAGCAGTATTGATGGCTGCACAGCCCATGCTTCAGGTAATGGCTATAAGATTTGGGTGCATGTCAATGGCGACGCAGCCCCCGCTCTCATCGTGACCCCGGGTAATACCACCTTCCGCGACAGCGTAGAGGGCCTGACTGTCTCCCTGAAATCGGTAGGCGGCACTTGCGACGAGCCGGTTATCTACTACACCACCGATGGCACCGAACCTACCACCGAGTCCGCTTCGTTTACCAAAAACGGCACGCTGACCATCCACGAGACGACCACCCTGAAGGCATTCGCCCTCTGTGGTACAGCACGCTCCAAGACACAGGTCTATACCTATAAATATAAGGAACCACAGGTAGGTGGTATCACCGTTCGCTTCCTCAAACCCGCGGATTGGGATCATGTCTTCTTCTTTGCTTGGGATGGCGCTACGCAACTCCTCGCCGGCTGGCCCGGTACCGAGATTTATCAGGGTGCTGACGGCTGGTACAGCCATACTTTCGATGCCTCCATCACCAAGCTCAATTTCATCATCAACCAGGGTAAGAATGGCGCTCAATCGGCAGACCTTGTGGCTGAATACGATGTATGCTACACGTGGGAAGGCAACAACGAGATGGAGATTGACTGCGACGATCCCATCGCTATCGACTTCGACCTCGCGGTTTCGCCGGCCGACTGCATCTTCCGCGATAACGTGAACGGACTCGATGTGCATTTCACAGCCATTGGCGATCCTACTGCTAAGATCTACTACACCACCGATGGCTCCGAGCCCAACGAGAACTCCGACTCATTCGATGGCGAGGGCGAGATAAACATCACCACGACAACTACCGTAAAAGCCTTTGCCAAGAATGACACCGAGCGCACGGCTACCGTGGTGCGTCATTATACCTACCGCGAGCCGCAGACAACGCCGCTAATCGTTAAGTTCCAAGCCCCTGCTGCCTGGAGCAAGGTTTACCTCTATGCCTGGACCAACGATGGTGCCAGCACCGCTATCTTAGGCGGATGGCCTGGTAAGAAATGGACCGACAAGGATGGCAAGTGGTATACCTATCAGTTCGACCCGCAGTACCGCTCGGTGAACATCATCTTCAACAACGGCAGTAACCAGCAGTCGTCGGATATCCTCCTCGAAGAAGATGCTTGCTATAGTTGGAATGCTGACGCAGCTGACGCTATCTACGACCCCAACTGCCAGGGTACGAATATCGATGTAATACGTGTTGAAAATACAAACGACGATGTGTATAAAGTGCTTATCAAAGACCGTCTCGTCATCATTCGCGACGGCGTTATGTATGATGTTCTTGGCCACGAGCTTTAATGCCGAGGCCAGAACCTTATACCTCAATACGGGCGGTACTGCCCTCTGGGAAAACAATGGTGCAGACAAGTTTGCGGTCTGGCACTGGAAGGATGGCAGCAACGGAACCTTCACGCCGTGGATGACACGCGTGGAGGGCTCGCTCTGGCAGGTAACCCTTAGCGACGAAAGCGATCGGGTCATCTTCTGCCGTTTTGCCACAACGGCCACGCAACCGGACTGGAACCAGAAATGGCACCAGACCGAAGACCTAATCGTGACCGAAGGATTGGATCTCTTTACCATCACCTCCATGGGCGAGGGTGACAAGTCGGAGGGCGTTTGGTCCACCTACGGCGAGGAACCCCCTGAACCCATCGACCCGACGGACTACGACAAAGCTGTCCCCGCCGAGTGTATGGATGTGATGCTGCAGGCTTTCTACTGGGAGAGTTATCAGGACAAAGGTTATGGCAATACCAAGTGGGAAACGCTTACCGGCCAGGTTGGCGAGATAGGTAAGACCTTCACCCTCGTCTGGCTGCCGCCTTCGGCTGAAGCCAGCGGAATGGGGTATATCCCTACCAGTTATAGCTCGCAGACTTGCGTCATGGGCAAACGTTCTGCATTAGAGACGCTCATCTCCTCTTTACATAACGCGGGCACGCGTGTGTTGGCTGATATCGTTATCAACCACTGTGGTAATAAGAGCAACTGGTGCGACTACCGCACGATGAACTTCGGCGAATACGGTTCGTTCAGCCCCGAGAGCTCGTGGGTGACACGCGATGACGAGGGTAACTGCAACCAGACCGCTAACCTCGACGACGGCCAGCATGAGGCTAACTACGAGGCCGCACGCGACTGGGACCACAAGAACACCGACGTACAGAATATGTGCAAGGCGTACCTCAAGTGGATGAAGAATGTGATGAACTACGACGGCTACCGCTTTGATTACTGCGGCGGTTATCATACCAGTCATATCAACGACTATGTCAGCGCTGCCAAACCCTATTTCTCCGTCATGGAATACTGGGACGGTAATGCCGCTAACCTCAAGGCACGTATCAACGATGCCCAGAAGAACACCCTGACCTTCGATTTCTCAAATATGTACAATGCCATCCGCGATGGTATCGCCAAGGGCAGTTACTCCAAGTGCAAGAATGCCGGTCTGCGCGGTCTGGGCTACAGCAAGTATGCCGTTACCTTTATCGACAATCACGACACTTTTGCCCGCGGCGGTAACACCACCGACATCTTGGGCAAAAACGATGGCTCATCCATCAATAACCAAAAGGTGATGCTGCAGGCTAACGCCTATATCCTATCCCTGCCCGGTGTACCCTGTGTCTTCTATCCCCATTGGGTGAAGTACAAGACTGAGATTAAGAAAATGGTGCTGGCACGTCGTTCTGCCGGTATCCATAGCGAGAGCCAAATGACCGAAACAGCCGGTAATGGTTACTACGAGGCTACCATCGATGGCAAGTACGGTCAGGTTATCCTCTACCTCGGCTCATCGGCCACCAAGACGCAGCCCGAGGGCTTCCTGCTCGCCTCCAAGGGTGACGGCTATGCGATGTATTATTCTACTACCAAACCCATCATCGACGATGCACTGGAACAGAATCTGATGACAGAACCTGTTCTCAACTGGGCTGAACCGGTCTATAACCTCATGGGCCAACTGGTAGATGAGAACTATCGCGGCATTGTCATCCAGAACGGACATAAGTTTTTGAATGAACCATACTAAATCATACAATGATGAAAAAATTTGTTTATTTACTGACAGCGATGCTGTTTTCTGTAATGACCTTTGCCCAGAGTTATGGAATATTGGTAAACGGGCATACCTATTACGAAGGAACATTAGTCGATGAGTTTGAGGGTTTCACCCAATACCTGGCTCACGTGGAGGTGAGCGCTGGTGACTACTGCCAACTCTATGACAAGGACCATGAGGCAGCTTGGGCGGTAACGCTGAATACGGCTTCCGTAGATGGCTTTACGCTGAATAACGACCGCTACGATATTAGCGCCGATGGCTGCTACGACTTTTATATCAAACTCAAATACCAGGCCGACGAACTCTATATCGGCAACGGTACCGATTGTGGCGATGGCGAAGAAATCGGCGGCGGAGGTAAAGGCGGCGACCCCCAACCCGGAGGTGGCGCTAAGGATTACTACCTGAAGGGCTACTGCAACGGCGTGGACATTGAGCAACCCACCTACGATGAACTCTTCGAGAACGGTATCCTGGAGTACACCTTCACCGGCGATGCCTATAACATGGGTTATTTCTTCATTCTGGTGTGCGACAAGGGTCAGAAAGTGGGTGTGGGCTACATGACCACCGAGTTTGTTTCGGGCGTGACGCACGCTACCCTGACCAAAGACGGTCAGCAGAAATTCGGCGTGCCCGAAGGTTCGGTTACCTTCTACCTCTACGACAACGAGGACGGCACCTTTGAACTCTCCACCGAGGAACTGCCTGGCAAGAAACTGGTGGACAGCGACGAAGAAAGCGCACTTGACGAGGTACAAACCATCGACACCGAAAGCCCGATGTTCAACATCCTGGGCGAAGCCGTTGATGCCACGTACCACGGAATCGTCATCCAGAACGGAAGGAAATACCTCCGCTAAGGTCATGACGTAATAACATACTAACGAAAAAAATATTAACCAAATTTGTTTGCGTATGAAAAAGATTGTATCTTTGTGCCTCATGCTCGCTATGAGCATGATGATTTGGGCCGACAGGACTTTTTACTTCCTGCCCAACTCGAACTGGACACAGGCCGATGCCAAGTTCGTGGTGTACTATTATGACAATGGTACCAATACGAACGGCTGGTCTGACATTATGACGGCCGTAGCCGGTGAGACCGATGTCTATACCACTACTGTTCCCGACACGTTCCCCAACCTCATTTTCGTCCGCCTGAATAGCACGGCTACGGCTGGAAACTGGACTGACAAATGGGATCAGACCGTTGACCTGACCATGCCCGACAGCGCATTCAACTGCTTCACGCTGAACGACGGTTGGAGTCAAATCGGCGGAACATGGTCCACCTATGGCGCGAGCATTGAACCGCAACCGCAGGATACGACCGGTACACCCGATCCCGCTACGCCGCGTTTCTACCTGACCGGTGATGATGCTTTCGTTGGCGCAGGCAAGTCGGCTTGGAATAAAGATGACGCCTATGTATCGTACGGCGACACCCTGACGCTGAACCTTGCTGCCGGAACGTACGAGATGAAGCTCATCACCCCTGATGACCAATGGATTGGCTACAGTGCGCTGACGGAACCCGTTACCGCCGGTATTACCACCAACTCGTGGGGCAATATCATCTTCACGCTGAATGTGGCAGGTGATGTGACCTTTATTTACAACGCGAACCTCTTCAAGATTGAGGGTACGTTTGCCGTGCCTGAGTACCACTTCTACTATGTAGGTACGAACAACGGCTGGGATCCGGAAACCGCCATTGAGTTCACCAATGCCGATACCGCTTACACGCTGGCGATGGATTCGCTGTACGGCGAGTTCAAGATTATGACTGTCCGCGGTGACTGGAGTTCGTTGAGCTACGGTGCCAACGACCAAAGTGCACAGGTAAGTGCAGGCGTGCCTTACGTAATGGCAGAGTGGGCAGCCAACAACATGGTTGTGAACGGTGTGTTTGCCAATGTGACTCTGGCGATGACGCTGGTAGAAGGTGTGGCCACCATTACCATCATTGCCGAAGAGGATACTACCTCGGGCGTTGAACCGCAACCCATCGAAGTGAACTACTACATCAAGAACAACTGGGACGGCGCTGTTGACTGGACATGGCAACCGATGGCTTGGACTGCCGACAGTTTGGCTTGTACCTACACGGGAGTCTTTGGCGGTACCGGCGTGAATATCAACACTGAACAAAGCGATAATGGTTCCATGTGGTTTACGGTTGCCGATATGGCTATCGGCATCGGTGGCCGTGTACCGCAAGCCGGTGACACCGTGCTCTTTACGTTCACGATTGGTATGCACACCTTGGCTGCCGAGGTGCTCGGTCGTTCCGGGGTAGAGCCGCAACCAGCAGAGAACTATTATATTAAGAACAACTGGAACGGAGCTGCTGACTGGACCTGGCAGCTGATGGAAGCCCTGCCCGGTGAGATTTGGCAGTATGTGGATGTGTACGGTGGTACCGGTGTGAATGTCAATACCGTAGCTGAGGACAATGGCGCTATCTGGTTTGCCGAGAGTGATTGGGATATTGCCAATAACTTTGTTCCGCAGGCCGGTGACACGCTGATGTTCTGGTTTATACCTGCTGACACGCTGCTGCGCGTTCATCTGATAGGTCGTCCCGGCACAATCGAACCCGTTGAGATGGTTGAGGTTCGTCTGGTTCCCGGCGTATGGGATAAGGATGGCGCCAAGTTCGCCGCTGTCGTTTGGAACGAAGGCGAGACCATGGAGGAGAACTGCGTGTTCACCGACTGGATGGTAGGTACCGATACCGTTAGCACGATGATTCCGGCTGACGCCGACAGCATCGCCTTCGGTCGTCTGAACCCCGAGGCAGAAGAGCCCGCGATGGAGTATGTATGGAATCATACCGACAAACTCGCTATCGATCCCTCGCTCATCTACACCATCACCGGTTGGGGTGAAGCCGGCGCAGACTGCAGTACCGGTTATTGGGGCGAACCCGAACCCATTGAACCCGAAGGACTGGAGGAAATCGCCATCGAAGGCAAGGAAGCCCTGAAGGCGCTGGAGAACGGCGTGCTCTATATCTACCGCAACGGTAAGAAATACAACGTGCAGGGACAGGTAGTCCGCTAAACGCTGACCATTGGAAAAGGGAGGCCGAATACCTCCCTCTTCCTCAAAAAAAAGTAAAAATAGCTTTTATTATTAACAAAATTGTTTAACCAATGAGAAAGATTGTATCTTTGTGCCTCATGCTTGTAATGAGCATGATGATTTGGGCCGACAGAACCTTGTACTTCGTGCCCAACTCGAACTGGACGCAAGCGAATGCCAAGTTCGCTGTGTACTGTTTCGAAAATGAAGAGTCGGAGTGGTCTGATTTTATGACCCTCGTAGCTGGTGAGACGAATGTCTATACCACTACAATCCCCGATAGTTATACGCAGGTGATTTTCTGCCGTATGAATAGTGCGGCCACCGAATGTAACTGGGGTTCCAAGTGGAATCAGTCGGCCGATATTACCCTGCCTACAGATGGCAAGGATATGTTCACCCTGGCCGACGGATGGGATCAAATAAGCGGTACCTGGTCCAACTATGCTGCCCCGCAACAGCAGGATACGACCAACGTATCCCCTCTGGCGAACAAACATTTCTACCTGAATGGCGAGTTCCTTAACTGGGATACCCAAAAGGCTCTCGAATTTACCCTCGCAGACTCGCTGTTTACCCTTACTGTTGATACCCTGAGTGGAATCTTCAAGGTGATGACCGCACGCAACTGGGAGGCTCCAGACTACGGTGGCGATTACAATGTAAATCTGACACTGGGTGTCCCCTATACGCTGACGGAAAGAGGTTATGACCTCTCCTGCTCGACTATCTATCTCAATGCCGAGCTCCAACTCCGCCTCGTTGGTAATGACGTCATCCTGACCCTCGTTTCGGGTACGCCCGTTCAGCAGGATACCACCGGTACACCCGAACCCGTTGCTACGCCGCACTTCTACCTGACCGGTAACGAGGCTTTCGTGGGCGCAGGCAAGGCGGCTTGGAATAAGGAGGACGGCTATGTATCGTACGGCGACACCCTGACGCTGAACCTCGGTGCCGGTACGTACGAAGTGCAGCTTATCAATGCCAACGACGAGTGGAAAGGTTACGACGCACTGTCGCAACCCATTGCTGAAAATATCACGACCAACTCGTGGGGCAACATCTGCTTCTACATGGCGCAGGCCGGACAGGTGACCTTCATCTACAAGACCGATAACACCTTCCTCATCCAAGGTACGTTTGCAAAACCCCGCTATCACTTCTACTACATCGGTACTGCCGTCAACTGGATTGTGAATGACGCACTTGAGTTTGAGTATCAGGATTCCGTTTACACTCTCTCGCTCGCTACGCTGGAAGGTGAGTTCAAGATTATGACCGCCCGTGACTGGAGCGAACTGAGCTTCGGCCGCAACAGCTCAACCGAGTACATTACCCCGGGTGTGCCCTATGAAATGACAGCTTGGACAGACGCCAATATTGTTGTCAACGGAACTTTGTCGAATGTCACCCTGCAACTGACCTATGTAAACCAGGTGGCTACGATTACCGTTATTGAGAATAACCCCGGTGGCGGTGGCGAACAGCCGCAGGATACGACTATTGTTCCGCCCGTTGTGGACGAAGTCACGGTTTATCGTCTATTCGTACACCTTCCCTGCCAACTACACGCATATCATCTTCAACAACGGCGAAGGCGGTCAGACCGCTAACCTGGATGTGAATCCCGCAACGCCCTGCTACTACGACAACGCTTGGCATGCTACCTTCGAGGCTACTCCGGTTGACACTACCGGCGGAGGCGAACAGCCGCAGGATACCACCTCTGTTACCCCCGGACCGCAAGACACGACTGAGGTCGCGATGATTACCTACTATGCGGTGAATAGCCCGAGATGGCCAATGCCGTATGCATATGTATGGAAAGGTGAAAGTGATGCCTATAAACCCTGGCCCGGTGAGACGATGACCCGTACGGGTGAGAACTTCCGCGGCTATGAGGTTTACTCGTACACTATGCCGGCGGAGTACACCAAGATGATTATCAACAACGGCAAGGGTGGAAAAGACAACCAGACCCCCGATATGGTGCTGGATACGACCTTGCGTTATATGTACAACCTGCAGTGGTATGCATCGCTGGAGGCTATTCCTGCCGATCAGCAAGACACCACCGGCGGCGAACCGCAAGACACCACGATTGTTACAGCAGAGCGTTACTACCTGGTAGGTATGTTCAATAACTGGGATGCATCGGCAGCAGTCGAGTTCCAGAATATGGATTCGCTCTACACCCTGACTCTCGACACGCTGAAGGGTGAGTTCAAGGTGATTGATGCACAAGACTGGGCACACAATATCTATGGAGCATGGAGTGCATTCGATATTCCTCTGGGTGGCAACTACGGTTTGTTCAATAGCACGAAGAGTGTGAACCTGACGCTGGACGGCGACTACACCAATGTAACGCTGAATCTCAAGAAGAACGGCGATGATTTGTTCCTGTTCTTCGTAGACGGAACACTTATCCCGCAGGACACCACTGCTACTCCCGAACCGCAAGACAGCACCGATGTGGAGATGATTACTTACTATGCGGTGAATACCCCGAGATGGCTGTTGCCCTACGCGTATGTATGGAAAGGCGAGAGCGAATCCTACAGACCTTGGCCGGGTGAGGCAATGGAGCAAACCGGTATCAACTTCCGCGGCTATGAGGTCTATTCGTACACGATGCCGAAGGAGTTCACAAAGATGGTCATCAACAACGCTAAGGGTGGTGACAACAACCAGACCCCCGATATGGTGCTGGATACGACCTTGCGTTATATGTACAACCTGCAGTGGTATGCTTCGCTGGAGGCTATTCCTGCCGATCAGCAGGACACCACCGGCGGCGAACCGCAGGACACCACCACTGTAGCGGAAATCACGGTTTATACCGTTATGCCCGAAGGTTGGGCTGCGCTGAATGCCTATGTACGTCTATTCGTACACCTTCCCTGCCAACTACACGCATATCATCTTCAACAACGGCGAAGGCGGTCAGACCGCTAACCTGGATGTGAATCCCGCAACGCCGTACTTCTACAAAGGCGAGTGGTATGCATCCTGGGACGAGGTACCCGAGGTAGAACCCCAACCGCAACCCGCTGAGGCCCACTACTACCTCGTAGGCGGTTTCAACAGCTGGAATCAAAATACCGCTATTGAGTTCTCGCGTCAAGACTCCGTTTATACCGTTACCATTGACACGCTCTTTGGCTCTATGAAGGTTCTTGTATCGCGTGAGACATGGGAAGGCAACTACGGCGTGCCCAGTCAGGATGACGCTGCCCTCACCCTGGGTGAGCCCAAGGCTTTGGTAGCGTACATTGATGGCGTATCCTACAGCTACGACTTCAACGTAGAGGGCACTATCCTGAACGCTGTCCTCAACTTCGTTGTAACGGAGAATGGTGCGACCATTACCCTCGTATCCGGTACACCGTATGTGGCTCCGATAGAAGATACGCACTACTACTTCATCGGTTCAGTGAACAGTTGGAACTTCGAGACCGCTCCCGAGTTCACCTACGCTGACTCTATCTACACCCTGTCGCTGGATAGCCTGTATGGCAACTTCAAGGTAACGGGTGCCCATGACTGGAATCACGGTAACTACGGTGCACACACCAGCGGCGATGTACTGCTGCTCGGCGGTGAGTACCAGATGGCTTCCGCCAACTCGCAAGACCTGTGGGTAGACGGCACCTACACCAACGTCGTACTGGCTCTGACCAACACCAACAACATCCTCACGATTCACTTCGTACAAGGTACACTGGTTCAGGATACCGTTGCTCCGCAGCCGCAACCCGAGAACTACTACATCAAGAACAACTGGAATGGTGGTGAGTGGGCTTGGCGTCAGATGGAAGAAGTAGTAGGTATGAGTGATGATACCATCGTTACCTTCTGGGGTTATACCGATGTGTTTGGTGGCGTAGGTGTCAATATCTCCACGGCCGGTGACAATACGGAACCGGATACCTGGTATGCTATCAATGACTTCATCATCGCGGATGGTGACCTTGTACCGCAGGCTATGGATAGCGTTTCCTTCATCTACGATGCTGTAAACCATCTCGTCTATGCGTTTGTCATCAATCGTCCCGGTGTAGATCCCCTTAATCCGGACACTATTGTTCCGCAACCCGTTGCTGCCTACTACCTGGTAGGTGAGTTCAACGGCTGGAATACCCAGACGGCTATTCCCTTCACCAATGCTGACTCTGTATATACCGTTACCATAGATACCCTGCGGGGTGCCTACAAGGTGCTGACGGAGCGCAGCTGGCAGGCTCTGAACTATGGTGCTTACCAAACCAATGAAGAGCTGATCATGGGTGTAGCATATATGCTGCTCGAAGGCGGTCACAACCTCTATAGCACGACTATCTACCTCAATGCGACGCTCCATCTCCGCGAGGTGGGCGAGGATGTTTCGCTGACCCTCGTTTCGGGTACGCCGTACGTAGAGCCTGTAGAGGAGAAGCATTTCTACCTGGTAGGCCAGTTCAACGGTTGGGATGTAACTACCGCTCCTGAGTTCGTATATCAGGATGCGGTTTACACGCTGACTGTTGATACCTTGCTCGGTGAGTTTAAGGTAGTCGGTGCGCGTGACTGGGTAAGCGGCAACTACGGTGCTTATAACTTTGGCGACGTGCTCAACATGGGTGGCGAATACATCATGTGGAACGACGGCAACTCGCAGAACCTGAATGTAAGTGGTGTATATACCAATGTTACGCTGAATTTGACCTACGTCAACAATGTAGTGACCATCTACTTCGTTTCGGGTACGCTTGTTCCGACCGGCCTTGATACGACGGTAGGCAACAACAGTGCCGCTACGATGAAGGTTATTGAGAACGGCAACCTGTACATCCTGCGTGATGGTAAGAAGTACAATGCTGAGGGACAACTCGTCCGCTAAGCGTTGACCATCGGATAGGGGAGGATGATGACCTCCCCTATCCTCAATTGAAAATTAAAAATTAAAAATTCATTTTCGGGCGACCGATTCCCTTGTCGAAATGACGACATAACGAAAAAAAAAACTAATAACCATATGAAACTCAAATCGCTCTTTTTTGCAGCCGCCGTGTTGCTCTCGGCACACCTCTCGGCGCAAGTTACTACCATCCCGTATATCCTCCAGAAAGGCTATACAGGGCCGCTTACCATCGTCTTCAACCCCAATGAAGGCAACGGCGGAATGAAGGAAGCTACCAAGTGTTATGCCCATACCGGCGTCAGCTACGGCGGCACCGACTGGCAGAAAACCGGCACCTGGCGTGACGGCAATGAGAAATACCAGATGACCCGCGACACAGACGGCAACTGGCGACTTGAGATGCCCAACGGACTCTACGCCTACTATGGCATCGATGAAGCCACCGACGTCACCCGCCTCTGTTTCGTCTTCAACGACGGACCCAACGGTACACTCGAGGGCAAAGCTGCCGATGGTAGTGACATCTTCGTCTATCTGGCAGAACCCGGACTGGCTGTACAGTTCATCCGACCCGCCGCTTCCTGCCGCGTGGAGATTGGCACGCAGATGCAGCTCATGGCGGTTGCCAGCGAGGCTGCCGAACTGCGCCTCATCATCAACGACGAAGTGATTGCTACTGCCTCCTCTGCTACCGAACTTACCGCCGACTATACATTCAGCGTGCGGGGCGATAAACAGCTTCGTATCGAAGCACTGACGGATACCGACTCCGTGGCGCAAGAGATTGCCGTGGCGGTGATGGCTCCCACCGAGCTGCGCCCACTGCCCGAAGGTATCGAACTGGGTATCAACTACGATCCCACCGACGACACCCGCGTTACCCTCTGCACCTTTGCTGCCGGCTGCAAGACCGCTAACGACCCCTCTGTGCTCGAACCCGCCAAAGCCGTGTACGTCGTGGGCGACTTTACCGACTGGCAGATTCGTTCCGACTACCAGATGTACCGCGACAGCTGCCATTTCTGGCTGCCTATCGAGGGACTACAGCCTCGCCGTGAATATGCCTATCAATATGTCGTTGTGCGTGCCGATGGTGTGGAGAAACGCCTCTCCGATGGCTTTGCTGCCAAACACCTGCACCCCGATGATAAGTACGAACCCAAGACCGTGGACCCCAGCCTCAAGACCTATCCCGCCGGTGCTGATGGCTCGTATGTCAGCATCCTGCAAACAGCACAGACACCCTACGCCTGGGACGAGGCTACCACCAACTTCGTTCGCCCCGACAAGAACAACCTCATCATCTACGAGCTCTGGACCTACGACTATACACACCAGCGCTCTTTCGCCGGACTGATGAAGCGACTCCGTTACCTCGAGCAACTCGGCGTCAATGCCGTTGAGCTGATGCCCATACATGAGTTCGATGGTAACTACAACTGGGGCTACTCGCCCAACCATTACTTCGCCGTTGATAAGGCGTACGGCTCGGCTAAGATGTTCCGCCAACTCGTGGACAGCATCCATGCCCACCATATGGCAGTCATCGTGGATATGGTCTTCAACCACGCTACCGGACTCAACCCCCAGAATAAACTCTATCCCTACGGCAATGACCTCAAGTACAACCCCTGGTTCAATGCCGTTGCGCCGCACTCCGATGTCTTCTACGAGGACTGGAACCACGACTTCCCCGAGACGCGCAAGATGTTCACGCGCTGCCTTAACTACTGGCTCGATGAGTACAAGGTGGACGGCTTCCGTATGGATCTCAGCCACGGCTTCTGCGGCAAAACCAAGAACTCCGTTGAGAATATCAATTACTACTACGATAATGCCATCGCACCCCATAATGCCTACTTTATCCTTGAGCACTGGGGCGACAAGATGGATACCGAACGGCCGCAGCTTGTCGAGAAAGGCATGCTCTGCTGGAATAATACTAACAACGCCTACTCGCAGTTAGCTATGGGCTACACCTCTAATAGCAATCTGGGCGGGGCAGGGCAGGATGGTTATGTGTCATACTGCGAGTCGCACGACGAAGAACGCAACTACTACAAGGCTTACTGTTGGGGCTCGGGCAGTATCAAGACCGATAAGGAAGTGCGTCTCAGCCGCGTGCCGCTTACGATGGCATTTAACCTCCTGCTCGATGGCCCCCATATGATCTGGCAGTACAACGAACTCGGCTACGACTATTCCATTGATATGAACGAGAACGGTTATATCGGTGACTACCGTACGGCCAAGAAACCGCGGCCCGATGCCATGGGTTGGTTTACCGACAGCCTGCGTATGGCGCAGTATATCCGCGTCGCACAACTAACACAACTACGCACGCGTATCTGGCCCGAACTGTTCGAGGGCAACCCCGTCAAACAGGTCGTTTCCACCGGTTGGGTGCGTCATGTCACATGGGGCGAGGGCAACCAAGCCGTGCATGTGGTGGGTAACTTCTCGCCCGACGAGTTGAAAGAGGCGACCCTGCCCGCAGGTACCTGGTATGACTATTTCACCGGCGAACAGCTCCAGACTTCTACCCTTCAGCTCTTTGGTGGCGAACTCTATGTGCTGACCTCTTCTCCGGTCGTATGCCCTGAGATTGATATCACACCTTTTGCGGCATTCAATACCGGCAATACCGAACCCGAGCGCCGTACGGATATTGAGGAGGTTGAGATTGAGGCCTCTCGTCGTGATGCCACGTCCCATAAGTACATCCTTAACGGTCGTGTCGTCATCCTCAAGAACGGTATCCTCTATGACATCCTCGGCAACCCAATCCATTGCGACATCCTCGGCAACCCAATCCATTAATCTCATTACCCTAATACCCCCATCCACATGTAGAGACGGCATCCTTGCCGTCTCTCTTTGGAATTGGTTCGGGATTGTCTCGGGATTGTCTCGGGATTGACTCGGGATTGGCTCGGGAACGGCTCGGTGAAGTCGGGGAAAAATTTCGGTGGACTATCGAGGTAGTTTAGTCACACAGTGAGAATAGATCTGCACGCGGATTGATGAGCATGACGGGCACTTGGCTGTGACGAATAGTACGACGCTCAATAGGTCCGAAGATGAGGTCATCCAGTCCGTACTCGCGACTGGCGGTGAGGATGAGCAGTTGGTGACCAAAGTCCGTCTGACGGTCTGCCGCTTCGCGGTAGAGAGAAGAACTATCCTTGCGGCCAATCTGCACCTCGTACGAGATGTTCGTACCGGTCTTTTCGGCAACGGAACGAATATGGGTGACGATACGTTGCACGTTCTGCTCCGCGCGGTGTCCATAGTCATGCGCCTGCAACAGGATGAGGTGCGCGCCGGTCTTGCGCGCCAAGTAGGTGCAGATCTCTGCCTTATAGACTTCCTCCTCAAGCCGCGTGACGGGTACGAGGATGCGGTTGAGCGATAGAATGGGTCGCATGGTCTGCGTCAGAAAGACATAGGGCCGACGTTCCTCGCGGCATTCATCGAGGTTGTCCTGAATATCACGAGCGAGATTCTCGCAGCGGACTAATCGTATGTCCGGATTATCCTCCCAAATCATGATTAATGATTAATGATTAATGAATAATGAATATCTCGTGGACAGAAAAATATTCATTGTTCATTGTTAATTATTCATTGTTAATTGATCTGTTGATTTCTTCAATATAGTTGATGACTTCGTCTCGACCATCGCCTTTCTCGGCCGAGGTAAGGAAGATAGGAGGCAGTTCTTCCCAGGTCTCTAAGAGTTTTTCTTTGTAGCGCTCGATATTTTCCTGCAGCCTTATGCGCCCGAGTTTGTCTATCTTGGTGAAGATGATGGCAAAGGGAACTTCGTTCTCGCCCAGCCAGTTCATGAATTCTAAGTCAATGGCTTGCGGCTCCAGACGGCAGTCGATGAGCACAAAGAGGCTCACCAGTTCCTGGCGTGCCAAGCAGTAGCGTTCGATCATCCAGCGGAGTTTCTCGCGCTGTTTCTGTCCGGTCTGTGCAAAACCGTATCCGGGTAGATCGACGAGATGCCATTTGCCGTCAACCAGGAAATGGTTGATGAGCAGGGTCTTGCCGGGTTTCTGTGAGGTCTTAGCCAGGTGCGGGTCGCGGCAGAGCATGTTGATGAGTGATGACTTGCCTACATTACTGCGTCCGATGAAGGCATACTCAGGTAGAGGCGACGACGGGCACATGGTGACGTCGGGCGATGAGATTACAAATGAAGCGTGATGTATTGGCATAGTTGTTCGATGGTTTGTGAGCCGTCGTTGACGACGATGAGGTCGGCATGTTGGCTACGGAAGGTATCATTCATTTGCGCACGTATGCGTGCGCGTACTTTATTTATATCGGTGTGGTCGCGGTTGACGACGCGCGCCAGGCGTATGTCTTCGGGTGCCGTGATGAGCACAATCCGATCGCATAGCGAGTCAAAACCGCTCTCAAAGAGGATGGCCGACTCGATGAAGAGTGAAGAACCCCTCCCGACCTCCCCACAGGGGGAGGGGCATAGTGAGAGGTTCTCTTTCCACTGTTCGAAGTCGCGGCGTACGGCGGGGTGGACGATGCTGTTGAGTGCGCTAAGCAACTCCGGGTTCTGAAAAACCCGCGAGGCAACATAGGCGGTCTGGTAGCGGCCCTCTGCATCGTAGCATGCGTCGCCCAACAGGCTGATGAGGGCTTGCTTGATTGTAGGGTCGGAGGCGATGAGGCGTTTGGCTTCGCTGTCGGTGTCATAGACGGGGTAACCCATCTGCCGCAGAGCGGCTGCAATTGTAGATTTACCACTACCGATTCCTCCGGTCAAGCCAACGATATGTACTATTTTATTATTTACCATTTATTCATTTATTTAACCATTTATTCATTTGTTATTTAGAATTGGAAGTAAATAAAGGGTTGCATATCGGCGGTAACGAAGGTATAGGCGAGTGCTACAGCCCCGATGATAGCGAGGCAGATGAGCCATACGGGCAGGGAGGCAAAGATAATACGATACCGGCGTTTGAGGCGTGAAGGCAACCAGTGGATGAGCATTCCTGCCACAAAGAGGGCTACAATCTTCCAGTACTCGGTGACGAAGGGAATGATAATCGTATTATCCCAGGCTCCGCCAATCTGTTCGACCATATTGGTAGCGGTCTCCCATGCTACGCGATTGGCTGTAGCAGGGTCGAGGTTGCTGGAGGCGCGGAAGAACAGACGCGTGAAGGTCACGAATGTAAAGGTCTGCGTAATGGCCCAAATGGTTTGCAGCCAGGGAGTCATGTTGCGGTCGGTCCAGAGCCACCAGAGGTAGCGGAAAACCGAAACGACCCATACCAACATCGCCCATACCGCAAACAGGTTCCATACGGGTAGGGGGTAGAACTGCCGGATGATGAGCAGCGCTAAGGTCAGTAGCGTCAGCGAGAAGAACTTACCATGCCCGCTCCATTCGCGCCAGACCTTATTTACCACCATACCGATGCCGTTTAGCGCTCCCCAGATGACGAAGTTCCAACTTGCGCCGTGCCAGAGACCACCGATGAGCATTGTGGTCATGGAGTTGACATTCGAAGCCAAGATTTTGTTGGTTTTCTTGCCAAAGAGCGTACGGTTGCCACCCAAGGGGATATAGACGTAACTCTTGAGCCAGCGGCTCAGACTCTGGTGCCAGCGGCGCCAGAACTCCTGCGGGTTGCGCGACTTGTAGGGCGAGTCGAAGTTCTTAGGCAGATAGAAGCCGAAGAGCATAGCGACACCTATTGCTATGTCGGTGTAACCCGAGAAGTCGGCATAGACCTGCAGGGAGTAGGCAAAGAGCGCAAAGAGGTTTTCGGGACCCGTGAAAAGCAATGGATTATCGAATACGCGGTCGATGAAGTTCACCGCCAGGTAGTCGGATAGGATGATCTTCTTCAGCAGTCCGTTAAGTATCCAGAACACGGCAATGCCAAACAGGCGCCGACTGAGGTGGTAAGGTTTGTAGAGCTGGGGCACAAACTCTGATGCGCGCACGATAGGTCCGGCTACGAGCTGGGGGAAGAAGGAGACATAGAAACCAAAATCCAGTATGTTGGCGACCGGTTCTACCTGTTTGCGGAATACGTCCACCACGTACGAGATGACCTGGAAGGTATAGAACGAGATTCCGACGGGCAGAATGATTTGGTCCACGATGGTGTAGGCGGTTCCGAATAGGGTATTGAAAACGTCCACCCCAAAGTAGGCGTACTTGTAGTAGAAGAGCGCACTGAGGTCGGTTAGTACAGCAAGCGTCAGCCAAAGCGCTGCTACCCAGCGCCTCTTGCAGGCATGGATGGCCTTGCCGATGAGCCAGTTGGAGAGCGTAAGCCCGATAAGTAGCAGGAGAAATATGCCGCTGGTCTTGTAGTAGAAGAACCACGACACGCACATGAGCCACACGTTGCGAGCGTGCATCCGCTTGGTGCCCTGGTGCTTGGCGGATACGATGAAGGAGAAGATCGTATAGACAATAGCCAAGAATACCCAGAAATAGAACCGGGTAAAGAGCAAGGGGTGTTCTGCGTCAAAGGCAAATATGTATTTTATTGCATCCATTTCCAAAGCATCTCGCCGGCAATGTCGGCTCCTTGAGGTGTGAAGTGAACGCCATCCTGGCAGGCCTTACCGGTCTGCATCCACTCGTACATACTACCGGCACCACCCATAGCCTCGTATAGGCTCCAGTAGTGGATGCGCTCTTTGTCCGCCATGCGGCGCAGGGCTTTATCCAGCACGGGTAACATCTCGTATGACTCCCATACGCCCTCAGTCATGCGGCACATATCGCTTGGCCCGATAAAGAGCAGGGCTGCCTGTGGTGCCAGGCGCTTGAGGTACTGAATATGGCGACGCATCTCCCAGACGTAGGCGTTGACATTCTTCTCGGAGTCGATATGCGGCATCATGTTACCGCCGAACTGAAGGATGATGAGTCGCGTGTTGGTTAGGCGGTAGTAACGCTCCAACTGCGTGCTGTCAATCTGGCAGAATATGTAGCCCGAGCACCCGCGCATCGGTATGTTGTCCACCTGCACGCCGGTGGGTGTCTCCAGCGAGATGCCGTATATCTCTTGCTTTCCGGTCAGGTGCAGGCTGACGGTATGGCTGCTGTCGGGCAGGATGATAAGACTGTCGCGTGTTCCCCAGATGCGTGCGCGCGAGAAATAGTATTCGGTCTTTTTCTTGTGGCGCGTCTCGGCATTCCAGATGAGGTCTTCGCTACCCCTGACCAGCGAGTCGTTCAGCATGGCTACCTGTCCCATGGGTCCGTAGAGTGCGTTGTCGCGCCGCATGGCTTTGGGTCCATAGACCAGGTACCGGCGCGGGCCACCCTTGGCGCGTTGGGGTTCGCCGTTCATCAGCAGTTCCTGCCGAATGGTGCGTGTCGGCACCGTTTGGTGCAGGGGCAAGATACCCACACCGCCTCCGCCATAGCGTTTCTGCAGGTATCGTCTCAGGCTGAGGGATATACGGTCCTCCTCAATCTGCGAGTCGCCGTAGTGTACCACGCGTACGGAACAACTATCGGCATCGGCAAAAAGGCGGTCTAAGGATAGATTGGCGTATTCTTCGGCATTGGCGTTGGCGTTGGCTTCGGCGGCTATTGCTGCTTGGCGGATGCTGTCTTCCTTAATGCGCATAAGGCTGTCGGCCCGTGTGACGCTGTCGATGCGTGCAACAGCCCGGTCGAGGTCATCGAAATCAGCCCAGAGACTGTCGGAAAGGAAAGAGCCGGTCTCGTCGGGTGGAGTGGGGAATACAGAAGGTGCCTTTTCCAACTTGTTCCAGTACTGATGACCGAAATACAACAGACCCAGTACGACAAACATCAGTACACCTATTTGCCAGGGTTTTATTTTTTCCATAGAACTTTAGTAAACAACAGTAAGATGGTGAATATCTCCAAACGACCAATGAGCATTACCAGTGTCATGAACCATTTGCCGGCAGCGGGGAAGGCGGCAAAGGTGCCCGCCGGACCATACTGCCCGAGGCAGGGACCAATATTACCCATGCAGGAGACGGCAGTACCGATACTCTCCACAAAATCTACCCCCAAGGCGCAAAATACCAATATGCTGATCACCAGCATCATCACGTAGAAAAGCATGAAAGCCATCACGTTGTTGGTGGTTTGCTGTGAGATGGGCTGGTGGTTAATCTTGACGGGTACAATGGCGTTGGGGTGAATACGGCGTTGGAACTCAGCCAATCCACTCTTGGCGAAGATGGCGATACGTATCCATTTCACGCCGCCGGCAGTACTGCCGCTACTACCACCGGTAAACATCAGGAAGAACACTACTACCCAGAGGAATGGTGCCCACTGCATGTAGTCAACGTAGCTGTACCCCGTAGATGTCATGGTGGTAACGGTTGTAAAGAGGCCTTCGCGGAAACTGGGTTCGATGCACTTCAGTATAGCCCGTATGTTCGCATCGGGCAACACAAGCGCGCGTTGTACCGTCAGACCAATGGTCAGCACCAGTGTTACGAGAGCTACTGCGCCCAGGAACCAGTGCGTTTCCTCGTCGTGCAGGAGGCGTTGGGGCTTGCCGCGGAAGAGCAGAATGATAAGCCCGAAGTTAATAGAGGAGAGCAGGATAAAGAGCACGATGGTATAGGGGATGGCGGGGTTGGCATAATAGGCTATACCGATGTTCTTGGTCGAGAAGCCGCCGGTGGCAACTGTTGTCAGCGAGTGACAGATGGCATCAAAGAGCGTCATGCCCTCGGTGTAGAGTAGTGCAGCTTCCGCCAATGTCAGGATGATATACGTGATCCAGAGATGTTTGGCGGTATCGGCGATGCGTGGACTGAGTTTCTCGTACTGCAGACCTGTTACCTCGGCTGCGTACAGCTGCATGCCGCCCAAGCCGAACATAGGCAGGATGGCGATACTGAGCACGATGATTCCCATACCGCCCAGCCATTGTGTCAAGCTGCGCCAGAACAGCGCTCCGTGGGTCATCCGTTCGATGTCGGTCACAATGGTTGCCCCCGTAGTGGTAAAGCCGGACATGGTTTCAAACCACGCATCGGTGATGGTAGGGATCTGTCCGCTCAAGTAGTAGGGCAGCATGCCGAATGCCGAAAATACCAGCCATACCGATGCTACGATGACATAGCCCTCGCGTTCGCCCACCTGTCGCGGGGCGTCGTGACCTATTGCCAGGCAGATAAACCCGGCGATGGCGGTCAGCACCGTTGAGACAAGAAAGGCGCCTTCGTCGTAGTCGTTGTTCCACCAACTGACCACGAAAGCCAACGCCATGAATACCGCCTCAATGAGTAGCAGGGCTCCCTGGGTGAGGATGACGAGTCGTGTGTTAAATGCGCGTGTCATTGGAAGAAGCGTTCCAGTTTTTTGATGATATGACTCTTGCAGAGCACTACTACCAGGTCGTCGGGCAGTATGCGTGTGTCGCCATTGACCAATAGTCCTTCGCCAGCGCGCACGATGCCACCAATCGTACTCTCGTCAGGCATACCTATATCGCGGATGCAATCCTTGGTGATGCGGCTTCCCTCGCGAGCTATGAACTCCACGATTTCTGCATCGGCGGATGTCAGATTGTGTACATTGAGGACGCTGGCATTCAGCAGCATCTGGTAGATATAACTGGCGGTCATGGTCTTCTTGTTCAGAACCGAACCGATATCCAGACCTTCCGCCATAGGCATATAATCGATATTCTCTACGTCGGCGATGGTCTTCCGAACGCCGAATCGCTTGGCAGCCAGGCAGGCGAATATGTTTGCCTCGCTGGAGTCCGTTACTGCCACAAAGGCGTCGGCATCCTGTATGCCTTCTTCCTTGAGCTGTTCCATATCGCTGCCGTCGGCATTGATGATGAGGGCGTTGCTCACTTTCTCGCTCAGGTGGTAGCACAGGTCGCGGTCTTTCTCCAGGATCTTGATGTTATAGCCCTCGTCCTTAGGCAGGGACTGAACGGCCTTCTGCGCAATACGTGTACCGCCGAAGAAGATGATGTTCTTAATCTCGCGTTTGCTCTTGCCCAATTCCTCGCGCATGAACTCGATATCCTCCTTGAGGCAGATGACGTACAGCATATCGCCCACCATAACCTCATCCTCGCCACGCGGGATGATGGTTTCGTTCTCACGCTTGATGGCTACGATGCGGTATTTGCCGTGGTCAAAGAACCCGGACTGGAACTGTTTGCCCAGGACGCTTGCGCCCGGACGAATCTTCACGACGCATAGCTGAAGGGCATCGTCGCAAAGCGACAGGTGGTACCGCATCCAGTTGGTCTTGAGCGCCTCTACAATCTCGTGCGCAGCCAGGACCTCGGGGTAGATGAGGTGGTTAAGACCCATCTCCTCGAAGAATCGTTTGTTCTCGGGCAGCAAGTACTCGTAGTTATCAATACGTGCCAGCGTCTTCTTGGCGCCCAGCTGGTTGGCGATGAGGCAGGCTGTCATGTTCTCGGTCTCATGCGGGGTGACCGAGATAAACAAATCACAATCTTTTACGCCCAAATCCTTCAGGTCGTGAATCGAGGTCGGATTGCCTCGTTTGGTGATGAGGTCGTAGTTAGCATCCAGTACCCCCAGACGCGCCGCATCCTCATCCATCAGACTAATATCCATGTTCTCGCGCGAGAGCAGTTTAGCCAGGTGCGTGCCTACTTCTCCAGCGCCGACAATAAGTATTCGCATAATCCGTCTTTATCTAAATGCAGCATTTGGTACAACTCCTTCGTGCTGCCGTGTTCTACAAATTGATCCTTGATACCCACGCGCATGACGCAGCAACGATAGCCATTCTCGCTCATATATTCCGCTACTGCGCTACCCAGCCCGCCTTCTGTCATGCCGTCTTCTACGGTCACGACAGTCCGATAGTTGCGTCCGACGAATCGAAGAATACCTTCGTCGATGGGTTTGAGCCAGCGCATGTTCCAATGCTGGAACTCGCGCTGTATGTGTTTGCGCCGGAAGACTTCGTCCAGGGCCTCTTCGACCACCATGCCTATGGCGCCTAAACTCAAAACCGCCACACTCTCGCCTTCGCGCAGCAGCACACCTTTGCCGACCTCTACGGGTGGTAGGTTCCATTGCTGGCTTCGTCCGCGCGGGTAGCGGATGGCTATCGGGCCAGTCATATCTTTCGCCAGGCGCATCATCTGCTTCAGGTCTTCTTCGGTCATCGGGGCGGCAATCTTCATGTTGGGCACCGGCCGCAGGTATGCCAGGTCCATCAGTCCGTGGTGGGTGGCTCCGTCGTTGCCCACGATGCCCGCGCGGTCGATACAGAGCACGACATGTACGTTCTGCAGGGCTACATCGTGGATGATATTATCGTAAGCCCGTTGCAGGAACGAGGAATAGACGTTGCAGTACGGGATGATACCTTCTTTCGCCAGTCCGGCGGAGAATGTCACAGCGTGGCCCTCGGCGATACCGACGTCAAAGACGCGATCGGGTAGCTCACGTTGCATGATGTTCATGGAGCAGCCCGAAGGCATGGCGGGTGTTACGCCTACGATGCGCGGGTCTTCTTTGGCCAGTTCCAAGAGCGTCTCGCCGAATACTTCCTGCCACAGCGGTATGCCGCCCGGGCTGGTGAGTTTGCCGCTATCGGCGAGGCGTTCGCCGTTCTTGACGTTGAACTCGCCCGGTGCGTGCCAAGTGGTTTGGTCTTGCTCGGCAGGCTCGTAGCCTTTGCCCTTCTTGGTGATGATATGCAGAACTTTGGGCCCCTTATGGTTCTTGATCTCGTTGAGAATGCGCACCAGTTCCAGCACGTTGTGTCCACCGGCGGGACCGAAATATTTGAGGTCGAGACCCTGAAACAGATTCGTGGGCTGCTTGGTAAGGAAGGTCTTGATGGAGTTGAACAGCACGCGCCACCGCCCTGTATTGCTCTCTTTTATCCAGCCGTGACGCAGCATCCATTGGTATATCTGCCAGCGGCGACGGTTGTATTTGGCGCTCGTGGTGATATCGACCAGGTACTGCGTGAAGCCACCCTTGATGGGGTCGATGGCCATATTGTTGTCATTGAGGATGATGAGCAGGTTGTTCTTATCCATAGAGGCGTTATTCAGCCCCTCAAAAGCCAGACCGCCCGTCATCGACCCGTCGCCGATGATGGCTACCACATGTCTGGGGTCGCCCTCTAAGTTGTGTGCTATCTCAATGCCCAAAGCCGCCGATATGCTGTTAGAGGCATGGCCGGCGATGAAGGCATCGTACTCGCTCTCCGCAGGGGTGGGGAAGGGAGCCAGTCCCCGGAACTGACGGTTGGTATGAAACCGTTCTCTGCGTCCCGTCAATATCTTGTGCGCATAGGCTTGGTGGCCAACGTCCCACACCAGTTTGTCATGCGGTGTATCAAACACGTAGTGCAAGGCTACCGTCAGTTCAATGGTGCCTAACGACGAGGCCAGATGTCCCGGATTGTGACTGAGTTCGTGTATGATGAACTCGCGCACTTCCTTGCACAGTTCCGGAAGTGCCTCCAGCGGCAGTTTTTTTACATCCGCCGGCGAGTTAATGGTATGCAAATAGTTTGTTTCCATGTTTGGTCGCAAATTAGCCCGCAAAGATACAACTTTTTTTGCATATATGCAAATAAAAACGCCATAAAATGCGATTTTTTGCAAACAAATTTCCTTTTTATTTGCGCATGTCAGAAAAAAGTTGTACCTTTGCAGACCTAAATTTAAATTTAGGATTTAAAATTTAAGATTTAAGATTTAAAATTTAAAATTAAGATTGGATATGAAAGGTTTATTGAGAGGTGCGCTGCTGTTAGGCGCAGGCGCAGCAATAGGAGCCACCGCCGTGGTATGGCTGATGTCCGATTCGGGCAAGAAAGTTCGTGGCGAAGTACGTGACATCGTTAACGATGCAGTAGATAAGATGAAAGAGTGCCGCGATGAGTTGAAACAACGCGTAGAAGAGGCGTTGCGTACCGATGAAACAGAACCCGCCCCCGAGGCATAAATCGTATTGAACGATGGAAAAAGAACTGGAAGAAACGAAGGAAGTTCTCCGTCAAGACGTTGAGAACTATGCCCGTTCGCAGGCCGAGGTGTTGCGCCTGAAGACGGTGGCTGTAGTCGGTAATGTGATAGGCTCTGTGCTGTTAGCTTTGTGCCTGATACTGATTACTTTTGCCGTGCTGGCATGCCTGGCGTTGGCTGCTGTGTTTGCCTTATCGCAATGTGTGCCCACCTGGGCAGCCTGCCTTATTGTAGGTGCGGTTTATCTGCTACTCATACCGGTCGTTATCTATTTAAGCAAAGTAATCTTTGTGAATGTGGTAATCAAGAAGATGAGCGGTCTCCGTACGATGGAGGATTTGAAGTACGAGACGCTCCGCGCCGAAGGTCAGGCAGCTGTGCAACAGGAACGTATCGACGGGCATTTGCGCTCAGCTCGGCAGACCATCATGCAATATACTCGCATGGCAGGTAAGGTGTGGTCTATCTTGCGCAAACTATTCGGTAAGTAGCCATGCTCTCGCGTCTGTATGGGGTATTAGTGCCCTTCTTTGTCAGCTTTTTGCTGGCGTATATCATGGCGCCGCTGGTTGATTTTGTACAAATCAAATGCCGTGTTCGAAACCGAATTCTATCGGTCATCATTACCTTGCTCGTCGTCACGGGCTGCATAGCGGGTGTGATAGCCATCATGACGCCTATCATCGGTCATGAGGTTCGCTCTGCGTGGGTTAGTATCGAGAACTACGTTGCTGAGTTCGATATAAACCAATACCTCTCGCCTGAGGCACAGAAAAATCTGCTTACCTGGGCAGAGAACTTCAATTTAGAGAATGCACTTTCCTATCCCGAGGTGCGTGATGCTGTACAGACTATGATTCCCAAGATTATGTCTTGGATATCCGGCGGCCTGAGTTGGGCAGTTGAGTTGGTGGTGGTATTTATGGGGATACTGTATCTTGTGTTTCTGCTTATCGACTTCAATAAGATACGCGACAACTGGATTAACTATGTTCCCCAACGCTTCCGTCGTCAAGCAGCAACCGTTATGAGCGATATAGACCGCAATATGAACGCCTACTTCCGTGGTCAGGCGCTGGTTGCTGCGCTGGTGGGAGTGCTTTTTGCCATTGGTTTTACGATTATCGGTTTGCCGATGGGTATCGTTATGGGGCTCTTTATCGGTGTGCTCAACCTCGTACCGTATATGCAGGCATTGGGAATACCTCCGTGTATCATTCTATGCCTGGTGCAATCGGCACAGACCGGTCGACCGGTTTGGCTCACGCTACTCTGTTTGGCGATTGTGTTCCTGGTTGTGCAGTCCACGCAGGATATGATCCTTACCCCCAAGATTATGGGTAAGGTAACCGGTATGGGTCCGGCTGCTATTCTGCTGTCGCTTAGTATCTGGGGCGCACTATTCGGCGTTATCGGAATGATTATCGCCCTGCCGATGACGACCCTTATCGTATCGTACTACAAGCACTACATCATTAACAACCGCCGCCTCGAAAAAGTGAGCACTTCGGACACGAAGAATCGTAAAAAGTCCTGATTTTTGCAAACTCAACATAGCAAAAGTGCCAAAAGTGCACTTATTTTTGCAGATTTATAGTACTATGTATTGCAAGGTTCTGAAATTTATTGTAATTTTGCAGTCGAATTTGAAAAACAACCATATAAATCATAGGAATTATGGAAAATAATGCGAATCCGAAACGTCTGTATCGTTCAGACAACAAGATGCTTTGCGGTGTATGTGCCGGTATAGCGGAGTATTTCAATATTGACCCGACGATTGTTCGTGTGGGGTACTTGGCGCTATCTATCTTCAGCGCGGGTTTCCCGGGGTTGGTGCTTTATCTGATTCTGCTGCTCGTCATGCCGCAGAAAGCTGACAATTGAAAATGGAAAATTAAAGCCCCCCGGCCCCCTGAAGGGGGAGAGAGTTAAATTGAAAATGGAAAATGGAAAATTCCACCGACACACTTTCAAGGGGGGGCGACCTTGTAATCGGTAAGCGGGTCGTGAAGGATGTCAAGTTCACGGCATAATATACTATAGTATATTATAGGTACGGGTATGATGCGAGATTGGTCCGAGAAACCTCGGTAAATAGTCCGAGAAACCTCGGGAAATAGCCCGAGAAAGCTCGGGAAATAGTCCGAGAAACCTCGGGAAATAGGCCGAGAAAGCTCGGGAAATAGTCCGAGAAACCCCGGGAAATAGCCCGAGATACCTCGGTAAATAGTCCGAGAAAGCTCGGGAAATAGCCCGAGAAAGCTCGGAAAATAGGCCGAGAAACCTCGGTAAATAGTCCGAGAAAGCTCGGGAAATAGTCCGAGAAAGCTCGGGAAATAGTCCGAGAAAGCTCGGGAAATAGCCCGAAAAGCTCGGGGAATAGTCTGAAAAATTGGGTATTTATCCTGAAAGTGTATTTATCCTGAAAAAGTGGCAAAATAATAGCAACCTTATGATAGATAACATCAAGTCGCAGATGCGAAAGGGAATCTTAGAGTTCTGCATTCTGTCTGTCATCGACCGGCAGGAGGCTTACACCTCGGATATCGTGGAAAGGCTCAAGCAGGCGAATCTGCTGGTGGTGGAGGGAACGCTCTATCCTTTGCTTTCGCGTCTGAAGAACAACGGACTCCTTTCGTACCGCTGGCAGGAGTCGCAGGACGGTCCTCCGCGCAAGTATTTCTGCCTTACTACGGAGGGGAAAAGCCTATTAGACCAGCTCCGCGTGGAGTGGAATAGTATATATCAATCAATTCAAACCATTACGCAAGCATGAAAAAAACTGTTGATGTCAATATAGCCGGTATTGCTTATAAACTGGACGAAGACGCCTTTGAGGCGTTCAATAAATACCTGAATGATATTTCTTCCCGCCTGGCAGAAACCGAGCGTCAGGAGGTCTTGGAAGATGTTGAAGCCCGCGTGGCGGAATTGTTGAACGGGCAGATCTTGCTCTCCTCGCGCGAGGTGGTCAGCCTCACCATGATTCAGACGATCCTGACCCAGATAGGCTCACCCGAAGCGTTTGGCGAACGCAAACGCCCGACGAGCGTGCCTCGCAACTCGCGTCCAGGCATGTCGCCGCTGCTGAAGGTTATTTTGATTTGTGCGGCGCTGGTGTTCGGTGCACCGCTGATTTTTGCGCTCTTTATCCTCTTTATCGTGTTCGGCTCGCTCGGCATCGCGCTGGCAGTACCGGCGTCGATGTTCCTGTGTGTGCTGGCGGTTATTGTGATACCAGTCTATGCGCTGATACATACTATCGTGACGTTCATACGCGACAAGAAAGGTCCGGGGACAAAGTTTTGGATTATCGTCGTGCTACTATGGCTCCTTTCGCTGTGCGGCACGGCGTGGATCTGGCATCATTCCGATATCAGCTGGTCGGATTTTACGAACCTTGTGGACCAATGGGAGGACCCGGATCAGAATGACTATGTGGACTACGACGAGTATATCCAACAGCAGCAGGAAGAATCCCTGCCCGCCGCAAATGACTCAATTGACAATTGATAGTTGATAATTGATATTTACTTAGAATGCATCTTTCTGAAATCATCAGCGTCATAGGGCGCATCGCACATATTGACTGCCGTACGGATGAGAACTTGGATATCAAGTTTCTGTTGACCGATAGCCGTCGGTTGGGAGCAGACCCGCTGCACACCGCGTTCTTTGCCATCCGCACGGAACGTAACGACGGCGCGCGGTATATTGAAGAATTATACGCCCGTGGGGTACGGGTTTTTGTTACGGGTGACAGCATCGCCGCCCTTCAGGCGCTCGCCGCCTACAAAAGGCAGAAATGCAACTGTCCTGTTATCGCCATCACCGGCTCGCATGGCAAGACCGTGGTGAAAGAGTGGCTGTACGAACTGCTCAAAGATGACTTCCGCATCACGCGTTCGCCCCGTTCGTATAACTCGCAGATAGGTGTGCCTCTCTCCGTTTGGCAGATGGACGAGAATACCGAACTCGGCATCTTTGAGGCCGGTATTTCGCGACCGGGCGAAATGGATAAACTGGAGGAGATTATCCGTCCTACCATCGGCGTGGTGACCTTTATTGGTCCGGAGAGTACTGCGGAGTTTGAGACCCTGGAGCAGAAACGCGCCGAGAAGATGCGCCTGTTCAGGCGTTGCCCTGTAGTCATTGAGGACGAGACGCACCAGAATGTGCGCACCTGTGCCGCCGTGATGCGTGCGTTGGGGTATGACGAGGATACCATTGCTCATCGAATCATGCGTCAGACGCATGAGACGGTTATGCAGATTAACCTGGCTGCCCTTACCGATAATGTACGCACCTACCGTTCGCTCCTGCAGCCGGATACCAAGCTGGTCTGCATGGTAAAGGCTTTTGCGTACGGAGCAGGTAGTGTGGAGGTTAGCCGTGCTCTGCAGCAGGCGGGTGTGGCAGATTATCTTGCCGTAGCTGTTGCTGACGAAGGGGCCGAGTTGCGCCGCGCCGGTATCAACCTGCCTATCATCGTTATGGACCCCGAAGAGGCGGCGATGGATGTTATTCTGGATAACAACCTGGAGCCGAATATCTATTCCCTGCCCGTGCTTCTGCTCTTCCGCGAAGCGGTACAACGTCGCGGTCTGGAGCAATACCCCGTGCACATCAAGATCGATAGCGGTATGCACCGCTTGGGGTTCTACCGCGAGGATATAGACGACCTGCTGAATGCCCTGGCGGGCAAATCGCTACGCGTCAAGAGTGTATTCAGCCACCTGGCTGCCGCTGATGATGCGGCATATGATGACTTCACCCGAGGCCAGATAGCCTATTTCAGCGATGCCGCTGAGGCCTTGCAGCAGGGACTGGGCTATCGCGTCCTGCGCCATATTCTTAACTCTGCCGGTATCGAACGCTTTACCGATGCGCAGATGGAAATGTGTCGGTTGGGTATCGGTATGTATGGCTTTGCCGTCAACGCGCCGTTGTCCGCTCGTCTTCGTTCGGTCTGCTCGCTCAAGACTACGCTGCTGTCCGTCAAGACAGTTCCCGCCCATACGAGTATCGGGTACGGGTGTCATACGGTGGTGGATGAAGATCGTCGTATCGCAGTCATACCCATAGGGTATGCCGATGGCTTTGATAGGCGTTTCTCAAACTACGGCGGCGAAGTCATCGTTCGCGGCAGGCGTTGTCCGGTGGTCGGAAATGTGTGCATGGACCAGGCCATGGTGGATGTTACCGGTACGGACGCCCAACCCGGCGATCAGGCGATTGTCTTCGGTGAACAGCTCCGCGTGGAGGAACTGGCCGACCGGTTGGGTACCATTACATACGAGATACTAACCTCTGTCTCCCGTCGTGTACAGCGGGTCTATGTCTATGAGTACGCCTAAGCCCCAACTCCAGGCAGAGCACCTTACCATCGGCTACGGCGACAAGATTGTGCAGCAAGACCTCTCATTCAGCCTTATGGCGGGAGAGATGGTCTGTATGCTGGGTCCGAACGGTTGTGGCAAATCGACTTTGCTACGTACCCTTGCCGACCTGCAGCCTGCCCTCGGCGGCGACTATCGTCTGTCGGTGCAGCAGTCTGCAAAGGCGATTGCACTGGTTCTGACGGAACGCCTTTCCATCGACAATACCACCATTCACGATGTCGTTGCCATGGGCCGTCATCCCTATACCTCCTTCCTCGGCACCCTCTCCGCCGAGGACGAACGCATCATCCATTCCTCTTTGGAATCCGTCGGTTTTGCGTGTACAAGTGCTCCCTATTTTAACGATTTATCCGACGGCGAGAAACAGCGTGTCTTGATAGCCAAAGCCCTGGCGCAGCAGACGCCGCTTATCCTTTTGGACGAACCCACGGCGCACCTTGACCTGCCCAACCGAATCCTGGTTTTACGGCTGTTAAGGCGGCTGGCGCATGAGGAGAGCAAGACGGTATTGATCTCAACCCACGAACTGGACCTGGCATTGCAACTGAGCGACCGCATCATGCTGATGTCGCCCCATCAAGGAGGCATCAGGCTGGATACTGCGCCCAACCTGATTGCCTCGGATGCCTTTACCGAAGCCTTCCACATGGATATATTCCATCCCCTGGACTAAAATAGCCGACAAAGTCGGCTTTTTTTATTCTTTTTTTGGGTAAATGTAGTCATTTATTCATATAATTTGCGTATATTAAGAAAAAACATTATATTTGCACGTTTTTTTGCGAAAATATTGTTTGATTTTTAAGAATACGAAGAAAAAATGAAAAAAATGTACACGCAGAGAATGTACGTGCTGGCAGTAGGACTGCTGATGAGCCTTGCTTTAATGGCGCAGCAGGTACCGAATGCCGGATTCGAAGACTGGAGCGGTGCCGCCTTTGACGGTAACATCCAGCCCGCCAACTGGAACGCGAGTAATGTGACCCAGTTTGGCTTCAAATTCAACTTTGCCCACCGCGAAGCAGGACATACAGGCAGTTACTGCATGATGGTTCAGGACCAAGATATCGGTGCAGCCGGTATCACAGAGACCAGCCCCGGTTATGTGTCGCTTGGTATGCCTTGGGTCTATATCGAGAGCCTGACCAAAATCAGCCAAGCGACTGCCGGTGACGAAGGCGGTATCAGCTGGACATACCGTCCGGACACGATGGCCGTATGGATTAAGCGTACCGGTAATAATACCGACAAGGAGGATTTCCACCTGCTGTACTATGCCTGGACGGGTCAGTCAAAGGGTGATAAGTTCAAGGGTAAGAACGGTAACTGTACGGCGGTAACCAAGTACGACGAAGAGAGTGATATCCGTCAGGCTACCAATGCTAACGAATGCGGTACGACGACCAAGGCTACACAGGTGGCCGAGGGCTGGCTTCGTACGCGCGCGACATACAGCAACTGGACGCTGGTCAAGGTGCCTATCTACTACATGAACAACTCTGCGCCGCAAAAGATGAATATCATCTTCTCGGCCTCGAACTATCCCAACTTCCGTGCCAACAGCGGTTTGTACAACGGTAACAGTCTGTATATCGATGATGTGCAGATGATTTATTCGTCTAAGATACAGCACCTGTACATCGACGGCAAGGAGTGGTTGGGCTTCGACCCCAACTCCACCGCCGAGCAGACCTACAGCCTGGGTCAGAGTGCCACCGCCGTGCCTACGAATATCAAGGCACGTCGTGGCGAAGGTCAGTTTACCAATACCAAGGGTCAGACGGCCAGCTTCCCCGGCCGTGAGCTGAGCGGTAGCGAGATTCAAATTACCAATGGTGTGCTGGATGGTACGCCCACCCTGATTACCGTGACAGCACCCGATGGCAGCAGCACCACGACGTACCGCATTAAGTTCGTTCGTGCCGCTTCGACCAACTCGTACCTGGCGGGTATCAAGGTGAACGGTCAGCCTATCCAGAACTTCAATCCCTACAACACCACCTATCAGGTGGCGTTGCCGTATGGTACGAGTACTGCGCCTATCGTGACGGTAACGCAGCAGGAAGACCAACAGAGCGTTCATATCACGCAGGCTACATCGGTCAATGGTACGGCGACCATCGTGGTAACGGCTGCCGACAACAAGACGAAGACCACCTATTCACTGTCTTTTTCGGTGGCCCCGCTCGCCGATAATACGCTGCAGGATATTACTGTCAACGGCGAGTCGGTAGCGGGGTTTATGCCGCAGCAAACCAATTACCGCGTGTCGCTGCCGTTGGGAACCACCACGATGCCTGTGGTGCAAGCTGTCTCAGCCTATCCAGCCGGCGAACAGACCATCACCTATACAGCCCCTGCGGAGATAGACGGCGGAACGTATCAGATAGCCGTGACGACGCCCGGTAACCCGACGCCCAAGACCTACAAACTGAACTTCCGTCTGGAGGCCTCCAGCTACAGCAAACTGCGCGACCTCAGAATATGGGGGCAGAGTATCGAGGGGTTTGATCCGAATCAGCTGACCTATTACGTGACGCTGCCCATTGGTACGCAGTCTTTGCCGATCATCACCTATACCCCTGGCGATGCTTACCAAACGGTGCAGATAACCCCGGGCGGATTAGACGGTACGACACGTGTTACCGTGACCGCCGCCAATGGTGACCAGACGGTGTATAAAATCGTGTTCACTACGCTCAAGTCCGAGATATCCACCCTGGCAATGATTTACCTGAACGGCGATAGTCTGCAGGGTTTCCATCCGGATTCGACGCTCTACCGCGTGGAGTTGCCCACGGGTACCACCGCACTGCCGACAATCACGTACGACAAGGACGATGAGTTCGAGGAAGTGAACCTCGTAACGGGTTCGCTCAACGGCGAGTCGCGTATCATCGTGACGGCCGGTGACGGTAGTGTGACCATCTATCGTATCCTCTTCTCGGTGCATCAGGCCAACGATCCGACGCTGCGTATGATATACCTGGACGGCACGCAGCTTACCGGCTTTGGCGCCAACACCACGGAGTACTATGTGACTTTGCCGAAGGAAGCCCCGCAACCCGTTGTTACCTGGGATACAGCCGACGAATGGCAGACTGTCACCACGCGCACCAGTGCTAACGGTGACTACCGTATTACCGTCCGTCCGCAGACCGGCAATAGTCTGACTTATATCATCCATTTCCAATGGGAGACCTCATCGAATACGGCATTGGAGATGATTCTCTTGAACGGCGAACCGCTTGACGACTTCGATGCCGATATCTTCTTCTACGTGGATAGCCTGGCTAAAGGTGTCAGCTCGCTGCCCGTGGTGACCTGGGTGACAGCTGAAGACAAACAGACCGTTAAGCGCGTGCGCGACGGGTATGCAGTATTGCTCACCGTGACGGCCGAAGACCGTGTCTCAACGCAGACCTATACCATCCTCTTCATTCCGCAGCCCTCTGCCGGAGCCTATCTGCAGGGAATCAGCCTGGACGGAGTACCCATGAGCGGCTTCCGCAGCGAGATACTCAACTACGACTCGCTCTACCTGACGGCTGCGGGTATCTGTCCTGCCATTACCGTTGAGAAGGAGGCCGAGCTGCATGTAGCCATCACAGCGCCTTATGCCGCCGGTACGGCGAAGATACTGGTGACGGGTGAGAACGGACAGAATACCTACGAGCTCATCTTCGTTGATACTGTCTCGCATAGCGAAGGCGGTAGTGGTTCGGGTGGCGGAGAAGTCATCCCGTACATCCCGAGTACCGACTGCACGCTGGCTGCCATCTATATGGACGGAGGCTTGGTGCCCGGATTCACGCCGACAACGCATTTCTACAACGTGCCACTGGTGGCGGGTAGTGAGATACCCATGCTGAGTTATCAGCAGCATAGCGCCAATCAGACCGTCATGGCGGGTAAGGACAGTCGGGAACAATATCGCCTGCTGGTGACTGCCGAAAACGGCGATACTGCCTCGTACGTGGTGCGCTTTGAGGTAGCCAAATACGATGATGCCGACCTTATTGACCTATCGGTAGCCGGCATGAGCCTGGTTTTCGTACCTACGACCTATAGCTACCATCTATCCATCGACCGCGGCCTTAGTCTGCCCGAGGTAAGCTTTGTCACCAAGCCCGGCCAGACCACCATGCTCGCAACCCTCAACGACACGGTGCAGCAAGTCATCGTCACCGCTGAGAGCGGAAGGCAGAATACGTACACCTTATTATACACGCGCGTAGAGTCGTCGAATGCCTTGCTGCGTGCAATCTATCTGGATGGTCAACTGATGGAGGGATTCGATCCCCATGTATTCAGCTATACCGATTCTTTGGCATGGCGTACCGCTGTGGTCAAGAGTGTGCACCCCGTTGGGCAAATAGCGACGCAGACCATCACTACCTACCATAGCTGCGTTAACGGCGTGACTCGCATCCATGTGCAGGCTGCGGATGGTGTGACGGAGAATAACTACTACATCGCCTTCCCCGTGCGCCAATCCGGCAACCTCGACCTGGAATACCTCCTCATTGACCACGATATAGTTTCAATAGACTATATTCCTACCGTTACCAACTACTCAATCGTGCTGCCGCGCGAGGATACCCGCGTGCCAAATATTCTTTATGGAAAGGGCGAGCCCGAACAACAAGTTGATATCATCTCACGCCCCATAGGCGATACCACCCAACTCATTGTGACGGCCGAGAATGGCGCTACGCGTACCTATAATCTGTACTTCAAGAAGTCTTTCCCAACAGCTACCAATATACTGCGGTCGCTGCGCGTGAAGGAGACAAACGAGGTGCTGGATCTCACCACCGACCGTACGATTCGCAATTTTAATGTTCATCTGCCTTACGGATGCCGTAAGATGACTTTGGAATACGAAAAGACCTATGACGAACAGACTGTCTTTGTACAACCCGGTGGCGTGAATAAGCCGACAATCCTGACGGTCAAATCCAACCGAGACGGGGAAAGCGATGAGGTATATACCATCCATCCGGTAGTTGATACACAGAATCCTGCCGTCATTAACAGCATCTCGATAAACGGTCAGCCTTTCGCTGCATTTGATAAGAACCGATTCTCCTATGTTGTGACGATTAATAATGCCACCGTTGATGAGACGCCCCTGGTATTCCCTGTGGCAGACGATGATGTGATAGTCACGCCTACGGTTGTTAATCATAAGCATTGGCAGGCGATTGTAACCAGCAAGACCGGTTATACCAATACCTACGACTTGTGGTTCTATTATTCACAAGATGTGGTTCCCAATACCGAGTTTAACAGTTGGACTACGGCGGCCAATAACGGTGCCCCCAAACCCACCGGATGGAATTGCTTGGCTGACTACTTTACCAGTTCTGATGTATTAGGAGCGGGTGTGAGACTTACTTCGGGTACCCATACCTTTGGTAAGAATGGTGAGATAGTCGAAACCACCGTCAACGGCACTAACAAAGCGGTGCAACTGAATACCAAGCAGAGCGGTGGAAATACCCTTTCAACCATGTATGGCGGTGCTTTGGGTGGATATTTGCCCGCATGGATTACCTTGGGCACGATAGAGGGAACCCTGCAAGAAGCAGGTGGTAGTACCTTCAATGCCGATGGTGGTATTACCTTCCGCAACACGCCAGATGTGATGATGGTACGTGCTAAAACAGGTAGCATCAGCAATCAGAACCGTATCGTTTACCGTCTGAGTGGTAGCGGGCAATCTGTCTTGGTATTCTCAACAGACGCCAACACCGATTATAAAGTGTATAACTTCAACCTCGCCAACGCCAATCGCGCCGTGATGGCTCCCACGCAGTTGAACATCATTCTCAACTCCTACTACAAGGAATCGATGTCCACCAAGACACAGGGTAACGATGCGCAACTGACGATTGACTATATCCGTTTTGCATACAACCACACGCTCACCGGCCTCAAGGTGAACGGCAACGATGCCGAGATGTCGGGTACCGCTTTCTCGTACGAGCTCAGCGACCCTGAACAGGTTGAACTGCCGGTGCTGCAATTCACCGGCGAGGTGGCCGACCAGGCTCAGCGGGTCAATTGGGATGCCACCGAAACCGTCAGCGTTGACTATGCCGTGCGCAATGCCTCGGTGCGTAACTTTGCCGAGAATGGTACAGACTATACCGACTATACTATTCAGATTCGTCGTCCGCTCGATACCCGCAGCACGCTCAGCAATATCTACGTAGGCGGAGTGCCCCTGACGGGCTTTGCCGCAGGCACCAATGACTATACCTACCACCTGGCTGCGGCTACCCGACAGCTGCCCGACATATGCCCCGTACCCTCCAGCAGCCGCCAGACTGTCATGACCGCCTTTGCCGACTCCACCATGACCATCACCGTGACCCCCGAATCGGGTGTGGACAATGTATATACCGTGCGTTTCGTGACCGATCGTTCGAGTGATGTTACCCTGAAAGCGCTCGTGGCAGGCGACCTCGTCTATGATCCCGCTCAGACTGTCTATAACCTGACTGCTGACGCGATGCCGGTCATCAACTTTGAGAAGCAGAGCGACCTGCAGATTGTATCCGTCCATAACGGCGTTATCACCGTGACGGCGGAAGACGGTGTCTCGGTGGGTACCTATACCATCAACTTAACGAAACCCGCTGTCGCGACCAGCGGGCAGTTGAACACCTTGGAACTGGATGGTACACAACCCGCAGACTTTGCACCCACGACCTATAGCTACGATAAACCCCAACCGACCTTTACTTCCTTCGTTCGTCAGGATGCCCTCGATTCCGTCGTACTCGTCCAGACCGAGGATTATATGGAGTGGCAAGTTCGTGGTACAGAGCAGAATAACTACCGTATTTCCTATGCTACCACGCCTTCTGCCAATACCCAACTGGCTGGTATTTACGTAGGTGGTGCGTTGCTGGATGGTTTCTTGCCCGGCATCAACGCCTATACTCTTCAGACCGATACCGCGGTTGCCCTGAGCGTTCTGCCCGCTGAGGCCGGACAACGACTCATCATCGCACGTTCCGGTGCCAACTATTCGATACGCGTTATCGCCGAGAATAATGACGAGGCAGAATATACTCTCGCCATGGCTCCGGTGCGTACCGCTAACGCCCTGCTCTCTGAACTCATGGTTGACTCCGTGATGGTAGAGGGCTTCCGTCCCGACTCCTTCTATTACCACGTTATACTGCCCGTGGGCGCTTACAAGGAGCACCAACCTATCTTGCCCTCCGTTAGTTATACCGCGGGCGATGATGGGCAGCAGATAAGCCTCGAGACCTCACCCCTGGATCCCATCACGCTGACATCCGAGACCTATATCAAGGTTATGTCGGGCGATAGAACCGTATCCAAACTCTACCGCCTCATCATGGAGGCTGAAAAGAGCCACTCCGTTGAGCTGAGTGCTATCTATGTCAATGGCGAACCTGTGGACCGCTTTGAGAGCGGACGCCACTATTACTCCATGCTGCTCGAGACCGATGAGGTGACCGTAGGCTGGCGTTCCAACGATGCCTACCAGACCGTTGTCGATTCCGTTAGCGGAACGAATCATATCCTGCTCGTCACCGCCGAGGACGGCGTTACCAAGGCACAATATCAGGTGGATGTCTTTGTCGAGGCGCTCTCTGACGATGCTACGCTCGATATGATTTACCTCAATGGTGAGGAACTCAAGAACTTCGAACGCGCCGTGAATCCGCGTCTGGACTTCTCGCCTATGCAGAACCTCTATACCATCGTTCTGCCCAATACCAACCGCAGCTTGCCTGAGGTTTCGGCGCGCCTGAAGATGGATGGCCAAACCGTCGTCCCCACCACCACCGACTCTACGGTGCTGTTGGAGGTGACCGCACGTGATGGCGTGACCAAGAATACCTATTCATTGGTGTTCCTGCGCCCGCTATCTGATAATGCCCACTTGCGTTCCATTCTGCTTGGTGGTATGCCCTTTGCGGAATACAATCGTGACGTCACCTACTACTACCGCGAACTGCCCGTCGGTACCACCGCTTTGCCTGATATTGATGTAGAGTTTGAGGAGGAAGAGGGACGCCAGGATACGGCAATCACCCTCAGCCCGATGGACAAACGTGCTACTATCGTCGTTACTGCCGAAGACGGTGTGACCCAGATGACCTATACCATCCAGTTCGCCTTCCTGCAGTCTAACGCCGATACGCTGAATGCCCTCTATGTGGATACGCTGGTAGGCGGCTGGAACCCGCACGTCTTCGATTACTACGTCCCCGTTACCAACGAGTCGCGTACCTTCCCCGAGGTGTCTTACGATGCTGTTGACGAGTGGCAGACTATCACCACGGCTACCAAGCAACTCTCTGCCGATATCCGACTGGTGACCGTCACCGTTGAGGCACAATCCCGACTCAAGAATACCTATAACGTCACCCTCGAGATCATGCGCTCGGCGGTTGACACGGCGGAGATGATTTATGTTAACAACCGTACTCTGCCCGGCTTTGACCCCTATGAGAACGAGTATTACTACGAACTGCCTGCCGGTACCACCGAGATGCCCGCTGTGACGGCTACCAAGGGTGACTACTTCCAGAAAGACCCCGTCATCGACACCACCAAACTCGATACCCTCCTCCAGAAGTCGCTCGGTAAACGCTGCGAGGTCCTCATTGAGGCGGAGAATGGACAGAAACGTACTTACGTCATCCACTTCCCCATGCAACTCTCGTCCGATGCCGGACTCAACCAAATCTGGTACGACGGCACACCGTTGCCCAACTTCGATGAGGGTACATCTAACTACCGTCTCACGCTGCCCTACGGCACCACGCGTATCGGACTAATCACCGTTACACGTAAAGAGGATGCACAGAATGTGGATATCCGCGTCTTTGGCGACTCGCTCTGCGCCATTCACGTTGTTGCGGAAGATGGCATTAGCGAGATGACCTATGAGATTCGCTTCCAGTATGCCCTCTCGCCCAATGCGCAACTCAGCGACCTGGCTGTTGACGGCCTTACCATCAGCGGCTTCCGCCCCGATAGCATGGCATATAATGTGCTTGTTCCCAGCGATGACGAACTGCCTGTACTCACCTGGCAGACCGCTGAGGACGGACAGATGGTCGGTGTGGATACCTTCCGCGTCGAAGTCGATGGTCGCCCGCAGGTCACCTACCTACTGACCGTTACGGCTCCCGATGGCGAGAATGTATTCGAGTATTCCGTCACCTTCAACTACATGAAGCGCGCAGTCACCTTCCTTAGCGACCTGCTCGTTCGCGGGCGTACCATCGCTATCGAAGACGGATTCGATTATGACTTCGATGCGGATACAATGACCTATAGCATCATCTATCCCATCGGATCCGATTCAGCGCTCTACTTCTCGGCGGAAGATGTCACCTACGTCCTGGGCGATGAGATGCAGACCGTTGTCATCACCCAGCAGGATGCAGCTGTGCGGACCATACGCGTTACCGTCACGGCCGAGAATGGTCAGGACTTCCGCTCGTATGCTATCATCCAGCAGACCTTGCTCTCGTCTAATGCAGCCGTGCGCATGATCTACCTTGATGAGAAACAGCTGCCTGACTTCCGCCCGGATGTCTATGAATACACCTATTACCTCTTTGAGGGACAGACTCCCCCCGAGGTGACCTTCGTCCTGGAGGATAGCCTCTCCACGGCCTATCCCGTCACACCCGGTATCGTCAACGAGGAACCCTGGCTCGTCATAGCCGAAGCACAGGATGGTACGACATCTTATTACGCCATCCACTTCCGTTACTCCGACCTCAATACTGCTGACCAACCCCGTGCGGGTGACGTGCTCGTGCAGCGTATCCCGGGTACAACAACGGTTGCTGTTGCTACGCTCCGCGCCAATGTTAGTGTAGGTTTCTACACCTACGATGGCCAGAAGTACGATCATTCTAAGTTGGATGTCGTTGACCCGAATAATGTGGAGATCGAACTCGATGGTAATGGTCAGGAGAAGCTCATGCGTGTGCGTGATGTAAGCGAGTGCTACCAAGTCACACTCAAGCCGAATCAGTTGTACTTCTACGTATTCTTCGAGAACGACAAGAAGCGCATCTCGTATGGCAAGATCATCATTCAGAATTAGGTCAGTCCTAATTCTGAATGAAATGGAAAATGGAAAATGGAAAATGGAGAATGGAAAATTACTAAAAACGGGCGGCCTCAATGGCTGCCCGTTTTTATAATATCAATTATCAATTATCAATTATCAATTATCAATTATCAATTATCAATTATCACCTATTCCTGCTCTCTAACGCTCTCAGCGTGAATAGCCTCCCATATGTTTTGGACGGTTTCTGCTGTCAGACCCGCTTGTTCCGCCCAGCGAAGTCGGCGGTTCAGAATCTCTGCCTTGCGTTTGGGCTGCACCGCGGCGATGCCCTGCGTCTTCTTCCATTCGCCAATACGTCGGCTCAGTTGCATACGCTCCGCCAGGGTGTCCCAGAGGCGGTCATCGACCTCGTCCATCAGAGCGCGGTACCATTGTAGGGTCGCTTTGGTGGTGTCTTGCGGCAGGGTAGCCATCTGTTGTAGAATGTTTCGTAAGGCTTGGGGCGTGATCTGCTGTTGGGCATCGGAAAGTGCTGCTTCAGGGTGGGGGTGTGTCTCCACCATATATCCATCGTATGGTAGATGGGCTGCTTGCAGCATGAGTTGCTCTACCTTGTCAGCCGTGCCACCCATATGGCTGGGGTCGAGTATAAGTTTGGCTTCGGGTACGTGTTCCTGCATGCGCTGTGCCATCTCCCAGCAGGGGTGGTGGTTGCAGCCGCGGTGAATAGCCCACACCTGTGGACTGTAGTGCATAAAACGCTGTACGTTGCCGATCCATAGGGCTGCATCTTCGCTCACGGGGTTCTTGACCCACACGCCCTCGGCGCGGTTACGTATGGTGTCTGCTAATAGTTGTACCTGGATGGGATTGGCTGCCGTACGGGCTCCTATCCACAGGTAGTTGATACCTGCCGCGAGGGCTGCTTCGGCCTGCTCGGGCGTAGATACCTCGGTCGCTACTTTCAGCCCGGTCTCTTCCTGTACCTTTCTCAGCCACGCTAAGCCTTGTTCGCCTACGCCCTGAAAGGTGTCGGGACTGCTACGCGGTTTCCATAAGCCAGCCCGGAAGATCAGTTGCTCTGTTTCCCCGACCTGCTCCTGAAGGGCGCGGGCGGTCTCAAGTACCTGCTGCTCGCTCTCGGCGGCGCAGGGTCCTACTATCAGAATATGTCCACTTAGGCTAACCATGTGAATATTAAAAATGTGCGCCATAATGTGCCCCACCACGAGCGACCAAAGAGTTGCTTGAAGTCCACAAAGAACAGTACAAAAATGATGGTATAGGGTAGTAGGAATACCGTTGATGAGTCATTGACTTTGAAGCCCCAGGTCACTATCATAGCGAGTATCGTCACAAGCTGTAGTTGACACAGGATATAGAGGAAGGCGGTCGTTACCTCCGCTAAGTTGTAGCCCTCGCCGTTGGGGCGTGGCGAACGTCGGAAGAGCAACCAGGTCATCAGAATGCAGGCCAGCGAACCCGTCAGCATACCAAAGGCACGATGGTCGTCACACCAGTGGCGATACGCATCGTAGCCGCCGACAAAACGGGTGATGGAGGCCTTGCTATCCGAGTCGGGTATATCCACGAGGGCATTCTCTATCTTGGGCTGATAGTCTTCCCATACGGGCATCTTGGTGTCCGTGAGCCAGGCAATCTGAATTAGGAACAAGGTCATGACAATCAGCGTCTTGGCGGGCTGCAGGTACCGGCTCTGCTTGCCGTTGAGGTAGTCGGCTATCATGTAGCCCGGCCGCCATAACAGATGCCCGATGACGTTGAAGATACTACGGCTGCCGAAGCCCCATAGGTCGGCAAAGTTGAGCACAACCGAGCGAACGGTGATGCGTCCGCTGTTGACCTCCGCATGGTACATGGCGTCTTTCTGCCTACGGCGAAAGTGCAGCCACAAGGCTTTTGCCTTGCGACTGCTGCTTCGCCATGCTTTCCGGCATCGCTCTGCCCATGCTACTATTCGTTCACGAAATGTCAATTATCAACTATCAATTATCAATTATCAATTGTCAACTATCAACTATCGTACGGCTTTAGCCGATCGTTCGAGGCTTTGCCGAGATAAGAATTATCAATTATCAACTATCAACTATCAACTATCAACTGGCCCGCAGGGCGTCAATGCTTTCCTTGATAGCCGCGATGCGTGCCTCGGCGTCGTGCTGCTTCTTGCGTTCCAGTTCGACAACCTCGGGTTTGGCATTCTGCACGAAACGTTCGTTCGACAGCTTCGCCATCACACCGCGCAGGAAGCCCTCCTGGTGCTGCAGGTCTGCCTCCAGTTTGCGGAGCTCCTCTTCCACATTGATGAACTGATCCAGCGGCACTGCATATTCGGTCGTACCGACAATGAATTTAGAGGCGTTACCGGTAACAGCTCCCTCCGTCTGAACGCTTACGTTCGCCAGTTTGTTAACCAGCTCGCTCAGCGCCACGGGGCTGATGAGGGTCAGTTGTTCCTTGGGGGCAATGTTCTTGGATGCACGTATGTTGCGTACGCCCGTGATTACCTGTTTCATCTCCTCCATCTTCTGCAGGAAGGCACCTTCCGGATCGCGAGCCAAGAGCTCATCGGCATCCCAGTCCGAGTTGTCTGCTGCCATGATGGTAGCACCTTCTTCGCGCTCGGTCAGGTTATGCCACAACTCCTCCGTGATAAACGGCATGAAGGGGTGCAGCAGACGCAGCATGCGCTCAAAGAATACCAAGGTGCTCTCGTACGTCAGCCGACAGATGGGTTGGCCGTAAGCGGGTTTGATCATCTCCAGGTACCAACCGCTGAACTCGTCGGTAAAGAGTTTGTATATCTGCATCAAGGCTTCCGAGAGACGGTATTTGTTCATCAAGTCTTCTACCTCTTTCTCGGTCTTAGCCAGCAGCAGGGTGAACCAGGTCACCGCCTCGCGGTCGCTCATGGTGGGCTCGCTCTCGGTGGTTTCCCAGCCCTTGATGAGGCGGAAGCAGTTCCAGATCTTGTTGTTGAAGTTACGACCCTGCTCGCACAGACTCTCGTCAAAGAGGATGTCATTACCCGCAGGCGCGCAGAGCATCATACCCATGCGTACGCCGTCGGCGCCGTATTTGTCAATCAACTCCAGGGGGTCGGGGCTGTTACCTAATGACTTCGACATCTTACGGCCTAACTTATCGCGCACGATGCCGGTGAAATAGACGTGACGGAAAGGCATCTTACCCTGATACTCGTAGCCCGCCATAATCATACGTGCTACCCAGAAGAAGATGATATCCGGTCCGGTCACCAGGTCGGCGGTGGGGTAGTAGTAGCGTATCTCTTCGTTGTCGGGGTGCTCGATGCCGTCGAAGAGGCTGATGGGCCAAAGCCAGCTTGAGAACCAGGTATCCAGCGCACCCTCGTCCTGAACGAGATTAGTTGATAGTTGATAGTTGATAGTTGATATTTTCTGCGCTTCCTCCAGCGTTTCGGCTACGATAATCTTGTCGGCAGGGTAGTTCTCCAGGCCGGTCTCGGCGAGCAAATTGGCATCGTAGTATGCCGGAATCCGGTGTCCCCACCAGAGTTGGCGACTGATGCACCAGTCTTTGATGTTCTCCAGCCAGTTGCGGTAGGTGTTCTTGTATTTGGTGGGGTAGAACACGATCTCATCGTTCATCACCGGCCCGAGTGCGATGTCGGCAAAGTGCTGCATGCGGATGAACCACTGCAGGCTGAGCCGCGGCTCGATAGGCACATTGGTGCGCTCCGAATAACCCACCTTGTTGTCGTAGTCCTCTATTTTCTCCACCAGGTCCAGGGCTTTCAGATCCTCTACGATCTGCTTGCGGCATTCAAAGCGGTCCATGCCGTGGTACTTGCGTACGTTGGGCTGCAACTCCTCTTCAATGGTGTCCATATTGAGGTGGGCATCCGGCGTGAAGATATCAATGGTGCGGAGGTTGTATTTCTGCCCTAAGGCGTAGTCATTGACATCGTGAGCCGGCGTCACCTTCAGACAGCCGGTACCGAAACCGATCTCTACGTAGCGGTCTTCGATGATGGGTATGACGCGACCAACGCCCGGTACAATCACATGTTTGCCCTTCAGCCATTGGTTCTTCTCTTCCTTGGGGTTAATGCAGACGGCTATATCTCCGAAGATAGTCTCCGGACGCGTTGTGGCCACCACGGCATATTTGCCGGGCTCCTCGACCACCTTGTAACGCAGGTAGTAGAACTTGCTATGCTCGTCGTGGTAGATGACCTCCTCGTCGCTCAGCGCTGTCTGCCGCTCGGGGTCCCAGTTGACCATGCGCAGTCCGCGGTAGATGAGTCCCTTGCGGTAGAGGTCGCAGAACACCTTAATGACGGCTTTCGAACGGGTCTCGTCCATCGTGAACGAGGTGCGGTCCCAGTCGCATGAGCAACCTAACTTGCGCAGTTGCTTTAGGATGATGCCTCCGTGTTCCTCGGTCCATGCCCACGCATGTTTTAGGAACTCTTCGCGCGTCAGGTCGCTCTTGTTGATGCCCTGTTCCTTCAGGCGCTTGATGACCTTTGCCTCGGTCGCGATAGATGCGTGGTCGGTACCGGGCACCCAGCAGGCGTTCTTGCCTTGCTGACGTGCGCGGCGAACCAGGATGTCCTGTATCGTCTCGTTGAGCACGTGACCCATATGCAGTACGCCCGTCACATTGGGGGGCGGGATAACTACCGTATAAGCCTCACGGCCGTCGGGTGTGGAATGAAATAACTTATGGTCGAGCCAGTATTGATACTGTCTTGCCTCAATCTCTGTAGGGTTATATTTTGATTCCATAAAAACTATTTATATGTTCAATTTTTAATCAATAGGACAATCAATCGTCCAATCGTCAACTATCAATTATCAATTATCAATTATCAATTATCAATTATCAATTATCAACTATCAATTATCAATTAATATCGTCGCGCTATACGGTGCTACGCTGATTGTTCCGCCTTTGCAGGTTCCGAGTCCCTCGGCATTGGCTTGGCTGTCTTGGGCTACGATGATGTAGTTGGCCTCGTCAATCGCAACCTCTGCCGCTTCCTTGCCGCCGTTCAGCAGCACGATGATTTGCTTCGCGTTTTCAATCTCCTTCAGGTCCTTGATGCGATAGATAATCAGGTGCTCGTTGTCGGAATCATCAAATACCACATGCTCTTTGACCAACGCTGCCGTACCCAGACGGAAGCCCTTGTGCTGGCGGCGAATCTGTATCATCTGGCGGTAGTACTCGCATAGGTCGTAGTATTCGCGTTTGTTCTGCCAGGGGATGATGTTGATGCTGTCGGCGCTTTGGAAACTGTTATCAACGCCCTGTTTGGTGCGGTACAGTTCTTCGCCGCCGTACAGGAAAGTCATACCCTGCGACACCAGTACAGCAGTCTGTGCCAGTTTGTTCATCCTCAGTTGGGTTTCTTCGCTCTCGCCCTTGGCGCTGACGGCAATGCGGTCACGCAGGCAGTAGTTGTCGTGGCAGGTGATGTAGCTAACATGTTGCATCGGTTCGCCGCTCCATTCGGGGCAACCTATCAGGCCGTTCATCACGGCTTCCTTGCAGCCCGTCTTGCCGGAGGCAAAACCGCGTTCGTTGTCAAAGGGCGAACCAATCAGCGCGTTGCGGATATCATCGCTGAAGGCACCCACACGCGGCATCTGGTACGTCCATTGTTTCATGGCGAGCATTTCATAGGGGTAGGCAGGACTCATGGCTGCCCAGCCCTCGCCGTAGGTCAGAATGGTCGGGTCTATCTCGTCCAGCGCAGCGCGAATCTGACGCATCGTCTCCTGGTCATGGATACCCATCAGGTCGAAACGGAAACCGTCAATATGGTACTCGCGCGCCCAATAGCAGACGGACTCTATCATGAACTGACGCATCATAGCCCGCTCACTGGCGGTCTCGTTGCCGCAGCCCGAACCGTTGGCGTAGGTGCCATCCGCGTTCGTGCGGTAGAAATAACCGGGCACTACGCGACCGAGTGAACAACCATTCACGTCGTAGGTGTGGTTATAGACCACGTCCATGATGACGCGTATGCCTGCATGGTGCAGCGCTTGTATCATCTGCTTCGCCTCGCGAATACGGCAGGCCGGGTCGGCTGGATGGGTCGAGTAACCGCCCTCCGGCACGTTGTAGTTAACCGGATCGTAACCCCAGTTATACCGATTCTTGTCCAGCGTCGTCTCGTCTATCGAGCCGTAGTCGAACATCGGTAGTATCTGCAGATGCGTGATGCCTAACTCCTTGAGGTGGTCTATTCCCGTTGACAGCTGCCAGCCTTCGCCCGATACCACTGTCCCTACCTCCGTCAGCGCCAGAAACTTACCTCTGGTCTCAAAGCTTGTGTAGGGCGACATCGTGAAGTCTCTTAGGTGCGTCTCATACACCACGATATCGGTCATATCCGGCATCGCCGGACGCACATCCTGATCCCAGCCTTCGGGGTTGGTAGCCTGCATATCTACGATGGCTGCTTTATAACCATTGACGCTCACAGCCTTGGCAAAGATACCCGGAGCCTCTTCAGACCATTCTCCGTTCTGAAAACTCCTCACGGTGTAGTATTTGCCCTTCAGGTCTCCCTTTACTTGTGCCCTCCAAAAGTCATTGGCACCTTTCTTCAATGCGATGGTCTCCATCGGCACCTGATTCTCGTCGTAGAGTATGACTTCCATCTCTTCAGCGATAGAAGACCAGAACTGAAACTCCGTCTTCTCTGCCGCATACAGGCACTCGTCTTCCAACTTGGGCTGCTGTTTGGTTGCGCACCCCACCAATGCTACTGCAAGCATAATTAAAATTCCGTTTCTCATATCGTTTTCAAATGATGCGTTAAATTAGCCTGCAAATTTACTACAAAAATTGCACATACGCAAATTTTCGGAACCTTTTTTGCAAAAATAGAGTAAAGACTCTATATTTTATCCGGCAGAAGGGGTGCTCATGCTTGCATAAAAGTTCCCTCATACGCGGCAAAATAGGTGGGCATCGCCCCTTTCGCAAAAAAGTTCCGGAAATGGGGAACAGTATGTCCGGCAGGGTGCGAACGTAATTTCGAATGAGCCGCACCGAATAGTTGCCGGTGGCAAGTATGAGGAGTAAGTGCGGCGCGCGAGTTTCGGCAGTCCCTCACTGCCGAAACATAGAACTCCTAATAAGTCATGGGGTAGTAGGTCGAAGGTACAACAAAAAATCGCCCAAAAGAGCGATTTTTTTGATTGCCCGCAGCCCCTCTTATTTGGATGCTATCTGGATGCTATTTGTCCGCTGTTTGTCCGCTGTTTGTCCGCTGATTGCCTCGAAACATACACGTAACATACACGTAACATACACGTAACATACACGTAACATACACGATACATATACGATAGATATACGATAGATTTAGCGCTTCATAGGCCTACCACGCGCTCAACAAGCCCCTTCCCCGTCATTTACGTTCGCATCTCGTTCGCATTACATTCCCATCGTGGACGTCCCTATCCCATATTTCTTTTTTCGGGGTTTGTAAAGAGGCGGGAAAAACACAGACATAAGACGTCCACGATGGTCGCGAGATGGTCGCGGAAGTGACGGGGAAGGGTCTAGGAGTTGATACGTTTAGATGTTGATAGGTTTATGGGTGGTTTAAATAGTTTAGATGGTTTATGGGTTGGGTTGTTTGGCGGACGGCGGACAGGCGGACACCCTCATTTATAAACTCACACACGTACGCGTATGTGTATGTATTTTAGCGAAAGGGTGTCCGCCCGTCCGCCTGTCCGCCATCAGAACAGAATGCTCAACTCTCCGCTTTCTTTTTTTTGAGTAGATACTGATATATTTGTGAAACGAAGCTGCATCACCTCCCAAAACAAGACAACGCTTCAAACGAGCGTTGTCGCTTATCGGTTGTATCGCCTATCTATCCAATAAGCTTTACTTGTAACCACTATATACAGACTTACCATCATCCCTTCTCTGGTAGTAATTTGCCTTCTTTCTGCAATTGATAATATTCCTCCATAGAGGAAACTCCGTATACCGGTTCAAATGCTATATTCGTTATTTTTGCTTTTATCATCGCATTTTTCATCTCGGGAGTAATTATCGTAAGCCTTGTATTGTTCAATGTAAAAAAGGAAGGCATGTTATCTTGTAACAAGAAACATCGAATTTCACGCTCAAAATTCGTATTCGGAATAACCACGTTACGATTGATAAAT
>ONBH01000007.1 GCA_900316005.1 uncultured Bacteroidales bacterium | reverse complement strand
GGATAATTGTTGTACTGACCACGGTTCATAAAACTAAAATCTTAAAATTTGACACTTTTTTAATGTTTTATGAGTAAACCTATTTCAGTATAAGACATTCGTTGAGAGTTTATCGGTTATCGGGAGAGACGGCAAGGAATGCCGTCTCTACAAGCGGCCAATTTGCTAATCACGAATTACACGAATTAACCGAAGTATCTCAAGTGTATCATGAATCTCATGCAAAAAAATGAACAAAGCAAATTTTGGCATGACCAACTTGACCAACTTAAGAAGGAGAACTTGGTCAAGTTGGTTAAGTCGTCATTGTAGCGGGGTTAGGGGATAGACGAGGTTGACAATGAGTATGTTCGCCGCCAAGATGATGATGTTCATCAACAAACCGATGCGCATAAAGTCACTAAAGCGATAACCGCCCGGACCATATACCAACATGTGCGTGGGTGAACCAATCGGCGTGGCAAAACTGCAGCTCACACTAATCATCAGGGCAATCAAGAACGGATAAGGTTCATAGCCTAACTTCTCAGCCGCCTCGAACATGATGGGGAAGAACATGGCACCCGCAGCTGTGTTGGAGATAAACTCCGTAATGAATGTAGCTACAAGGCAGATAGCCGTCATCACAACGAGCGGATTAGAGCCGCATACATCCAGGATTCCGTATGCCATGCGCTCTGCAATACCTGTTTTCTGAATGGCAGTGCCCAGTACCACGGAGCCGGCAAAGACCATAAGGATATCCCAGTTGATGGATTTCATAGCCTGGTCACCGGTGCAGCAACGGAAGATAAGCATAGCAGCTGCAGCTAAGAATGCACATTGCAGCAGCGGCAGTACATTGAGCGCTGAGAGCACTACCATCGTTATCATGATTAAGGTAGAGATGAGGGTGCTACGACCGATTTTTTGCTCCGGTTCTGTTTCGAAGAATGTCAGCTGCGACTGCAGGCTCTTCGTATTGATATTCATGTTCTTGGGGCACTCAAGCAGCAGGGTATCACCGGCTCTGAGGCGTACCATATGTGGCGATTCCTCCACGCGATTCCCCTGACGAGCCACAGCCACGAGGGTCATGTTATGATCCTTCTCGAATGTGGTACGCCCGAGGGCTCTGTGAATGAGCGGGCTGTGCATGGGAACATGGGCGGTAACGAGCTTGCGGTTGGTGTCCACCTCACTCATGCTGAACACATGTTCGGTAGCAATCACGAAGCCGTGCGTATCGCGTAGTTTGAGAATCTGTTCTATCTGTCCGGCAAAGACGAGTCGGTCACCGCCGAGGATGGGTTCATCGTCGGGAACGGGCGATAGGATTGCATCAAAATGGATAATCTCGATGAGTTTACCGCCTTCTACGTTCTTCAGACCGGCATCGATGATACGTTTGCCGATATTGGGGTTGTCGGATGGTACGAGCAGTTCAACGGTGTATTCCTTGGTATCCTGGAAGGCTGTCTCGGGTGTCTGACGGTCGGGCAGCAGTTTCCTAAGGGCGATGATGCTGAGCACGCCGACAGCCAGGCAGAAGACGCCCGGTATGGTGGTAGCCAAGACGTTCATGACTTGACCCGTCTTGTCGGCATAGAGACCGGAGATAATCAGGTTAGGCGGGGTACCGATAAGGGTGCAGACGCCACCCATACCCGAGGCATAGGATAGGGGTATGAGCAGTTTGGATGGGGAAATGCCCAGTTTCTTAGACCACATCTTAACGATGTTGACAAAGAGCGCCACCACCGTGGTGTTGCTCAGGAAGGAACTGAGAGCCGCTACGGGTATCATCATGCGCAGCACGGCGCCCGAGTAGTTGCGCGGCTGCCCTAATAGATTTTTGACAATCCATTGCAGCACACCCGTGTTTGTGAGGCCGGCGATAACCACAAAAAGCACTCCGATCACGATAACCGAAGTATTGCTAAAGCCCGAAAAGGCCTCCTTGGCATCCAATACGCCGGTAACGTACAGGATACCGATAGCGCCCAGAAAAACGAGATCGGCGCGCACCCTGGTAAAGAGCAGGATGGTGAACATCGCCAGCACGGTGATGATCGTAATCCAAGCATGAAGGGTAAAGCCTAAGAACATGTCGTTAATCTACTTAATGATTAATGAATAATGATTAATGAATAATGAATATCTTTTATTCATGGGTGGGGTGTTCGGCATTGACCTTGTCGTTCTCACTCATGTTGCGGATGAAGAGTTTGACCAGATGTTTGGTCACAAGGGTGTGACGAACAGCATGCTGTACCTTATCAGCCACAGTCGGTCCGTCTTTGGCAGAGGCAACCTGTTGCTCGGCTTCGGCAATCTGTTTCTCGCGCAGATCCATCTTAGCGCGCAGGCGCTCAGGAGCGCGTTTGTATAAGGCGTTGTAGCAGGGTACAGCCGCCTTCATGATATAGGGGGTGAGGAACGTGGTTACCACACTGGCTGCCACGATGATGGGGTAGAGCACAGGGTTCAGTACGCCGAGGGTGGTACCCAGGCCGGCGATGATGAACGAGAACTCACCAATCTGTACGAATGAGAAACCGGTCTGCATGGCGTCGCGCATCGTCTCGCCACCCCACCAGCAACCTAAGGTGCCGAAGACAATCATGCCAACGATAATCACCACGCAGGTGATGAGGATGCTGGACCAATAATCCACCAGACTGGCGGGGTTAATCATCATACCTACCGATACAAAGAAGATAGCCGCGAAGACGTTCTTCATAGGCGTCATCATCTTCTCAATACGGTGAGCCTCAGCGGTTTCCGCCAGGATGGTGCCCATTACGAATGCACCTAAGGCACTACTAAAGCCGGCCTCTTCGGCGGTCAGTACCATGCCCAGACACAGACCCAAAGCCAGGATGATTAGCGTCTCGTCGTTGAGGTAGGGTTTCACTTTGCGCAGCAACGTCGGGATAATCAGGATACCGCATACAAACCAAACGATGAGGGTGAGTGCCAGCACGCCGACCTTCTTCAGCAGCTCAATGCCTTCGAACTGGTGACGGATAGCGATACTGGAGAGCAATACCATGAGTACGACAGCTACCACGTCTTCGATGATGAGGATGCTGGTAGCACCCTTGACGAAGCGCTCTTTGCTTAGGCCGGCTTCATCGACCGCCTTCATCACAATGGTGGTACTGGACATACAGAGCATACCCGCCAAGAAGAGGGCGTTCATCATATCCATGCCCGCCCATTTGCCGACGCCAAAGCCCAATAGCAACATGCCACCAATGATGGTTAGGGCACCTATGGCTGCTACCTTGCCGCTGGAGATGAGGTTCTTAATACGGAACTCAAGACCGATACAGAATAGCACGAACAACACACCGATGTTGCCCCAGGCTTCTACGTTCTCGTGGCTGACAAGTGTTTCACCAAACACGTACGGGCCGACCAACACGCCGGCTACAATGTAACCCAGCACAACAGGCTGTTTTAGCAACTTGAAGAGCAGACTCACTACGCCTGCCGTGATCATTAAGATGTAAAGATCGTGTACCATATAAATAAAATGATTAATGAATAATGAACAATGATTAATGATTAATGATTAATGAATAATGAATATTAGAACGGGTAACCGATACCGAAGTTTATTCGGACGGCATCCAGGGCGGACGGAAGGTTGAAATAGGTGTTGATGGGTTGCGTATAATCGGGCTTCCAGTCCTTGGTATATTTGTAGGTCTGATAGGGTGTATGGATGGCTACGCCGATATCAAGCCGCACGACGAGTCCTTCGTAGTCGAGACGCAGACCAAAACCTGTTCCCAGGGCAATCTGGCGTGCGAAATAGGGGTTGTTGACGATACCATCATAGAGTTCCTCGCGCAACTGAAGGTCTTGCATATAATTATCGAAACCGTATTCCTTTAAGACCCCCCCGGAGTTATCCCAGTTCCAGACGTTGCCGGCATCCACAAAGGTAGCACCGAAGATTTTCCACACAATGGGGAAGCGAAACTCGAAGTTAGCCTCCAGTTTGATATCACCGGAGTGGAAGAAGTTCTGATTGTATTTCTCGGAGTAGAAGTTACCGGCGCCGTAAGCGTAAGGTGATGCGGCGCGCATGTTATTGGGTCCGCCGGCATAGAACGCCTCTGAAAGAGGAGTGCCCTGCGAGTTGCCGATAGGCAGATTGGCCCCGGCAAAGATGCGTGTGGCGATGCTGATGCGGTCGGTGATGTTATATCGGTTGCGTAGCTCGGTACTGAACTTGACAAACTGGTTGAAGGTAATATTCCCGAGCGGCTTGGACTGTTCATTCCATTTGTGCCCGAAGAGGCAATAGAGGCCATTGATGATGTTGCCCGCTTCCTTGACGCCTATATCGAGTGAGGTGTTGACAACCCGTTTGGCTCGGTAGTCGTTGTAGATGAAGTTATAGCCGATGGATGGCACAAACTCATCGCTAACGAGCACCTTGAGCAGTTGCGGATAGGAAGCCGCTTTGTCGATGAGTGCCGTGGAATCGCTGTTGATATGCACGAACGAGAGCGAGAAGGGTGTGAAGGCGTGCGTGATAAACTGCGAGGTGCGTATGAAATAGGTCAGCGACCCGGACACCTTGTGCACACCGTATCCGCCGGCGATGTTCTCGTACTGATAGCCAACCATATAACGCGTGTCACCCTCGGGATTGTTATCGCCCAGCCAATGCAGGTAGGGGAAGAGTAGGGAGGCATTGACGCCTAACTTGTAGGTATCGGTTTTCTTGGGGTCACCCGGGTGACGGTTGCGTAGCGCCCAGTAATAGGCTCCATTGCCCTTGAGTGAGAATGTCTCGCCTCTGCCCATGAGGTTGCGTACCGAGGAGGTAAGCGTAAGGTTGGGACCCAGACTGTTGTTCGAACGCCAGGCTACATCGGCATCGGCAGTCAGGTTATAGGTGCGGATGATAGTGTCGTTGGTCGAATAGCCGTAGCTATTGACGGTAAGGATTTGGCTTTTTTGCCACTCTTTTATCGCGCGTACGCCCACACCTGATTTATAGAGGTCACCCTCGAAGATGTTGTTGTAGTCACGCTGGGCAAAGATACGCAGCAGCACATTGCCCTCTTTGGTCAGTTTGTATTCAGCCGTCAGGTTGCTGAGCAGTCCGCTGGCTACGTTAACATCGGGGTTGTCGGTGATACTGGAACCGAGGGTGATGCGCAGGCGGTCCTTGAAGAAGGATTTGCTGATGGCGATATTGAAGTCGTTAGACTTACCGCCGGCATGCTCGGTCTGAGCGGTACTGAAGTCGATGTCAACGACTTTGCCGACCTTGGAGTTAGCCATGGCGGCATTGATACGACTATTGATGATGGAGGAAAGTGCGTAGCCACCGCGCTGTGCCGCCACGTTGCTTTCGCCAACGTACATACCCGTTGCCAGCAGCGTAGCCGCCAGTCCTTCGCGTGTCTCTTCGTCCACCGCTGCCAGTTCATTGGTAATGGTCTCATCATCGGGTGCCTCCAGGAAGAAACCGATGGAACGAAAGCCGATGGAATCGACGACACCGTTCACGCGCACACCGGTGTTGAACTGCACACGGCGCGTTTCTTCGCCCTCGGATTCTACGTCGGCTTTCACTTTCTGCGAAGCCGAGATATTGAGGTATGTTTGGCCAATGGGGCCGTTGAATGCCACATGACTGCCGGAGTCCACATGGAAGGGCATGATGGGGTAGGCCTTCGGCGAATAGCGTACGAAACCGTCATCCACATTCACCTGACCGCCCAGCAGCAGGGTATCCTCTGCCATGGAGTAGCGGATGTTGACCTCGCCATGCGGCTTGACTTGCGCCAGGTTCTTCTTGTCGATAGGATAGGTGATGTCGGTAGTAGGCAGGATCGCCACCGTTACATCGGCTACGATGCTGTCCAGCGCACCGGTCACAGTTCCATGTATATCCGTAGCTAACTCGCCGTGCACGGGTATCGGGCCGTCTTTTACCAGTTTGACCGGCGCAAAGCTATCAGCGGCAAGGGTGATATCCAACTTCATGCTGTTCAGGTCCAAGCCGCCTGTCAGGGCGAGGTAGGTGCTGTCCGCCGCATAGATGGGCAGACCGTTGAAGTCCACCTTGTTGTGTTTCATCACGATGGGTGTCTCGCCTAAGCCGATTTGTACGTCGTAGGGAACATAACGCGCTGCTACACCGAGTGGTAAGACTTCTGCCGATAGGTCGAACTGCTCGGGCAGACCGTCTATGGAGGCCTGTGCACGAATGCTACCGTTCAGGTCCAAATCCGGCATCTTGATGATGGTACTCGCAATCTTGAGGGGTATATCGTCCAATTGTACATCCGTTCGCAGGTTATAGGGATGAATGTCAGAGGGTGCGATGGCAATATCGACCGTACGACTACCGAGGTTCATATCTTCAAACACCAGGTCATCCATCATCAGGCAGCCTGCTCCCTGCATATCGTAGCCCTTGCGCTCGATATCGAGCCATAGATCTACATCTGTTTTGAGGCCATGAACAGTCATGGCGCCGTCGGTCAGTTTTGTGTCTGCCTCAACGGAGGCGAAGGTGTAGCCATCCTTCATGGTAATGCGTGCGGATGCTTGTGCTGCAGGCAGACGTAGCGCCGTGCTATCCTCGGGGTGCTCAATATCGGGTATAGCGGCGTTCAGCACCAAGTCGGTCTGCAGGGCTGTGGAGTTGAGGGTTAGGTCAATATGATTGATGTCCAAGCCCATATCTTCGATGATATGCTGTATGGGACTACCACGCTTGATGGCGATGCCGGCGTTGAGGTCGGGTATGTGCCGGCGGAGCGAATCAACGAAATGGAAGGTAGCCGGCTGAAAATTAAGGGGCGAGGGCAACTGAGCGTTGAAGGCGGTCAAATGTTGGATTTGGTCCACGAGCCGCATGACATGCATGGGGGTTGCGAGCGCCACATCCAGGCCTTGGGCTGCCAGTTGCAGCGAGGTGGTGCTATCGGTAGCGAAGTTTAGATTCAGGCTGTCGGCACGGAAATCTCGGTTGGCTACGTGCGCCTGAACGTTGGTAAGCAGGGCGTGGTAGTCGATGCCGATACGATTGATATTCGTGAAATCAGCTACGCGGAACTGATGCTCGGTCTGAGCCGCTACTTGTAGGCTGTCGCCGGTCATGGCAAATGGCAGGTGGAGTGAGCCGGTGACGATTTTATCCGCCAACTCGGCGTGTAAGTGCATGCCGGAGGCACAGATGTTATCATAGATGGCGTCCGTGAGTTGCAGATTGACCTTACTGCGCATGCGGCGGGAGTTGATATCAAAGCCCATACCCTCGGCATCTATCTGGCCGGCGATGATGACGGGCACGCTATCTTGCAGGAAAGGTGCGAGATTGACTTGTTCGATATTTGCATGCAGGTCGTAGGCCTGGCGGTTGATATCATAGAATCCTTTCAGCTGCGCCTTGCTGCCGCGGAAGTCTGCTTCGCCTGCTACATTGAGCTGCAGCGACTCCAGATTCATGCGGGTAGCTGACAAATTCGCCTGTGCGCCGAACTCGTCGGAACGGACATAGAGCCCCATGCTGGTGATGAGACCGGTCTTTAGATCCACGAGGGCATCGCCGTAGAAGGTGTCTATGGGCAGGGTGAAATCCGCAATGGCAAGTCGGGTAGGACCAATCTCAATATGGCGGGCATCGTATGCCTCGCCGCCTACATTGATGAGTGCATTCGTACGAATGGAGCGCGTGTTGATATCCAGTCCGGTGGGGGTGAGTAGAAAATGAATATTCCTAAGATCACCATCGGGCACGTCAAAAGCAAGGCGCATAGGCGTAGTGTCTTTTGCCGCTGTGTCGGGCGCAGTTGGCCGTAGATCGACGCCAACAAAGGTATCATACAGCTGCAACCCCTGTAACGGGTATTTGCCTTGGGCGATGCTGAGTTCGGGGCTGGCCAGCGCCAGGTGCCCCACGTCAATGGTAAGCCCTACCGACTCAATGAGACTGCCGGAACAGAAGGTGACCTCGCTGAGCAACAAACGTGCTACCTGAATCGGAACGGCGAGCAGGTCTTTGGGTGTCTGGAATTGGAAATCGTTGGTCTTAACGGTTGCATTGAGGCGTAATGTATGCACGCACGCCAGGGTGTCTTGCCCGCGATGACCCAGAAAGACGCTATCGATAAGCACCGTGAGGGGCAGGTCTGCTTCGCCCTTGTAGGCGCGGTAGAGGTTGCGCGGGGCGAGCTTCAGGGTTAAGGGGCAGTTGCCGGGCGTCTCGGGTTCCGCATCCGTCGGAGCAAAAGAGATATAAATCTGCCCGACCTCTATATCCATGCCGGTTTGCTCGGCTGCGATGGCTATACCTTTCTCCACCACCATGGTGCGCAAGGCAGGTACGCGGAAAAAACAGGTGACTGCAATCAGTACCAGTACTACCGCCCCAAATGGTACGCCAACCACGGCAAGCGGGATTTTCCACAATAACTTACTAACTTTCAATTATCAATTATCGATTATCAATTTGTTAGAAGCTCTTTTGAATACCGAATTTCAGACCGTACAATCCGGGTGTGAATTGGTTGGAAAGCAGGTTACGCAGTTTGCCGGAGAAGACGATGACGTCATTGGTATGTTCCTTGTAATTACCGTTTACAGGATCGTTGTAGAAATACGTGGTGCCGCTATAACCCAGTGAGAGGATGGAGAAGAAGATCTGGAATGTACGGTTGCGGCTGAACTGATAGGTGATGACCGGTGATATCTGCGCGCCGTAAATAACGCTATGGCGCAGGCCAGCATAGTCGGTGCCTGCCACAGCGCCTTCGATTACATTCGGGAACTCCATTCCGGTGAAAGCGTGTGCCTCCAGCCAGATTCCTACTTTGTCTTTGAAAAGTGTCTTGAGGCGGTAGCGTACATAGGGGGTAACAGTCCAGCTACCCTGACGGATACGCAGCACCTCCGATGAGGATTTGCCTTTCTTATCCTCAAGGGTATAAGTGATATAAGCATCCTGATAACTACCACCGAGGCGAAGACCGAGATAGATTCTCTCCTTCAACTTCCAGCCGATTTCGGGTTCCAGCGTAATAGACCAGCCGTTCTCCTTGCGGTTGGTACGCGTGTTCTGGTGGTAATAGATGTCGAAGTTATACCCGTAGTATAGTTTCTGTTTCCACAGCGGAATCTCCGGGGCTGTCAGCGTGACCGTTGTGCTGTCATTGGGGGTAGCAATAGCACCGGTTTCGCCGGCAATAGTGGCAACTGATGCCAAGCCGTCGCCAATGTGATCCTCATTCTGAGCACTCAGCTGTATCGTGCTGAGCATACACATGAGACAAACTACAATACCCGTTTTTGTGCAATTTTGTTTAAGTGATTTCATATGTTTATATTTTTTTTTCGTTTTGATATAAAAAAGTGTGCAAAGTTACGATTTTTTTACGAGATACGCAAATTTTTTTTGCATATATCGAAAAAAAGTACTATCTTTGCCGAAAAATGAGCAATAGAGACCATGATAAAAGCGACAGAAGTGCTGACAAAGGCGCAGGTAAAGCGTGTGCGAAGCCTGCAGCAAAAGAAGTTCCGCGTAGCGGAAGGATTGTTTGTGGCAGAAGGCGATAAGTGTATCGAGGAGCTGATGAAGGGCTTCCGTTTGGAGCATCTCTATCGCGAGGGCGAGAATGCCACGCGGGCGGAGATTGAACAGATGTCGTCGCTTAGGACGCCGCAGGGCTCTATTGGTATCTTCCGTCTTCCCTCCCGCGAACCGATAACTGATAACCGCGAACCGATAACCGATAACCGCGAACCCATCCCCCCCTTTGAAAGGGGGACGGGGGGATTCGACCTCGTCGTAGCCCTTGACGGCGTGCAGGACCCGGGAAATTTGGGTACAATAATCCGAACCTGCGACTGGTTCGGGGTTAGGCGGATGGTGTGTAGCCGCGATACAGCAGACTGCTACAATCCAAAGGTGGTGCAGGCTACCATGGGCGCCTTGGCTCGCGTCAGGGTGGAATATGTGGATCTGCCGGAGTGGCTTGCCTCTATCAACCGCGAACCGAAAACCGGTAACCGCGAACCGAACATGCCCATCATCGGCACGCTTTTGGAGGGAGAAGATATGTACCAAGTTCTCCGCGAACCGAGAACCGATAACCGCGAACCGAAAATCCTCGTTATGGGTAATGAAGGAAACGGGCTAAGCGAGGAGGTGCGGAAATTAGTTACCCATAAAATTCGCATACCCTCGTATCCGAAAAACGTTGAGACTTCGGAAAGCCTCAACGTCTCTATCGCCACCGGAATCATCCTGGCGTATCTGCGTCACATGTAGATGCTGTACTTACTCTCGCCGTCGGTGATGAGGAACGTACCGCTATCGGTGAACTTCACGACCTTAGGGCGACGACCATCTTTCACGAATTCCAGAATATTCTCTGCTACGTTGCGTGGAACGCCCTTGAAGAGCACGCCGTTGACGCAGCATACAACGATACCCTTGGTTGTGATGCTGACGGCCTGAATGCTACCGAACTTTTCTTTTGCCTCGGTGATAATGGCATGGTCGGTAGAGTTCTTGGCGCGAAAATATTTCTCGGTGACATACACCCAGTTATCGGCATCATCCAGCGCTACGGATAGAATCTTATCTTTATCCTTGTTGCGTTCCTCGAGCGCTTCCAGAAAATCCGAAGGCAGGTTGGCGGAACCATATCCGCATTCGCCTCGGATGATGACATAGTGACCATATTTATTGAAAGCCACATCGCTGATTCGCTCACCATCGCTGTTGTACTTGCTCACCTTATCCTTGATACTGCCGAAATTGCAACCTTGGAACTGATACCCATTGCTTTTATAGATCATCAGGCCGTTGCCATTCTCGGTAATATCGCCGGTACGCACCTCTCCCCAATCGCGTACAGCCTGCGCCAGGGTCGATAAGGCCTGGGCTTCGTCGGTATATTCGCGTTGGTTGCCACACACGGTGTAGCCGTTGATGACCTCATAGATCTCGTATTCGGAGGCAGAACTGGTCGTGGTGGCGGGTGGTGTCGTAGCAGACTGCACGATAGGCGAGGGTGAGATGATGGTGGAAGTCATCGGCGAGAGTGTGCCAAGCAATTCCTGTGCCAAAGCCTGGCAGACAGGTAGCATATTACCCAACTTGCCGTTGACCAGTTCGCCGTACTGCGAGGCGGGGTTGGATATCCCGCCCGACTCGATATTGATGAGGTAGGCTTCGATATAAAACTCGCTGGACGACTTGGTGATGGTGGCAATACAGATATAGTCAGCGCCGGTCATTTCGCCCAGGCGGTGTATATCGCCATCGGATACATTACCGGTGCGTTGGAAATCTTGTTCCAGCATCATCTGGTCAATATCGCTGCGCGTGAAAGCCTCGTAACCGTTGTGGTTAACGATGGCTTTGCGCAACTCGCCACGAATCATGGCTTTCTCCATACCGGTCACATCGGTAGAACCTTCGCCTACGCGCGGCTCAAGTAGAGCAATCTTTTTGCTCTCGGCCATTGCTGCCAGGCTCAGGAAGCAGAATACGATCAGTATAAGCCGTTTCATAGCGAAAATATCAACTATCAACTATCAACTGTCAACTGTCAACTATCAATTGTCAACTATCAATACGCGCTCATCTGTTTCTTGACGGTGTCGTTGACGAAGTCGGCGAACTGCTGAATGGTCATTTGGCCTTTTTCTTCAGCACCCTGCTGACGGACGCTAAGCAGCCCCTGTTCGGCTTCTTTCTCGCCCACGATGAGCATGTAGGGGATACGTTTGAGCTCGTTGTCGCGAATCTTGCGGCCGAGTTTCTCGTTGCGGTCATCCACGAGCACGCGTACATCTTGTGCCTCGAGCATTTCCTTTACCTTCCATGCGTATTCGTTTGATTTCTCGGAGATAGGCAGCACGACGGCTTGGTCGGGTGTGAGCCAGAGGGGGAACTTACCGGCGGTATGCTCGATGAGTACGGCCACGAAACGCTCCATACTGCCGAAGGGCGCACGGTGAATCATGACAGGACGGTGTTTCTGGTTATCTTCACCCACGTACTCTAAGTCGAAGCGTTCGGGCAGGTTGTAGTCCACCTGAATGGTACCTAACTGCCAGCGGCGCCCCAGGGCATCCTTGACCATGAAGTCGAGTTTGGGTCCGTAGAAAGCAGCCTCGCCGTACTCTACGCGTGCGGGTAAACCCTTTTCTTCGCAGGCCTCTATGATGGCTTTTTCGGCCTTCTCCCATACCTCATCCGAACCAACGTATTTGGTGCGGTTATTGGGGTCGCGGAGCGAAATCTGGGCCTCGAAGTTCTCGAAGTTAAGGGCGCGGAAGATGATTTCGATGATCTCCATCACGCGGATGAACTCCTGCTTTACCTGATCCTGGCGGCAGAAGATATGAGCATCGTCCTGCGTGAAGGAACGTACGCGCGTGAGGCCATGCAGTTCGCCCGACTGCTCGTAGCGGTAAACCGTTCCGAACTCAGCACAGCGGAAGGGCAGGTCTTTATAGGAATGCGGTGTGTTCTTGTAGATAGCACAGTGGTGGGGGCAGTTCATCGGCTTCAGGAGATATACCTCGCCTTCCTCGGGCGTGGTGATAGGCTGGAAGGAGTCCTTGCCGTAGTGATCCCAGTGGCCGGAGGTGATGTAGAGGTTCTTGGAGCCGATATGCGGCGTGATAACCTGCTGGTAGCCATAACGCTTCTGAATCTTCTTGAGGAAATCCTCCAGACGCAGACGCAGCGCCGTCCCCTTGGGCAACCAGATAGGCAGACCTTTACCTACCATCTCTGAGAACATGAAGAGTTCCAGTTCTTTACCAATCTTGCGGTGGTCACGTTTCTTGGCTTCCTCGAGCAGGGTGAGGTATTCGTCCAGTTGGGATTTCTTGGGGAAAGAGATACCATAGATACGTGTCATCATGGGGCGTGTCTCATCGCCGCGCCAATAGGCAGCAGCGCAGGAGAGGATCTTGACAGCCTTGATGGGTTCGGTGCTCACCAGGTGCGGACCGCGGCACAAATCCGTAAAGGCACCCTGCGTATAGGTGGAGATGGTGCCATCCTCGAGGTCGTTGATGAGTTCGCACTTGTAATGCTGACCCTTGTCGCCAAACTGCTTGAGGGCGTCAGCCTTGGTGATATAGGTCTTTTGGAGTTGCTCTTTCTTAGCGCGGAGCTCCATCATCTTCTGCTCAATAGCGGGGAAGTCGCTATCCTTAATGACCTGCCCTTCGGCGGGATAAACATCGTAGTAGAAACCGTTTTCAATAGCGGGTCCGATACCGAACTGAATACCCGGATAGAGTTCCTGTAGTGCTTCAGCCATCAGGTGCGACGATGTATGCCAGAAGGCGTGCTTTGCCTCGGCGTCATCCCATTTATGGAGACGGATAGCGCAGTCCTCTGTGAGAGGCTGGTTAAGCTCGGTGATGACAAAGTCTTCATCGGCTGCGCGTTTGATACTGGCTACTAAGATTTCTTGGGCGAGGCGATTACTGATGCTCTCGGCCACTTGCAGCGGCGTCACGCCGCTTTCATACTCGCGGACACTATTGTCCGGAAAGGTAATTTTTATCATATAAACTTACAACTGTTTACGGCCACCCGCCTGACAACTGACGGATGCAGCCTAATTAGCGTGCAAAGGTACTACTTTTTTTTGATATGCGCAAATAAAAGTGAAAAAAACGCAAATAATTTTAATCTGCCATCAAGACTTTAGGGATTTGGCCGCCATTTTCCTATCGTGCAGCGTACCCATAATCCACAGGAGCACGCAGGTAGTCAGGAAGTAGAGGGCCGATAATCCCCAGAGGGCATAATACTCGCGTGCCGTACCGGCTAAGGTGGTGCCCATGGAGTTGATATGCAGGAAACCGTGTACGCCCCAGGTGTAGGGGAAGAAATAACTCAGGTACTTCCACGCCGCCGGCAGCATCTGTTGCGGCCAGCTGACACCTGCGATAAAGAGGAATATGAGCGAGGTGGATATCAGCAACACCATTCCGCTCTCGCGGTTGCGGACAAAGACGCTTACACTCATCGAGAAGAAGATAATAGCCAGCAAATAGGGAACCAACAGACGCAGTATATCCCAGGGATTGCCGATATGTGGCAGCCCGAATAGTTTGGGCACGCCCAACAGCACGAAAGCACCCAGCGCCATATAGATAAGCAGATAGGCTGCCGCTCGGCCGATGGTGATACGCAGTACGCTATAACGGCGACGATGACCGGGCAGAATGAATAGTTCGTTGTTCTCCTCGCGTGCTGTACCGCCTAACATACAGATACCGAAGAAAAGCGTTTGGTGAAGAATGAGCATCAGCACGGCGGGTATGAGGAACGAGGCATAGCCTCCGCTTTCGCAGAAGAGGGCAGTCTCGGTATAGGCAGATGCCTGCACCAGTTGGTAAGAGAACTGCTTATCCATACCCATGGCCTGATAACGGTCGAGCTGGATATTATTCATGTCTTCCAGCATGACGCGGTTGCAACTGAGGAACACGGCTTTCATGTATAGGAATGACGACATATCGCAGAAGAGTGAGATATGCGCCGCCTTCAGACCGGATTGGATGCAGTCTTCAAAGTCTTCCGGGAAATAGATGATTCCGTGTACCTTTTGGGCACGTAATAGTTCTTCAGCCTCTGCCATGGATGTGCAACGGTATGCCAACTTAACATCGGGCGTAGCACCCCAGCGATGCAGGAATGAGCGGCTGGAGGGCCCCGCACTCAGGTCCACAACGGCTACGGGCACCTTCTCGACATTATCCTTCCAGTAGATGAAATTATAGAGAATGGGATATGCCAGGGTGGCGAGAAAAAAGATGACCATCACGCCCGGGTCGCGGAAGATGCGTTTGAGCTCTTCGGTAAACACCCACCAGGTCTCTTGGGTATGAAGCCAATATTTATTGAGTAACTTCGTCAGATACATTACTTCAGCGGATAATTATTATGAACCATCGCCCCGTGCAATCTGGACGAGACGAGCAGGGCTAAAATCGGACAGAACGCCAGGCACAAAGCCGGTATCAGCGTGTTGATTTCAGGGCCATTCAGTAGTGCTTCGTTGACATAAATGAGGTAATAATGCCTAAGTGGAATCAACCAAGTAAAGGCCTGAAATGCAGGTAGCATATTCATGACCGGATAGGTAAAACCGGATAACGAAAAGCCCAGCATACCATAGAGCGCTCCGATGGAAATGGCGTCACGCAGGGTGGGGAGTGCTCCGATGATGGTGATAGCCATAGCCTCCATGGCAAAGACAAGCAGCAGGATACCGCCTACCAGATGCATCGACGAGCCATGAACCGGAAAGTGCATGAACCGGAAGAGTATGATGTTGCAGGCTATACCTAAAATCACATACAGAATGGTGTAAGGGATCAGTTTACCAATCATAGCGACGGTATAGTTTCCGCCTGCCACGCGAAGCCATTCGCGCGAAGTCTTCATCTTCAGCTCATAGCCGATGGCAAAGATTGTCAGCATCAGTACCACCAGCGAAAGGATGCCCGGCAGCACGGTAGAGACGAGGTAGATGGCATAGTTGCTCCATGGGTTGGCAATCAGGTGTGCCGAGATACTGATGGGCTGGATTCGCTCCATGATGAGGTAGTCGGGTAACCCCTTTTTGCGCAGCACCTCGCGTTGGAAAGCGCCGGAGGTCATGTTGCAGATCGTCAACAGCTGTTTATACGCCGTATTGGCACCTACGGTATAGGTGTTGTTGACATAGAAATGCAGGGTAGGTTGGTGGAAAGCTACCAGTTCACCATAGAAGCCCTCGGGTATCTCCAGGATGCCGTACACTTCACCCCGTTGCATAGCCCGGCGTGCTTCTGCGTAGTCGGGTGTGATGAGTACCACGGCAGCCGACTGCATAGCGTTGAACTCATGGCATAGCCGCTGCGAGACAGAGGTGTTGTCCTTATCAACGATAGCTACCGGCATACGTTCGGGTGCGCCGCGCCTCATGATGCTCAGGAAGAACACCGTGCACAGCACCATCACACCTACCGATGCAAAGATATAGAGCGGACGAATGAACATCCTGCCCACCTCGCGTTTGGTAACCGCCCAGATGTTTTGAAAGATATGTCGCATCGTAGGGATGACGTGATTAGATATCCAGCATGGTGTTTGTTTTCATCACGATGGCGGTCATGCCGGGGCGTAGGTCTTGAATGGGTTGTACGGGGCGAGCCTTCACGTCAAAGGTACGCACATCGTATTGGCCGTTTTGCTTGGTACTGCGCCAGGTGGCATAGGTTCCCATCGCCTTGATATAGGTCACCTCTACAATATGGAGGTCATCGCCCAATGCGGGTACGCGCACCTGCATGCGCGAACCTATCTTAATATCGCGCAGCATGTCTTCGCGTACGGCGAAACTGAACCAGGCATCCTTCAGATCAACTATCGACATGACGGGGCTTCCCTGGCCGACCAACTCGCCGGTCTTGGGGAAACACTCGGCTACTTCACCATCTACGGGTGAGGTCAGATAGCGTTCTGCGCGTGCCAGCTCGACCTCCTGGATGATACCATCCACGCGTGCGACCTGCGCTTCGGCGGCAGCCTTATCCTCTTCGCGCGCGCCGGCTACTGCCATGTCATATTGGCTCTTGGCAGCCTTGACGGTAGCCACAGCTGCATGGTACTGGGCTTCGACCTCGTCTTTCTTCTGCTCGGTCACGACGCCGCGTTCGTACAGACGCGACACGCGTTCGTAACTCTTGCGGTAGATTTCCTCGCCGGCTTTTGCCTTCTGCCATAGTTCGTAGGCTCCGACAATCTGTTCCTGACGGGCACCATTCTTGGCTTTCTCGTTGACAGCCTCCGCCATGGCACGTGCAGCCTGGGCCTGATCCATCTTAGCTTGTACTTCGGGCGAGTAGATGATAACGAGCGTGTCGCCCTTCTTCACCTGATCGCCTTCTTCGGCCAGAAACATCTCAATACGCCCGGGCACCTTACCGGATACGCGGTATTCCGATGCTTGGGCTTCGCCGGTGATAAATACTTCTTCTTCGCGCAAAGCGAAGATACCGATGAGTGCCACGATGACGACTACCGTCAGCATGGCTACTACACCTAATAGCAAACTGCCTTTTTTATCTTTAATATTCATTTCGTTAGTCAATTGTCAATGTGTTGGTGAATTTCTTGTAATGTATCTCAGCCATGCGCTCGTCAATCTGGGCATCTACATGGTCTGAGCATGCCGACATCCATGCGGTCTGCGCCCCCATGAGGTCGGAGGCGGTAGCCATGCCGGCTTCAAAGGCTTCTTCGGCAAAGCGCAGCACCTCCTCGGCATTCTTGACCTGCATAGCCGTCATGGCCACTTTCTGCTGTGCCTCGAGTACCTTTTGGTTGGCTTGTGTTACCTGCAGGGTCAGTAGTTCTTTGGCCTCCTCCTTTTGCAAGGCGATGATGTTAGCCTGATGTTTGGCGGCTTTGAGACGCAGGATATCGTCGGCATGGGCAATCGGGATATTGACCACCACGCCAGCCGAGAAGAAACCGGTACCGTCCCATTTATTGGAGATACCGTTTTCGGCATTCGGGTTGCTGTAGATATAGTTTGCCTGTGCCACGATATTGGGCTGCAGACCGGCTGACATTACGCGTATATTGGTCTTGGCGAGTTCCTCGGCCTTGTCAAGGAGCTGAATCTCCGAACGTTGGTTGAGTAGCTGATCGGTAATGGCGATGGAGTCGTGAAGGTAGGTGTAGCCGAGTGTTGCGTCGCTGAGGCGGAACTCTGAATCCAGGGGCAGACCGATAAGTTGGCAGAGCGCCATCTTAGACAGCACCAAGCCATTCTCAGCCTGCATCTTCTTTACTTCCGCTTCGCCACGTTTGGCTTTAACCTTTAGGAGGTCCTGCTGGGTAGCCAGACCCTCTTGGGCAAGTTCGCTGACGTTGTCCTCAAGCCGAACGAGCAGGTTATAATACTGCGTGGCCAGTTCCTTCTTCTTGTCAACCGATACTACACGCCAATAGGCCTCATCAACCTTAATAATAAGGTCGTGCTCTTTGTTCTCGGATTCTATCTCGACGATGTCACGTGCTACCTTGGCTGCCTTGTGCAGGGCCAGGAGTCGTCCGCCCACGTAGATAGGCTGCGTAATGCCAACCTGTGCTACAACAATATGGGTCAGGTCGGGATGGAATGCCCGGTAAATCTCCTGATAGACGTTGGCTATCATCTGCCCGCCTTCTTGGCTGAGAGCTTTGACTGCTGCGTTCACATCGGGTGTGTTACGGGTCTGCATGTCGAGGCGATTGACCAACGAACTCTCACTCCATTGGAACGAACCGGTACCGTCAGCCCCTACGCGTGCCGTACCGAAGTTAAACTGCGTTTCGTTGCTCAGTAGGGCGGGTGACTTGCTGTTCCATAGGTATGAGGCATTGGCGCTCACCTTGGGGAACATAGACGCCAGCGCAGCCTGCTCCGTCAGGCGGGCAGCCTCCAAGGCTTCGGTACGCTTCTCGCTATGATGCGAGGCGTTCGTAGCCATCTTGTGGCATTCCTCCAGCGTGTAAGTAGGCACCACGGCTGGCTCATCCGCATACGCTAAAAGCGTTCCTGTCATGAGGATGGCAAGCAGACTTCTATGGATGATACGAATCATAGATGTGTCTTTTCGATAGATGATTAATTCTTCTTTGCCAGCATCATGATATTACTGCCTCGCAGGGTTCGCTCGGTAGTCTCTGACTCGCCTTTGTAAGTAAGGCGGAAGACAAGGTTATTGTCATAGACTTCGGCATAACCGCTTACTGTGATATCGAACATCTCGTAGTATACGATATTGACCAGGCTATCCAGTTTGTCCTTAGGCATGCCTACTTCGAGTGTGCGGCTGAATGGCACAAAATCAAAGCGGCTACCATTATTGACTAAACCGTGTGTAACAGCCAATTGCCCATTGAGCGGGTCTATGGTCAGAAGCATGCTATCACCCTTGTGCAGACTAACCATCTCTAATGTGCCGGTTTCGTTTGCGAGCGTGATAAGCATCGTGTCTGCCTTGGTGGCACCGGCATAGTTCTCCTCAATGGTCACTTGACCTGTGGTCTTGAAGCGGTATGCACCCTCTACGCTGCGAACGGCAGCCGTGTCGGAACAAGCTACTAAACCCAGTAGTAGTCCTACATAAATAACAATCTTTCCTTTCATTTTATCATGTGTAATTTATCAGTTCTTCGGTATTATTTTGCTATATTTTTTATCATTTTATCCAAAAAGGCCGCAAAGGTATAAAAAAAAAAGCATATACACAACTTTTTTGGCATAAAAATACAGATTTTAACCATGATTGGCTAAAATCTGTACGTTAAATACCCAATTGCTGCCTGAAAATCACCAAGTGGAGTAGGGCACTCGGCTGAGGTATGAATTGAAGAAGCGTGGGTCGTGACTGACTTCTTCGCCCAGAAAATCGGGCTTGGGGTACTCGGCTTGCTCGTCGGGTAGTTCAATCTCGGCGAGTACGAGTCCCTCATTAGCGCCGAAGAATTCATCCACCTCGCAGGTGAGCGTATCCGTCAGGGGTACGAGCCAGCGAACCTTGTCGATATATCCCGATTGGGCGAGTAGCAGCAGGGCTTCGGCATCAGCCTTCGGAATCGGTTTCTCCCATTCAAAGCGTGCCAGATGCCCTGCGGGAGCTTTGCCCTTGATGGTCAGAAAACCTTGGTCATCCCATAGCCGAACGCGAACGGAGCATTTCTCGTTAAGTGCCAGATAGCCCTGTCGGATACGCACGTGCCGGGTGGACAAGGCCTTGTAGGTATCGTCCTTAACCCGGAACTTGCGTTCGATTTCCTGATTATTGATGTTCATTACGCAGCAGGTCGTTGACAGTCTTAACGGGATTGAAGGTAGCGATAGGTACCTCCACAAAGAGGGTGTTCCATTTTGCCATCGCACCATTCCAAAGCCCCGGTAACTCGAGAGCTAAGAGTTCGCGTCCGTCTTTGGACTTATGCGAGATAAAGCCGGTCTGCGGATCTACGTACTCGGGCAGGTTATAGGGCTTGCCGTCTTTGTCGCGTAGCGCGCATACCAGGTCCACGGGATTGAAGTGGGTGGACTTCTTCATGAGTTCGGGGTCTTTGATTTGCGAAGACTCTAATATCTGTTTGCTTACATATCCTTCGGGCTCTCTTACCAGGAACGGACCACCACCGGGTTCGCCCGTGTTCTTCACCACGCCACAGACGCGAATGGGGCGATTGAGCAACTCGCGCTCTTGGTTCGAGATGGTGGGGTCATTCAGGCGATCGAAGACGCGTCGTTGTTCCTCGATAAGTACGCCCGCCAGAACTTTCTTCCAGCGGATGGTGTCTTTCTTTAAGCGGTCGGGTACCACATTATCGATATTCTTGATGAAAACGACATCGGCCTGCTGCTCGTTGAGATTCTCGATGAGTGCGCCGTGTCCACCCGGACGGAACAGGAGCGAACCATCGGGGTTACGGAAGGGTGTGCCGTCGGCGTTGGCTGCGATGGTATCGGTACTCTTCTTCTGTACGGAGAAAGAGATATCGTAACGTACTTTGTATTTCTTCTCCATCTCGGGCAGTACTTCGCCCACATGGTGACGGAAGAGTGGCAGGTGTTCTTCGCTGACGGTAAAGTGGAGCTTTGCCACGGGTGTCTCGCCTTCGTTGGCGGCTGAAGAGGCATAGAGTGCTGCCTCTGCCATCTGCTCCATAACGGGTGTACGGGGGGCATCTTTGTACTTATGGAAAAGCAAGAGACCTTTGGGTAGATGGCCGTAGTTCATATCCTGCAGTAGGTAGCGCACGGCCTCCTGACCGGTCTTACCGGCTAATTGTGGACCAAAGGCGAAGCGGTCGATACCATCCAGGAACTGGCGTATCTCGTCGGTCTCGATGCCGTCTTCCAGGTATTGGAAGAGACTCTTGAACATACGGCTGGCTGCGCCGGAGGCGGGAACGAACTTCTCTACCTCGTGGCCTTCCTTGAGGTAGGCTTCCCAGAGTGCGATGTAGCGTTCTACTTCCTGCCCGCGAACGACCAGGATGCCTTTCTTGGGCGAGGCGGGTGCCACGATGTCGAGGTCGGGAAAACCTGTGCGGAAACAATTGAGTTGCTCTTCGGCTTTCTCAACCGAAATACCCTGACGGGTGAGTTGTTGAATATCCTCTTGTGTAAACATGATACTATTGACGATTAGACGATTGACGATTAGACGATTTGCAATTTAAAAATTTTATACTAAAATCCCGCTGTCACGCAGGCAGCGGGATTTAGGAAAAAGATTGTCTTATTTGTTCATGAAGCGCGGACCGTAAGGCGTAGCGGCAAACATCTTGGCTATATCAAATTCCTCTATGCCATTCACGCGTGCGGGAGCAGGATTGCCGTATTCAATAGTCCAAGAATAAACCATAGTACCTTTGGCATCAATGTATTTGTAGATTACGCTTTTATCACCACTTACTCGAATAAGGCACAAACCATTGTGGAATACACTTACCGGCGATTCCTTTTCACCCAAGGTCATTACAGTAGAACCATCAGTTCCAATAAGTTCTACGTCTGCATCAGCTGTACGACGAATCCAGGCATAGCCATCATAGAAAGGTGCTGCTTTGTAAAAATTGCAACCGATCTTCAGAGCACCTTTATTGTCAATATAACCCCATTTGTCATCTTTACATACAGGGCAAAGGGCATTATCTGCAAATCCTTGTACGTAATCATATTGTTCCGGAACGATGACAGTACCTTTTGTGTCTATAATACCATAGACAACTTTTGCGGCATTTTTGTCAGAAACGAAAGCAAGAAGACCTTCACCGAGGTTATTTAATCGGTCATAGGTAGCAGTAAATGCGTATTCGCCTTTTGTGTTGATAGTACCGCATTTTTCACCAACGGATACAACGGCTACACCATCTACAAAATCACTTGCAAATTTGTAAGTGGGATTAATCTCGAATTCACCTTTTCGGTTAACAAAGCCATACTTGTCGCTATTGTGCATACGAGCTAAAACAAGACCCTCTTTGGTCATAGCACCCAGTTCTGTAAATATAGGTTGGATAATGGGATCAAAACTTTGATCCATCATTCCCCAAAGACCATTTACTCTGTAACGGAGGCAGTTGTAGTAGAAGAATTCATCGCAACCGCCGGACAAATCAATAGAGCCTTGAGAGGTCTTGCCGTTGTTGTTCAAGAAGAAATAGTTCGAACCAACCTGAGCACGTCCGTAACCGCAGCAGAAATCGCTAGTATAGTCATACATGGGAGTAATCGTTAATACGCCCGAGGCATCCATATAGCCCCAGCGCTCGCCTTTAGCATCACAAGCCGGCCAGAGTTTCGAGGAGTCATTCAAAGGAGTCGATCCGCTGTTACAAGCGGTAAACATAGCAGCTACCATCATCAGGGCTGCAAAAAAGAATGATTTTTTCATACAATCTTTAAATTTAAATTTGTATTATTAATTTTTTTTTAGTCTATACATACAAAAATCGCGACAAAGATACTGCTTTTTTTTGATATACGCAAATATTTTAACATTTTTTTTAAATTTGCGTATCGTTTTTGTTCACAAACCCGGGTTTTTGTATTGTTCGGCTTTGTTTTTAGCCTCCTGAGTCACTTCTTCGCGCGTGCGCCCACGCATGATTATATTAAGGTCAGGAATGCGTAGTAGGGTACCGGGCTGTATGTCTTGCGGGTTTTGTATCTTGTCGCGGTTCGCCTCGTAGATATAGACCCACAGCATCGGGTCTCCGTAGTGGCGGCGGGCAATCTGACTGAGTCTTGAGCCAGGGCGAACCACCTCGGTAGTACCGATACCGACAGGAATGATTTCCACGCGACGGTCTTTACTCAGCTGATGTTGCTTGCCGTTGTAGCGGAATGCTTCCCGCGAACCCTTTGACTGCACGATCATCTGCTTTTCGCTTACCCCTAATGCTTGTAGTTCAGCGGCTACAGCTTGGGCACGACGCATAGCGAGCTTTGTATTGTAACTATCCGTACCGACCTTGCAGGCATGACCATTGATGTATATTTGCTGGTCGGGATGCTTCCGGAGGATAGTTGCGATACGAATGAGTATATCGGCCGGCTCGAGTTGGGGGGCAGTCTTGTCAAAATCGAAGAAGATAACCGCCTCCTTGAGTTCGTCATCCAGTATATCGGCTGCGTCACGGGTGGGGTATGTCTCAAAGGACTGACCTGCCTCGTGGAGGCGCTCGACATAGACCGTATCGTGGATGTAGATGGTGTCGGTTCTCGGTTCTCGGTTATCGGTTATCGAGGTAGCGTTGCCGCCGCCCAGTTCGATTAGGTCGATATTGCATTCCGAAGAGAGATAAAGTATAAGTTGTTTATTCTCTTCGCAATGTTTTGCCCACACATCAATCGTATCTTCGACAATTTGTTCTTGTTGTACGGTTACGGTTGCGGGCCGTTCTTCCAATGGTGTTTCCGGGCCGGGGCGCTTACGTTTGCGGTTGCGTCGCTCCTGGTCGTATGCTAATTGGGCATCCGTTCGGCTGGCGTTGATTTGCAGGCTGAGTTTTAGTCCTACTGACCACGGATGAACAGACGTGACGGCAGTTGTGTTAAGGGGTGTTGAGTAGGAATTGTCGTGAAGGGTTGTATGGTCAAATTCGCCTGCGGGTAAAATGTCTTGGAAACCAATGGGTGTACGGTTCTTGTTCGGCAGAAGGTCTGTGATGTAGTAGTTGGCGTAGGCTTTCAGGGCTAAATCTATACGTTGGTGTACCTGAAATAGCACGCCTATCTCTGCGAACCCCGCCATGTTGAGTCGTGCGAGGCGGTCGTTGCTAAGCGAGGCTGAATACGGCTCAATAACGCCATCTTGCAGTACGGAGGGAATGTCGCCGTTGAGGGTGAGGTCGTACGTCGGGTAATAGACCTGATTGGATAGGGTGGCAGTATTGAGGAGGGCGTAGTTGTTATAGACCGGAAGCCCAAGTTTGGCACCAAAGATGCCTGTGAAACCTACTTTCTTGCCTTGAGGCATGGCGCGGAAGTTGAGCGAGAATGGAATCTCGACCATGTAGAACGTCTCATGTTCGTTTAGGTCGATGGGTGTAAGGGTCTGAATATAATGGTCTCCGTAGCGGTCGTTTAGTTCAAAGGTCCACGGCTGATTGAAACGAATGGTGCTACTATAGGTTGAGAAATGAGCACCTGTACCGAAGCCGAACCAAGGCAGGAAGTAATAACTGATGCCTATATTGGCATTCCAGGCGGGAAAACCAAATTGGTTGCTGATATGCGGTTCTCGCGCAACTTGTCCCCAATGTTGATAGGCAAGTTGCGATATGCCGATACCGCCGGCAAATTCGAAATTCCACCCCTGGCGGATACGTTCCTGCTGCCGCGAAGCTTGCTGAACGGAATCGGGATAATGGGAAGCCTGAATGGCGAAAGCAAGACTCAGGAAGGCGAGTAGTGTCAGTAGTTTCTTCATAGTACTTTCCTCCCGATTAAGTCAAACATCTCTTTGCCGCGCACGATGACGACGCGGTCGTGGTAGATAGTCAGGTACGCATCCTGTTGCTCTACGGGGGCTACAGAGGCACTTGTACCCTGCGGCATGATAACGTCGCACGAGCGATAGGTGATGGTTTTGCCGTTTTCGACTGTGGTAAGGTCTGCATAGTAGGTACCGGTTAGTGTGTTGCCGTTCTCCTGGTAGTATTGCCCGGTTTTGCCTACTTGCAGCACGCCATTTTTATACCATTGGTAGGCTGTGAAGGTGAGCCGTTGGTCATTATCGGGCGCATTATCAACGAAGAGCACTTTATCGAACTTCGAATAGATATATCCGCCTATTTGCACATCCAGAGCCACATAATGCGAGCGTGAGAGACATATTTCCGAGCCTGTTGACCGGCGGTAACCGACTTGCAGGTACAGATAGTGGTTGCCCTTTGGGATACGTCGTACATCCGTGAGTTTGATACACCCCGTCTCGCCTGCACACGTACCTTCCATGGTGCCCGACAAGTGGTCTTGGTTGTCGAAAAACGGGGCAAGGTCGGGAGATAACTGAATATAGAAGGAATCCGGGCAGCCTTGTACTACATCGTAATACAGATTGATATTACCTGCCTCTTGACAGAGGGAAACCAACGAGTCGATACGAATCTCTACCGCAGCAAAGGTATCTATGGTAAGGGTCATGGTGGGGTAGCAGTCGCTTGTGGAAGACATATCGCGGAAGGTATAGGGTACGCCCACCTCGTCGGCGGTAAAGGTATGCGCGTAGGGTCCGTCAGCCGGGTCGGGATAGTAAACGGTATAGGGGAGGCTTGACGCGCAAACCGTCAGGGTGGAGTCGGTATGATCGTTAGCCAGATAGGTCTGAGTTACCAGACCATTACTGCGTTTCGGGTTACTGCCGCAGGCTGTATTGGTCACTTCGCGGTAGTAGATATAGGTTTTGCCGGTCTCAATATCCGAGGACGGGAAGGTAAGGTCAAGCGAAGCGTCGTGGCCAATAACGACGGGATTGGAGCCATCGGCTTCGGCACGATACCACGTATATACGAGCGTACCATCGCCCGAGGCATCTACCTCTGAGGTGACGCGTACCGTGATGTTCTGTATGGATGAACCAAAGATACAGCGGTCGGAGAGGGTGCGATTCTGGATGCGTCCGGCATCAAAGCCTGTATAGATGATGGCTGTAATACGATGACGCGACAGGCTATGAATGGCGTGGTCGGTATGGTCGGTAACCTCGCGCGTGAAGGTATAAGTCTCGCCACAGGTTAGGCCGGTCACATCGGCGAGAGCGAGGTAGGCTCGTGTGGCTCCGGCTATGGGCGTACCATTTATATACCATTGGTAGTCATAGTAACCCGTTCCGCCTGTAGGTTCTGTGCCAAAGAGGGTGTCGCGTAGGGCATCGGCAGGCGAGCAATAGATACGTGCCGTATCCAGCAGTTCTCCCGGGTCTAAACTATCGCGCAGTACCAAGACGAAGGTGCCGTGGTCTAAGGAAGAGGACGGAACAGTCTCGCAGAAGTCGTCGTAGGCGCCGCGGCTGAAGACATAGATGCCGACACCCGTCACTACGTAGTTAACCAGGTCTTTGCCATCCTGCCCCGGAATAACTTCCTGCGTGCCGTCGTGTGTTACGTACCAGGTATAACCTATTGTTCCGCCGCCGCCCGTAGCCTCGATGAGGTTGTAGGCATTAACTGTAGCAGACGCGCCATAGACTGTGTCTTCACCATTGATGATTCGTCCGGAATCAAAATAGGCATAGACCTCAAACTCGTAGCCGCCTCCACGCATAGGAATCCATTCGGTAGCACATTGTTCGTCGTGCGCATAGATGCGTATGGCGTAGTATCCGTGTGTGTTAGCGGAATGGGTATAACTGTTGAACCACGTCATCAGCCCCGATAGGTCGGTATCGGGCAGCAATACTTGCAGGCGTGTCGTGTCGCCGGTTGTGGGGTTAATGGAGTCCAAAACCACTTGGTAGTGGTATGCTCCGTATTTCCAGCCTTCGCTTGCGGGGCGAAGGTCTGTGAACATGCTGAGCGGAAAATTCGATGGCGGGCACCATGCGTCATAGGCGCCTTCTTTCTTGCCGAAGAATCCGGGGTTGAAGTCGTTGAGGCGTCGTGGATGCGTATAGACGATACGTTGTTCGCTTCCGAGGTCGGCATTTAGTAGTACATCGGCTCCATCGCAGGTCTGATAGACGGTAGCGTTAGCTCCGGCGATTTGAATCCATTGTGTTCCCTGTTCCTCACGGCAGGACCATATCACGCCGTTTTGCGTGCCTAATTGCATATTCATCATGAGGTCGTTGGCGTGATCGGGAGGGGATACGGAGTTGGTGTCGAGCCATAGTGTGACGGCGGACAATCGGGCGGCATCGGTAGTCTCAAAGCCGGAAAGGGTCGGGTAGAGATTGGTGGCATGGAACCAGGTTGGTCGCGTCAGGAACAGACTGCACATTTGACCACTCCGGTCCACAGAGGTAATGCCGGAGGATAGGCTACCGGCCGACTGATAGTAGAGCTTGCGGTCGTGGTAACATTCCGTATAACTACTGCCTATTAGGTCGCATCCCACCAGGGCATAGCCGTTATGGGCATAGCCGGATACGTAAGCGTATTCGATGCTGCCCCTATTGATACCAACCAGACCGCCAATGGTGTCTGCAGCCAGCAGAATGATACCGGCGTTATAGACATCGCGTAGGGTACCTCTATTCTCGCCCACCAGACCGCCGACTGCTGAGCCGGCAAGGTGTATCTCGGCCATGTTCCAACAGTTGGCGATGAGACCTCTGTTGACGCCTGCCAGGCAGCCGATGCGTCGTTGGTTATTGGCCTCCACCTGTCCGCCGCTGATGCCCAGACGCAGCACCTGACCATTGGTACCGATATGCCCCAATAGTCCGATGCCATCTGTGCCCGTAAAACGGGTCAGTCCGCGTACGAGGTGGTTCTGACCATCCAACACGCCGCTGAAAGGACGTGATTTGGAGCCGAGAGGCATCCACTCGTAGCCGTTAAGGTCTAAATGCGCGGCAATACGGATGGTATCGCCGGTATAGCCGTTGTGAAGGTCGTTTTGCTGAGCCAAAAAAGCCAGCTCGGCAACTGTTGAGACGGTATAAACGTGTCCTGACGGCACAATCGTGGTAGCAGTATGACCGTCCCAAAGGTCATAACTCTCACTTGTGGCATGGGCAGCCACGCTTATCAGCATGAATACTATGTATAGAATCTTCTTCATTGGGTTCACGAAAATATCAACTATCAACTATCAACTATCAACTGTCAACTGTCAACTATTTCTTCCCGCTTTCCAGCAGGGTTTCCTGCAGGTACATATCGCCTAAGGCTTTGGCTTCCTGGATAGCTTCGCGGCGGGTCTTGCCTTGCAGTTTGGTCTTGATATCGGGTATCACGAGTACGATACCGGGTAACAGCACATTGGGATAACGTATCTGCCAACGGTTAGCCTCGTAGATATATACCCAGAAAGCCGGGTCGCCATAGTGACGACGCGCTATCTGTGCCAGACGCGACCCTTTCTTCACCACCTCGGTCGTCAGCTGGGGCAGCACTTCATTTTTATGTTCGTTCTCCTGCTCCTTTACATATTGCGGTTGGGCGTAGAAGGTAGCCGAGTCCAGTTCGGATATCTGTTCCATCGTCTCGTTCGTCTCGCGGGCAATCTGCATCTCAGAGGTGGATACCAAACGACCTTGTATGCCGGTCGTGTCGGTCGAGATCTGCCGTAACTGCTCCTCGCGTTGGCGCTGGCGACGCAACTCCTCTAATTCGGGTATCAACTCGCCCTTGTCGTATTGTCTCTCGCTGGGCGTGCGGCCGGTATAGATGCCTAAGGCGAGCTTCAGTCCTGCCGACCAGGGGTGCATCTCGGGGGCTTCGGTAGTTACCAACACGCCGTTGTATTCTTCACTCCAGGGCGAGGGATAGATCGAGGCGGGGTCGTAGCTGTTGTTGAAGCCCAAGGCTTTGCGATCGTAGGAAGCGAAGATGTCGTTTACGTAGTAGAGGCAGAAAGCCGTCAGCTGTAAATCCAGGCGTTTGTGCACATGAAACATGGCTCCCACCTCCATATAGGCGCCATAGTTCATCGTCCGGAGCATGGTAGCCGGTATGGGCGCATTCAGGATGGGAAACTCGCCACTACTCATCAGGTTCGGTATGGGTCCCGGAATCGTCAGGTTGTACATGGGGTACTCCAGTTGCTGACTGAAGGAGGCGGAACTGTTGGTCTTGTAGTTGGATTGCACAGGGAAACCGAAGCGTACACCCATGCCGGCTGTCAGACCTACGGCCCCCGGGTTGTATTTCAGACGCAGCAAAACGGGTATCTCCAGCATCGTTAGGTTTTGTTTCTCGTACCAGTTCTGGGGTTTAAGGGTCAGTATGTACGCGTCGCCGTCGGCATCGGTTCCGTTGATGATGTAGGGGTCCTCCAGTACCGCTTTGGTTCGGAAGGTCGATACGCCGATACCGGTTGAGAGGCCGATGATATCGTTGAAGAACCACGTTACGCGGGCGTCCGCCGTGAGGGCGGGTAGGGATAGCCTATTGGAGATACGCGTGCCTGCGACCGCTTCGCCCCAATGGCAATAACGCATCTGGCTTACCCCGATACCGAGTCCGACCTCTACGTACAGACCTTTCGTGAGTGCCTGACGCGACGAAATCTCCGCCACAGAGTCCGGATAATGCGCCGCCCGAGCAACCATCGTCGCCATCAGCAATAGTACAATATGTAAGACTTTCTTAATCAACTATCAACTATCAATTATCAACTATCAATTGTCAACCTCTTCTCCCAACAAATTATAGTACACCCCGTCGCGTAGCAGCAGCAGTTGTCCGTTGCGCCAGCATTTGACGGCTTTCGTTTCTTCCTCGCCGGTTAGGATGATAGGGCAGGTCTGGTACGTGATGCCGTCAGTTGCGGTTACCTGCACGTAGAACTCGCCTTTGAGCAGGCGCCCCTCATCGGTATAGAACTGCTCCGTGGCACCTTGTATGGCGCGTCCGTCCTTGAACCATTGGTAGGCTGTGAAGATCAGCTTTCGTCCTACGGGTATCAATCCGTTCTCGGGGTTGTTGTCGATAAATAGCAGGCGTCCGTATTTCTGGTGCAGATAGCCCCCGAGTTCGAAGTTGAGGTCCATATACGCCAAGGTGGTCATGCAGGCGTTTTTCTCCAGGGGATTGGGCACCTGACCGAGCGATAGATAGACGTAGTTATGCCCCACGCCCATGAGCGGGATGTTGTGCAGCACAATCTCGTTTTGGCTCGGGTCGATAGGACCTGCGTCCCAGCGACGTCCGATACGCGCGGCCATGTCGGGCGAATAATCGATAAGGAAGGTATCCGGCTGTCCGCTCACTATCGTCAGCGGAATGGTCACAGACTGCCCGTCTTGACACATGGTCAGTACCTCCGGCAAATCCACTACCGGCGCCGGCAATATGCGTGTCTCAAGCCGCATGCCGATGGTCGCACCCAGACTGTCGTCCCAGTCGTAGAAGTTATACACCTCGCCATCGTAGGTGTACAGATGAAACTGCGGACCTGTTTGCGGATCGGGATAATAGACATAGTAGGGGAAGTCGCATACGTACAGCAAGGAGTCCGTCATCAGCATAGCATCCTGACCATTGGGTACATAGGTGACGGGCTTTTCGGTCGCGCTCATGCGCACGCATGCGCACAAACACAAAAATAATAGTATTACACAATAACGTTTGTCTGTTTTCACTTGCTTATTTTTTGTCGCGGTCTTCCGCACTTCATTCAGGCTGCAAAGTTACTACAAAATTCTGAATTATGCAAGTTTTTGGGCATGAAATACCGTTTTTTTTGAAAAAATGCACTAAAAAATGAATTTTTTTGCAAAAATATTTGGTCATGTCAAAAAAAAGCAGTAATTTTGCACCCGCTTTCGGAGGAAAGCCCTCTAACGCCCCTTAATCGGGTCCCAAAGAATATGATTTGGGCTTCGGGAGAGTGGGGCCCCCAAAAGCTCTGCAAGAGGTTTTGGGGAGGAGCGGAGGCACAAGTCGCTTGTCGATTAAGCGTAGCGGTATCGACCGTCGCGACCTTGTAGCCGAACGCGATGCTCAATGGTGTAATGGTAGCACTACAGATTCTGGTTCTGTCTGTCTGGGTTCGAGTCCTGGTTGAGCAACACATAGGTTTGACAAACGAGAGGAGAGATGGGTGAGTGGCTGAAACCAACAGTTTGCTAAACTGTCGTACGGGTAACTGTACCGGGGGTTCGAATCCCCCTTTCTCCGCGGTAAAAGAATCAGGGACAACCACAAGGGTGTCCCTGATTTCTTTTATACGAAAAATGTTAAATGTTAAATGTTAAAAGTTAACGAATTTAGTTTTTGCAATTGCAATCTTGGTCCTTTGGTCCCGAGAATGTTAATAGTCTTTTCATAACATTATATATCGCGCACGCGCGATGTACTTTTACAAATCGCTTAACATTTAACATTTAACATTTAACATTTAACATCTATAACTATATTCTCTATAACTATATTCTCGGGACTAATAGCACAAGTCAGGACTAATAGCACAACCTAAGGGACAAATAGCACGACTTGGGGGACAAAGTATTGCGTATGTCAAAAAAAAGCAGTACCTTTGCACCGGATTTGAAAAAGCTCGATAAAAGTCCGATAAAAGGTCGAGGAAAGCTTGAAGAAATCCGTAACGAACTATTAACCTAACCTTAACCCCCCTCACGGCGTAGGGAACCGAACGCCAACGCCAACGCCAACCGCCAAACGAAAAAAATACCTCAAAAGCGATTTTTATTTGCATATGTCAAAAAAAAGTTGTAATTTTGCACCCTGAATTAAATCCTATACCGATGAAGTATCCAAAGATAGCATTATTAGCCGTTCTATTCACGCTTGGCTTGGCAGGGATGACCGGCTGCAAAAACGAAGAACCCGACAAAGAACAGTCCGAGCAACCCGGCGAGAAACCGGATACCGTTCTCCATTGCATGCAGCAGATCGACAGCATCGGCTGGTACTGGGAAAAGGACTGCCCCCGGAACCTGGCAGAAGCGCAGTTTAGCGTCTCGACAGAAGCTATGCGACTGCATTTCTACGGTTGGCAGTTGGATGAGGATACCGTCTTTAGCGTGCAGTTCCCCGAATCGACCGAGCAATACGGGCAGGCAATACTGACTTACCGCATGTGCGGCTGGAATAAGGGACCCGCCGAATGGGATATGACCACCATGATTAAGATTTACGACCGTGAGAACGATGAGTGGCTCGAGTTCGTGCGCGCTATCACGCCCTATGGCGGGTCGTTTGGCGCAGATTGGGAGAAGAAATTCTATCTGGATATCACGGAGTTCCTGCCCCTGATGCAGGGTACGACCGACTTTCGTATCTTCTACTGCGGCTGGGACGCAACCGATGAACGTGCGCATGCCGTGCAGCTGACGTTCTCTTTCTTTGAGGGCAAGAACAGATACGGCACCCCCATTGGTCACCAAACCATCTACGACTCCACGCTCCCTAACGACGGCAGCAACGGTTATCGCGCCTGGTCGTACGGCGTAGCGGGGTGGAGTATTGAGGACGCGACACGTCTGGGGCTGCGTAATATAGACATTCCCGAAGGCACCAAACAGGTCATCCTGCGCGTCTGCATCACGGGTCACGGACAGGACGCCTACAACGGAACCGGACGCTTCCCCAACCGCAAGAAGACCAAGGCTACCAACTGTGCCGAGTTTGACAAGAACCACTATACCATCCTGCTTAACGGCGAGGAAGTGCCGACAAAGGGCTATATCTGGGAGATAAACGAGGGCGCAGATCATAACTACCCGCAGGCCGGTACCTACAAGTACAACCGCGGCGGATGGGGACCCGGCAAACCCTGCAACGTGCAGCATTGGCGCATCACGACCGACCCGAGCGAATGGGCAACCAAATGGAAAGACGCCACGATAGACTTTAACCTGGAGGAGTATGTGTCGCCCTGTACCGAACCGAACCAACAGTATGTAGCGTGCTACTATGTCATGGTGGAAGCGTTTTATTTTAATTGATAGTTGACAGTTGATAATTGACATTTTTTTTGATGAGAAAGTATCTGCTAATTATACTACTGAGTCTGCCGATGATGATGCAGGCGGACCTACTGAGCGAATTGCTGAAGGGCGAATACAACGCTAAGACCCTCTCTGTCAGCGAACAGGATTCTATCCTCGCCCTGGAATTGGCGAAGTCGAAACTGGACAAAAACCGCCGGCAAGACGCCTGTGCACCCCAGGAACGTTACCAACTGGAGTACGAGAACAAGACCGGTCTGTTCCGCCATTCGTTTGTGGCAGACTGGTACCTGGTGGACAACGAGAAAGGCACTCGCACCCACCTGAGCGAAGGCAAGGTGCGCGACGCACAACTGTCACCCAACGGCAAGTATGTGGTCTATGCCAAAGGCAACAACCTCTATATCTACAAGACCGATTTCCATACCGAGATAGCCGTGACGCAGGACGAGAACCCCGAGATCATCAACGGCGTGGCGGACTGGCTCTACGAGGAGGAGTTTGCCGCAACGGCTCTGTTTGCCTTCTCGCCGGATAGTAAGCTCTTGGCTTATGTGCGCCTGGACGAGACGGAGGTACCGACGTTCTGCTGGCAGAACATGTTCTCGGCTGACGAGCAGCCCTTGCGCTATCCCGTGGACGAGTGCCTGCGTTACCCCAAGGCGGGCGATAGGAACGCCTCTGCATCTGTGCGCGTGTACGATATCGTGTATAAAGGTGTCAAGACCATGCAGACCGGTGACTTGGAGGACGGCTACCTGCCGCGTATCCAATGGCGAGGCGAAGAGTTGCTCATCGAGAAGATGAATCGCGACCAGAACCGCCTGGAGATTCTGTCAGGTAACCCCAAGACGACGGTCTGTCATACCCTCTACCGCGAGAAAAGCGATAAGTACTACGTCGATTACTCGCTTTTTGACCAATGGCAATGGCTCGCCGATGGCCGTTTTGTGGTGCTGAGCGAGAAGAGCGGCTGGATGGCGGCATACCTCTATTCGGCGGACGGAATGGAACTGAAACAACTGACGCCCGACGGCATGGATGTGATGAGGTTGTACGGCGTGGACGAGAAAGCGGGCAAGCTCTATTACCAGGCGGCTGTCACCCCGATGGAGCGGCAAGCTTTCGTGGTGGAACTGAAGAAAGGCACCATCAAGCGTCTGACGACCGAAGCCGGAACGCATGATCTGCGTTTTGCAGAGGATATGAAGACCTATATCGACTGCTACCAGAGCGTCGAAACGCCCAACTGCTACAGGCTCTGTAGCGCAGACGGTAAACTCATCCGCACCCTGCTTGACAACGAGGAGCTGCGCTCCCGTTGGGAAGCCCTGGAACTGCCCAAGACGGAGTTCTGCCGCATACCGACCGAGCGAGGCGATACCCTGAATGCCTATACCATCATGCCTCGGAATATGGAGGCGGGCAAAAAATATCCGGTCATACTGATTCAATATAGCGGTCCGGGCAGCCAGCGTGTGCTGAACCGTTGGCGCAAGCGTTGGGGCACCTATCTGGCGACGCAGGGCTTTATCGTAGTGGATGCCGATGGACGAGGAACGGCTTGCCGCGGACGCAAGTGGTGCAACGAGACCTATATGTCGCTGGGTCAGAAGGAAGCCGAAGACCAGATTAGCGTGGCGCGTTATATGGGTGCGCAGCCCTATGCCGATGCCGCTCGTATCGCGATGGTGGGGTGGAGCTATGGCGGCTTCCAGACCATCCGCACGATGTCAGAAGCAGACAGCCCCATCAAATGCGGTATCGCTATCGCGCCCGTGACCGACTGGCGTCTGTACGATAGCGCCTATACCGAGCGTTATATGCGTCGCCCCGAGGTGAATGAGTTTGGCTACGACAACGCCGACCTCTGCCGCATGGCGGACAAACTGAACGGCAAACTGCTTATCGTGCACGGCCTGACAGACGATAATGTGCATGCGCAGAATACCTTGCTCTATATTGATGCCTTGGTCAAGGCGGGCAAGCAGTTTGAGATGCAGCTCTATCCCGACGACAACCACTTCCTGCGTCGCCGCGCTAACTATGAGCATCTGCATCGCAGACTTATGCTCTTCCTCAACGAAAATCTGTAATATAACCCTAAAATATCTATCAAAATGGAAAAACCTTATGTATTAGGTCTGGACATGGGAGGTACTAACTCCGTCCTCGGTATTGTAGATGCACGCGGCCAGGTATTGGCTCGTATCTCCATTAAGACACAACAGTACACAGACATCAACGACTACGTGAATGCCTTGTACGAGGAGGCAACGAAGATTGTAGAGCCTATCGGCGGTTTCGAGATGATTCGCGGTATCGGCGCCGGTGCCCCGAATGCCAACTACTACACGGGCAATATCGAGCAGGCTCCGAACCTGCCGTGGAAAGGTATTGTTCCCTTTGCTCAACTGCTGGAGCAGAAGTTCGGCATGCCCGCCAAGATTACCAACGACGCCAACGCGGCCGCTGTGGGCGAGATGACCTATGGAGCAGCCCGTGGCATGAAGGATTTCATCATGATAACCCTCGGAACGGGTGTCGGCGGCGGCGTGGTCGTGAACGGACAAGTGTTGTATGGCCATGATGGTTTTGCCGGCGAGTTAGGACACGTGACCGTGGACTATAGCGAGAACGCCCGTATGTGCGGCTGCGGTCATAAGGGACACCTGGAGGCCTATGCTTCGGCTACCGGCGTGGCACGCACAGCCAAGGAGATCGTTACGACTACGAAGAAGAAAACCCTGCTCCGCGAACTGGATCCGAACAACATCACCTCGAAGGACGTGTTTGATGCCGCCGAAAAGGGCGATGCTGTTGCCAAGGAGATATTCGACTATACCGGTATGATGCTCGGTCGCGCCCTGGCGGACTTCATCCATTTCTCGGCTCCCGAAGCTATCATCATGTTCGGCGGACTGACCAAGGCGGGCAAGTATATCTTAGACCCCGTTGTTAAGACCATGAACGAAAGCGTGATGACCATCTGGAAAGACAAGGTCAAAGTGATGTTCTCTGACCTCAAGGAAGCCGACGCCGCCGTACTGGGCGCCTCCGCCTTGGCTTGGGAGTAAAGAAATCGGAATCAAGAACAAGGACCGTTCACTTCGTTCACTAAAAGAATAAAGACTAAAATGGTTTGTTGCTAAAAGACTAAAATAGTTTGCATAGTCGTCGGTATTTTGTCTTTGTTCCTTGTTCCTTTAGCAAAGCGGTCCATTAGCGAGTAAAACGAGCGATCAGATATGCTCCACCGTCTGTTATATCAGTTTCCCACGTTCATACAACGCCTCTATCGGGGTGTTGTATGGCGTGGCGATACGTCTCATAAGTGCGTCTATCTGACCTTTGACGATGGTCCGAAGCCCGAGGTAACGGGTCCTCTGTTGGATATCCTGGACCGCTACAAGGTGAAGGCCACCTTCTTCTGGGTGGGTGAGAACGTGTGGCGTTACCCCGAGATGGCACGCGAGGTCGTCAGGCGTGGGCATGTGGTAGGCAATCATACCTTTAACCATCTGCCGGGCATGAAGAACCGACGCATGCTCTATTGTGATAATGTCTATCTATCGGAGGATATGATGCAGCATACCCTCGGCCCCGAATGGCATTCGCTACATCTCTTCCGTCCGCCCTACGGCCGTATGCGCCAACGCCAAAAACGCATACTGAAGAAGGATTTCACCATCGTGCTATGGGATCTCATTACGCATGATTATAATCCCAAATATACTTGCGAACAGATTCTTGCCATAACAAAACGGTACGTTCGCAATGGTTCTGTTATCGTTTTTCATGATAGCTTGAAGGCCAAGAAGAATGTCTTGTCAGCGGCTCCGATGGTCATCGAATACCTGCAAAAAGAAGGGTACGAGTTCCGCACGCTGGACAGCGTTTTAATGAATAATGAATAATGATTAATGAATATTTTTTTATTCATTCATTCATTTTTTTTATTTATTCATTTATTCCTTCATTCTTGCGTGTCCAATTCCAATATCCGTACACACAATTCAGGCACCAGAAGATGTATTGCATCAGCATACATCCGTTGCCGGCTTGCGCCCAAAGGACGACATAGATGATGTCGATAGCAAACCACATGATCCATTGTTCGCTATAGGCTAAGACGAGTAGAACCTGTGCCAGGATAGCGGGCACGGTGGTGAAGGCATCCAGATACGGATGCGGGTCATCGGTATAGCGGTCGAGTAGGAAGCCCGTCAGAAGCGATACTACGATGACGGAGGCAAGCAATAGGAGCCAAGTCTTGATGGGCAGCCGACGTGTCTGAACTTGTTCCGTCGTATTCGCCCCCCGCTTGCGCCATAGGTAGATACCGTATAGCTGGCTCAGGAAATAGAACACGTTGATGCCGATATTACCGTACAGATTGTTTCGGTAGCAGATGTAGGTGTAGGTAGCTATCTGCGCAAAACCGAAGAGAAAGGTAAAGATATTACCCACCGAACACAACACCACGGAACAGATACCTAACATACCGCTAACGAGCGACCAGGGTGTGTCAGGCATCCAAAAGTATGCGATAACCTGAAGCGTCAGACCCGTTATTAGAAAGGTCGGGGCGAAGATTCTATTTGCGTTTATCTTGAGCTGCATCTTTGCGTATGGCTGTGGGTTTCTGCTCCAGGAGCGGGATATTCTTCCAATCGAAGACTTCCTCGAAATCCCAGTTGGCCTTGAGCGTTAGTTTTCGTTGGAAATAATAGACCTCTTCCGGCTGTCGTCTCAGCAGGTAGTCGCCCGTGGTCCATCGTCCGTCGCCGTTGGCGTCGATGAAGAGCCTGAGGTAATAGGTCTTGGGGGCAAGATGCGTGAAGAGCGTGCCGTTGGGAGCGGCCTTGAGGGTTCGAACCGGATTGTCGCGTTCGTCCAGCAGTTGGATATAGGCATGTTCATCCCAGTCTTGCAACTGTACCTTGAGCGTGGCGTATTCGTCTATCTTCTTGACCTTGAGAGCGAAGGTCTTCTTATCGTTCATCTTGCCATACATGTCTGTTACGGCGCCGGTATCAACCAGTAGTCGGTACTCCGTACCGGGTTGCATGTCGAAGATAATCTGCATGCGCAGGTGTGCAGAGTCGATAGCTTGGATGGTAAAAGGCATCTTCTGCCAGAGGGTGTCCTGCTTGCGCTCCATGTGTAGACTATCGGGTATGAGATGCTGAATGGGCGTGGGGCTGATGAGTAGGAGTGTATCATAGACCTCAAAGCTGCTTTTGGCGTTGCTGGTCAGTTGGAGTGGCGTGCGAGCTTCCTTCTTCTGCATATTGGCGCGCGCCTTGTCGGACATACGCGGAGCACGATAGATAACCTGTACCGTATCCGTGGTGGGCTGCAGTTCGTATAAGGAGTCGGTCTTGCTATACTGCATGGCAAAACGCAAGGTATCCTGGCGTATGGCGAGGGAGTCCGTCAGCCAATAGACTAAGGTGTCACGTGTCTTGTTGGCCTGCAGGAGGGTGTAGGGTAGGAAGTCCACCCAGGTGGTGTCGGTACCGAGGCTGTCGCTCTCGGGGCGAAGGGCTGTGAGGCGCGGCAGACTGTCTTGCGGAGCCGAGAAATATAGGGTAAAGTAATGCGCCTTATCGCGTACGGCACGCTGGAAATAGATGCTTCGTTTGTCTTCGTAGAAGAACTTCAGCAGCAGATTCGACGGCTCGTAATAGTAGTATTCAACGGTTGTGATGCTATCGGGTATGAGGCTGCTGTCGGCAGCAAGGGTGTCTTTGAGCCAGATGGTATCGTGCTCGACCTCTATATTTATATAAGGTGTGATGAGGCTGTCCCATAGTGCCAGACCCTCGCCGGGCTGGTAGCAGTAGTCGCGGCTGACGTCACCCAGGCCGAATAGTCGGTACGTGCCGGGTGGGATGTTCTTGATCGAGAAATCGCCCTCTGAATTGGTCTTACCGATACGGTCAAAGGGCAGACGCTCGAATGCCGAGTCGTTGAGGTTGCTGTGGTAGCCGACGATAATGCCCGAGATCGGATTCAGGTTCTCGGCATTAATCATGGTGCCGTATATCTCCAGCGAGTCGATATGATTACCCGTAGAGAAAGAGTAATGGTAGTCGGTAAGCGGGTTGCGCTCGTTGTTGTCGCGTAGCGCTTCGCCAAAGTCGATGGTATAGGTGGTGCTGTCTTTGAGGGGCTCCTTGAACTCAATACGCACGCGTTTGCCTATCGATTTGATATCCGGCGGATATTGTTGTGGCGGAGAGATCAGGACATTCTTGGACACATCATCCAGCGTGATGTACTCGTCAAACTGTATCTCAATACGCTTGGCATCAAAGCCGAGTGTACCATTCTCGGGTGTTTCCTTGAGCACCACGGGTGGTTTCTCGTCCTTAGGGCCACCCTGTGGACCGATACCACGGTTGGCACAACCGGCAAACACAAGGCTGACGGATAGCAAAAGATATCGTGAGGCAACTGTTCTATTCATTTCCGGCTGTTGTTAAGTGTTTCGCGTGCTGCTTTCAGGCCCTTGTCGTACCGCAAGACGAAGGCTACTCGGCCTTCCTGGAAGTAGTATCGCTCAACGATTTCCTCGCCTAAAAGTTGCTTGACTTCATCCTTTCGGCGTAGGATAACCTCGCGGTAGTCGGGCGTCATGCGTTCCTTCAGGGCGCGTAACTCTGCCACAAAAGCTGTGTCGATATCTTCGTGCGAAGCTACATCGAGCACTTCGTTGATATACTTGGCGGTCTCGGTCTCGTAGGTATAGTTTTTCTCGCGGAGGAAGGCGATGAAGTCGTCCAGTTCCTCATCGGTTAGCGTAAAGGTCTCGGGCGAAGCAATCGTAGGGTGCGTGGCATGGTAGCGCGTGGCGTAGTCAAAAATCATCTGCTGGCGGTAGAGCGAATAGGTGATATCCAGTTTGCTTGAGTCCGTCAGCACGATATCGGGCTGTATGCCACCGGCCGTATCTTTCTTGAGTTCATTACCTTTCTGACGCTCGCTATAGTCGATAGCCTGTATGCAACGGCCGGAGGGTAGGTAGTAATGGGCGGTTGTGACCTTCAGGTGCCCGTCGTATGCCACGGGGCGGATACTCTGTACCAATCCCTTACCAAAGGTTCGCTGGCCGATGAGTGTGGCGCGTTTGAGGTCCTGCAGGCTACCGCTTACAATCTCGGCAGCCGAAGCTGTCTGGCCGTCCACCAAGATAGCAATCGGCATATCTTTGTAAAGGGGGGTAGTGCTGGTCGTATAGACGCGGTTGCTCTGCGGGATCTTACCCTTGGTGCTAACCACGTCCGTTCCCTTGTCCACAAAGAAACCGACGATACGTATAGCTTCGTCTATGATACCGCCGCCGTTACCGCGGAGGTCGATGACCAATTGTTTGATGCCGTGGTTATTGACCATGTCTTCTACGGCTACGAGAAAGTCTTGTGCCGACGAACTGGTGAACTCGGAGAATAGGATATAGCCGGTCTGCTTGTCATCCAAGGCTGCGTAGTACGTTACGGCAGGCAGGTGTATCTCGCGGCGGAGGAACTTGCGGATGATGACGGTATCCACACCTTCGCGTTTGAGTTTGAGGCACACTTCCGTACCCGCCTTGCCGCGTAGTTTGTCGCTCACTTCCTTGGTAGTCTTGTTCCGACAGTCCATACCGTCCACCTCCAGCAGGATATCTCCGGCTTGTACGTCATTATCCGCAGCCGGCATTCCTTTGTATGGCTCGGATATCATGACGACGCTATCTCGCTGCATGATGATAGAACCGATACCGCCGTATTTGCCCGTGGTCATCATCTTGAGGCTTTCGTCCTCTTCCTTGGGGATATAAACGGTATAGGGGTCAATCTTGTAGAGCATCTGGCGGATAGCGGTCTTGGTAAGTAGGTCGTAATCCAGCGTGTCGGTATAGTTCATATCTAACTGCCGCATGATGTCGGTATAGATGGTGACAGACTTACTGATACGTGTCGTGGCGGCTTCCTGCGCCCGAATCATCCCGCTCATCAGGAGCAGGGATACGAATATTATAATTTTATTTTTCATACTATCAATTATCAACTATCACGGCAGATACGCCGAGATGTCTTTATTATAACTATAGAGGTCACGAACCAATGTTGAGCTGACGTGTGCGTACTCGGGTCGGGTGTAGAGCAGGATGGTCTCTACGTCGCCTAACTGCTTGTTGGCCTCTGCCATGTTGCGTTCGTATTCGAAATCTGCGACACAACGGATACCACGCAGAATGAATTTGGCATTCTGTTCGCGGGCGAAATCGACGGTTAGACTGTCATAGACCTGTACCTCCACGCGGTCGTTATGGTGGAAAGCTTCGTGAATGGCACGCAGGCGTTCCTCGAGCGGGAAGCAGGCTTTCTTCTCGCTATTACGGCCTATGCCGATAACAATCCGGTCGAATAAATCCAGGCCGCGCATCACGATATCGTAATGCCCTATGGTAAAGGGGTCAAAACTCCCCGGAAATATAGCTGTTCTCATACCATTTAAACTATCAACTATCAATTATCAACTATCAATTATCAATTATCAACTATCAATTATCAACTATCAATTATCAACTATCAATTATCAACTATCGTACGGCTTTAGCCGATCGTTCGAGGCTTCAGCCGAGATAAGAATTATCAACTATTTCCCGTTGTGCTGCAAACTTATTGCGGTCGGGGTTGGCATACATCTCGTGCATCTTCATGAGCAGGAAGGCATCGTCTTTGTTGGGCACATGAATGAGTTTGAGACGGCTCCAGAGGTATTCTTCAAACGCTTCGTCGCGTTTGTAGTCCTCGTAATTGAGGTGGATCTGGCGGTCTATCTGGTGGCAGATAGCGTCGATGAGTTCCTTGCGTGGCAGGGCACGTAGAGCGGCTTCGTGTTGGTCGATCCATTCGTTGAGCGAAGGCGTGAAATTATACACCACGCGTCCTTTGTGGCCTTGGATACCTGTTTTCATGGATAGGATATCGTCGGCTTTCTGCTTCTTCCAAGCGGGGTTGTCGCGCTTGAGCTGCATCTCTTGTGCCTTGAGGTAATCGCAAGGGTCGTATTCGTAGTTGATGCAAATAGGGGTGATGTTGAGTTCGCGGATACGTGCGAGGATGTCTTGCTCCTTGTCGCCTGACATAACAAGCATCTTGATAAGCGAAGCCTGTGTGCGGTCGTTACTGTCCTTGGCGCGTCCCTCGCGTTGGGCCAACCATACTGACTGGCCGCAGGTGATACGCTCGCGGATGTATTCGCTCAGCAGTTGAGAGTTCCGGATCTGTTCGTGCATGCCCAGGCTATCGCGGATGACCACAAAACATCTGTTCAGACGCACAAATGGCTCAATCCACCATTTCCCGAAGAGGTTATTGCCGATACCCATGAAGGGACGGATATTCTTTTTGGTGCGGAGAATCAGACTGAGGTAGGCTGCATCCATGACGATATCTCTGTGGTTGGTCAGGAATAGATGTCCGGGTTTCTTGCTGGGCCAGAAACGTGGCGTGACATGCTCCAGACCATGGGCCTCGAGCGAGGTAGTGGTGCGAAGCTTGTTCGCAATAAGCATAGGCATGATGCAAATCCAGTCCGTCAGTTGCAGCAACCATCCGCAACGGTATGCTCGTATTTTCTTAAATCTGTCGGTCATATTCGGTTATCGGTTATCGGTTAATAATTCGCGGGCATTCTGCATAGCTGCTTCGCCGGGTACGTTACCCGATAGTAGGGTGGCTATTTCATAGACGCGTTCTTCGTCATTTAGTTCGCGTATGGATGTCTCGGTCCGGGTGGCAGTATCGTTCTTATAGACCTTGTAATGCGCATCGCCCAAGGCGGCTACTTGCGGTAGATGGGTGATGGCGATAATCTGCTGATTGCGGGCCATCTGCTGCATGATACGTGCCATCTGAGTGGCTATCTCGCCGCTCACGCCCGTATCGATCTCATCAAAGATGAGGGTAGGTAGTTCGTTCTTGCCGGCAACCAAGGCCTTGATGCAGAGCATCAGTCGGCTCATCTCGCCTCCGCTGGCTACCTCGCTCACGCGTCGGAGTGTCTGATTGAGGTTGGCGGCAAAGAGCAGCTGTACTTCGTCGCGTCCTGTCTCGTCCCAGTCAGGTAGGGGTGTTATCTCCAGTTCTATATGCGCGTGCTTGACGCCTAATTTGCCAAGGTCCTCCGTGAGTTTGCGGCACATCTCGTCCCGTACGGCTTCGCGGCTGTGCGTTAGGGCTTGGGTGGCTTGCTCCAAGACGGCTTTCTGCGCCTCGAGCTGCTTGCGCAAGTCGGCAATATTGTCTTCGTACGAATCCAGACGTTCGGTCTGCTTTGCCAAACTATCGCGTATGGCAATCAATTCTGCTATCGTCTGACAGTTATGCTTATGCATCAGGCGATTGAGTGTGTCCAAGCGTTCCTCTACGAACGCAAGTCTTTCGGGGTCAGCCTCGGTAAGGTCAAACAGGCGTGCGATATCGTGGGCTATATCTTTCAGCTCAATCTCCACGCTCCGTAGGCGTTCTTCCAGGGCTCGGTCAGCCTCCTCCACCTTACAATTACGTACCTGCGCTATTGCGCCCGCGCGTTCGTCTTCCAGTCGTTCGCTTGCCTCCTGCAGAGCCGCTTTGATACTCTCGGCATGACTCAAACGATAGGCTTCGTCTTGCAGTTCCTCCATCTCGCTTTCGCTAAGATTGGCTTCCTGCAGCTGGTGGTACTGGAACTGGATATAATCGGCATCCTTATTCGCCTGTTCAGCCTGACGAATGAGTGCAGATAGCTCGCTCTCGGTCGTACGATACGCCTGATAGGCTTCGCCGTAGGCCTGGCGGATGGCCTCATTTGCGGCAAGGCTATCCACGATATTGAGTTGGAAACGGTTGTCGCTAAGCAGCAGGGTCTCGTGCTGCGAGTGGATGTCAATAAGGCGTTTGGCCAGTTGCTTGAGTTCAGCCTGCGTAACGAGTTCGTCATTCACGAAGATACGACTCCGACCGTTACGATTCAACTCACGCCGAACCAACTGTTCGCCAAAGTCCGCTTCGATAATACAACGGTCTTCGCCTTCGGTAATGGTCTTGGTATCCACCCGTCCGCCCAAGAGCAGCCCTAAGGCACCCAAGATGATACTCTTACCCGCGCCCGTCTCGCCGGTCAGCACGGTAAAGCCTTCCCGAAAGTCTATATCTACATTCGAGATGAGTGCGTAGTTCTGTATGTGTAAATGCTGAAGCATTAGTTGTTTCCTTTTATTTTGTCGTATTCCGTTTGTCGTGTCGGGTCCACAGCCATTAAGGTCTCATAGACCAAGTCTTTCTCGGCGGTAGTGCCTTGCTCGAATAGTTTGACCAGTTCGTCGGACTTGGCATCCAAAAACACCGTGATAGCATAGGTAGCCGGTCTGGCTCGGTTGGTCTCGCGCAGGATATTGATGCCTTCGGCGATACGAGCACGACCGTTGGCTACGTTATTGGCCATCTCGTCCAGTCCGAGGCGATGGTATTCGTAGTAGTAGTTGCGGAAGTCGCGAAATGCCTCATCCAGCAGGTTGTTGATGAGCGCGTAGCGGTTGCGGTTGCTGTCAAAAGCTTTCCAACCCTTCGATTCGCTATTGTCCATAGAGGCGGACTGGGCGTTGGATACGATATTCTCGCATTCCTGGAAATAGGGCGCTCCGCCCAGACGCGAGTAGCTATCGGCATCGTAGCCGATGAGCAGGTAGCAGTAGAAGGCGATGAGCTCCGCCAGGTTCGAACTGAACTGGCCGGGCTGGTGCTCCAGGCGGTCGAACTCCTGATAAGAGAACGTAAACTGCTTGTCGCGCAGATTCAGCAGGGTAGTGTGATACCCCGTGTTATAGACGGGGCGGCGGCTCTGCAACTGCATCTCACAATGGTAGATGTTGTTATCCACGCTATTGACCACAATCATCATGCTGCACTCAATACGCTCTTTTTCGGCAAAGGTCATATTGGTCCAACGCGTGGTGTTGATGGTCTCCTCCAAGGTCTGTTTCAGGGTTTCGTAGGCAGATTTGTTGGTTCCCTGAATCTTGTCGGAATTAATGGTAACCGTACAACGTAACTCCTGAGCGCTTGCTACCAGGGTTGCCAGGAGGCATATACTAAGGACGCAAAGTCTTTTCATACAATGTCTTATGGTTATAAATGATGGTATAACTTCTGCTTTTCTCCACCCATATGTAGGTCGGTTCGTCATTCTTTTTCTTGCTCTCAGTCGGAACGACTTGTTGCTGTTTGTCAACCGTCAGTTCCATGCGAACGGGTTCTCCGCTTAGGTCGTCTTTATCCACAGGGCCGGCTATCTTTGAGAACCGGAATGCGATATTCTTGCCTTCCTGCAGGCTATCGCACACGATATAAGCCGTGTGTTCCGTCACGTGGGTCTTGCCCACGAATAGAGCCGTCAAGGCCTGTTCTTCGTCCTCGAGCGTGCGCAGTACCAACTGCATCGATCGTCCGTCGGCAGGCATATGTTCCGCTTCGCCCGATAGGATGTTGACACGCGCCTCGCGAAGCCGATAGATCTGCTTGGCCACACACTCAGCCATCTTCATCGTGCTGGCGGCTACGATGGCATCTTCGGTTAGGTGCGTCTGCGTAGCGATTATGGTCGTGCTTTGTCCGTCATGCGCAGCTTGGGGCTCTTTTTCCGGACGTTCCGATACGATATACACGTTCTCCAGAACAAATTGTGTGCCATCTTCCGTCACCACATTCTTGGCATTCAGGTACCGATGGGCATACTGGTACAGCGAACCGCGTTCTGTTGTTATTTCTTTGTAATCGACCCGCAGGCATACTTGCGCCCAAGCGCTAAGACCTGCCATTAGCAGTATTGCCAAACCAAAAAATCGTTTATTCATATACTTTCAACTATCAATTATTCCAAATTTTCCATGCTTCATCTGCTTGGCGGAGCAACATCTCCATGCCGTTTTTCACGCGTGCGCCGTGTTCACGTCCGTGGCGGAGGAACAAGGTCTCTTCGGGGTTGTAGATGCAGTCGAAGAGCAGATGAGCGGTCGTCAAGCCCTCATACGGTATTGCGGGACAGACGTCTGTGTCGGGCCACATGCCGACGGGTGTGCAGTTGACGATGAGTTGCCAATGGTGCATATCCTCCGCGCGCAAGTCCCGGTAGCGCAGTCCACGGGTACGGCTGACCGTTTCGGCTGTGATACCCAATTGCTGCAGTCCGTACAGGACGGCTTTTGCCGCTCCGCCGGTACCGAGTACAAGGGCTTTTTGGTCGCCGGCGCGAAGAAGCGGACGTATTGATTCGCAAAAACCAATCCAGTCGGTATTGTAGCCCTTCCGGCCTTTTACCACGTTTACCGCTCCAATGGCGCGTGCCGTCTCGTCCAGATCCGATAGAAAGGGTAGGATAGCCTCTTTGTAAGGAATCGTTACGGAATAGCCGTCCCAGTCGGTGGGTAGTGCGTCTATCGTAGCTATCTCAAGGGGTACATAGACAGCATCAGCATCCGCCTGTGCTATCTTGTTTCGGAAGTACTCCGCCGAAAAGGAGTGCCCCAGATACCGTCCTATCAATCCGTATTTATGCATGCGCGTAGTTTGCGTAGTTTGCGTAATTTGCGTAATTTGCGTAGTTTGCGTAGTTTTTGTTGTGTGTCAACTATTAATTTTCCATTCTCAATTTTCCATTCTCCATTCTCCATTGCAGCTCTTGCATTCTCTCTGCCAATTGTGCGATATGTTCTATTTCTGCTTTGCTGTAGTGGCTTAATTCCTCGCGAATGGCATTTCGTTTATAACGCGTGTCGCTATTCGTAGAGTCCTCAACCCATTCTATACCGCGAATATCCTTCAGGTAGTGGCAGATATAATCATGTGTCGTGCAGAGCAAAGGTCTCACTACTCGTAACTCCAAACTCCCATTTTCACTCAACTCTCCGCTCTCAACTTCACTCAACTCTCTACTCTCAAGTTTCAACTTTGTATCCGGCCACATACCGCACATACCTTTCAGTCCGCATCCTCGACGCATATGCAGCAGGATCGTCTCGGCCTGGTCGTTCATATGGTGTGCTACAGCCACGCTTCGGCAGCCGGTCTCGCGTGCTAATGAGGCAAACCATCGGTAGCGCAGTTCGCGTGCGGCCATCTCGATACTCTGCTTGGTATCGCGGGCATAAGTGCGGGTGTCAAAGTGGCGCACAAAAACCGGTAGCCCGTCCTTCAGCCATGCAGGCTTGTGGGGAAGACGTTCAGCCAACGCTACTGCCATATGGCGCACAAAGGCCTCGTCTCGGTCGCTTTCCGAACCACGCAGATGGAAGTTGCAATGGGCCACCACGCATTCATAGCCGCTACGGAGCAGAACGTCCAAGAGCGCCATACTGTCGGCGCCTCCGCTTACTGCCACAAGCACTTTCTCGCCCTCGTGAAGCAATTCGTGGTCGCGTATGTATTTCTGTACTCGGCGTAGCATTGGTTTATGGGTTTAATCAACTATCAACTATCAATTATCAACTATCAACTATCAATTGTCAACTATCAATTGTCACCAGTTGGTTGACGATTGCATAAATAGTCAGTCCAGCCGGCGAGTGAATGTTGAGTTTCTGCATAATGTTCTTTCGGTGTGAGATGACGGTATGCGTGGATATGTTCAGCCGGTCGGCTATCTCCTTGTTGCTAAGCCCGTGTACCAACTCAATGAGCACATCTTTCTCTCTGTCGCTTAGCTTGGTATCGCCTTTCTCGGCGCGTTCTTTTTCGAGCGCAGGCAGTAGAATATCGTCCTCAATGGAGCAATGTAGCGCCAGTTCCTGTTCAATCTGGTAGATGTCCTGTAGCGCGGCATAGAGCAGGTTGTTGATGGCTGTAGCGGGATAGTATTTGATGATGAGGCTCTTCAGCTCCTCCAGCTTCTTGGCGATATGTTCGTCGTCGTCGGCATGGAGCTGGAACTCCTTGGCGTTCTCGTGCTGGATATGCGTCTTGACTTCCTCGACATATTCGTCGTAGAAACGGATGATGAGTAGCGGAATCTGGCTACCGGTCTGCACGCTACTGATGGCTTCGATTAGCTCCTGCCGAATCTTGGGTAACTGGTAGTCGATGAAGTAGCGATGGGCATTTTTTAGGTACACCATGAGGCTCTCACTCTGAACGCAGGAGCTGCTCTGGTGGTTAATAACAGCCAGAAACGTATCGGGGTGAATACCATTCTCGCGGCACACTTCCTCTACGGTCTTATCCTCCACACCCAAGGGCAAACCAAAACGGCTTGCTATCTGTAGAGCCTCTGTACTGGAGGCTATCAAATCACATATCTTGTCTTCCTGTTTGTACATCTCGCACGTATTAGCCTGCAAAATTACAAAAAATATCTGATATATACAAATAATTTGGCATAAATCAGCAGAAAAATGAAAAATGTTTGCATATTTCAAAAAAAAGTTGTACTTTTGCGGGTTAAAATCAAAAAAAATAGTAAACCTATGATAACATTTATCATCGCATTGGTAGTGCTGGTGGTCGGTTTTGCGACTTACGGACTATTGGTAGAGAAAGTTTTTGGTGTCAAACCCGAGCAACCGACTCCTGCCCTGACCAAGACGGACGGAGTGGACTTTGTGCCCATGGCTGGTTGGCGAATCTTTCTGGTGCAGTTTCTCAATATCGCAGGCCTTGGACCTATCTTTGGTGCCATTATGGGTATCTTTTTTGGCCCGTCGGCGTTCCTGTGGATTGTCTTTGGAACCATTTTTGCCGGAGGCGTACACGATTATCTGAGCGGTATGCTTTCTATCCGCAAAGGTGGAGCTTCGCTACCCGAGATAGTCGGTAGTGAGTTAGGTACGGGCATACGCGTCTTCATGCGCGTGCTGTCGTTGGTCCTGCTCGTGTTGCTGACCACCACGTTCCTCTCCGGTCCGGCTACCTTGCTGCAAGGCTTGGCGCCGCTGAGTACCATGCCTTTTAACGGTCGCACCTTGCCGATAGCTTGGGTGCTGATTATCTTTGTTTATTATGCTTTTGCAACCATTCTGCCGGTGGATAAACTCATCGGTCGCTTCTATCCTATCTTCGGCGGTATGCTGCTGTTTATGGGTATAGGCATCATGATAGTGATGTTAGGTTGGCATGGTAGCGAGATGCCCGAACTGACGGATGGCCTCTACAACCGCAAGGCGGACGGACTACCCATCTTCCCGATGATGTTCGTCAGCATCGCCTGTGGCGCTATTTCCGGTTTTCATGGCACCCAGAGCCCCATTATGTCTCGTTGCCTGACTAACGAACGTCAGGGACGTTGGATCTTCTACGGCGCCATGGTAGCCGAGGGTATCTTGGCCCTCATCTGGGCGGCTGCTGCCGGAACGTTCTTTGCAGACCCCGAACAAGGCTTGTACGGCATCGATGGCCTGCAGGCATTTGCCGCGCAACATAAGGGCGAGAATATCCCCGCGCTGGTGGTTGATACCATATCGCGTTCGTGGCTGGGAAGCATAGGCGGTATATTGGCTATCATCGGCGTGATAGCGGCACCCATTACCTCGGGCGATACTGCTCTCCGTTCGGCTCGACTGATTGTAGCGGATTTCTTGCATATTGACCAGAAGCCACGTCTCAAACGGCTCTATATCGCTTTGCCGCTCTTTTGCTGCGTCTTTGCGTTGGTATTTGTCAATTTCTATATCGTGTGGCGTTATTTCTCGTGGACCAACCAGACCTTGGCTGTCTTCACGCTGTGGTCAGGAACGGTATGGCTCTATAAGAATGGTCATGAGCCATCTGCGTCGCCTATTATGCGTCATGGCTATTTAATGGCCTTGGTGCCGGCTTTGTTCATGACGATGGTATCCGTTTCGTATATCCTGATTGCTCCCGAGGGGTTGAACTTACCCGTCGAGTTGCGTTGGGTAGGGTATTTGATTGCGGGTCTTGCCACCTTGGTTTGCCTCGTACTATTTGTCCGCTGGGCGCGCAGAATGGGTGTAAAATTGAGCAGGTAGTATGCTCTCCGCCCGCGTGTTTTAGTCGCACCTCTTCCTTCGCCCCGCTTCCTTCGCCCCGCTTGAGAGACGGCATTCCTTGCTGTCTCTCCTTGTCTTTTCCTAAATACAGTCATCGTTTTCCTCGTACTTTTGTCGTACTTTCCTCGAGGTTTTGTCGTACTTTTATCGTACTTTTATCGAGGTTTTCTTCCGCCCTTGTAAACCGCGTCTCGGAGTGACGATACACCCCAAATTGTATATTCCGGTTGACAATACCGATACAAAATGATGAAAAATACTCGAAAAAAATGATTTTTATTTGCATATGTCATTTTTTTTTTGTACCTTTGCACGGATTTTGCGCGTACGCGTAAATGGGCGCGTGAATGTTATTATGGAATTTAACAAAAAAAATAAGAATATGGCATTTCATTATGAACCGATGTTCCAACTCGGTAAGGACGAAACTGAGTACTATCTGCTGACCAAAGACTATGTGTCGGTTGGCGAGTTTGAAGGCAAACCTATGTTGAAGGTGGCGAAAGAAGGCCTCACGATGATGGCGCAACGCGCATTTCAGGATGTGAGCTTCCTGCTGCGTCGCAAGCACAACGAACAGGTCGCAAAAATCCTGCGCGACCCCGAGGCTTCCGCTAACGACAAATACGTGGCGCTGACCTTCCTGCGTAATGCCGAAGTAGCAGCCAAAGGCCAGCTGCCTCTGTGCCAAGACACCGGTACCGCTATCATCCACGGCGAGAAAGGACAGCAAGTGTGGACCGGTTTCTCGGACGAAGAAGCCCTGTCGGAAGGCGTCTATAACACCTATACAACCTGCAACCTGCGTTATAGCCAGAACGCCCCGCTCGATATGTACAACGAGGTGAATACCAAGTGTAACCTGCCTGCGCAGATTGACCTGGAGGCAACGGAGGGAATGGAGTACCACTTCCTGTGTGTGACGAAGGGTGGCGGAAGTGCCAACAAGACCTATCTCTATCAAGAGACCAAAGCGCGTATCCAGAACGAAGGCACGCTGATTCCGTTCCTGGTAGAGAAGATGAAATCGTTGGGTACCGCAGCTTGCCCGCCATACCATATTGCAATCGTTATCGGTGGCACGAGTGCCGAGAAGAACCTGCTGACCGTCAAACTTGCCTCGACGCATTACTACGACAGCCTGCCTACCACGGGTAACGAAGCCGGACGCGCCTTCCGCGACATAGAACTGGAGAAACGGCTACTGCAAGAGGCGTACAAGATTGGCCTGGGAGCACAGTTTGGCGGCAAATACATGGCACACGACGTACGCGTGGTTCGCCTGCCTCGTCACGGCGCAAGCTGCCCGATAGGTCTGGGCGTGAGCTGCTCGGCTGACCGTAACATCAAGTGCAAGATCAATAAGGATGGTATCTGGATTGAAAAGATGGACACCAACCCGGGTAGCCTCATCCCCGAAGAGCTGCGTCAGGCGGGCGAGGGTGATGCCGTACGTATTGACCTGAACCAACCCATGGCAGATGTGTGCAAAATCCTGACGAAGTACCCGATCGGTACGCGTCTGAGCCTGAATGGCACCATTATCGTAGGCCGGGATATAGCGCACGCTAAGATCAAAGCGCGTCTGGACGCAGGCGAGGCGATGCCGGAGTACCTGAAGAACCATCCGATCTACTATGCCGGTCCGGCCAAGACGCCCGCTGGCATGGCTTGCGGTTCGATGGGGCCGACTACAGCCGGACGTATGGATCCTTACGTAGATGAGTTCCAAGACAAGGGCGGCTCGATGATCATGCTGGCCAAGGGTAATCGCTCGATTGACGTGACCGAAGCCTGCCGCAAGCACGGCGGTTTCTACCTCGGCTCAATAGGTGGTCCGGCTGCTATCTTGGCGCAGAACAACATCAAGAGTATTGAGTGCGTAGAGTATCCCGAATTGGGCATGGAAGCCATCTGGAAGATTGAGGTGCTGGACTTCCCCGCATTCATCCTGGTGGACGACAAGGGTAACGATTTCTTCAAGCAGCTCAAGCCCTGCGAAGGATGCACCATATTTAGTTGATAATTGATAATTGATAATTGATAATTGATAGTTGATAGTTGATATTGATGTCCGAAGAAAAGACAGAAAATCTCTGGCAACGGTTAAGGCGTAAGTATCTGCTGAGCGTGGTAAACGAAGAGACCTTGACGGAACAGTTTCATCTGAGACTGAACCTACTGAGTGTTTTTACGTTCCTCACGCTGACTTTCCTGCTGACGTTAGTGCTGTTCTCGCTCTTGATTTTGTACACGCCTATTAAGAACGTGTTACCGGGTTACGGCGAGGATATTCGCCGTTCGCTCATCTCTGAGACTGCTCGCGTGGATTCGTTGGGCACAATGCTTGAAGCTCAGCGGCGCTACTTAGAGTCGATGAAACAGGTGCTGGCAGGCGATGCCACGAGCGATACCATCATCAGCCTGGACTCGCTACAACTGGTCATGCGCGAGGAGTTATTGCTTGCCAAGAACGAGGCCACAGAGGAGTTTATCGCTGAATACGAACAGAAGGAAAAAGACAACCTGCAGCTGTTCGATGTGCAGAACACCAAGCCGGTTTATACCATCTTCCGCCCTGCGCATGGCGTCGTAACGGAGACTTATGCTCCCGAACTGAAGCGTTTCGGTATTCGGCTGCAGACACCCGAGAACGAGAATGTAACAGCCGTGCTGGCGGGAACCGTCGTGCTGCTGGAGCAGGAGGAGGATAATACTTATACCATGATGCTGCAGCACGCGCAGCACCTCAGCATCTACCGAACCGTCGGATACCCCATGCGTAAGGTCGGTGAGGTGGTGCAGGCTGGTGAGACCATCGGACTGGCTGCCAAGGATAAGATGCTCGGCTTCGAACTCTGGCTCGACGGACGAAGCATCAATCCCGAGGAAGTGATTGCGTTTTAAACGCAATATAAATAAAATTTAAGATTTAAGATTTAAGATTTAAGATTTAAGATTCTTGCCAAAACAAATTGCCATATTAGGAAGTACAGGGTCGATAGGAACCCAGACCTTGGATGTGGTTCGCGAGCACCCGGATCTGTATGAGGTGTATGCCTTGTCGGCGAACCGTAGTGTCGAACTGCTGATACGTCAGGCGCGCGAGTTCAAACCCGAGGTTGTCTGCATCGCCGACGAGAACTACTACGAAAGCTTGCGCGAAGCCCTGCAAGACCTACCCATCAAGGTGTGGTGCGGCGCAGAGAGTATAGCCCAGATGGTAACTTTCCCGTCGGTAGATATCGTCGTAGCGGCGATGGTAGGATATGCCGGACTGCGTCCGACTATCGAAGCCATCCGCGCGGGCAAGACTATCGCCTTGGCGAACAAGGAGACACTGGTGGTGGCTGGCGAACTGATTGGCGACTTATCGCGTCAGTATCATGCGCCTATACTGCCTGTGGATAGCGAGCACTCAGCTATCTTTCAGTCGCTGGTAGGCGAAAACCCCGAACAGGTGGAGAAGATACTGCTGACCGCCAGCGGAGGACCATTCCTGCGGCATAGCGCAGAACAACTCCTATCCGTTACAGCTGCCGAGGCTCTCAAGCATCCCAATTGGGAGATGGGTTCCAAGATAACCATTGACTCCGCCTCGATGATGAACAAGGGTTTCGAGGTTATCGAAGCCAAGTGGCTGTTCGGCGTGCCGGTTGAGAAGATACAGGTGCTGGTGCATCCGCAGTCTATCGTGCACTCTGCCGTGCAGTTTGTGGATGGCAGCATCAAGGCGCAGTTAGGTATGCCCGATATGCGGCTGCCAATCCAGTACGCGTTGTCCTATCCCGACCGTTTGCCTTCCTCCTTCCCGAGATTGGACCTCTTTACCTATAATACGCTGACCTTCATGCCGCCGGATCTGGAGCGGTTCCCGTGCCTGCAACTGGCCTATGAGGCTGTAGCACGCGGGGGAAATATACCCTGTGTGCTGAATGCTGCCAACGAGGTCGCTAACCTCGCTTTCCGACAAGGTAAGATAGGCTTTATGCAGATGCCGGAGATAATAGCCGAGACGATGGCGAAAGCGACATATATTGCCAAACCGACCTACGAGGACTACGTCGCAACAGACGAAGAAGCACGCCGCTACGCGGAATTAAAAATTAAAAATTAAAAATTAAGAATTAAAAATTGAAAGGGCGACCGAATCCCCTGTCGAGATCACGAAAACAACGAAAACTACGCAAACTACGTAAACTACGAAAATGATTCAAGCTATTCAATTGATATTAGCCCTGAGTTTTCTGGTGGTGATACACGAGTTAGGGCATTTTACCTTCGCACGCCTGTTCAAGGTTCGTGTGGAGAAGTTCTATATGTTCTTTAACCCCAAAATCAGCCTGCTGCGCATGAAGCGCGTGAACGGAAAATGGCAGATTCGGTTCTTTGCACCCAATGTTGAACCCGCCGTGGTGGAGATGATAGACCCCGTGACGGGTGCCCAAAAGAAAGACGAGAAGGGCAATGTACTCTACCGCCCGATGACGGATGAAGAACTGCAGAAACTGCCCGAGGACGATTGGCGTCGTTACCCCGATAATACCGAGTGGGGCATAGGTTGGGTACCTTTTGGCGGATACTGCTCGATTGCAGGTATGGTGGATGAGACCAAGTCGGCCACAGACCTGCCTTCGGATCCGCAACCTTGGGAGTTCCGTGCCAAGAACGTATGGCAACGCCTCGGCATCATCAGCGGAGGTATCTTGGTGAACTTCATAGCCGCACTTCTGATCTTCGGTCAGCTGCTCTACCATTGGGGTACCGATACCCTGCCGCTACGTAATGTGACAAGCGGTCTGTACTATTCCGAGATACTGCAACAGGAGGGTTTTGAGCAGCAGGATCGTATTCTTACCATCGATGGTCAGGAACCCGAGGAACTGGCGGATGTGGTACAATGGCTTATCATCGAGGGCAAACGCGATGTCGTGGTGCTGCGTGGTAGTGATACTGTGGCACTCACCATGAGTGAGGACCTCGGTACGCGGTACCTGGCTTTTCAGAATGAGTTTGACAAGCAGGAGCGTGAGAAAGCTCGTCGCGACCCGTCGTATAAGAAATTCCGTTTTGCGCTCATCAGCGAGTATGTACCGTTTGTGGTGGATACCGTGCTCCCTAATTCCACGGCTTACTATGCCGGGCTGCAGGCGGGAGATAGTCTTGTAGCTGTGAATGGCGTGCCTACGGGGTGTGACATACTGGTTAACCGCGAGCTGCGCAAGCACCCCTGTGATAGCGTACAACTCACGTACTATCGCGCGGGTGAGATGATGACAAGTGGCGCATTTCTGGGTGACCAGACGATTTTAGGCGCGTATCCGAAGAGTAAGTATGCCTATTTTGAGATGGAACACAAGGAGTATGGACTACTCGAGTCCATTCCCGCCGGCGTGGTCTATGGCTGGGATATGCTGAAGAACTACGTCAAGCAGTTCCGGCTCGTCTTCACCAAAGAGGGCGCTCAATCGTTGGGTGGCTTTGGTGCTATTGGAGGCATGTTCCCCTCTGTTTGGAACTGGTATCTGTTCTGGTACATGACGGCATTCCTGAGTTTGATACTCGCCTTCATGAACTTCCTGCCTATTCCCGCATTGGATGGTGGTTATATCTTGTTCCTGTTGGTGGAGATACTAACCGGCAAGCAACCCTCTGATAAGTTCCTGGAGAAAGCAAACAATATTGGATTTATCCTATTAATCATCCTCTTAATCTACGCTAACGGAAACGATATATTTAAGTTGTTCTTCTAAAATCATTGAAGCGTTTTGTACTGTGCATATTACTTGGTCTGCCGATGTTTCTTTATGCTAAGAACTATACCATAAACGGCTACGTGTCGGATAAGCAGACCGGCGAACGCCTCATCGGAGCGGCGGTCATCGCTATGCCGTCACAGCAGGGCACAACCACCAACAACAGCGGTTTCTATTCGCTTACACTCAAGGAGGACTCCGTACGACTGTTCATCAGTTATGTGGGGTACTCATCCTTGCAGTTGGATCCGTTTATGCTCAATAGGGACACTGTGCTTCATGTGGTACTGACGACCAATACGGAACTGCAGGAGGTAATTGTGGAGGCTGCTTCGCCTGTTAGCGGAGTGCAGTCTGTGCAGATGTCAGCCATCGAAGTGCCGATATCGACCATCAAGGGTATTCCCGCTATCGGCGGTGAGGTGGATATCCTGAAAGCGATACAGTTACTGCCCGGTGTGCAGTCCGGTACCGAAGGTTCGGCCGGGTTGTATGTACGGGGTGGCGGACCGGATGGCAACCTGATTCTGTTAGACGGAGTTCCGCTCTATTCGGTCAATCACATGTTAGGCTTCTTCTCGGTATTTAATGCGGATGCCGTCAAGAACGTGACGCTGTATAAAGGTAATTTTCCGGCGCGTTACGGAGGACGACTGTCGTCTATCATTGACGTGCGTCAGAAAGACGGTGATGCCTACGGCTATCACGGCAATCTGACCGTCGGACTGATTGCCACCAAACTGAGTGTGGAAGGACCAATCTATTGGAAAAAAGAAGACAGGCTAAAACACCGCAATAAAGAGACGGTAAAAGGGCAGACTACCTTTAATATATCCGCCCGGCGCACCTTGTACGACCTCTTTGTAGCACCTATTGCGGCCGCGGTGACTTCCTCCGAGACGAACGGTGAGGAAGTAACTACCGGAGGGTATTATTTCTACGACCTCAATGCCAAACTGACGCACATCTTCTCGGAGAACGACAAGTTGAGCGGTTCGTTCTATTGGGGCGATGATGTCATTTATGCCAATATTCGGCAGAAGGGTTCCGGCAATGACACTTCCACGCGTATGAAAATGCGCTATAACTGGGGTAATCTGTTTGCTGCAGTTAATTATGAGCATCGCTTCACCGGGCGGATCTACAATACCTCGCAGTTGAGTTTTACCCGCTACAAATACAATCTGTCTGTCTCAATGGACGAGAAAAAGAAAAGCAACAATACCACCCTTGAGGATGAGTTGGCTCTCTATTATCATTCGTACATTATGGATGTAATGGCTCAGACTAACTTCGAGTGGCGGCCTACCAACAAACACGAGATCCATTTCGGTGCGAACTACACCTATCATATGTTTCGTCCGCAAGTGCAGTCTTTGTCTGCCAATGTAAATGAGGGCATATCGTACGACACCACCATCGTAGCGGGTGAGATGCTGCACACCCATGAGGCGAATGTGTATTTCGAACATACCTACACGCCGTGTAGTTGGTATCGACTGAACTATGGTCTGCACGCGGGGCTGTACCATATTCAAGATAAGACCTATCCTTCTCTGGAACCGCGTATCGGGATGCGATTCCTGCTCTACAAAGACCTGGCACTCAAACTGTCGTACGCCTATATGTCGCAGTACGTGCATTTGTTGTCGAATACCTCCGTCTCGCTGCCAACGGATCTGTGGGTGCCGTCAACGACGAATATCCCTCCTATGCGATCCATGCAAGCCGCCGCAGGTATTACCTATAATATATGCAATCAGGTGGAGCTTTCCGTGGAGGGGTATTACAAAAAGATGGTCAATCTGTTGGAGTACAAAGACGGCGCTTCGTATCTCTCTGCCCGTAACTGGCAGGAACTCGTGTGTGTGGGTGACGGCTGGAGTTACGGCGTGGAGTTGTTGTTGCAACGCCGTGTAGGACCTGTGACGGGGTGGATAGGCTATACCTGGTCACGTACGATGCACCAATTTGACCGCAATGGGCAGGAGATAAACTACGGTAAGCCTTTTCACGCCAAGTACGACCGTGAGCACGACCTGAGTGTCACGCTTCAATACCGGATAAACCGGAAATGGGAAGTGGCGGCTACCTTTATATATGGTACCGGAACACGCGGAACGCTTGCCTTGCAACGTACTACGGATTATCTGTACAGTAGCGGTAAGAGTGTTGCCGTACCCATCATAGAGGAACGTAATAACTACAAAATGCCGGACTACCACCGCCTCGACCTTGGGGCAACCTGTCACCTTAAGGACAAGAAACACAAGGAATTTGAGCACATAGTGAATATGTCGGTCTATAACGCCTACTGTAACTTCAACCCCTTTCTGGTATATGCCTCCGGAGGGAAGTTGTATAAATTGAGTCTCTTTCCGATATTACCCAGTGTGAGTTATACCTTTAAGTTCTGATGAAACGGCTATTATTGTACATAGTAACGATGCTCCTTGTCCTCTCATCCTGTGAGCGGGAGATAGAATATGACGGCGAGGTAACAAAGCCCAAACTCGTGCTGCAGGCCGAAGTGAGTGAGGGATTTGAACCAGTAAGGGTGTATGTCTCGCATTCGCATTTCTTCCTGAATAGTAAGTCTAATACCTCTGCTCCTTTTCGCACGTCGGATGTGGTAGTAGAGATACAATACGGGGACGAACCGTGGCAAACGATGACTTACAATGAAAAAAGAGGCTATTTTATAGTATACTCTGACATATATTATGAAGTGAGATATATTAAAGCCGGAGACATCGTCCGTATTCGAGCTTCCCATCCGGGCTATGACACGATTACTGCTGAGCAGAAAGTGGTGCCGAAACCAAATCTTCTGATGTGGTTAGTTTTTAGATCACAAGAAACCGTGTTGCATAGTAATAATTCGCAACAAACCATAGAAGTATCGCTGGCAGAACCGTCACTCCGGCTCATGGAATATCCATCCGGTGATGTTATCCTCGGCCTGAATGTGTCCTGCACCTATCACATGACCTATATGATTGATTCACGCGTGGGCAGGCATGAAGGGACAACGACCTATATTCAATCGCATGACCAACTTTTTGCAAGCGGGGAAAACGACTTCTCTGCGCAGAACGGTTATAGTACTAAAAATGAATTGTTCTTCAAGCCCGGCTATCCGAACAACTATAACGTAAAAATTCAAATCCCGGTCTCCATCCACGGCTCAGAGGTAGAGGTGACGAGTTTGACCATTGATACACTGGTCATCAGTTTCAACGCCCATAGCCGTGATTCGTATCTCTACCGCCGCTCTATGTACTTGGCACATGGTGGCAAGAAGGACAACGAAATGGAGTTTGATCTCGGAGCAGAGATTAGCGGCCTGTTCGGACAGGAAGAAAATGTGCAGATTTATTCCAACATCGAGAACGGTTATGGCATCTTTGCCGCATGTTCCAGAGGTAAGATAATAATGACAAACATAAAAGTATTAGAACAATAAATCGTTAAATCATTAAATCATTAGTATAATGGATTATTTTGTTCATGAGTCGTCTTACGTGGACGAGGGTTGCACGATTGGTAAGGGCACGAAGATATGGCATTTCAGTCATATCATGACGGGTTGCACGATAGGCGAGGACTGTAATATCGGCCAAAACGTAGTTATCTCGCCCAATGTGGTGTTAGGCCGTAATTGCAAGATACAAAATAACGTGTCGGTCTATACCGGTGTACGATGTGAAGAGGATGTGTTCCTCGGTCCGAGCATGGTCTTCACCAATGTTATCAATCCCCGTTCTGCCGTTAGTCGCAAGAGCGAGTACAAAGAGACCCTCATTCGTCGTGGCGCGAGTGTTGGGGCTAATGCAACGATTGTCTGCGGGCATGAGTTGGGCGAATACTGCCTGATCGGAGCCGGTAGTGTGGTGACCAAGGATGTACCGGCATATGCCTTAATGGTAGGAAATCCGGCACGCCGAATCGGGTGGGTGAGTCGTTACGGCGAGAAACTTACTTTCGATGCCCAAGGCTTTGCTATCTGTCCTGCCACAGGTGAACGATATGTGTTGGAGAACGGCTCCGTTCGCCTCATGACCTCTTCCGAATAATCTTATATCTAAAATTCGTATTCGGAATCTTAAATCTTAAATATTAAATATTAAATTTTAAATCATAAATAATATCTCCCAACAATGATCCAGCGTCGTCAAACCCTCTATTTGTTAACTATTGTTATTCTCGGCATCGTGCTGTTTTTTGTACCTGTCGTGCAGTTTACCACCCCTGAGACCGATAGTCTGCAGCGTATGTTCTATCTGAGTGCCACGGGCATCGAAGAGATAACACCCGATTTGGAGTTTCGTACCGACCTGCCGCCGGTCACGATGAGCGGACTATGGGGACTAACGGTGGCCACCTGTCTGATACCGCTACTGGCTTTGGTGGATATATTCCTGTACAGGAAACGTCTGCTGCAGGCGCGCCTCAATATCTTTCTTGCCATGCTCTGCCTCGGCTATTACGCTTTGGTGTGGATGTACACCTGGTTTGGCAAGCACCAATTGGCAGCCGAATGGGATTTCTGCTTCGGAGCCTGCATACCGTTGATATGCTTGGTGCTGACCATCGGGGCTACGCGCCTGATATTGAAAGACGAAGCGCTCGTTAGAGCTGCTGACCGGATTCGTTAAGTTGATTGACCAGCATTCCGCACGCGGCGAGGATATCTTCGCCGCGACTGCGTCGTATGGTTGTCGTCAGACCTTTCTCGGTGAGGTAGTCGCGCATCCATACCATCTGTTTCTCATCCGAAGCGGGGAAATCGCGTTCCACACCTTCGTGAAAGCGGATGAGGTTCACGCGGCATTCCAACCCTCGAAGAAGACGCAACAACTCGTTGGCATGCTTGGGGGTGTCATTCACGCCGCCCCAACAGATATATTCAAAGGATACCCGCCGCTGATGGCTGAAATCATACTGCTTGAGTAGCGCGATGACTTCACTTAGAGGGTAACGCTGTTCGATAGGCATGATTTGCCGACGTTCTATAGCGAATGGATTATGAAGTGATATAGCCAAATGACATTCGCAACTATCCAAGAAGCGTTTTAGTTCCGGAACCAGCCCAACTGACGATACGGTAATGCGTTTGGGGCTCCATGCACACCCCCAAGGGGCAGTCAGTACTTCGATGGAGCGCAAGACGGCATCCAGATTATCCATCGGTTCGCCTTCACCCATATAAACCAGGTTGGTCAACGTCTCGCTCTCGGGAATGGAGAAGACCTGATTCAGAATATCGGTTGCTGTGAGACTTCCGTGGAAACCTAAGGTACCCGTCATGCAGAATCGACAGGCCATCTTGCAGCCGGCTTGGGTAGAGACACAGAGTGTAGCGCGGTCATCCTCGGGGATGTAGACGGATTCGATAACTCCCCCCGTCCCCCTCTCAGAGGGGGTGACCGGTGTGACCGAGAAGGGCTGTTTAGGTGTGACCGAGAAGAGGTATTTCTTGGTGCCGTCTATGGATTCGGCATGCGCCCGTGGGGCTTGGCGGCCTACGGAATAGTGTTGCTTGAGCTTGTCGCGGGCTGCAAGCGACAGATTGGTCATCTGGTCAATGGTCGTGACGCGTTTTTGGTACAGCCAGTCAGCTATCTGCTTGCCGGCAAAACGTTTCAAACCTGCCTCTTCGGCTATTGCGGTCAATTCATCAAGTGTCTTTCCAAGTAAATATTCCATATTGGTCGTTTCAATGAATAATGATTAATGAATAATGAATATCTTGTTTAATGAATAATGATTAATGAATAATGAATATCTTTTTTCGTTCGAGAACCGAGAACCGTTTTTCGTCGTTAGACTAAATATCAATTATCAACTATCAATTATCAACTGTCAACTATCAACTAAGTTTGATACCTCTGACCCTATAGCCGGCTTGGCGTAGGGCGGCTATCAGTCCTTTCTCACCACCCAGGTAGATGGCATTGAGGGTAATAAAACAATGCCCGTCTTTGAGATGTCCCTTGAGGCGTTTGACCCACGTGATGTTGCGTTGGCAATAGACCTGATAGTCGGAGTAGGAGAGGGTAGCCAGGTTGTCGGGAGCCGATATCTCGTATGCTATATCGTTGAGTCGACCTGCGCGGTACATCGCCTTGATTTCGCGTTCCAGGCGAACCTCGCGTTCGGGGTATTCGATGCAGTTCTTCAGTTCCTCACATTGGAAATGGAAAGGTTCGCGGTCGAAGAGGATATAGAGTGCTTCGCCGGTCTCGTCGAGTGGATAGATGGGCATACCTTTCTCTTGGGCGATTTGGCAGAAGAAGGTCTCGAGACTGCGTTTATCATCATAGCCAAGCCATTGGCGGCAGAGCTCCGTGCGGTAGAGTTCGGTCAGATAAGCCGGCTTCATGCGGCAGAGTTTGTCCAGCCCGAGATCAAGACTCAGAACCAAAGCCTCGTTGATAGCCTTGTATTCATCGGCGGAATAGTAGTCGCTGAGCCGCATCGAGTCGGGCAGTACGGCCGCCTGACGTAGCGCCGAAATAGCTTCGTAGTCTTCTACGGCAAACTCCGTGATGACCTTGTTGCAGCGCCCCCAGGCGGTAAAAACATCCGGAATACTATCCAAAAAGGTGATATCCATCAGTTTGTTTGTTGCCAGCAGGTATGACTTGGCAGCACAGCCGTTTCCGCTGATCTCATAGAGCAATTGAGCGCGTACCAACGCCCATTGAGATTGTAAAAAGATTAGTATGATAAATATTCTCTTCACGCTAACTATTCGTATTCAAATTCGTTTTCAACGTACTAAATCGTCAACTTCACGGGATAATATACTACGTATATTATAGGTACGGGTATGATGCGAGATTGATTCGAGAACCCTCGGAAATCAGCCCGAAATGGCCCCGATAAACTACCTAATTTAAGTTGCTACCGGAAGCGTGTGATGAGGTTATATGCCTGGTAGATGCCTAATTCGCCGGCACGGCTGAGGTCGTTCAGTCCGTTTTCGGTGTCGCCCAGGTAAATACGCGTCAGTCCGCGGTTGAACCAGGCCTCGGCAAACTCGCTATCCAGCTCCACACTACGCGTGTAGTAGGGTATGGCAGCTTCGAAGTCACCTTTCATACATAGGACATTGGCCTTGTTATAATAGGCAAAGACGAAGTCGGGTTGCTCATGAATGATATAATCGTAGTCACGCATCATCATCTCGTAGTCGATGGCTACCTCGGTAGCGGTAGCGTTGGTGGAACTCTGATACTCCACGAGTTTGTAGCGCCAGTTGGCGCGGCAGAAATAGGCGAGGATGAAATCCGGGCGCAGTTTGATGGCTTGTGTGCAGTCGTCGATAGCAGAAGCGTAGTCCTGCACCAAAGCCAATTCGATAGCACGTGCGAAATGCAGGTCGGCACCTTCGTATTTATCGAGCAGGTCATTGAGTGCAGCGATGCGCTCGAAGTGCAGATTGACCATTTCCGCAGTCAATGTAACCTCCTGAGCCGTCAAGCGTAGCGGGGCGGGAAGGACGTTGAGGCGGTTGTAGTCGTCGATGAGCAGATGGTAGTAGCGCGTGCGTCTGAGCGGGTCTTGCTGCGCGTAGTAGGATAGCACGATATTCGGCGTGTTGGCAGCATCCTGATACTTGCGTTGGATGCTACCACGCGTGGTGGAGAGGTAGGGCTTGTCGTCATCGCCGGTATCGTTGGGGTTCTGCGCGGTACGCGATGAGAACTCCTTGCGCCGGTCACGTTTGGGTTGCGCGTCAGCCGTCTGCACATCGGTATTGGGAGCTTCGTCCTTGGCGTCAAAGTCGGCTTGCTGTTTCTTCTTCTCCATCTCCTCTGCTTTCTCGCGGTACAGGAAGGCGGCTTTCTTCTCGCCCAGGGCAGTCTTGGCCTGTGCAGCGAGGTAGTAGGAAGGCAGGAAATACGGGTACGCCTCGATGAGCCGGTCGAAGTCGCGCGCTGCTTCCGCCCATTGGCGCAACTGCAGTAGGACGGTACCGCGCTGGTAGTAGTACTCGTTCTTGTCGGGTGTGAGTTCGATAGCTTGGTTGAAGTCCTCCAGGGCGTTGTTCCAGTCGCCCAGTTCCTGCCTCAGAATACCGCGGTTGTAGTAGCATTGGGCATCGCGTGGCGAGAGGCTGACGGCTTTGTCGTAGTCGGCGAGCGCGCCACGGTAGTTATGGTTGCGGTAGTAGATGATGCCGCGATTGATATAATCGCCTGCCCATTTGCTACCTAAGTTAATAGCCTGATTAAGGTTTTGCAGGGCTTCCGCCTCGTTCTCCAACATCAGGTTGACCAGCCCCAAAGCCGACCAGTTAGATGGGTTCTGGGTGTCGTACTTGACGGTTTCGGTGAGGTGGTTGAGTGCGCAGAGTGTGTCCGCCTGCTGCAGGCAGATGATGCCTTTCTCGTAGAGCAGGGTAGGTGCGTGCGGCTCGCGACGGAGTAGGTAGTTGATATCCTCAAGGGCGAGGTCGTAGTGTTTCTCGCGTGCGCGTATATCCGCGCGCAGTAATAAATAGGTCTTGTTGCCGGGCGCATATACCAAGGCTTCGGTAAAGTCTTGCTCTGCTTTCTCCAACTCGCCCAACTGACTGTACAGATATCCGCGTGTATAATAGGCGCCGGGCTGGAAGGGGTTGAGCTCGATGCAGTGGTTGCAGTCGCGCAGAGCTCCCTGGTAGTCGCTGAGTTGCGTCTTGGCAATCGCACGCAATAGGTAGGGTTCCGCCAGGTAGGGCTTCAACTTGATAACCTGATTGAAGTACTGTATCGACAACACGTAGTCATCGAAATACAATGCGTTACGCCCAATCGACAAGATTCGATCGGTATTGATCTGCGCCTTTAAGGGGGAAAGGTTAATGGTTAAAGGTGAAAGGAGCAGAAGGGCTAAAACAATATGTCGTATTCTAACTATCAACTATCAATTATCAACTATCAACTTACTTACATCCTGCTGCGGGGTCAAACCATTCGGGGATATCAAATTGCATGTTGGGGTCGAAGCCCAGTTCGGGGTCGTTGTAGATCTTCTGCATAAAGAGGGCGAAGATAGGCATGGCAGTACGTGCACCTTGTCCTCGTTCCATGGAATCGAAGTGTATGGCGCGGTCCTCGCCTCCCATCCAGCAACCGGCAACCAGTTCGGGAGTGAAACCGATGAACCAACCGTCGGAGTTATTCTGGGTAGTACCGGTCTTGCCGCCCATAGGCATTCTGAGGGCATACTGACTGCCGCGCAGACGCATGCCGGTACCTTCGGTGACAACTTTTTCGAGCATATGAATCATCTTGTAGGATGTCAACTCGCTGATGATCTCGTGCGTCTTAGGCGCAAAGGTTGCGAGCACGTTGCCATTATTATCCTCGATGCGTGTTACGTAGAGCGGTTCGGTGCGTATGCCTCGGTTGACGAAGGCGGTATAGGCATCGGTCATCTCCTCCACACTAACATCACAGGTTCCCAGACACATGCTGACCACCGCGTCTATATCGCCCTGGATACCGAACGAGTGCATGAGACGTGCCAGTTGGTCGGGTGTGAAGAGTGACATCAGGTAGGCAGCAATCCAGTTACTGGATTTCTTGAGTCCCCAGGTCAGGTCCACCATCTCGCCTACGTTCTCGGCGTGCGAGTCCTTGGGCGTCCACTCCCTGCCATTGGCGTCAATCAGGGTATAGGGTTCGTTCTTAACCTGGTCGCAGGGCCACATTCCCTCGTCCATGGCTAAGGTGAAGAGGTAGGGTTTGACCGTCGAACCAATCTGACGCTTACCCATGGTTGCCATATCAAATTGGAAATGCGAGAAGTCCGGACCACCCACGTACGCCTTTACGTGCCCATTACGCGGGTCGATGGACATAAATCCGCAGCGCAGGAAGTATTTATCCCACTTGATGGAATCCATGGGTGACATGATGGTATCAATGGGGCCGTTGTAGCTGAATACCTGCATCTCAATGGGTGTATCGAAGACCTCGCGTATCTCCTGTTCGCTTAGTCCGTCGTTCTTGAGTCCGCGATAACGGTCAGTCTGCCGCATAGAACGAACCAGAATCTGTTCACGCTGCTCGGCACTTAAACTGCGCGAGAAGGGAGCGTACGAACGGCCTTTTTTCTCATTGAAGAACTGCTCTTGCTTGAACATCATGTGTTCGCGCACCGCCTCTTCGGCGTAGCGTTGCATGCGTGTGTCGAGGGTGGTGTAGATCTTCAGACCATCCTGATACAGGTCGTAGGGTGTTCCGTCGGGTTTGTGGTTCTTGTTGCAGAAGCCGTAGAGCGGGTTTTCGTCCCATTGCTGGCGGTCGATGCGGTATTGCACCTTGTTCCATTCGGGATAGTCGCTCTCCTTGGGCTCTTTGGCGGTCAGCACCAGCCTCAGGTACTCGCGGAAATAGGGTGCGAGTCCCTGCTTGTGGTCCACGCTACGGTATTTCAGCGTCAGCGGAATAGCCTGCAGCGAGTCGCGTTCCTCCGGCGTGATATAATGGTACTTGCACATCTGGCTCAGCACCGTGTTGCGCCGTTGCTGGGTGCGTTCGGGCCGACGAATGGGGTTGTAGATGGCGGGGTTCTTACACATACCGACCAGTGTAGCGGCTTCCTCGGTCTTCAGTTCCGCGGGGGTGGTGGAGAAATAGACCTGCGAAGCTGACTTGATACCTACGGCGTTGTGGAGGAAGTCAAACTGATTGAGGTACATAGTCAGGATCTCATCTTTGGAATAAAGACGCTCTAACTTGGTCGCAATAACCCATTCGATGGGTTTCTGCATGGCGCGTTCGAATATGTTTCCCGCTCGGGGTGACCATAGTTGCTTGGCTAACTGTTGTGTCAGGGTACTACCGCCTCCGGCGCGCCCCAAACGCAGTATGGCTCTGAACAGCGACTTCATATCCACACCCGTATGCTGGTAGAAACGGGCATCCTCGGTGGCGACGAGGGCATTCACCAAATTGGGCGACAACTCGTCGTAGTTGACCCCCACGCGGTTCTCCTTGCGGTAGTAACGCCCCAGCGATTCGCCATCGGCGGAGAAAAGCTCCGTAGCGTATTTATTCTTCGGATTCTGCAATTCCTCTAATGGAGGCAGATATCCTAACCAACCATTGGCAATGCTATGTATGAGCAGCCATACCGACAGAATGCCGATAAGGATCAGCCCCCAAAACCACACCAAAAACTTGGCATTAAAAGACCATTCGTTGTATTTCTTCATATCAGTTGTTCTGTTATTCTATTTAGTATATGCAGCCCTGCTTGGGTGGCTGTATAATGTTCGTTTTGCTTGCGAAGTAGGTTTTCAACTGTCAGTTGTTCCGCTTTCGCTATACTGTCTGTGCTCAATATGTCAGCGGCGACACCCTCCCGTGTGCGGAGGGATAGCATGATGCGCTCCATGCGTTTTTGCTCGTCAGTCAGTACCTCTTCTTCGCGCAACAAATCCCGTGCCAAAGCCGCCCGAATATAGGTATTTAAGTCACTTGGGTTCCAAAATCTGCGTTTCCCGTCGTAGGAATGCGCGCCGGCACCAAAGCCGATATAGGGTGTGTCGTTCCAGTAGTTGCTGTTATGTACTGCGCGGAAATGGGGTCGGGCAAAGTTGCTCACTTCGTAGTGCTCGTAGCCGGCTTGGCGTAGGGCATCGCAGAGGTAGTCGTACATGTTGTTCTCTGTTTCCTCGTCGGTCTCCTGTATCTCGCCGCGTTCGCGCGCCTGCCAAAGGGGTGTGCCTTCTTCGTAACTGAGGCAGTAGCATGACACATGTTCGGCGCCGGTCTGTATCGCCTCCGCGATATCTGCTTGCCACATCGCCTCTGTCTGGCGGGGCAGACCGTACATGAGGTCGATACTGAGGTTTCGGATGCCCGCTTCGCGTAGTAGGGTGATGGCATTGCGCGCCTCGCCGGCAGTATGGCGGCGGCCGATGATACGCAGCAGTTCGTCCTGAAACGACTGAATTCCCATACTCACGCGGTTGACGCCGGCTGCGATCCATTTGGACGCCTTGTCCGGCGTTACATCACCCGGATTGACTTCAATGGTCACTTCGCGGGCATTACGGGTACCGATAGCCGATAGTATTTGCCGGATGGCATCCGTATCCAATAGGCTGGGCGTACCGCCGCCCAGGTAAATGGTATCGGGCTGATAGGGTTCAGGCCCGATTTCGGCTAACAGCGCACGGACATATTCCTCCCGCCGGCCTAAAAGGGTCGTAGAGAAGAAATCGCAATACCGACACCGCGATTGACAAAATGGAATATGGACGTAAACACCGAGCACGCGCTTTTTAATGAATAATGATTAATGAATAATGAATATCCTTTTTCAATGAATAATGATTAATGAATAATGAATATCTTTTTCAATGAATAATGATTAATGAATAATGAATATCCTTTAATTTTTCCATAGGAAATCCATCCACTCAGCCATCTTCTTCTCCTGCGGACTACCTTGGGGGTGCCAGAACTTGGTATCCTTCAGCTCGTCGGGCAGAAACTGCTGTTTGACGAAGTGGTTGGGGTAGTCGTGCGCGTATTTGTAGCCTTCGCTGTAACCTAACTCTTCCATCAGTTTGGTGGGTGCGTTCCTCAGGTGCAGGGGAACCGCCAGGTTGCCGGTTTTCTCCACGGTGCGGAGTGCCTCATCGATAGCCAGATAGGCACTATTGGATTTCTGCGAGGTAGCCAGATAGACGGTAGCCAGTGCCAACGGAATGCGGCCTTCTGGCCAACCTATCTTCGTCAGGGTATCGAAACAGGCATTGGCTACCAGCATGGCGTTGGGGTTCGCCAGACCAATATCCTCCGAAGCGGATATTACCAGCCGGCGTGCGATGAACTTAGGGTCTTCGCCTGCGGCTACCATGCGTGCCAGCCAGTATAAGGCTCCGTCGGGATCGCTGCCGCGGATGGACTTGATGAAGGCGGAGATGATGTCGTAGTGCAACTCACCGTCTTTGTCGTAGGCTACGGGGTTTTGCTGCAGCAGCATGGTCACCTCGTCGTTGGTAATGGGTTTGTCGCCTGCCGTGGGGGTGGAGGCAATTAGTTCCACGATATTGAGGAGTTTGCGTGCATCGCCGCCGCTGTAGCGCAGGATGGCTTCGGTATCCTGAATCTGCAGCCCCTTGCTGCGGATGATCTCATCTTCCTGTAGCACGCGGTTCAGCAGTTCCAGCAGGTCTTCGCGTTCCAGCGATTTCAGTACATAGACCTGGCAACGGCTCAATAGCGGGTTGATGACCTCAAAGCTGGGGTTCTCGGTGGTGGCGCCGATGAGTGTGATGGTGCCATCTTCTACTGCGCCAAGCAGGCTGTCTTGCTGCGACTTGGAGAAGCGGTGTATCTCGTCGATGAAGAGTATGGGGCTGCGTTGGTCGGTCTGCTGCGCGAATAGTCCGCTCTGCATGCGGCTTTCCTTTTTGGCTTTCTCAATCACATCGCGTACCTCCTTGACGCCGCTGGTCACGGCGCTGAGGGTATAGAAGGGTCGCTGCATCTCGTGGGCGATGATGCGCGCCAGGGTGGTCTTGCCCACACCCGGCGGCCCCCATAGAATGAACGACGACAGATTGCCGCTTTCAATCATCTGCCTCAGTACGGCTCCTTCGCCCACCAAGTGCTTCTGTCCGATATAATCCGTGAGGCTCTTGGGCCTCATGCGTTCTGCTAATGGTAACATAGTTTGAATCCCCCCGACCCCCTTTCAAAAATTATCAATTATCAATTATCAATTATCAATTATTATCAAGTGCTGCTTTCGCAGCCTCGCGGTAGGCGACCATCAGTCCGCCGGTACCGAGCAGCGTGCCGCCAAAGTAGCGTACGACGACCACGAGTACGTTATCCAGGTTGCGTGCGTCGATGCTGCGCAGAATGGGTAGCCCGGCGGTGCCATGCGGTTCTCCGTCATCCTTGGTGCGCCACAGGTCTTCGCCCAAACGGTAGGCATAACATACGTGCCGCGCGTCGTGGTATTTCTTCTTGTACCAGGCGATGCGCGCTTTGGCTTCCGCTTCGTCTTTGATCGGCTCGGCAAAGCCCAAGAACTTACTGCCGCGGTCCTTGTAGATACCATTGCCTGCTTTTGTCAGATTCTGTCGTTCCGTTCCCATTTTTAATGAATAATGATTAATGAATAATGAATATCTTTTTCAACGAATAATGATTAATGAATAATGAATATCTTTTTCAATGAATAATGAATAATGATTAATGAATATCTTTTTTAGTGTTCGAGAACCGAGAACCGAGAACCCAGAACCGAGAACCGTTTCTTATCCCTCGTGAATCAGTCGCCAGGAGATAGACCCCTGCCGCGGGTGTGCCGGCAGGTTGTCCGGACTGAACCAACCGGCGTCTGAAAGTTCATCCTCCTGCACGTGTATCTCGCCGCCGGCATATTGTGCCGTAAAGGCTAACATCAGTTGGTCGGGGAATGGCCATGACTGACTGCCAAAATAACGTATGTCGCTGACTTCGAGTCCCGTTTCCTCGCGTATCTCGCGCTGTACGGCATGTTCTGCCGACTCGCCTGCCTCGATGAAACCGGCTATACAGGCATAGATATGGGTGTTGCGTTGTACGTGTTTGGCGAGCAGCATCTTGCCGTCCTTCTCGATACGGATGATGACGCAGGGCTCGATACGCGGAAAATGTATCATTCCGCAGGCGGGGCAGGGGCGTTCGGGCTTGGTGCCCTCAATATCCACGGGAGGCAGCGGACTGCCACAGCGCGAACAGAAACGCTCGCGTTCGTTCCATTGGCGGAAAGCCTCGCGTTTGGCTATGCGGTAGTTATCTTCTTCGCCGTGCGTGGCAAAATACGCCCGCAGGTCTTCAATGGGTTCTTTCATTTGGCAGGTTGAAATTTATCGGCGTGATGCCCGGGCAGCAGGATATGATGGTTGGCGATGGGGTGGTGTAGCATGTAGTCGGCTAATTGTCGGTCACCTTCTATCCATACCTGCGTGCGGCATAGGTTGGGTTCGTATTGGTTACGGATCAGCTGTACATCGGCTACCATGAAGTTATCCAGGCTGCCGCTCAGCTTCATCAGCGTATAATCGCCGGTGGGCAACTCGCCATGCAGCGCGATGCCGATACCCGACTCAAAATGGGTGGTGAACTCGTACCGAGTTACCATATTCATGGGCACGGTGCAGTGCGCCAGCAGAATACGACATTTGTCGCCGTCTTCCTCGATACGGGCTGCATTGACCTGAAAGCCGGTATAGCCCGACACTTTCTTGGCCAGTACCATGGTCAAGAGGGCGGGTATATCTCCCTCGCAGGCGGCGGGTATGCCTTCGGCATTGAGGCGTGCCAGCGCCAGGCAGCCGGTGTTATAGACCGTGGTCAGCAGATCGAAGCAGCGAAGCGTCAGACCCGTCAGCCGGTATTTCTCGATGATTTCTTTCAGTCGGTCGTAGATAAGGTCTGCACCTTCCTTACCGCCATCCACTCGCCCGAGCGAGGTCACCTCCTCAATGGGTATCTCCACCAACTCGATTTGCAGGGTTTTCTCTGCATGCGCCTTATCTACCTGCGAGGCAATGAGCCAATCGCTGGGTTTACCAATGACACCTAATCTCTCCATTTCCGTTGTGCTGATTGATCCAACTTAGTATTTCCATCGATGCCGCCAGCGAGTTGCTCTGCTGGGTGGCGAGTAGTATAATAGGGCGGTTCAGGCTTATCTCGCCGGCTTCTATGCGCTGCAGGAAGAGCGCCTCTGTGCCGCCCGTTAGGATGGCTACGACCTGTTGGTCGCGTGTCAGGGCCTCATCGGGCATGTGGTCCAGATGTACCGGCTCTTGATGTAAGGGTGATGCTAATTCGATGAGCATATTCTGTTTTAATGAATAATGATTAATGAATAATGAATATCTTTTTTGGCATTCGATAATCGAAAAGGGGGCCGGGGGTGTCACCATCGGTAGTTCAGGAATCGGTTCACGGGGTACGCTGCCTTGGCGATGCGGATGAGTCGGTCCATGAAATGCGGGTCGCAGACCTGCCGGTCGGTCAGCGGTGTGGAGATGGTGAAGCACTTACGTTTGAGCCAGTCGGCATGCACAAAGTTGGCATCGTAACCTGCGGGTACGCGCGTGAGCATATAATCGGTGTCGAAGTCCGTAAAGAACTCCCGGAACGCGCTGCCGGCCATGATTTCCTCCAGTTCGTCGTAGTTATCGACTATATCGTCGCGAAGTGCGCGCAGCAAATCCTTGTCGGGGCACCATATTCCGGCGGCGAACATACACTGCCCGGGCTGTATGTGCACGTAGTATCCGCCGCGCGGACTCTTCTTGCCGCCTCCGGCTGCGGGGAAGGCACCGAACCACTCCTTGTAGGGGCGTTTGTCGTTGGAGAAACGAATATCGCGGTTGATGCGCCAGATGCAGTCTTTGGCTTTCAGTCCGACGAGGGTCGGATCCACTTCTTCGGCCAGGCGGTGGATATACGTATCGGTGAACTGCTCAAATCGTTCGCGCAGCGTTTTGTACCGCGAACGGTTGGTATCAAACCACTCCTTATTATTATTCGCAGCCAATTCGCTCAGAAATTGTAAGGTTTCTTTCATGAAATATCAATTATCAACTATCAATTATCAACTATCAACTATCAATTATCAACTATCAATTTAAAGCTCTTCCGGTGGTAAGGCGTGGGCCCGAACTGACGCAGTGCTTCGTAGTGAGCGCGGGTGGGGTAGCCTTTGTTTTCGTTCCAGCGGTACATGGGGTATTCCACGTGCAGGCGGTTCATGTAGGCGTCGCGGTAGGTCTTGGCCAGGATACTGGCAGCGGCAATACTCATGTATTTGGCATCACCTTTGACCACGGTGCGCGCGGGTATCTCCATCACCTCGCCGGCGGGGATGTACGGTTTCCACCGGTTGCCGTCCACCAGGATATGCTCCGGACGGATAGTCAGTTGCTCCAACGCCCGCTGCATACCGAGAATCGAGGCATTCAGGATATTGATGCGGTCTATCTCTTCGGCCGTTACCTCTGCTACAGCCCACGCCAGCGCCGTCTCTTCGATAACGGGGCGCAGCGCATCGCGTTGGTGCTCGGTGAGCTGCTTGGAGTCGTTGAGTCCCCGGAGCCCATCGGGTATGACCGGCGGCAAGATGACAGCTGCTGCAAACACGCTACCGGCGAGCGGACCGCGGCCCGCCTCGTCGCAGCCTGCCTCCCGAACACCCGGAATACAATATGCCAAAAGTGCTGTTTCTTTCATTTCAGGCTACAAAATTACTACTTTTTTATGACATACACAAATTTTCTATCGTTTTTCCTTGCATAATTTAAAAAAAAGTTGTACCATTGCACAAAATTTGTATTCATTGCTAATTTTGTTTAACAAAAATACTATTTATTATGAAAAAAATCTTTACTTTATGCCTGAGCATGATGCTCTTAGTAGGGATGAGTATGCAGGCGACCCCGATTATTACCTTCGAACCTGTTGAAGATGCATTGTTCTACGAACTGAAGGTTTATCTCAATGGTCGTCTGGTTGCTACCGCTCGTATCGATGCCAACGGTCAGTTAGCCGGTGATATCATCTGGGCTGCACCTTCGCGCATCGGACTCCGTACCGTGGATACAGATCCTTCCGTTTATCAGGTTAACCTGAGCAACTTAGAGTTCGGCAAGGACTACACCTTCACGCTGGATACGTACGATGAGAACGAGGAGTGCATCTCTGCTCAGAACGGTTCGTTCAATGTAGAGCAAGAGACGCCGACTGCTGATCGTGCTGCTGAGGTGCTCACACTTGCTGAGCCCGTGAAGGTGCTTCGTGACGGGCGTCTGTACATCCTCCTCCCCAACGGTACCGAATACGATGCCGAGGGTAGAGTAGTGGAATAATCCGCCTCGGTTCCCGAACCAATGGATGGTTCATAAAGAAATCGCCTCTCTACGGGGCGATTTTTTTTGACAAAAAAAGTTGTATCTTTGCAGCAGATTTTGAAAACGAACAAATATGGAAACCATTGAAACACCCATCACGGAGCGTTTGGCGTTTTTTTGTTCAAATTAGCGTGTTTCCCCTGAAAATTTGAAAAAAGATTTGCATACGTGAAAAAAATGTTGTACATTTGCAGCAAAATTGGTGAATGCAATGGATAGATACCTACATATGTCTTTTGTACATAGTAGGTGGTTCCCTACAAGGAAAAACAACAGCAAATGGAAATCCTTTTAAAGTTACAACTATTCGTAGAATTAAACAATAATGATAGTTATGAAAAGATATATACAATATGTAGTTCTCATACTACTTCCATTAATGAGTAGCGTGTGTCAAGGACAATGTGATTTCAAAACATTTGTACACACATATTTTGATGTATATGAAACGAGTGACACACTCACGGAATTGGAATTATATGGGAAAGGTCTGCATAAGTGGCATTTAAAGCACACAGACGAATTTGCCAACTTCCCAGATATAAATGCGTCAAACTACCGAGAATGGTATGACCAAAACGCCGACTGAAATACAGCCAAAACGCCGACTGAAATACGGCTAAAATACCGAATAAAATACGGCTAAAACACCGATTTTGATTAAAATATTTACCAAAATCCTTGCATATGTCAAAAAAAAGTAGTACCTTTGCAGCGGATTTTGAAATAATAAAAAAATGGAGTATTTTGAACGAGTGGCAGATCAGATGCTACGAGACAGATTAGAGGCTTTTGGCGCAGTATTGATAGAAGGTCCTAAATGGACCGGCAAGACAACTACTGCAGAGCAACAAGCCAAAAGTGTGCTCAAGATGCAGGATCCGGACATGGCAGCAAACTATCTTGTTACTGCTGAAACGAAGCCGTCTTTGTTATTGAAAGGAGATCAACCACGTTTGATTGATGAGTGGCAGGATGCCCCTGTAATCTGGGATGCGGTACGAACAGCCGTTGATAATGCAGGAGGTAAGCCGGGACAGTACATACTGACGGGTTCTAATACTGTTGACGAATCTAAAATCAAACATACCGGCACGGGGCGTATATCACGTATGCGTATGCTACCCATGAGTTTGTGGGAATCGCACGAATCAACAGGAGAAGTATCCATTCATGAATTATTTGATAATCCGAACTATGATATTGATGGCGCGCGTGGCAAGCTGGATATTCCTGAACTCATCCGTGCAGCATGCCGAGGTGGGTGGCCGGCTGCTTTGCAATTGAGTAAAAAAGCAGCGACCATGATAGCTAAGAATTATTTCAATTCGGTGTGCGACAAAGATATTTCTAGTGTAGATAAGACACAACGCAATCCAAAGGTGGCACGCCAGATACTCCGCTCGTATGCTCGAAATATCAGTACGTTTGCTAAGAAAACAAGTATTCTCGCAGACGTAACAGCTTCAGAAGAGATAGATATATCAATGGATACCTTGGATGATTACATAGGAGCTTTAGAGAAATTGTTTGTCATTCAAGATGTAGAAGCGTGGTGCCCTGCAATCAGAAATAAATCCGCATTACGTTCTGCCCCAAAACGTGGATTTTGCGACCCGTCAATAGCAGTAGCGGCACTAAACGTAAGTGCAGAAGGTTTGGAAACTCAACTCAAAACATTTGGGTTTATCTTTGAACAAATGTGTATTCGTGACTTGAAAGCATACACTGCAGATTTCGATAGCCGTGTATCTCACTATCATGATCGCTATGGTTTAGAGGCAGATTGGGTATTACATTTAGATGATGAACGTTATGCACTTATTGAATGCAAACTGGGTAGCAAAGAAATAGAGGAGGGCGCAGGACATCTGAATGAGATTCATCGTCTGATACGAGAGAAGAACTTAAAAGAAAAACAAGTTCCTTTACGTGAGCCGGATTTGAAAATTATTATCACCGGTGGACCGATAGCTTATAAGCGTAAAGATGGTGTCTTTGTGATACCTTTAGCGGCATTAAAACCGTAAAAACTTTGAATTACAAATCATCACTTTTTGGTTGAAGCACTTTTTATAACATACAAGTATACCCGTTGGCGGAATTAAAGTAGCGCATGTTTAATTTGCCCAAGCGGTTTGTTGTTAATAAAATTAATCACTAGTGTCCACTATAAGATTGAAAAAACAAAAAATTGTCCCTCTCAAACAAATGATTGTATAACCCCATAAAATCAAGGGATACAAAGTATATAGTCATAGTTTAAATGGACAGCAATGATTATCTAAAAAAAATTTTGTCAAAAAAGTTGTATCTTTGCAGCAGATTTTGAAAAAGAACAACTATGGAAACCATTGAAACACCCATCACGGAGCGTTTGGCGGTTTTTTGTTCAAATTAGCGTGTTTCCCCTGAAAATTTGAAAAAAGATTTGCATACGTGAAAAAAAAGTTGTACATTTGCAAGCTGAAACGAAAATGACATGACTAATAACGCGGACATATTTTCGATAGAGACCACCTTATCGGCGTTTTTTGATTGCATCACTAAGAGCAATCAAACAGGAACAGGATATCCTTTCCTGCAAGCTATGACGTCTATTTTTCATGGTCAAACAGCCCCATTAGTCATCCCATTTGCTCTGGATGACGACTCAACGGCAAAGGTGATCGACCAGTTAAAAGAACATCTTTTGCCATATTGCCTAGACACGCTAAAGGCACTCAACATGCCGCTGACATACTTGTTGGACGAGTTGATCTGCAACATTCAGCAGCACGCGCAAGCGGACAAAGGCTATGCGTATCTCATGTATAACAAGGCTGCCAAGACGATAGAAATCCTGATTGCTGATTTTGGTATCACGATTTATGGTAGTTACGTGGCTGCGCAGAAACACCTTGACAAATTGGGTGACAGCGATGCTGAGGCTCTTAATCTCGCGCAAAACGGCTATTCTGTCAAGAACTTGCCGGACACGGAAAATCGCGGCTACGGCATCTCGTCGAACATGAAGATGGTGGTGGAAGGTTTGCATGGTGAGTTTGCTGTACTTTCCGGGAACGCGCTGATGTTGCAAGTACCGAACAAACGTGCTATCCTCGCCCTGCCTCCGGAGATTGATTTCAAAGGCACAATGATTATGGTTCGTATCCCGGCACATGTGCCTGATGGTTTTAACATTTATAATTATATGAGTTAATATGAAGCAGATTATCAATATACGAGAGCAATATGGTGCACAGTTACACACGCGCCAGATGATGGAGCGTTTAGCCGCTTCTCTAGAGCCAACCAACGAATATTTGTTGGATATGAGTGGTGTGGCGCAGATTTCCCGTTCAGCGGCAGACGAACTTTACAACCTCACGCATAGCGATATGCATGTGGATGTGATCAATTTGGAGCCGTTTGTTGAGAAAATGCTCTCTGCTGTTACCAAAGGTCGTTTCCTGCCGCGTCAACATTCGGCAGGAGATATGCCTATTATCCATTGTGCTACTATTGGCAGCGTTCAGCGCCAGTTGATGACAAAATAAACATACCGCCCTCACTCTGAGGCGTAAAATAGGGAGCGTCAGATTTGAGACGGTAAATGGGATCGCAGAGGCACAATCGAAAGGTTGTGTCTTTTTTTGTTCAAATTAGCGTGTTTCCCCTGAAAATTTGAAAAAAGATTTGCATACGTGAAAAAAATGTTGTACATTTGCAGCACATTTTTCGAAGTGTCGAAAACAAAGAGGAGAAATAACAGGCGTGCCATTCGGCTCACAGACAAGGCAACCTCTGTAAAAAAGTAGTGAA
>ONBH01000018.1 GCA_900316005.1 uncultured Bacteroidales bacterium | reverse complement strand
GAACGGATTGATGATACTCTCTACCAGAAAAGGCAGCCAGCGGCGGTTGCCGGTGATGTCGGTCAGGAACTCCTGCTTGTTGCCCGAGGCGCAGAACGAGGCGAGACGCATGCGGCGTTCCTTGGTATAGCCATAGACGGGTCGCTCCGCCACATCCGAAGCGGTGATAACGGATTTCATGACATTGAGTTCGCGGGCTGTCATGGCATCTATCTCATCGAGGGCGATGAGACCGTATTCGGCGATGCGCAGGCGTTCGTCCTTGTTGAGGGTGGCGGTATTGGCCATCTTGCAGCTGTAGTTGCGCAGAGCGGGCGGGATGAGCCGTTCGAGCCAGGTGGTCTTGAAGATACCCTGCCGGCCGATGAGGACGAGGACTTGCTGGTTGACGACATTGTCATCGAGCCACGCGGCGACCATGGCCACGAACCACTTTCGGAAACAGGTGGTCCATAGCTGTTGGTCATGTTCGTTGCCCTCAATGGTGACCTGTTCGGCGAGAAAGGCTATCCAGTCGGGTTGGTCGGGTGTATATGGCGGACATGATAGTACGTACTCGCGCAAAGGGTGCACGAAGGGCAAGCGGTGCGACTTGAGGACAGTGAGCACTTCGGCGGGGATGACAGATAGTCCGGTCTCCGCGGCGCAGTTGCAGACGATGTCGTTGATGTCGGCAGTGGTGATGTCGCGCCATAGTTCGTCGTTGGACCTAATCTGCACATTGTCGGTAATGACATCATGTCGGAGGCGTTGGGTAGCGAGATAGTTCTCGGCGATGTAATCGATGACGATTTCCTGTCGGTTGTTTTTAACTCTCATAGTTGTTCGTTTTCAAAATCCGCTGCAAAATTACTACAAATTTCGTTAAGTCATATTCACTCAGTGAACATTCGTCTTTGGCATTAACGATTTGGTTGATTTTGGTCTTTCCAAGCCCCCAAATCCAGCCTATAAAAACGTAGGCACGCTCATAAGGGTAGTTCTCTTGATACACTAATTGATGGAAGACAGCTTTGATAATAGCGTCTCTGGAGGCATGTCTTTGTGCCTCGTCCTGTTTGTCTTTGTTCATTGTTGTGAAAAATTATAAGGCTTAAACATATAAAAAAAACCGACTAAGGTCGGCTGATGGGTATAAAAAACAAAAAAGCACCGACACGAATGTGTCAGTGCATATAACAAGACAAAGTTTCAAACGCGCGTTGTCGCTTATCGGTTGTATCGCCTATCTATCCCATAAGCTGAGGGAATGACTGTGCATGAATAGAGCCGGACAGTATAGCAAAGAAGATTGTATAAAAGATTAGTTTCATATTGATAAAGTTTTTAATTCAACAATACGTCAAACATTATTATCATTCTTAATGCAATAATATCCTTCAACAGTTTCATGCTCTCGTTCAAGAAACTCGGCATAATCATGACCTGTCAGCTTTTGCGTGACGCGAATGGCTTCATAATCAATATATAAACCATTCCCGAAAACTAATTTTTCAAAATCAACATTTAAATACCCTTCTACTCCTTTACGATAATGAAATAATGGACTATTTACATATACGAAATAATCATATCCAAAATGGATGTAAGTTTTTGATTTCTTATGATATAGAGTACCCCATATATTTTCTCGGAGAATTAATGGAACAATGTATTGCAAATCATCTAAATTTACAGACATGTTGTTTACAATCCTATCATACCAAGTTCTTAATACTCCTTTCCTATCATAAGTCGCATTGACGGGAAATCTATTCTTTTTTAATTGAATTATTTTAACCTTATGAGCATGTACATACTTAAATAATTCGATAAAGAAATTTATGAAAGACTGCTCTGTCTTTTTATATTCTTTATATGTGAATATATGGTCTTGATACATATGACCGATTTCATTTATAGACGACCATGTTTCACTCCACGCTATATTATAGTTTTCTTCCTTTAAAATAGGAAGCGCATTTATACTCCAATTATCGTTCATCGCTGCAATATTTATGGTATGTTGGAGGCAACTTATTAATTTCCAATCCTTTCAAGATTTTCATTATATGTACCATCCCTTGTTGTCCTGCTTTCTAGATCTTTTGGAGAATCTGCTCTTTTCCATGTACCGCCATTATGTTGATCTTTATCTGCGTCACAAAGTCGGCGAAGTGAAACCGCGGGGCGGTTTGAGGTGCCTCATTGCTCCTCCTCTCCCCAACGCGGCAAAGCCGTGTCGGGGGCCCCGCTAAACCAAGATGGTCGGGGTGGTAGTAATATATAGGAGCAGAGTTTTGATAGGAGAAGTCACAATCGATAGTGGCCTCCAACATATTCGTACCATATAGGATATCCACACTCGGCAATTCTACAGCTGCGCATTGGTACTGCACCTTGTCAATATACGCGGTATACAATGTCGTATTGGTAGTCGGTGAGTTGAAATCCAACTTAGTTCCAAAGGGTAATAAAATATGGTATAGTCTCATTAGTGATGCAAATGTCTTATGTTACATTGTTCCTCATAGCGAATCCTATCGGGTAGTTCCAATAATCCTTTTTGTAAATGCATGCTTGTAATTGGCTCATTATTCATCGCACAAGTTTTATCGAAAATATAATATTTCAGTTCTTTTGTGTATACATGATGAGTTATCATTGCTATGTATCTATCGTTGTATCGAATATCAATGCAATCAATATTTGAATCATCAATTAATCTTATACCCCCATATGCGGTCTTTCCGCGTGGCATAATACAATAAACGATTATTTGATTCCCTCCGTCCCAATCTAATGCGTAAAAATTTCCTCCTAAAGAATGACTACCATACCAAGCGGGGAAGAGTAATTCTGAATATCTAATCAGTAATAATAAGAAGAACACTATAGCCAATGAAGTGTATATTATCCTATTTTTCATACGCAACTCATTTTTTTATACTACCAACTCCGTAGTAAAACGTTTTAAATCCATGAATATCAGAAAGACCTGTGCGGAAACGTTCTAATGATATGAGTGTATTCCGAATGAATCCTCCTCCTTTATTCCAATCGTAATTGGTTGCGTCATTATTCTCAATAGAAATATAGCCGCACGCGTTTAATAATGTGATATCTACTCGTCCTAATGCATATATCGTATTGCGTAATGTTGGATTATAAATGGATTGTTTCATATTGTCTCTGTTTAATAAATTTATTGGAGAACTCTCACCTACTCCATTCATACAATCTGCTGTTGATATGTTACCAAAATCTAGTAAGGCCGCATTAATATATAACGTATTATCGGGTGTTGGATTCAGAAGAGCATTGGGATGAGATTTAGCCCATGAAATTCCCTCTGAGGCTGTTACTATTCCATCCCAATCAGGACGACTAGATAAAGAACGATAATGTAATATATACTTGGAGTGTGCTTCTGGTGACAATTTTTCTTCTCCACAATTCAATTGTATAGACTGTTCTAAAGGCATCCCATTATAAAAGTTATCAACACTCATGAATAATGCTTCTCCTTGCAATCCTAAATCATTAACTCCAAGAAATTCTCCATCTATAGAATAGACGGGATTCTTTCCCTCCAGATCCACATACTTTAGTGGATTGCCATTGCAGTAGACATAAGGGGATGATTGTATGTATTTATCCATCAGCGGGTCAGGACGGAGCCAGATGTATAACTGCCCTGTTGGCATTATGAGCACATAGACGGTATCATACCTGAAACAGGATAATGCGGCATCAGCAGGTTCGCCAACGGGAGGGGGAATCGTTGTGTTGTTGGTCAAGTATTGGGCATAGGGGGAGTATACCCAATCGGAGGATTGAGCACTAATAGATGACTGTATTCCCAATAGAATACAACTGATAATGAAGATGGATATGAAGCGATCGTTTGTCATACTCATTTTACTTTTGGGATTCTATAAACTGCTGCATCTCCCGTAGGTTATTCATATAAAACTCGGGCGTGATATCAACAAAACCCATCTCCTTGATGGAATCGCGCAATGCTTCGACTTGGACATAGAGGTCATGCGTGGCAGGATGAGCATTGATAGCAGACTCAGTACGAATACCAACAGCCATAGCCCGTTGGCGAAGTTGGTCGTAGAGGTAGTTCCAACGGTCGAGTTGGAGATTGCATATGGGGACATAGGAGAGTCCGAGCGTAAAGCACTGACGGATAAAATCGTCAGACCAGATACCTGTCTTGGCATGATATGCATTGACGAGATCCTGTAGGGCATATGCCAGCAGTTCGGTATCGGTTAGTTCCTTGAGGTAAAGGCCATTACGGATGGAGACTTCCGGGATGTTGAATATGCGGACATAGGTGGAGGTATGGAAGAACTGTCCGGCAGTTGTTTCGAAGTTCCACCATGTTCCATTGGCATCGCGCTGGCGGATAAAGCAATGGTTGGGAGCCATAGCCAGCCAGGCTTTGGCATCCAGTTCGTCCGCCAGTATCTTATAGAGGAATGGCAAAGACCGGCATGTGCCGAGTCCTGTTTGAAGCAACTCAATAACGGTACCGAAAGGCGGCATGCCATTGCGGAGCGTAGTCTGCATATCATAGGCGAAAGGTTTCCCGCGGTTGGCTGCGTTGCCGTTGATATAGCAAGAATGGATAGCATAGTTGCGTGCCAAATCCACAGATGGCATCTGCATAGCATAGGTTCGCGCCATAGGGCGGAGGGCTTCGGTTATGCGCCCTATCTCAGCGATGTAGGCATCATGGTCAGCCTTCCCCTCCAAATAGGCGTTGTCAACAGCGAATACGACCTCTTTGAAGTCCATCTTCTCGGGATGGAGGAGCATGTCTTCAATCATAGCATACGCCTGCTCAAAATAAGCAGGGACAGTCTCGGTAGCAGATGACGGCTGTGCCATGAGTGCGAGGGTTGCGATGAGTGCAAAGAGCGATTTCTTCATAGATGTATAATTTTTATGTCATTAACTTAGTTGGATCCTCCATTTCCAGTCAGGACAATTCGGAGAGTCATAGTAAAGTTTTATATTATGAGCAATAATAAAACTTTTTATAATGCTTCTTAATATACTCGGTTGGCACGCAGAATTACTCCCATCGGTTCGATCGCTCTTGGACCATTTTTATAATAGGAATAGCTATAGTACGGCACATATGCCTCTGATGGTTCTCGGAACATTCTAACCAAAGAGTCCGGTTCTTCGGTATAAATAAAATGGCTCTTAACATAGTCATAAGCCTGCTCATATGTGGGGTAGTAATTGCATTCTACTAACTGAGCAGCGTAATAGTCCCAGCCTCGAATAGTTTGATACGTTGACGATATAATATTGTGTATCTGACTTCCCGAATCATATTTAACCACAAATCGCTCCGCTGTTGGCGCTCCGTATGCAAACCCCGAATAATAGCAGTCCGTAGTGTCCATCGGATACCACCATTGGGGAGATACTAATGACGTTACTATTATTGCCGAATCCGTATACTCGTAGAGGATATAATCCCAATCGTCTATTACTGCACGTCGGTTTTTGTTATCAAAGAATGATAACAATTTGGTTACACGCTGCAACGAATCCGTGTATTCTTCCACATAGTTACCCAATGCTACAGCCTGCGATTTATCTGCATTCCACAAAAGCACAGCCGGAGGACAACTCGCACACGTATAATCCAACAAATGATAGCACTTATTTTGACATAGGCCTGCTATTGGCAACAAAATCCATACTATGAAAAACAAACTCTTTCTCATTAATATTATTTTATTATACGAATTATTCCATTATTATTGATACCATTGCATATATAATAGTTCCCCTTATTGTTGTTAGTTGTTCGAATAGTATATCCACTAGCCCCACAATATTTTGCGATCTGAAAAGCGGTGTTAAATGATTCTATGCTATTGTAAAGTACATATCCGGCATTGTCAAGCGTATAATTATTTGAAACCACCATACATTTGGTTGTCCATTGGACTGCTATACGGGTTAGGTTCATTAATTCAAAGTTTTCATCATGTTTTCCTGCATAATGAACACATACTCCTCTACCAGCAGCCAAAGTGTTAGAGAATTGCTCCGGCCATCCAGTCCACTTATTTCCCTCACACCCTCTAATATTATACTCTCCTATTGTGATCGGTCTTCCTATGATATCATTGCTAGGTTCTCCAATAGGTTCTACTGAATATCCTGCAAAACCTGCACCTGAAAGGTAGAAAATACCAAGTGTCTGTTGAACTGTACTTTCCAAACGAACAGAACATATTCTCTTACCATATTCTCCTTCTGAGAAGGTGTAATTTGTAGTGTTTCCATCCTTGCCGGTAACGCTTATTACATCATTTCCTTTGGATATTACAGGATTTCCTATAACCCATTTGTTCGTCTTTGCGTTGTATGTAATAGATATTGAATCCATCCCTTCGGGATCTATATACTTCAACGGATTCCCGTTACAATACGCGTATGGAGACGTGTCTATGTGCTTATCCATCAGCGGGTCGGGACGGAGCCATATGTATAACTGCCCTGTTGGCATTATGAGCACATAGATAGTATCATGCCGGAAACAGGATAATGCGGCATCGGCAGGCTCGCCAACGGGAGGGGGAATCGTTGTGTCGTTGGTCAAGTATTGGGCATATGGAGAGTATACCCAATCAGAGGATTGAGCAGCGATAGGAGATTGTAAGCCGAAAAGGATACAAACGAGAAGGATGATATAATGGCTTTTCATCATGGCTATAGGATTATCAGTTTTGCAGTTGCCACACATAGACCCGACTGGATGAGGCGGAGATGATAGACTCCGGAGGGGAGAGTGATACGAGCGAGGGCAGCAGAAGATGAGCCGGAAAAGGTGATGATATACTTACCGGCCGAATCATAGAGCATACAGGTAACGGGGGCATCGGTCGGCAGGTTATACGAGACTGCTATGCTCTGCTCATTTGCCAAATAGGTCGCCGAGGCCGAAGAGGCAGTACCGGATTGGTTGTTCGCGCCGGATATCTCTTGACGGAAATCCGGACAGGTGCGGGAGAGGAATGTGAACTCCAGAAGCGTATCCGGCATAAGTGCATAACAGGCACGGAGTTCGGCATCGGTGCTATCGGGCAGGATGACAGCCCTCACCCACCCCGCCTCGTCCAAGAGGCCGAGCATCAGCGTGTCGGTCAGTATGGAGAGAGAGACATCTGCGCAGAGCGAGATGGGAGTAGTGAGATTGTGTGTGCGTACTCTCCATGTTCGTGCCATCCGATAAAGGGTATCGGACAGAGCGAAGTAACGACCGTTATCATCGTCACCCACGAGCGCATACGCGCCCTCGGACAGGTGAGTAGCGGATAAGGATACGAGTGCTTCTTCACGGCTACGGGATGTGACTGCCGCGAGGCCGCTTATGCTATCCCATCCGATGCCTGTGATACGATGGCAGAATCGCTCATCGCGAACGGGATGCCAAAGGGTATCCAATAGAGGTGTTACATAGGGGACTTCGGTCAGCGTAATCCCATGGCGGATGGCGAGCAGGGTCAGGAATACGGCATTCTCGTTGCGGGTAAGCGAACGCGGGAAATAAGCCAGTTCGTCAAAGAGGATGCGGGAAGGGAGCGAGTCGCATGGACCGAGGTTGAAGGTAAGAGAGGCTAAAGAATCGGGATACATACTCTGACGATAGTGGTAGATGCTATAACGAGAGAAATCGCGCGATTGGGACGAGCGAAGTACTCCGCCGGCAGAGAAGACGCCATCGGTCAGGACGCCATGCAGCACGCTGTCGCCCGAGGTCAGATACCATAATACCTGACTGCTATCGGGTTCGTCGGAGCGCATAACGGAATAGACTGTATAGGCAACGGAGTTGGGGACCTCATACGACAGGACGGAGTCCGTCACGGGGTTAATGACTTGCGCGGCGGTATCCCGCAACCACAACTCGGGCTGCGGGAATGTCTGCGCGTTGAGTGGCAAAATGAATGCCGAGAGGAGGAGGTATATGAAGTAATCGGGTTTCATAATATGTATTCGCAGAATATAATGGTTACAAATCAATCATATTTTCTATAAATAAGAATGGAACTGCTAACGTTACCTTTTGTTGTATGGTATTATTCATTTTGATGTTTTGGACATACAGACTCTCTTAATCGGATACATTTCTTCGCATACCGTTCACGCTGTTTATAACAGGAGTCGGGCCGAGGAAGCGTTTCGCAAAAACAAGGGATATATTGCATTCCTTTATCTATATCCATCACACTATCAGGTAGAACATCTCCTAATAATCGTGCATTAAAATAATAATGTTGTAGTTCCAAACAACACGATGCGGCTCCATCATTAGCGCCCTTCATAAGTATGTCCAGAACTGCCTGAATATAATTCCAGTCAATACTATCCAATTGATGATATTCTGGTGAATGTTGATCCTTACTTTTTCTATACGGATAATCATTCGTCAGCATAATTGTCCATTCAAGATATGCCAATTTCTGATGATGAACTTCAGCTAAATAGATGCATAAATCTAACAACTCTTGTTTAGGTACTTTATACTCATCGCAAACATTGGTTCTCAAATAATACCACTCATCCATCTTACCTTTTGAGTAGATGAGATTTTTTAAACTATCCACGCTTTTTTGCGAACAAAAATAAGGTACATCACCACAACATACGATGATTTCATCATTTTGAGCTTCGCAATATGCAAAATATATGCATAGAAATCCCATCACCATTATAAGTTTACTATTTCTCATTTTAATTACTTATTTTCATTTAATTCTTGATGGTAGCGTTCATTTTCTCTTTGAGGATCTTTAAACACAGGTAAGGAACTGCCAATAAAACTATTTACCTGAGAACCATTTAAGAATATTTTCCAAGCGCCATATTGTATTTGGTCATTTTCATCTTTATCATAACTCCATGTGTCTTGGCCAGTCTTAATTGTTTTAGCAGTATTAATCTCTGTATTATTAAGTTTATCAACATTTACGGTTTCTGTGGGAGCTACGATTAAAATGTCTTTAAATGCAGGTAACCCTGATATGTGTTGAGCAATAGATTCTGCTCCTTGTCCTGCATAGCAACTATGTAAGACAATCATTTGCAGCGCATTCTCGTTATCATAGTGTTCATTCCACAATTCACTAACTGAGAATAGATAATTTGCAAATGCCTTTTCAGCATTACCATAGTCAATTTGTTGCGTTCCACTTTTGCCATCATAAATCGTAAGATATGTCGACTGTGCATGTAACCAAAGGTGTAAAATTTGCGGATGATCGGGAAATTTTTCGGCAGATTCCATAATTGATTTATCTTTTTCTAATGCTGGATTCAATGAAGTAATTTTCTCCATGCCTTGGGGATCCACATACTTCAGCGGATTGCCGTTGCAGTAGACATATGGTGATAAATGGATGTATTTGTCTAATAATGGATCCGGGCGGAGCCAAATAGAGAGAGGCGGGTAATAGTACCGTTGCTCCATGTAGTCATAGCCTGTCTCTGCATCGCGCTCCTTGCCTGTAAACTTATAGCGAATATCATCAGGACCGTGTCGTCCATCATAAGTCTTAAGATGCACATCCATCAAAGGTTCACCATAGGGTAAGTACGCCAAGAATTGCTGTTCTGTGCCCGACTCGTCTGTTACCCAAGAGGTGGAACCAAGATGGTCGGGGTGGTAGTAATATATAGGAGCAGAGTTTTGATAGGAGACGTCACAATCGATAGTGGCCTCCAACATATTCGTACCATATAGGATATCCATACTCGGCAATTCTACAGCTCCACATTGATATTGAACCTTGCCTATATATCCCGCATCAAAGGTTGTATTAATGGAAGTAGAACTATAATCCGACATCGTACCAAAGGGATATTTCTCTTTTCCGATGTTCCAAAATGCCTCCCTGGCCTCTGTCTCCGGTGCCGGTTTCTCCCAATCATCCCTCGCAGTAATTGTCCAGCATCTGTCACCAATGCGCGAAGCAATACGCTCCGAGCCGGCATAGTAATGATTCGTATATCCTTTAGGCGTAACTACCATATAGGGCGAAGGATACAGCACTGCATCATCAAAGACGGCCTTTGCTTGCAGTCCTCCGCCGTTCTGTGTGCTAATATTACAAGTGCCCATAAGTTTGTAGGTACGTATGCCATCGGCATCATATCCGTAGTACCCACAAAAATCATGCCCAAGTGATAAGGTCAGTCTGTCAAAATCATTCCAACGGTGAAAACGCATTCGATTTCTATCACAATCCACCATCTGAGCAAGATTTCCGTCTGCATCCCAGAAGAGCGCTAACGAAGATGCAGAATAATCATCATAAATCACACGAGGTTGATGAGTAATCGTGTCGGCATCATAACCGTAAATGAGGTTAAATTGTGTAGTAATAGATCCGGGTAACGCTGTAGTATATGCCTTGTGCCAGATTTTATTTGTCGGCGAATACACGACACCATAATCATATGCATCGTGTGTTTGTACCAGCCTGTTACGATTGTCATACAAATAATCCGTATTCCATGAAGCCAAGGCAGGAGAGGCTCCTTCATTAATGGATGTGGATGCAACATTACCGACAGGGTCAAAAGTATAATGTTTCGATGAAAACATTCCGCTTCCGTTATTAGATTCAAACCGCGACAACCAGTTTCGCGTGGTAGAATAAAAGTAGTTGGTCTTCGTACCGTTACCAAAGTATTGATATACCCGATTCCCCCTCTCGTCATATTCCCGCTCACAGATAGTGCCATAATAGTTAGAAACCATATCCGACAGCATGCCGCCTGTTCCATAATGGTAGTTCACCTGTTCACCATCGGGATAGGTGATGCGCTGCATACGGCCATAACTATCATAAAGATAATCCGTTTGGAAGACATAGACATCAGCTTCTGTCGGAACAGCCAGGCGACGAACTGAACGGGATACATTACCCAGTACATCATAGGCAAACTCTTCCGTGCCGGAGGCATCCCAACGTTTGGATACACGACCGGCTGAATTATAGTCATAGTGAATAGATGCAGAGGATGGCGTACTTATATCGGTCAAACGTCCGTGGTCGTAGGTGTATGTAATCGCTGCGTTTTTGTCGTAGAGCCGTTGAGTCTGCATGGATGCAAGTAACCCATGTGACCCGTACTGCCAACGTGTTGTTCCGTTATCTGGATGCGAACGCGTTAGCGTGTGACCGAACATGTCATACGTATAGTCGGTGCGATAACCCTCTGCATCGGTAACACGAATGAGTTCCCCAATGGGATTATACTGATAGATAGTCATACTATCCGTGCCTTCGCGCGTTCGCAATGTCCAATCTTGCGGGGATTTGTAGATGTCCTGCCTATTACTATTTGCGTCTGCATGGATTGTATGCAGCGAATTATCCTCCACATCGTAGGCCATATATTCTGTTGCATGATCAGGATATTCTACAGAAACAGGTCTGTCTAGTACATCATACTGCGTAATCGTTGGACTGCTGCAAGTAGGACTTACGATATGATCATAGTCTTGCACAAGAGCACTACTTATTTGGCAAGGATAGTATTGGCGGGTAGGACGATAAAACCGATCGAAAACAACATGTCCGCTACTAATCCATTTCTTGTCTTGACCAACAGCCATAAGACGTTTCCGCTGCAATTCCTTACCACGTGCATCAAAGATGACCAGTTCCGTATCGGGTTGTAAAGAATAGACCGAATGCATAACCTTTGTGACATGAGTAAAGGAGTCTGTTTCTTGATAACTATGATTCAAGCGATGTCCTCTGTTATGATAAAGATATTCAACCGTATGATTTAATCCTGCAACCGATTCAAAAGGAGCTAATACCGAGACAAGCCTTCCCGAGACATCGTAATCATAGTATATCACATTATTGGCAGGATCAGTCGTACGGATTGGTCTACCCCAACGCATGTCATAGTCTGTCAGCGTGGTTTCATTGAACGAGTTGGAGACAGATGCCGGATAGGTCTGTACATCGGTATCGTAGGTAATATCCAGTTGCATACCGGTAGGATATACCGCTCGGATAGGATGACCCAGCGAATCATAAGTCAACTCGGTAGTGAGAATAACACCGGACGCTGTATCATACATATCTATCCTTTCTATACTGCCATAGTGATTGTACTCCGCATCGCTTAGACGCAACGTCTGTCCTCCTCCGCAGACACGTTCGCGCATTGGCAGGGAGATAAGATGATGTCCGCGATGGATAGCAGATGTACTATAGGTGATATCCTGTGTCCATTCATCTCCGGGCAAGGCATAATTCCCATGGTGCACAAAGCGGGTGAGATTATACAAACTATCGTAGAAAGACTGGGTCAGCATTGATAATTGTGGATTGCTGTGCCCCTCATACCAATCCGTCCAGTCTCCATTATGATGGATATGTATATCCGCATCTTGACAAAGAGCAGATGCAACAGTATCTAATGTTTGAGAAGGGTCGCCTCCGAGGAAGAAACCTCTGCTATATCGATGCCCTATATAGGGTGAATTGAGCGTGTCTGACAGGAGGTCTTCTGTCTTTTCACCATGCAACATATATGACTCATTTTGGAAATGTTGCGTAAGCCGTTTATCCCCTATTTGTGTGATAACAGTTTTGTAGCCGTAGTCGGTGCGTTCGTAACTATCATAATGCGGACTGAGGTACTGTATCGTTGTGCGGATACTTTGTAAATCCGGATTGGGATTCAGTCGGTCGCTGTCGGTAACCTGTGTGAGATTCCACTGCCTCTGACGGTGATGTACATCCGGATCAGATAGCGTATAATCCAACTTTATCTTTTGTCCTGTCGTATTGGTAACCGAAGTCAGTAAGTTGGTTCGCGCCCCCTGATGAAAGCGAACACGCAGCCCGTTAGCGGTAGCCTCTACCCAATCAGGGTAGCCGTCTCCATTCATATCTATAAGGTCTCCCGTGGTTTGACTCGCAGACATTGACCATGGAGTAGATTGGACACCTAAGCAGAATTTAACAATACCAAAGATGGTTATTCCACCTGTGAGGCCCAAGTTGATACCAACATTGTCGCTATGATTCTTCATAAGGGCGGACAGGTTGACTGTTTGGGGTGCAGTAAAGTGACCACCTGTATTGTACGAGACTTTTATAGTATTATTTCCGTATAATGATACTAAATCAGGCAGTCCGTCACCGTTCATGTCAAACAGACGCCTATCCGTATAATCGTCCGAGACGGAGAGATTGACACCTAAACTGATACTGGCTTGAGCTTCGGCAAAGCGAACCTTCGTGAGTTGGCTAAGGTCTTCAATATCAATAAGGCCGTTCTCAATCAGGTTATTAACAAACTGAATGCCACCCCCGAAGTTTTCTCCGCCACTTACTCCCCAACAACTACCTTCGTTTACTGCTATCAATGAATCAAACGGAATAGGATTGAGGAATGAATAACCTATATTATAAGCTACCGTGTTAGAATCTATATCTACTTTGTCAGGCAAGCCGTCTCCATTGATATCAACATAGGTTTTTTTTGTCTCGCTATACCCTTGATTATGTCCCTGACTAATACCCACACTGCCGGGACATTCCTTGATAGTAAAACGTCCGGAGGTTTGTCCATTACCCGCTATCTTTTCAGGTTCACCACCTTGATGGCCGGAGAAATTATTTCCGGTGGATGAGGAGGTACACACATAGGGCGATAAATCAGTCTCTTGAATACGTCCGATGCCTCCCCATGGGGTGGAATATTGGATACCATTAACCAATCCGATAAAATCAGGGAATCCGTCTCCATTGAGATCGGTATAATCAGACTCCACAGTCTGAGTGCTTTTGGAATCCGAGAATGCCATGCCTAATGGCCCGAAGCCGACTCCTGCAGATAGTCTTTCCTGTTTGGTCCGGCTGCTTTTGCGGATGGTAATCAATCTGCCATTTCCACTTACCTTAGGGAAGGGACTATCGTAGGTGATAATATCCGGTTGAGAGGGAACCGAGTCATAAAGCGTATCACGGAACACTAACGGATTATCTTTTACACGTGTATTAGATTGGATGTATTGACCCAGATATCCTAATTGACCATAGGCGATATAACGTTCAGTTCGGCTATCAGCATTCATCTCAACCCATGCGCCGGATAGCAGCGGATTATAAAGACCGTTTTGAGCAATTCGATTTTTTAATGAGTCGGCAGTGAAATTCTGAATATGACTGGCATCCATTCCCTGTATGGACTGCTGCATGTTTTGTTTATAGGCAGTAGTGTCAGCGTGTATTACGGCTAATGTGCTATCCGTAGTATTATAAAGTCCGGCAAGAGGAATAATCGAGAAATTCGGATTGGGGATGTCTGTCCAATTATATGCAAAATGCCCCCATCCGCGATAGAGTGTTCCACCAAATAACGTTCGGTATTTATCTATCGGATAGCCGGGATTGGCGGGTGGAGTTGATGATGCATAGGGTGAATTTTGAGAAATGCCGTGAATGTGTATATCCGGTGTGTATGTCATTGTTCGTTCACCTTCACAGATACTATCCGAAGCGTAATCAACGGAAAAATACGTGTGCACATTACTCCATACGGTATTGACGCCACCTACCTGCCACACGCTGATAGTATCATATTTTGCAATGGCAGAACGATGAAATTTCAATGTGTCAGTCGTGTTTGCAGGCACAATACAGATGGTATCCACACAGGTTGACGCATGATAATAACGAAGATGAATGGTGTCTGATGTATTACCTTCGTTGTTACAAATAACAGTTGCCCTCACTGAACCTTCATAAGGAGCCACAAAATCATTCTCCCCCACGCAGACATAATCTGTCGCGGAATTATAGGACTGATAGCCCGAGGAAGTATAGTTGATTTGCTGTTGCCAACGGACACGGTCGTAATCACTATTGTTACGTGAGAAAATACGGAATAACAACACATCACCCTTCTGAACGGTTGTATTAGTATTAAGGGCTTGAGGGAGTGTATCGTTATCGTTGAGAGTAAGTTGGGTAAGGACAGTATTGCCAGATGAAGCTATCTTACGTCCGGAAAAAGTGACATTAGTAGATTTTTGGATATAACAAATCACTCCATCTGCATGTCTTGCTTGTTGATGCGAATACGATGTGTCAGATTCCATGTGTACTGAACCCGAGATGGATAACGTGCCGTTTTGAGGTGCCACCCATACGCGGACTACTTCTATATTTGGATCCACACGCTCGCGGTTACACGACTGATACGAGGGGTAACGAATAAATACACCATCACCTGTCGCTTCCACAAAGAGTTCCGGATCGTCCTGTAAAGCGTGAAGAAGGGTTGAATCAGTAAGGACTCCACCGTTGAAGGACTCAGCGCTCCAAACTGATTCGTCATGATCTATCGGCATTATGCTATTGTAATCATACTGGTGCTTGACATAACTTGAGACTCTGCATAAAAGATGGTCGTTAACCTCGCCGTTAAGAGTGATTTCGCCGCAAACGCTATTCGCGACAGGTATTGTAGCATTCGATTGAGCTGATGTACGAGTATCCAATAAATTATCGAAGGATGGTATACTATCATATAGCAAGTGATTAAAACGAATTCCTTCCGGCGTGACCATATCCGGTAACCCATCACCGTTGACATCTGAAAAATAGGTGTCGGTATAGGAATCAGTAACCGGCCATCCCGCGCTGACATTGGCGGCAAGTATATCCGCTTGCACTCCCCAATCTCTGGTTTTACTCACCTCATGCGACAAACGTGATAAACCTAAAATCGGGATTGCATCAGCAAAAGAATGTGACTGGAGCTGCCGACGATATTTTATTTGCCCGTTCTCTTCATATACCTGATCGGGCAATCCATCACCATTAAGGTCTATTAGCATAAAATCAGATTGTCCGTCCCCACGACTATAAGTATAATTTCCGCCAATACTTAGAGTGGTCAAGGGAACAACAAATCCTAATCCAACTGAAACTGTCCCGCCTATATCCCATGAGGTGGTACGACTCATACTTATCTGATTATATCCTCCAGTATAATTAACGGGCTGTGTGGCAAAAAGTTCTGACGATGGGGGTGCGTCTTCATAACTAAACAACGTACGAGTCCCTGGCCAAGGCTTCGCATATAATTCATCTAAATTTATACACCCATATGTTGTACCATAATATTCAATTAGATGATGCGTACACGAATCAATTTGCATCACCTCTACCAATCGCGATTTAAACATCGTTGCCTGTTCTGGATCTTGGTAACGCATGGCATAAATCCTAAATGGTACATTATCGTACACACAACGGAGATGGCAAAGCATCTTGTTTGTCCTACGCATAAATCCCAACCTGGCTTCGGATGTCACATCTGTTCTATTCCGCCATTCAAAATCCACAGAATAGGCCGGAAGTAGAGGCTCCTTATAATTGCCGGTATATTCTATCGAATTCGGATATAGATTATTGCCGTCCTTAAAATAAGTATAGCGAATATAGTTACCATATAGATCTATGACTGCCGAAATCGCCCAATAGCCAATATTCCCATATCTATCCCTCAAAACAGCGGTTGTGTCCAATCCCTTATCTTCGGGGTGATTTGGGTCAAAGATACCACCGTAATAGGTTGTAACACCCTGCCTGTCCGTAACACTCCACCAATATTCATCCGGTTTCTGACCGTGACGGATAATTTTATCTTGCATTCGCGTATCTCTGTAATAGAAACGCCGTGTTTGCAGAGTGCGTGCCTCAAAATGGTCAGACTGATGAGGTAATGGTATCGCCTGACCTTGATCAGTATGCATTACCAAAGGTTGTCCATTTAGAGTATATGCTTCCGTCTCAAAGATATAATCATACCTCGGTACGCCCCAACGGGTATCTACGGTAATAGCCGGCATGTTGAGCGACCAGCCTACACCCAATGGACCATTGCCAGTATTGGAACTGCTGTAGGTTAGAGCCAATGAAGGCTGCAAACCATTGCGGCCTTGAGGGATAAGAATCGGATAAGTCAACTCTGCCGTACCATTGTTATTGGCTTCCGGGACAGCTATCATCGGAATCTGATCTAAGGGGTCTATGTCCGGCAAATCCTGCATCATAGTCGGAACAAACGCTTTCGTCTCCGGCATCTCCGGCACCTTGATGATGGCATTGGCAAAGTCGGTAAAGTGCGTGGTGAGCGACACAACCGTATGCTCTACCGTATCAACCGATAACCTATATAACTGCATCCACTTACCATTTAGACTATCGTAATAGAATGTGTAAATATCACTCGGACGGTAGCCATGAGGGAGTAGTGCCGGATCATACGCCATCGTCAGTCGTGCCGGTTCGGCAAAATGCTCACCGTGAGGCAGCAAACGATAGACCGCACGACCGGTAGTGACGTTCTCCATACCCGAAGGCATCGGAGAAACTGCCTCCGTATAAGGAAGCCGTTCTGCTGACAGCGTAAATGTGTCCAGCACAGAACCGGAATTTGCCTCAAGTATCAAACCCTGTAAGGCAAGATGGACGGATGTATTTGGCTCGCAATCCAATGTTTGATGCCAACTTGGGACTATGATAGATTCATTATCCCCCATTGGTGTTGCAGATTGGGCTAAGAGCAGAAAACTAATCCCCAATAGCGAAGAAATCAGTAACAGATATTTTCTCATAGGTTAATATCAATTTTATCCGTTTTTAATAAATCTTTCATATCATCATATAATAGAGGACCGCAATAATGATGCTCCTTTTTGTATATTATCCAATAATATATTGTGTCTCTCCCGAATGGATATGAATACGTTCTATCATAGATATCTTCTTCTATTTGGGCAGATGGCTTTTGTTTTACAACGATGCATCTACGGCTATTATACACATCTACTACATTTGGCGGTATGTTGATGTTAGGTCCAAATATACGTTTCCCTTCAGTATCATATATATAACCAGCCCCTAATCTTCTCTCTCCATTATAAAACAATACTTCCAAGATAAACAATGCTATTGCAGGCAGAATAATTATCTTTACTATCATTTTTATTTTATCCATGGCAGTATAGGTGTTAATGTTTGTAAACCATAAAAATGTATTGGGAAAGAAGTGCCATTCTGGCGGGCAATGGCCGAATCGGCCGACTCCCATTGGGCATAGGGGGAGTAGATGGTTGATTGTCCTACAGACGACTGTGCCTGTAGGGTAACGGCTGCCCATAAAAATAAATAAAAAAGAAGATAGTGCTTCATGGTAATTGGTATTTATGGGTTCGAATAGTTAACAATCTTATTATTGTCTGCTGAGGCAGAAACTGTCTGATAAAGTTTATAGATATCATCAAAATATAGATGAGGTAGAAAAAAATTAGTTATTATGAAGTCGATAATGTCTTTAGGAGCATTCAGCGGATAGAGTAAAAATGCGAATTGGTATTTTTCTCGAATAGAATTATTCCTATCTATAAAAGCAATATCTATCATACAATTGCGTTCTACAAATACTCCGTGCTTTTTCTGATGCGATTTAGATATACGATGAATGTGCTTGTTTTGCCAATAATGATAGATGGATATGGCTCGTTTATAATCATAGTGGGTTATTTTCTCTTGAATCTTCAAGTAGCCCGAGTCTTGGTATAAGACCCGTATGGTATCGCGAACTAACCGATAACGCCTGACGCAAAGGGTATCTAATGTGTCATGATGACAATGATAAATATAATCGGATGCCATTCCTAACGAATCCGTCACAATGAAGCAACCTGTCTCGCATCTATATTTTTCCGATATAGAGGGTATGTCATATCGGCAAAGAATAACATCTTTCCCTATTACCATTTCGGATAAGATAGAGGTGCATTGTTGTGAAAATATATGAATGGAAAGCAACAACAAAAGTAAGCAGCAAAGTGATTGTTTCATGAGTGCTATAATTTAGGTATTAGATAAGGATTTGCATAAGGTGTCTGGTGACCATACCCGTTCCATAAAGGCAGGTTTAATATCCGATTCACCATATTTGTAACTTGAATCGCCACAGAGTTATTTTGTTCTGGGAATAAACCCATACAGAAAGCTATGCCGTGCCCTAAGACCTCATGCATAGAGGTGATAGGCCTAATATCTGTAGTATTATCGTTGGATATTATACTATAGGAACCGCCATAAAACTTCGCAGTTACGGCACCTCCAAAATTATGAAGAAAAATCTGGTTTACACTTACCATGTATGGCATTGTCCCATTAATCGCCTCTAATCCCATATCGGAACAATTCTCTATTCCCGACAAATACTCAACATATAATTCATCTGCACTATTGATAGCCCATGTTAATCTATTTATAAAACATGCTTCACTCTCATTCAAATCTACATCATGCAAAGCGGTTTGGATGTCTTTGTTATTTAGTTTTTTTATTTTTTCATTTTTTGCAGACAATAAGGATGTGAATTTAGAAAATTTTTCGTCTGATAATATAAATTTTACATCATCAATAAAAGTCGTAATGTCTTCTTCTGTAGCCCCTTTGATTGTTTCACCATTCGGATCTACATACTTCAGCGGATTGCCGTTGCAATAGGCATACGGGGATGATTGTATGTATTTATCCATCAGCGGGTCGGGGCGAAGCCATATGTATAACTGCCCTGTTGGCATTATGAGCACATAGACGGTATCATACCGGAAGCAGGATAATGCGGCATCGGCTGGTTCGCCAACGGGAGGGGGAATCGTTGTGTCGTTGGTCAAGTATTGGGCATAGGGGGAGTATACCCAATCAGAGGATTGAGCCGAAACTATACTTTGATAGCTGGATAGAATCAAACCCGTGAACAAAAGACATATGTAAAGGAATCTATTCATTGTGTTCACCAATTTTGCTGCAAAGATACAACATTTTTATCACGTATGCAAATCTTTTTTCAAATTTTTCAGGGGAAACACGCTAATTTGAACAAAAATTACTGCACGCGTTTCATAACGTCTCAAAATCCCACCCGCAGGAAGAGAAACGTTTCTGATTATTCTACCAACCGCCAGATTTCCTGACCGTCGAAGCTGTATTCGACCAGACCTTTGTGACGGACAATAACGGTATAAGCTGCGCTATCCTCTCGACAACTATTTAAACCACGCACGGTATCTCTCCATAGTAAGTGGCGTTCTTCAGCTGTTGTCGCCTTACCAAACCCCCATTCGCAACATATTATTTTTGGGGTACTATCCGAATCAGCAAATTGCATCGTGACATAATCATATATTTGCTCAGTCTTTTCATTGTCTCCTTCGTGGATATAATCAAATTCGATTTTCATTTCACCACCATGAAATTCGGATTGTGATACTACCGAAGCTATCCATGCAAAATCCGGTTTTTCACGGAGAAATGTTCCCGAATCGCGCTTGGGGAAGGCTAGACAGGTACTATCCGTTAATCCGTATCCGTTGGTGTAGTATTGCTTTTTCACTCCATCGTAAGGGAAATACGTCATAAGGCTATCCAGAACCTCATGCGCAATTGTTTGCCAACCGCTATCCTGTTCAGTAATTGGATCCGGTTCCGGTGTTGGCTCATTAACTCTTGTGCAAGCACATAGTAATGTTAATAACATAGGCAGGATTAAACGTATCCTTGCTATAGAATTATTTTTTTTCATATGAAATCAATATAATTGTTAAAATATTAATTATCAATCAATAGTAGGAATTTGGTTTATATTGTTTTTGGGTTGTTTTTGTTGTCTACCGAAGGGAACAGGTCTCTTTACACCATTAACGTGTAAAAAATGCACGTTATTATCACGTGTAACTTCCTCGTCACGAAAAATATTAATAACATGACGACGTATGTTGGATTCCTCTTTACCAAATAGTAATGCCATTTGAGAAGTAGCAAGCCATACCGTCTCTTGCGCCATGCGCACATCCAGTTGCACCGTATTGTCCGGGGCGCGATAGATGATGATTTCTCCTCTGTCTTCGTTAGATGTCATAGTATCAACTTTCCATTTTTGCTTGCAAAGATACGATTTTTTTTCAATTTACCAAATAATTCTTCGTGTTTTTTGTCCAAATCTATGCTTTTTACACAACATTTGGAAGAAAAATATGTGTTTTTTATCCAAATCTATACTTTTCGCCCCACATTTGGAAGAAAAACCAAGAAATCCAACCCACAGGAAGAGAAACCTTTTCCAAAAATCCCTTGTATCAGAATGTTATCCCTTCCGACGGGTGGAAAATGTGCTACTTACTTGTACTCGTAGCGATACGGTTGCATGTCGCGTTGGAAGTCAATCTCATGTGTCACACCTCCGGCAATCACGCTATAGGTGCCATAAGCGAGGCTGTCAAAATCGAAATAGAGAGGGAAAAGACATTCGCAAGAGGCCACCATGTACGCCGTATCCTGACAGGTCAGCGTAATGGTATGGTTAATTAAGGTGGCGTTTATGTCAAATTTGGGATCACACTGGTCTTTCCTTAGCCAGATGATACGCAACTGGTTGTCTCCCATGCAATCGGCTTGCAGGCTCTCCGGCGTGGTGTACGGATCCAGTTCATCATCGGTGATGCGGGCAGGAATACCCATCGGTTTGTTCCAATGCAAGGTAGCACTTTCTGTTCGGGAGTCTGTTGGTTCGCCGGATTATTTACTTCCTGCTTATTGCTGCAACTAATCATCGTTGCTGCCATCAGGGCGCAGAGCCCAAGTAGTGATATTTGTTTCATAAATTCCTTATTTTAATTGTTGCTCCAATTGGTTCTTTGTGATTAGCGGTATTTCGGCGGTTAAACTCTCCACACTCAAGCCACTATCGAGCCACTGACGAAAAGCTACACCTCTTGTGGATTTAACGCGGTAACCAACAGAAATTATAACATCTAAATTGTAGATAAATGCTTCGATTTCTTGTGTATATCCTTCGCGACGACCATATTTCTTGGTGGACGCAATTTTTGCGACAACCAAGGATTTATCCAATTCTTCACGTAAAGCATTATTGATATGCTTCCGAATAGTCTTTACGTCTCGATCAAATAGAGTAGCCATTTGGGATGGTGTCAGCCATACCGTCTCTTGCGCCATGCGCACATCCAGTTGCACCGTATTGTCCGGGGCGCGATAGATGATGATTTCTCCTCTGTCTTCGTTAGGTGTCATAGTATCAACTTTCCATTTTGCTTGCAAAGGTACTGCTTTTTTCCCACATGTGCAAGAAAACATGTTTGAATTTAGGTTTGTAAGCCCAAGCGGGCAGAGGATGCGGTTGGAAAGAACCAGTCGGTTACCTTTCCCAAAGAGGATTATAGTCAATAAACCCCATAATATAGTGATACATCAATTTGTTATTCCGTCCGACGACAGACGCATGACACTCAAACAAATCATGCCCATTCTCTGATGGCGTTATCCGAACCGTGCATTGGCGGATGATACACGTATTATTGTCATCAACGGTTGCATATGATTCAGATGCTGAACAACTGTTCCCTTTTCTGACAATAATCTTACCCACATCATTTCCAGCTATAGTACTAGTAAAATAATAATAAGGTATCATTTTATTAGACTTATCATATTTCGGGTTGGTAACCAACACATAATGATCCATCGGAGAATATGCCATCATTGTCTCACCTCCATACTCAACGGGAGTTGGCGCATCATAATCGCCAGGAGTACTAATTTCAAATGTGTAAACATACATCGTATCTAATCCATTTGATGTGGTTTGCCACCTTATTTGATATATTTTCAAGTTCGGACAAAGGATAGTGTCCCAAGTCGTAATGTTTTGGAAAGTCGTATCACTATCGGGGGTTATCACGATTGGTTCCGTAGGTTCTGGTTTGTTGGGATGAGAGCAACATACCATTATCAATGTTGCGATCAGGGCGCAGAGCACAATAAATAATGTTTTTTTCATACTTTTTGTTTATTTAGTTTATATTGTTTTTGGGTTGTTTTTGTTGTTTACCGAATTGGGCTTCATTTCCGGCTGCAAAATTACTGCACGCGTTTTTGACCATTTTGGATGACAATGCCGTGGTAGGTATCGTCCACCGGTTGGCCAAGGATGTTGTAGGGGATGGTGTTATCCTTTTGCGGCGAAAAGGTTTCTTCGATTGCAGTCACTTCGTGACAAGGGGAAGTGATATGATACTTCTGCCAGTAATACCCGTAGTAGCTATCATCGTCCATACGGTAGAGGAGTTCATCGCCACGAAACGCACAAAAAAGCACTTCAGCAAAATCATTCGTACATTCTGTCACACCCGTTACCGGTTCCAAGCTCAAGCCTTCAATCCACGTTATAGATATTGTTCTCGGGAGATTCTCGCCGAAATACAATTCATAGTCATCCCAATTCTCATCCACAAATGCCTGCTGCGACAACCGGATATGACGACGGTCATTGATTGTATCTACGGCCAGTACGACATTCTGCAGCGGGAAATGCATACCGCACGCAGTACCGATTGTATATATCGTGTCACCGACTTGTGCCGTATAATCATATACAAGCACATCATCACCTATCATATAGGGCTCTATCATTGAACGACATACCAGACGCAGCGTTGAATCTACATGGATATATACTTTGGCATAATCCTCTTCGTAACGAAGAAGATACATAATACCCGTAGAAGTATGATCTGTACCATAAACATCTGTGTAGATGACGGGAGTGTATGTTTGATTGTTTATGATCGTATCTTTACCTAACTCATAGGTACGATGTTCGTAATTTATAGCCATATCGACAATCAAACTATGCCACGTGTCGGGATGAACGACTGCCTGCAAGTGCAGACTCACAATTGCCATAAAGGCAATAAAAAGTACTTTTTTCATACTCAGTAATTTTAGGGTTAAACTTATTTCATTTCCGCTTGCAAAGATACTGCTTTATTTTGACCTATGCAAGTTTTTTTTCAATAAAATATGTATTTTATACACCTCCGCACTCGTTTTGGGTGAGAGCGGGAGTTGGAAGTCGATATGGTGCTCCACGTCGCCGGCGATAATGGTATATAGGCCATAGGCGAGGCTGTCGAAATCGAAATACAAGGGGAATACACATTCGCACTCTGCAATCCTTGACGCCGTATCTTGATAGAATAACTGAATAACACTCTCTTCCAAGGTGGCACGCGTGACTATTTTGGGGAGGCATTGGTCAACCTTCTGCCAAATGATACGCAGTTGGTTTTCGCCCATATAGGCGGCTTGCAGTTTTTCATGAAGGATAAAGTCCTCCCAATTGATTGAGTCAGGCCGGTCGTCGGCTGTGATACGTGCGGGAATTCCCATCGGCCGGCTCCAATCGGGTGTGTCGCCGCAGTCTCCTACGTACAGGGCACAAGGAGAAACCGGTATCTCAGCTACTTGGGGTTCCTCTACTGTCTCATTATTCTTCTTACACCCCATCAGTCCGAGGCTTATGAGAGCTATCAAGCTCAAGAAAATAGTTTGTTTCATAAATTTCTGTTTTTAATGGTTATATTTCCGGCGGCAAAATTACTGCTTTTTTTTGACATGCGCAAGAAAACATGTTTGAAAAATGAAAATCGGATAGGCCTTATTTTTAAGGGAGGCATGCCTCGACCGCCCAAATAGGGCAACTTTTTCTCCATCGTACACGCGTTTCATAACGTCTCAAAAATTTTTTGTTAATAATTTGGTCATGTCAATATTTTGTTGTACTTTTGCAGGCGGAATGGTTTTTGTTCCGTTTGCGGGTGCAAAAGTACTACTTTTTTAGGACATATAAAAATTTATAGGGAATTTTGACTTGGACAAAAATACCTAAAAATGCTCGAAAAATGAACTAAAAAGCACATAAAAACCGGACAAAGTATTCCAAAATACCTTAAAAATAAGGAAATCAATATGAAAAAACTTGGACGGAGGATTTTTTATATGTTTGCGCTGTTTGGATGTCCTTTTTCAGTGCTTGTACGACATCAAAGCCGACTCCGGAAATATGTGCTGCACGGCAAATTCTATGGGAATCTGTTCCTCAGGCACGCGAGGCTCTGGATAAAATGGACACAGCAAACATCGATTTATACAATCGAATGCTTTACCGCCTGACCGATGAACATATTCGTCTGAAAACGCATCAATTTGACAATCCCGATACGTTGGATGCAGTACTGGCTTATTTTCAAGAAAAAGAATATTCTGCTTTGGCAGGAGAAGCCCGGTATATCCAAGGTACGGAATGGATGCACCTCAAGATGTTTGATATTGCCGTTTATAGACTAAAGGAAGCGCAATATCTGCTACAAAAAGATGACAGAGACTCATTCCTATTAGGCATGACCCACTACCGAATAGGAAGTATGTTAGACATGGAGTTGTCGTATGAAATGGCATTTGAAGAGTACCGTGATGCATTGCAAAAAATAAAACCCTACGGCAAAAATCGCTACATCAGCTGCTTGTATCGAGATTTAGCGCGGACGTATTGCGTAAACGACATGACGGAAGACGTCTCACGGCAGCGTCGGATATGGCTGGATAGCGCACTATTTTATTGCAATCCAACAGAAGACTCTTTGATTTACTGGAATATCCGATACTATCAAGAACAATTATCTAAAGACAATGATCCGTCCATGCTCTTTACCATTGCAAGGAAAGGACTTGACACCTATCAATACACGCAAGCTGCAAATCGAATCACCGAATATTATTTGGACCGAAATAGAATAGACAGTGCCGCTTATTACCTGCAATTATATGCAGCGGATTCCTCTAACACCCACTGGAATAACGACCGTTACCACGAACTGCATGCCAGATATACGTTTATCAGCGGTCAGCCGATAGATGCATATCATGAAATGGTAGAACTATATAACAACTACAACCAACGTATCAACAACGAATCATCCAAACGTATAGACCATATACTCAACCAATATGATTTGCAAGTAGAAAAAGAAGATAAACAACAGATGCTGATTGAAAGGCAAAATCTATTACTTGCCATTATAGGCATCGGCACTATTAGCACATTATTGGTATTTGCATTGGTGATACTCACACTATACCATCGCAAAAGCAAAGTCATACAAGAACTCAAAAGCAAAGAAAAAACAAAAAAACTAAAGCAACAACTCAAAGAACGACTTAGCGTAACACAGCATTTTAATACGTTATTGCTGCATAAGAAGGTACCTAAAGACGCATATCAAGTATTGAAAAAAATCAATGCAGAAATAACGTTGCCAATAAAAGAACAGGAAGAAATCTGGCTCGAATCATTTGAGGAAGTCACTAATAAATTGATCGAACAACTAAGTACGAAATATCCAGCACTAACAAAAGCGGATTGCAGATTGATAATGTATATTTATCTTGGCTTTCCCATACATGACATATGTATTATAACAAATACATCTAAAGATACCATATGGCGGAGACGCAACCGCATCAAGCAACATATCGGATTACAAGATAGCGATAACCTGGATACATGGATCAAAAAGTTAGTATAGTCATTCACTCTGTCCACACGGGTGGCGGTAGTGCGCCGCCGGTTTCCACAACCTCTCCCGGCCTCCCCTCAGGGGAGGTGACCACGGAGTCGGTGGGAGTAAGAATCTCGTTTATATTTTCGACTGCATCATTGACCTTATCCAGTGCATTATTGAGCATGTCGGCAGTCTGGTCGAGCATCGATTTCTTGGGTTCGGGCATCTTCGGTTCGCCTTGATAGGTATCGGACACGGGGGTGTCGCAGGGCTTCTTGGATACCCTCATATCGTAGAGCACGAACTGTCCGGAGCGGGTGTCGCCCGCCTCGAGCCAGAAGGTGAGTTGGCGGCAACCGTTGATGGGCAGCGTAAAGGTCTGGGGTTGCATGGTGTTATATACCTCTATCTGCTTGATGATACGCTGGTCGGCGATGACATCGAGCGTAAAGTGGTGATCGATGCGTTCGCCGAGGTGCTTGACCATATCGACATCATCCCAATATTCCGATTTATTGGCAACCGTGAAGGTCAGCGTCTGATACTCGCCGTAGGGGTTGAAGGAAACGACAGAGGCCTGTCCGCCACCCTGCTTCATCAGCGGCAGTATTGCCATCTTGCCTGCCAGTCCGCCGCCGGCCGAGACGCCTGTATAGGCGCTGAAGTCAGAGCCGCTGATAGCACTTCCGGCTCCAACAAGGCACATCATGATAGCATCGGAGATGGTGATATCCTCAATACCCAGCGGCATATTGGCCTCGAGCATCACGCCCTTGTAGATCTTCGAGCCGTCCTTCATCTGGAAGAAACGCCGCTGCGTCTCGCCATTCTGGAAACAGTCGTTGAAGTCGAAGTTGGTTAGTGACGAGAGGTAACGCCCTACGTAATGGAAGTAGGGGCGTTCGCAGAGGTCGATGAGGTCGGCTTCCTCGGGGCACTCGGGTTTCACATGCCGGAACAAGTCGTGCGCTACGGGTTTGCCGCGGTAGAGCACCAGGTCGCCACAGCAGATATAGCACTCCTTCATCTGCTGATGTCCGGGTTTGGCGAACTTGAGGATACGGCACTTATTGACCGGCACCTCCAGGTATACATTCGGCCACGTGCAGTGGATGACGGTATCGAGCACAAGGCTGTCATCGGCATAGACATAAAGATGATCATCGTCAAGCACGCGTTGCTTGGAGAGCATACCGGCATAGAACGATACGTAGTCAAACTCGCCTGCCAGGTCGAAGGATATATACGAATCGATACCATCGCCGAGGAAGGTGGTGCCGGTGGTGAGGATAAAGCCTTCGTAGAATTTCTCACCTCCCATGGAGAAAGTCTTGTAACGCGATTCACCATTGAAGCGCACGGCATCCGCGTCGCCCTTGCCGCGCACCGAGTACGGCAGGATAGACGACATCAGCGGACAGGGAGACGGCAGTTTGGCAATCTTCTCCTTATTGGGATTGACCTCACCTTCTTGGGGTACCTCCGCCAGGTCTTCCTTCGGATAGGCATACATTTCCACCGTACCGAAGGTCATACCTCCGAGCAGGTCGCAGTCGCGCAGTTCGGCACCTACATTAACGATTTCCTGACCGGAAACATCCACAACGACCTGTCGCGGCAGGTCGTTCTGATGCACAATACTCTCGTGCAGAATCTTACCGTGATCGCCCTTGACAACGAGCCAACAGGAAGCATTGGAACTGCGGTTGTCGCGCGGACCGACGATGAAGGATATCTTGTCGTATTTCTTACCGAGCCAGAAATAGCAGTAACGATAGGTGATACCGATTAGTCCCTCGTACAGTTCCATTTGCAGACCACTCTTGTACTGGTGACGACCTATGCTGAGCGAGTCTACGCGTTCCCACCAGGCATGCCCGGATTGATAGGTCATTTGCTGCGTCGAGATATCCGAAACGGGAATACTCTGCAAGATGGCTTTCGTTCCGCCGCACATGAAATAGGGGTACATCTCCTCCACCATCTTAATCTTCTTGCCGGTAGGCAGGCTCTGGAACGGGTGCTGAACCACGGTCTCACCTTCCGACCAGAGTTGCATCTTGGCGAAGGTGACACAGATCTGCGGATCTACCATCTTGAACACCAGCGTCTCCACACCCGTCACATCCAGCACCACCCACCTCGGGGCGTCGTGCCCGAAGTAGGGTTCATCGTAGATACGCTTGCCATCCGCATAAATGGTGACCAGCGAATACTTCTTCTCGCTCAGATCGCGCGTGCACATCCAGAACGACAGTTTGGCGTATTTCTTACCCAAAGTATACGTTGCCTTCGACGAGTTGTCCGACAGATTGAGCTCGATACCGGCGTTGGTCCGATAGATCTGTCCCCACTCCAGTCGTTGGTTGCCTCCGGCATAGATGACATAGGGACCGTCGGATTTGGAATAGGTGATCCAGACCTTATTCTCCTCGTTATAATCCAACGAGTCGGTGAGGTAGATGACCGCATGCGAAGACAGCGTGCAAGCCAAGAGGGCGAGGATAAGATAAATCTTTTTCATAACAATAACAATAACAATAACCTATAAACAATCACCTTTACTGATCAATCCGTACCGCGATATCGCCGTAGGCGTAACTGAGGCCTACTTCTTCGAGGGACTGCGTCTTGCCGAAGGGTACGACCACTTCTCGCTGACCGTAAGTAAAGACTGCCCCGTCCTCGCGCAGTTCCTTGAGGTACAAGGGAGCGAACTTATACGCCACATCTTCCCTCCACCATTGGCTGGTGACGATACTCTTCAGGTTTTGCTCGCTCTGTACGTCCGCTGCGTCGATTGAACCTTCGTACGATGACATATTCACAATTCCGGGGTCGGACGACCACACGGATGCATACACTGTAATTTTTGCCATATCAAATCATTTTTACACATTCTAATATATAACAACACACCCCGTATTCCTGCGAGAAGAGACTGCTGTCGAGTTGCACTTCTTCGCCTTTGAGGATTATGACATCCTCGTCGTGATAACGCAGCGCCAGATGCTCACCCGGCACAAACTCATTCACGATCGGCTTGTCGTAGCCGGGCCATTTCGGCAATTGTTCGCCTACGATGATTTCCGACTCGTCCACATCGGTGGTCTGAAAATGTCCGCTCTGCACAAACGCGCCGCGGTCGCTGTAACTCTTATAGAGGATATTTTGTATTGCAGTTGCCATAAAAACAATTTACGATTTTACAATTTACGATGTACGATTTATGGACGATTTAGTTTATGTACGATGGACCTTCGTACTTCTTTTCCTTTGTACATCCTTCGTACTTCGTACATTCGTCCTTCGTCCTTTCACCTTATTCCACCCAAACCGGTGGCGGTAGTGCGCCGCCGGTTTCCACAACCTCTCCCGGCCTCCCCTCATGGGAGGTGACTATAGAATCTGTTGGAGTGAGGATTTCGTTTACATTTTCTACCGCCTCATTGACCTTATCCAACGCATTATTGAGCATGTCGGCAGTCCGGTCGAGCATCGATTTCTGGGGTTCGGGCACCTGCGGCTCTGTATGATAGCCGTCGGGCACAGGAATATCGCAGGGCGCTTTCGATACCTTCATATCGGAGAGCACGAATTGTCCTGACCGTGTATCGCCGGGTTCGAGCCAGAAGGTCAGTGCATTGCAATTGAAGATGGGCACGGTCATGGTAACGGGTTCCATCTTGTTCGTGAGCCACAACTCACCCACGAGGCGATGGTCGGCAAAGATATTGAGTTTGAAAGGATGGTCCACACGCTCGCCGAGACTGAGCAGCATATCCATATCATCCCAATACTCACTCTTGTTAGCAATGGTAAAGGTGCAGCTCTTGTATTCGCCGAAGGGATTGAAGGAGACGACGGAAGCCTGCCCGCCGCTACGGTTGTTCATCAGGCTGACGGCCGCGATACCGCCTGCCAGTCCGCCGCCCGCACTCACGCCGGTGAAGGCACTGAAATCGCTGGCACTAATCGCACTACCGGCACCAACGAGGAACATCAGCGCGGCATCGGTGATGGTGACACTCTCCAGACCGAGCGGCATATTGGCCTCGAGCATGACGCCCTTGTAAATCTTACTGCCGTCCTTCATCTGGAAGTACTGACGCTGGGTACCGCCGGGATGGAAACAGTCGTTGAAATCGAAGTCGGTGAGCGTGGAGAGATAGCGTCCCACATAGTGGAAATACGGGCTGCCGCACAAATCAATCAGGTCCGCTTCATCGGGGCACTCGGGTCGGTTATGCACAAACAGATTGTGCATCACGGGTTTGCCGCGGTAGAGGGCTATATCCGCCACGCAGACATAGCAATCGCGGTTCGTACCGTGTCCGCCCTTGACAAACTTCAGCGTGCGGCACTTGTTGATGGGTATCTCGAAATACTGGTTGGGCCAGAAGCAATGCACGAGCGTATCCAAGATTAGGCTGTCGTCCGCATAAATCTGAATGCGGTCATCGTCCAGCGTACGGCGCTTGGTGAGCATACCCAAATAGAACGAGATATAGTCAAACTCCTCCGCCAGGTCGAACAGGAAATAGGAGTCAATATGGTCGCCAAGGAAAGTGCTACCCGTTGTCATGATAAATCCTTCGGTGAACTTCTCGCCGCCCATTGAGAAGGTGATATACTTCGATTCGCCCGTGAAACGCACGGCTGTCGCATCGCCCGTTCCGCGCAGCGAGATGGGTTTGATATTCTTCATCAGCGAACACGGTGACGGTAGTTTGGCGAGCCGCTCCTTACTGGGATTGATGATTCCCTCTTCCGGCAACTCTGCGAGGGCTTCCTCCGGGTAAGCGAATATATCCACGCAGGCAAAGGTAATGCCGCCCAACAAATCGCAATCACGCAACTCGATGCTGAAGCAGATCTGGTTCTGACCGTGTACATCCACCACCACTTGCCGCGGCAGGTCGGTCTGACGCACAATGCCCTCATACAGAATTTTCTTTTTCTCGCCATAGATGACGAGCCAGGCAGAGGCTTTGGAACTGCGGTTGTTATTGGGTCCGACGATGAAGGATATCTTCTCGTACTGCTTGTTGAGCCAGAAATAGGCATCCGCCGAAGAGGATGAGAGCAGTCCCTCATGCGAATGGAGCTGCAGACCGCTGTAGTACTCGTTCCAGCCCATACTGAAACTATCCATAAGAGCTATCTGCCACAGATTATGATAATAAGGCTGTTTCTCTATCGGTTTGCGGATCGTAGTAATGGATCCCGGATTATAATACGGTAACACTTCATCTACGAGTTTGACTTTGCGCTTCGGCGGCATGAACGGTAATTCGGGCGCAACGACCGTCTCGCCCTCCTTCCATAATTGCACATAGCCCATCGCTATATTGCTATTGAAGACCACCAAGTCCATCTTCAGGGTGTGCACTCCTTTCACATCCACGACGATAAAATTCGGCGCGTCGTAGTACCGAACGGGTTCGTCGTAGAGCGTATTGCCGTCGCCTTGGATGCGGAGCACCGATATATCTTTTTGGCTACAGCCGCTGCAATAGTTTCCACCTACCCAGAAAGAGAGTTTGTCGTACTTGCCTTCCAGGTCATAGATAATGTATTTCGGGGCCGCGTTGTAGTTGCCACCCATCCAAATGGCCGATTTGACATTATAGAGATGGCACATCTCCAAGCCGTCCTCCAAATCGACAGTGGACTTATAAGTAGAAGCATTATTTTTGTCCTTCGGTTCCAACACATCGGTCATCCATACTTGGGCGTGCATGGTAAGTGCCGCTATTAGACTAATACCAATCAATACGTACTTGCGCATAATGTTTTTTCGGTTATGGGTTATCGATTATTCTACAAAAACCGGCGGAGGGAGGTTGACGGGCGTGGTGACGCGTACCGTGTCGGTAAAGGTCACGGGCGTAGCCTCCAGTACCTCCTGCAGGATGTCCGAGGCATTCTGCTTCGCCTCGTTGGCAGCCTCAGCAGCTTCCTCAATGGCTTTATCCGGTTCGGTGAGAGTCTTGGTGACCTGTTCTGCGACCTCGCCCACCGCACTTTTGAGGATATCGGCAGCTTTGTCAAGCAGTTTGACACCTTCCCGCACGGGCGAAGCTGAGGGCGTAGAAGCCACCGGTTCGTAATGATAGGTGTCGGGGATAGGCGTATTGCAGGGGGCTTTCGAGACTGTCATATCGTATAGCACGAACTGGCCGGAACGGTACTCGCCTGGCTCGAGCCAGAACATGAGTTGTCGACAGTTGAAGATCGGCACGGTCATGGTGACGGGTTCCATCCTGTTGGTGAGCCACAACTCGCCCACGAGGCGTTGGTCTGCAAAGATATTGAGTTTGAAGGGTCGGTCGGGATTCTTGCCGAGATTAACCAGTTTCTCCATATCGTCCCAGTACTCGCTCTTGTTGGCCACGGTGAAGGTACAGGACTGATACTGTCCGTAGGGATTGAAGGCTACGACGGAAGCCTGCCCGTTGTTCTGATTGTTCATCAGGCGTGCAACAGCCATCTGTCCGCCGATTCCTGCGCCCGCCGAGACGCCCGTGTAGGCAGCCACATCGCTACCGCTCATGGCACTACCGGCACCTACGATGAACATAAAGGCAGCCTCGGTCAGCGAGATATCCTCAAAGGGCAGCGGCACATTGGCCTCCAGCATCACACCCTTATAGATCTGACTGCCGTCCTTCATCTGGAAGTACTCACGCCGGGAGGAGCCGTTCTTGAAGCAGTCGTTGAAGTCGAAGTTGGTCAGCGACGACAGGTAACGTCCCACGTAGTGGAAATACGGCCGTCCGCAGAGGTCGATAAGGTCGGCCTCGTCGTCAAACTCGGGATACTCGTGGTAGAAGAGGCGATTTTTGACCGGTTTGCCGCGGTAGAGTGCCAGGTCGCCCAGTCCGATGAATATCTGCTTGTTTTTGCCGTCGCTGGGTTTGGCAAACTTGAGCATCCTGCATTTATGAATCGGCAGTTCGAAATAAGCGTTCGGCCAAGTGCAATGGATGACGGTATCAAGGATTTTGACGTCATCCGCGAACACGAGCAGACGGCCATCGTCCAGCACGCGGCGGTTGGTGAGGGCTCCGGCGTAGAAGGAGATATAGTCAAACTCTTCCGCCAGGTCGAAGGTCGCATAGGCGTCTATCTTATCATCCAACAGGGTCGTACCCGGCGTGAGGATGAAACCTTCGGAGTATTTCTCCCCTCCCATGGAGAAGGTGACATAGGACGATTCGCCTGTAAACAGCGTGCTCTTAGCCTTCGCTACACCGCGCACGGAATACGGCAGGATATTCATCATCAGAGAACAGGGTGACTTGAATTGCGACACACGATCCTTATTGATATTAGCCGGACCTTCTTTGGGCACCGTTGGATCGCCTTTCGGGTGTGCATAGATCTCTACGGCACCAAAGGTGATGGAGCCTAAGAAATCGTTGCTGCGCAATTCGCAACTGAAGCATATCTGGTCCTGACCTTTTACATCCACTACCACTTGCTGCGGCACGTCACTCTGGCGAACGATACCCTCATAGAGGATCTTCTTCTTGTCGCCATAGATGACCAGCCATGCCGAGGTATTGGAACTCTGATTGTCACGGGGTCCGACGATGAAAGAGAGCTTCTCGTATTTCTTTCTCAACCAGAAATAGGAATAGTCCACTCGTTCGCCGGCAAGTTGCTCGGAAGAGGTAAACTGCAGTCCGTTCTTGAACTCATGACGCGCCATGCTGATGCTCTCCACCGGATAATCCAACCCCGGCACGTTATCTTTATCCGTGATAGGATGTACGTAGCGGGTGGTGAAATAGGGCACCAACTGTTCCACAAGTTTCACCTTTCCGTCCGGAACGGCCGTGGCCGTCCTGATTCCGGGTTTGACCACATCTACACCCTCTTTCCATAACTGAATCTGTCCGAGCGTCAGGTTTATTTCGCCGATGATTACTTTGAATTGCAACTCATCCACGCCCTCTATATCCAGCGTCACAAAACGCGGTGCGTCGGCATGAAAGATGGGCTGGTCATAGATACGTACCCCATCGGCCCAGACGGTCAGCACCGACTTATTGAGGGGTCCTGTTCCGGCATTAACAAAAGCAGACCCCACCCAGAACGACATCTTGCTGTACTTGCCGCCAATCTTATAGGTACACCAGCCGTGGTTGTCGCCACCTATCAAACCATGTGCATCACCGGCAATGGAGAAACCACCGTTTGTACGGTAGATATAACTGATGGTCATCAAATCATCCGACTTGGATGAAGAAACCTGTATGCGGTTTTCCGCTGTCGGTTTATATACATCCACCAGATAGGTCTGCGCCTTCGACCCTATTGCGCCAAGCAATAGCAAGATGATGAATACTCGCTTCTTCATAATATCAACTGTCAACTATCAAATTTCAACCTTTTCGGGGCCCCCAACAGGCGCTAACGAAGTGCGTCTGGTGGGGAAAGCGGAGGCAGGAGTCGCTTCAACGAGCGCGGAGCGTTCGGTCAGTGCGACCTCCTTGCTGAACGCGCGCTCACGCCCACGCGTCGTAGCGTCCGTCGTCTTCCTCAAAGTCGTCATCTTCGTCGCCCAGCTGCTCATCAATGACCTGCATCCAGTCTTCATCGCTATCTAATGTGAACTCCGGCGCATCGAAGATAGGTTCGTAATATTTCGTGATTTCATCGGCAAATTCTGTCAGTCTGCCCTCCTGATACGCGATGACTGTTTCGGCCAATAGCCGCTTGCTATCACAGCGTGCGCCGAGCAGGGCGAGTTCATCCATCTCTTCAATGGGGCGATCGATATAATGATTGCGCATCATCTTCCATGCTTTCTCGACACACCCTATATGATTGCGCACGATGCCGCGTGCGTAGGCGGCGTATGCCAATTGGTAGTTCTGCTCGAAGCCGTAAGACCCCTCGTAATAGAAGTCACCGAGTAGTTCGTAGGCAGAGTTATCGCCCAACTCGCCGGCTTGCGTGAAGCGGAGGAAGATTCGGTCGTGGCAGTCTTGGAGCAGTTGGGGAAGACGGTTCTCTTGTTCGTGTCCCAGATCGTTGTCGGGGGCTTGGAGTACTTCGTATTCATGGAGCGCAGCAACAGCATCGAAATAGAAGGCACCGGCATAGAGGCGTTCCATACCTTCGTTGATGAGGCGTTCGTATTCCTTGGTCAGCGTCAGTACGCGTGATTCGTCGCCATAACCGGCAGCCAAGATGAGATCGCTGTAGGCATCGAGGATACCAAGAGCGAGGGCCTTTTGGTAGTCGTTGCTGATGGTGATGGCGGTGCGTCCGAACCTGTCTTCGCGTGCGGAGGCACGATAGTAGAACCAGAAACCGTTGGGTTCGATACCGGCGGCCTCATCGCGGGCGATGAGTTGTTCGGCCAGTTCAACGGCTTTATCCGGCTGCGCGGGTTGAAAGTGCCTGCCGAAGCAGTACTCCTTGAGGCGATAGATAGCAGCCAACTCGCTACCGGCATTGAACGCATCGTCCATCATGGCAGCAGCATTCTCGCGGTCCACCACACCTATATCGCCGTACTCGGCGCAACTTGCCAAACCGGCAACGGCATCGGGCAGGTTCTGACGGGCAGCCGCTAACATATTCTCGTACGAGAGCATGACGGATTCCTCGGTATTACGCACAAAGAGATGGTAGCGTGCAAAGGCGTATTGCGCATAGCGGTTGCCGGCTTTCGCCTGCTCTTGAAGCATTTCGACCGTTGCCGGCTCCAAGAGGAAGAAGTTATAACGCCCTTGGCATAAGCGTAAGAAAGCAAGCTCGGCGAGCCGGTCGGTTTCGGCAAGAGGTAGGGCCTCGCGAACAAGGCGGTCGTACTCACCTTTGTGTAATAATTTCAGATAATTCATAGTGATCGATGATTTCGTTTAGTCAAACATCACGCCCGGGTTCATCCGGCTCGGGCTGCGCCATTCAATACCGCGTCGGGCGAGTGCATTGCGTTTCTCTGCCCAGTAGGCGAAGCAGAATCCCATGCCTCGTGGGGCATCGCCGAGATGCTGATAAGCCTCGTGGTCAGCAGCGTCAATGGCGTCCTCATACTCCTTAGTCCACTCCACGGGGTCACTTTTGAGCATGCTTTTGGTTTTAATATCCTCGAAGCGTCCCTCATCCGCAGCCTGGATATTGGCACGGAGTTGGTTTATCTCCTTGCGCAGGTCTTCGGTGATATTCATGGAGCGTCCCTGGTTCTGCGCTGCCTCGACATACTCGAGAATCTCGAGTTCGGTCTCCTTGAGTCGCAGCAGGAGCCGCGGGTGTTCATAGAGATATTCAGCCATACGACTGGTAGCGGTATAGGCAGCAGAGAGGGTATGCTCGAACTGACCGAGCCAGCCTCCCAAACGAATCACCTCGCGCGCCATGTCGGCTATCGGACTGGGGTCATCGTGGTCCTGCAGAATCTTCTCGGCGCGGTCGCAGTATTCGATACAGGTCTTGGCATAAGCCTCCAGGGCTTCGCCGGTGGACTTAAGGGGAGCAGGCTCCGTAGTTTGCGTAGATTCCGTATTCTCCGTTGATTCCGTATTTTCGGTCTCTTCCTGTTCTTTCAGCGCTTCGTAGCGGGGGAGGTAATATTTCTCGATTTCCTCCTTGTAGTCCTCCAGGCGTCCATCGTTGTAGGCATCAATAAGGTACTCGAGCATATCATCGGAGCCGAGGCGTACAGCCTTTAGCATATACTGTGTAGCCGTTTCGTCGTCGAGTTCGATTTTCTCGTCAGCCCAGAGGCCGAGCAGACGGGTGTAGCCATCCTCGTCATCGTTGAGGGCGGCCATCGCATAGCACCCTTGCGCAGATTCAATATCTTCTTCCTGTCCAAGGCTTCCGTCGCGGAAGATGTCGCCCAACTGTGTCATCGCCAGCGTGTAGCCGTATGTCGCAGCACGGTTGTATAGGGCGATGATATGATTGCTGATAGCAGCACGCTTCTCATCGTCATCGCCTACGATATCATCCAGATTGTCGTACAGTTCGGCGGCCGCGCAGGTGATACATTGTGCGTCGTTATGATTGGCTCCCTCGAGCAAGAGGGCATCGTATTCCTGCTTATGCAGCAACTCTTCGCCATTTTCATAACCTGTTGCATACGCGCGCCAGAACCAGGCGGGCACGATACCGAGTTCGGTAGCACGGGTGAAGTCGGGCAGACCTTTATAGCAATCGCCCATGCTGTTATAGATGCGGCCGCGCAGCATGTACCACACACCATTGGGTGCGATGCCGGCCTCTTCGTCCTGACGGATATAGTCATTGACCATCCGGAGCGCCTCATCGGGGTTCGCCTCGTAGCCGTCGTTGCCAAAGAGCACGTTCTTGAGTTTGCGCAGTTTGGCCATGCTGCTACCCATCTTGAGAGCCTCCTCCACATAATAGTTCGCCTCGTCGTAGTCCACCTCGTCAAAGTCGCCAAACGACCACGACAAAGCCAGTCCGACACCGGCATCGGCAACACCGGCATTCCATGCCTCCTTAAAAAGGTGCACAGCGCTCTGCCCGGAGTCTTCCTCGGGATGACGAATCGAGTGATAGCGCGCGAGAGCATATTGGGCATAGGGGTTCTCGCTCGTAGCAGCACGTTGGAGAAGGGTGTAGATACTCTTATCGAGCAGGTAGATATGCTCCTTGAGCATGAACACGCGGAGGAATGCCTCGCGCGCTTCTTGGTTAGAACGTACCCAGGGGAGGGTTTCTTGCACCACTTCATCAAAGCGGTATTGGTTAAGCAATTCGAAGTAAGACAACATATTATTTACGATTTGACGATTGACGATTTGACGATTTATGATTTGACGATTTACGATTTGACGATTGACGATTTGACGATGTTTACTTGCTGAGCAACTCCATCATTCGGTCCTCTTCGTCCGCGTAGTCAGAGAGGATGCTGGAGGCTCGAACAGGATCTTTTTCGCAGCCGAAGCCGGTATTAAGGTAGCTCGCGAGTTTGGAGCAGGCTGTTTCATAGCTGTCATCGTAGGGTGAGCAGGAGGAATGCTTCCACACATACTCTACCTGTTCGAAAGCCTTCTCGGGATTCACTTCGCATCCGATACCTTTCTCGTAGCAGTTAGCCAGTTGGAGCCTCGACTTATGGCTGCTGTCCACCTCGACGAGGCGAAGCAGGCTGTTGAATTTGACAACGTCGTCCTTGCTGTACTCCACCAGGTAACGCAGGCATTCTACGTCGTCCAACTCGGCTCCGCGGCGGATGTAGCGTTGTGCTTTGTCGAACATCTCCGGCGAGTGATCGTTCCTCCGAGAGCGATCCAGCCATATGCTGGCGGCCTCCCAGTAGGCCTGCGGGATATCGGCTTCCGTAGCCCGCTCCAACCAGGGCAGCGCCTTGTCCTTATCCACCTCCAGATACACCATCTTGGGCGTACTGTACTTGGTCTCGATGCCGTGCGAGAGCAGGTAACCCACTATATACATGGCGTAGGGATCACCCTGTTTGGCGTAGGTCATGGCTTCGGAATATATCGACTGCTGGTTCGTCGAGCAGTCGCTGCGGCGGTAGAGGCTGCGCCAGTTAGCCTTCGTCTCCTCAGACGCGCAGTCGTGGATCTCCACCTCTTGATCCTCCTCCGTCACCTCGCTTTCGATTTCTTCGCCTACGTGGTTCAGATAGCCGCGGAAAATCTGGTTGTTGGAGGGTAGATACATCTTCTCAAAGTCCGGATGATCGGGGAACGCTTGCTGCGCCCAGGGATAGGACATCTTGAGCATCTTCGTGAGTTTCTCGTCATTATTCTTATCCTCCTCGGAGAGGCTCTCATATTGCGCCATAATGAAATCCCAATAGAATACACCAAAGGGATCCTTTAACTCATAGAGTCGGTGGGCATAGTCCACAGCCTTGCCGCCGTCGCTGAGGCGAACGGCGAGGAAGAGCAGGGCATGAAGACTGCCGATATCGTCCTTGTCGGCCTCGCGATGCAGGTCACGCAGATAGCCGGTGAGATCTTCGTTTCTAAGGTACTCCGTGAAATCGGGAGTGGTGGTTTTCTTCGCTGTGTTCATACTATTGTCTTGTTTTATTTCCAAACTCATTCGCTTGCCGGTCTCCGCACGCTCGACGGAGTACCAGCCGGTGTCGTCATCGTCACTGACGCCATAGGCACACTTGAGATCATCGCTTATGTCGTGGTGCTGCCGGTAGAGGAGCAGCGGCTGGATGCTGATCTCTCCAAGGTCGTTCCATCTATCGCCATCGGCCTTCATGTCCTCTATAAACGCCTCCGGAAAGACACTCGGATTATACCTCTTGTAGTCCTCGGCGGGATTGTTGCCGTGTGCTAATCGTACCAGCAGCTCGTTCTTTCCGTCCGTGTAGTCCTTCCACGCTTCTGCCTGCTGACGAATCCGGTCTATCGCCTCGTCCGGGGCGTAATACTTGCTTTCTTGTTTGGGCCAATGGATAAAGAGACGGACGGCATATATGTCCATAAAATTGCCATTGGTGATATATTTTTCCGCGATAGCGGTATCGCCCATTTTGAGGCGGGTAACAGCGGGTTTGTCCCACGATTTCTCCCGCCAAGGCATGTCGTGGCTGATGGTCAGCGTCTCGCCATCGTAGGGATGATTGTAGGTGTCGATCATCGCCAATATGCCCAACTCGGGAGCGAGGTTATAGCTGTCGTTATTAATCGTCACTTCCCAGGGTTCGTCCAGCCGGTGCAGCACTTCGCCTTCATAGTTCGGATGGCGTATCAGATCGGGCAGGAACTCCCTCTCTTCGTCTATCAGTTTATACTCCGTATCGCCGGCAAAGATCTTCTTGGTAGCTCGGAGTACCATTTGCAGTTTCATCTCGGGGATACGAACCGGCTTTATTTTATCTTTTCCTTTATCCCGCACACCCGTTCCGTGGGGCATACGGATCGTTTCGCGCTTTTCATAATGCGCCTCGTCTTCCTCGCGCGGCATGTCGTAGTTGGTGGGGTGGTAGAATGAGTGGGTCTTGTCGTTGCCGAAGCGCGAGTCGTGCCAGATGAGGTTCCAGTCCTTGTCCCAGTTCTTGGCAGGCCCGCGACGTGCGCAGAGGAACAGCGGGTAGCGATACGAAGCATCGTTCATGCAAGCGATTTCGCTGCCGATGTATTCGACAGAGCGAGGAATAAAGATGTCGTGTATCTTATCGCAATAAGCAAAACACTCGCTCCCGAGGCTTTTGACGCCGTCTGCCAAATAGACCTCCTTTAGGTTATGGCAACTCATAAAAGCGTTTGCCTCCACCTCCGCTGGGCCGAGGATCGTGACGCTTTTCAGACTACCCCTGTAGGATAACGCATAACTTTCGATAAGTTCACAACTTGTCGGAAAAACAATAGACTCTATCCGATCCTGTTCTTTGAAGGCATTGCTCTTAACTACCTGCACGCCTTCGGGTATGACCACATCGGGCTCGTTCACCGTGCAATGAACGAGTACTCGGTCGATAATCTCAAAAGTATTGGCCATTGTGATATAATAGTGTTACGGTTGTATTTCCATCCCCATGTCCTCGCCCCCACTATACATGTCTATTCGGCAGCAAAAGGTAACTTTTTCCGAATGACGTTGCAAATGTACAACTTTTTTTTGAATTGTACAAATATTTTTACAGAAAAATACGTTTTTTGCTTACTTTTTGCCATCAAGGCAGACAAAAATCGAAATAAACGGGCAAATGGTCTGAAAAACCATTCTTGTCGTATCGAAATCGCTGAAAAGTACGGCGTGGTTTGGAATCCAAGTATTGGCGGTCTTCCTCTAACAGTACGGGATGGGTAAAAATCTGCACGTCGCTGATGGTATCCAGTGCGGGCGAGAGGTAAATCTGGTCGAGGCAACTCCATATTCCGTGGTAGCGGTGTGAGCCGCAGCCTTTTTTCTCCAGGGGGATCATTCGGTTGGTCAATCCCGTAATATCATCGGTCGGTCGGCAGTTCATATCGCCCATTACCGCCACCAGCGCCTTGGGACGTACCTGCAGCAGCGAATCGACATGCCGGCGGATAACAGCTTTCGCAGCCTGTCTTTTCCACTCGCTAACTTGCTGTCCGCCCGACATAGAAGGCAGGTGACACTCGTAGAGATGCAGCGTATCGCCACAGGGTAACACACCCGCCGCATAGAGAATATCACGGGTGGTTGCCTCACCTAAATCTACCCGCAAAGCGGCAGAGTCTATAAGCCTAAAACGCTGCGGATCATAGAGTAACGCCACATCCACGCCTCGCCGGTCGGGTCCTTCGAAATGCAGAAAACGGTAGCCGTAATTGCGCAACGCACGGCATAGCACCGCCAGGCAATGTGCATTCTCTACCTCGCATAGACCAATGACCGCAGCCTTATCCCATTCGCCAATGAGGCTCACCACACGCGCTATCTGCTGCGCCTTGTGATAGAAACGCGACGCATGCCAGCGGTACGGACCATCGGGCAGAAAAGCAGAGTCATTCTTGAGAGTATCGTGCGTCGAATCAAAGAAATTCTCTACATTATAGGAGGCAATACGGTAGCAATCGCCGGCTACTGCACAACCGGAAATGATACACCCGATAAGTATAAAAATTGCCCTATTCATCGGGAAAAAACATACTGCTACGACAACATCGCTACGGCTGTCTCGAGCGCACGGATGAGCGCGTCAATATCCTCGCATGTGTTGTATAACGCCAGCGAAGCGCGAATGGTACCCGGTACGCCCAAGGCATCGATGAGCGGCTCGGCACAATGGTGACCGGTACGAACGGCTACGCCCTGCCTATCCAGCAGCGTTCCGACATCAAAGGGATGCAGCAATTGGCCATCCTCGCGATAGACGTTAAAGGACACGGCTCCGGCTTTCTCATGCCCTGCCGCATAAATCCGAACGCCCTGAATAGCAGCAAGTTGTGACTCCAGGTATCGGCATAGTTCCGCCTCGTAGCGGGTTATCGCCTCGCGACCGAGGCTATTCATATAATCCAAGGCTACGCCAAAAGCATAACTGCCGATGAAATCAGGAGTTCCAGCCTCGAACTTATAAGGTAAGGTATTATAGGTGGTGTTGTCCCAACGTACGTGCTCAATCATCTCTCCCCCACCTTCAGCCGGCGGAAGCATGTTGAGCCATTTCTCCTTGCCATAGAGCACACCAAGCCCCGTAGGACCATACATCTTATGCGCCGAGAATGCCAGGAAGTCGCAGTCCAGAGCCTGCACATCCACGGGCAGATGCGGCACAGCTTGTGCGCCGTCGATACAGACCGGTATCTCCTTTGCATGCGCCAACCGGATGACATCCTCCACGGGCTGGATGATACCGAGCACGTTGCTCACATACGCCACGCTGACCAGACGCGTGCGCTCATTGAGCAGCGCAGCATAGGCTTCTATATCTAAGGTGCAGTCCTCCCGCATCGGTATGACGCGCAGGCGGGCTTTCTTGCGTTGGCATAACATCTGCCAGGGAACGATATTCGAGTGGTGCTCCACGGCGCTGACCAGAATCTCGTCGCCCTCGTGCACCAGAGCCTCGCCAAAGGAGAATGCCAAGAGGTTCAGACTGTTGGTCGTACCTTTGGTAAAAACAATCTCGCGTGCAGAAGCAGCATGCAGGAAGTCGGCGGTCTTCTGCCGTGCTTCCTCGTGTTTCTGCGTAGCCACCTGACTAAGGTGATGCACACCACGGTGGATATTAGCATTCCAGGTGGTGTAAGCCTCCGTCAGGGCATTGATGACCGCCGTCGGTTTCTGCGTCGTAGCCGCATTATCCAAATACACCAACGGCCGTTTGTACACCGTCTGATTCAGTATTTCAAAATCTGCTCTATTCATCTTTTTTGTTTCAATTTTCCATTTTCCATTCTCCATTTACCATTTACTTCTCTCAACTCTAAACTCTCAACTTCACTAAACACTCAACTCTAAACTCTCAACTAAAATTACGGTTTATAGAAGCTTAGTTCCAAAATCTTCTGCGCATCGCCTTCTGCCATCAGTTGCTGCAGGCTTACCTCGGGGTTATGCTGCATATAGCTTTCTACGATTCGCCATCCGACCCAGGTTCCCAGTCGTCCGGGTGCATCTTGCGACACCTCTTGCGTAAAGGGGCCATCGTTTAGGTACGAGGTCAGTATCTTGCTGTCGGTCTTGAAGAGGTCACGTTTGTCCATCATCGTGTTCCAGATGGCTCGTTCGTATTTCACGCACCATTTCCATTGTTCGCGCGTGTAACCCATCACCTCGTAGTCGGGTTCGCTGTCCATCAGCAGGCTCAATAGGTACATCACCTTGCCGCGGTAGATCATGTTCTCCAGTAGGCGGTTCTTCTGGCTCGTATAGGGTATATGGCGGAAGAGGTACGCACTCACCAAGTCCGTTGCCATGCACTCCTTGCGCATGGTCTGTTTCTGGTATTCATAGACGACGCGGTTGTAGTACTCGTAGTCCGAGCCCAGATACATATCTGTTCCGGCAGCCAGGTCTTCGCCCACAAAGAGGATAGAGGCATTAAAGCCGGATACAAACAGCGTCACGCGGGGCACCTCCATCTCGGGATAGAGTGCCTTGAGGCGGGTAAAGGCCTCATCCAGTTCCTGCTGCACATCGCTGATATCCTGAAAGAGCAGCTTTGCGCGGCGGTTGGTGTCGCGAAAACCATAGACGGTATCGTTCAGGAACTGCGGCAGGGCTTCCTGCAAATAGGCGGTGTCCGAGGATGGAATGCCTAAGATATCCTCCACCCACACGGGCATGAAGTCCGGGTATTCGGTGTAGAGCAGCCGGATATCGTCTGCCACCGATTCGGTTCGCACGTTCATCAGCGCCTCATCAAAGCGCACGATGGTGACGTGCTGCGCCTCCATCGTCTTCGGGAAATAGTTCCGTCCCTTCTGACAGGCCGTCAGCATCACGCCACACAATACTACGATTATTCCTCTTCGCCAATTCATAACTATCAACTATCAACTGTCAACTGTCAACCTTCCCGTCTTTCATCTCTATCACGCGGTCCGAGATGCGAGCCATATCGCTGTCGTGGGTGACGATGATGATTGTTTGTCCGTAGCGGTCGCGCATCTCCAGTAGCAGTTTGTTCAGCTCCTGTTTATTCTGTTCATCCAGGCTGCCACTGGGTTCGTCAGCCAGTATGACGCTGGGCTGCATCATCATAGCTCGTGCTGCCGCCACACGTTGTTTCTCGCCGCCTGAGAGCTGATTGGGGCGGTGCGCGAGTCTGTCCTTCAGTCCCAGATCCGTCAGCAGTTGCGTAGCGCGCCGGCGCGCTTCCGCTTCGTCCACACGGGCTATCAGAGCCGGCATCATCACATTCTCCAGAGCACTAAACTCAGGCAGCAGTTGGTGGAACTGGAAGATAAAACCGATATGTCGGTTGCGGAACTCCGCCAGTTGTCGCTCGGTCAGTTGTGACACATCGGTGCCGTCGATGATGACGGAACCGCTATCGGGCGTGTCGAGTGTACCGATAATCTGCAGCAAGGTCGTCTTACCGGCGCCGCTTTTGCCGACGATGGCGACAATCTCGCCTTTTTCGACGGACAGATTCACTCCTTTCAGCACCTCCAAATCGCCAAAAGATTTGCGTATGTTTTTAATCGTTATCATAATATTTTGCAAAAGTATAGTTTTTTTTTGACATACACAAAAAAAAATTGCTTTTTGGGCGTTTTTTTATCGTTTGTAGTTACCAAATACACATTTTATTGCCTTTGGAACCTCTCCCCGGTTCCTTTCAATGAAGCATGTATTTGTTTGGAGCAGTTCTACCCGGTAAATGATACCCGCAACAATACCCTTACAGACCAATACCATGCTCTCGTTGCCCAAGAGCCCAATGTCCTCTTCGGCGGCCGCCTCGCCGAGTACAAATACTACGACATGGCTCCGGTTATTGAGAAAGTTTTGAACTTGGAGATATAGACTTTGTTCATTTCGTCGGATATTAATCCGACACCTTCGTGAGCACCTATGAGCGACTTGAACAACTAGTACACTCGCTCACTAGTCAACTTTTCCAAAAAAAAATCGCCTTTTCGTAAGAATTTGGCGATTTTTCTTGCACATATCAGAAAAAAGTTGTATCTTTGCAGCCCATTTAAGGTACGACAGAAAATATATAGCAAAATACGATATGAACGAGAAAAATTATTGCGTAATCATGGCAGGCGGAATCGGTAGTCGTTTCTGGCCTTTCTCGCGTAACAACCGTCCGAAACAATTTCTGGATTTCTTCGGCATAGGACGTTCGCTATTGCAGATGACGGTGGATCGTTTCCGTCCGATTATTCCGATAGAGAACATCTTGATAGTGACCAATGTAGCATACAAACAGATGATCTTGGAGCAGATTCCGGATCTGCGTCCGGAGCAGGTTCTGTGCGAACCCGCCCGTCGCAACACGGCTCCCTGCATCGGCTATGCGATAGCCCATATCAAGGGCGACATGCGTAAGAAGGCGGGGCAGAACGTGCCCCTGACAGCCGATGGCGCGGTGGACTGGGATAACGAGCTGATGAATGCCAATATCGTGGTAGCGCCCAGCGACCACCTGATTCTGCAGGAGGATAAGTTCCGCGCAGCTATCCTGAAGGGGTTTGAGTTTACGAAGAAAAACGACTGCCTGATGACCTTGGGTATGCAGCCGACGCGTCCGGAGACAGGGTATGGCTACATACAGAAGGATGCTTCGGAGGTTACGTACAACGGTATCTATAAAGTGAAGACCTTTACCGAGAAGCCCGATCGCGAGCTGGCGGAGGTGTTTGTGAAGAGCGGTGAGTTTCTGTGGAACTCGGGTATCTTCCTGTGGAACCTACGGGCTATCCGCACGGCATACATTCAGTATCTACCCGAAGTAGTGGAGAAGCTCAAACCCGGCGAGATGCTGATGGGTACAGATAAGGAGGAGGCATTCATGCAAGAGAACTTCCCCTTGTGCCCCAATATATCGATTGACTACGGCGTTATGGAGAAAGCTCCGAATGTGTATGTACAGCCGGCATCATTTGGTTGGAGCGATTTGGGAACCTGGGGTTCGCTGTACGAGCTGAGCGACAAGGACCCACAGGGCAATGTGACGCTGAAGAGCGAAGCCATGTACTACGACAGCGAGAACAACGTGGTAACCCTGCCTGCCGGACACCTGGCCGTGCTGAAGGGGCTGAACGACTACATCGTGGCCGAGGCCGACGGCGTGCTGCTGATTTGCCCGAAGAGCGACGAACAGCACATCCGTCAGATGGTAACGGACGCGGAAGTGAGGTTTAAGGGGAAGTTCAATTAGTTGATAGTTCTTATCTCGGCTGAGCCTCGAACGATCGGCTAAAGCCGTACGATAATTGATAGTTGATAATTGATAGTTGATAATTGATAATTATGAGTTATTTGCAATTTGACAAGACTCTGCTCATGAATTTAGATCGGAGTCTGGACAAGGAGATGATTCACACCAACCGTGCGGGAACGTACATGGCCAGTACCCTTGTGGACTGCAACACGCGCAAGTACCACGGTTTGTTGGTGGTGCCGTTGCCCCAATTCGGCAATGAGAATCATGTGCTACTCTCGTCGCTGGACGAGACTGTTATCCAACACGGCGCGGAATTTAACCTTGGCGTCCATCAGTACGGCGAGAACATGTTTAATCCCAACGGTCACAAGTACATCCGCGAGTTCGACTGCACGACCTTGTCAAAGACGACATACCGTGTAGGTGGTGTGGTACTGACGAAGGAGCGCCTGCTGGTCAGCTTTGAGCCGCGCGTGCTGATCAAGTACACGCTGATAGAGTCGGGTTCGGCTACCACGTTGCGTTTCCGTCCGTTTGCGGCATTCCGTAGTGTCAACACCCTCACGCACGAGAATCTCGATGCCAATACCGAGGTGCAGGAGGTAAAGAACGGCTGTAAGATGTGCATGTATGCCGGTTATCCCGAGTTGTATATGCAGTTCAGCAAGAAGGTAACCTACACCCATAATCCCCAGTGGTACCGCGGCATCGAGTATAAGAAAGAAAGGGAACGCGGCTACGAATACAAGGAGGATCAGTTGGTACCCGGTTGCTGGGACATACCCATGAAGAAGGGCGATACCCTCATCTTCTCGGCCGGTATCAGCGAGGTGAATCCGGCTTCGCTCAAGACGATGTGGGAGAAAGAGGTGCAACGTCGTATCTCGCGCGATGACATGTGGGCATGCCTGCGCAACAGCGCCAGCCAGTTCTACCAGCGCGTTGGTGACAAGTGTTACCTACTGGCCGGCTATCCCTGGTACAAAGCTACCGCCCGTGAGCAGTTCCTGTCCGTAGCCAGCTGCACGTTGGATATCGATCGTCCCGAATATTGGGAGGCTATCATCGATAAGACAGCCGTAGGCGAAGTGGAAACCTTTGTCAACAACCCGGGTGGCGGTGCGCCGGAAGGCAGTATTGGTCTGAAGGGGATGGACGAACCCGATGCACTGTTGTGGTTCGTACGTGCGATACAGAAATATGCCCATAAATATTCGACAGAAGAAGCTGCCAAGAAATACGGCGAGTTGTGCATGAAGGTGATTGCTTACTACCGCAAGCAATGCCATCCGCGCACCTATATGCACCCCAACGGTCTGCTATGGACCGATGGCCGTGAGCGTCCCGCCACGTGGATGAACGCGATGGAGGACGGCGTGCCTATCACCCCGCGTACGGGTTATATCGTGGAACTTAATGCCCTGTGGTACAACGCCATGCGTTTCACCGCCGAGTTGATGCGTGCTCTGGGCAAGGAGCAGGGAGCCGACCTGATGGAATACCAAGCGGAGCTGATGCGTGATGCCTTTGTACGTACGTTCTGGAACGGTATGTACCTGGACGACTACGTAGTGGACGACTACCACAACCGTGAGGTACGTCCGAACCAGATATGGGCTGCAGCTCTGCCGTATTCGCCGCTGGATAAGAAACAGCAGAAGGCGGTGGTGGATATCTGCACCAAGGAGTTGCTTACTCCGCGCGGTCTAAGAACCCTGTCCCCCAAGAGCGGCGACTACCGTCCGATGTACGTAGGCGGTCAGACCGAGCGCGACCATAACCTGCACAACGGCCCGGTATGGCCTTTCACGATTGCCGCGTATGCACGCGCGTACATGAGTGTGTATAAACGGAGTGGACTGAGTTTCATGCACCGGCTGCTGGTGGGCTATGAGATGGAGATGACCGAACTGACTATTGGTACGGTCAACGAACTGTACGACGGCAACCCGCCCTACAAAGGACACGGCGGCATGAGTTACGCACCAAGCGTAGCGGCCGTGATATCCGTGATTGATACAATGAACCATTTTGAAACGCAACAGACAATATGAATGCATTGATGTTCGGGTGGGAGTTTCCTCCCCATATTTTAGGCGGTCTTGGTACTGCAAGTTACGGCCTGACCCGCGGCATGGCGCAGCAGGAAGACATGCATATCACCTTTATCCTGCCCAAGCCCTGGGGCGATGAGGATCAGTCATTTCTGCGCATCATCGGCGCTAACAGCGTGGATGTGCCCGGACGCGGCCGTATTGAGTTCTCGGGACGTTATCCCGATAACCTGGTAGAGGAGATTGGCAACTACGATGAGGTAGCTTCGGTGCTGGCTCGTCAGTTGGACTTCGATATCATCCACTCGCACGACTGGCTGACTTATCCCGCAGGAGTGACAGCCAAGAGACTGAGTGGCAAGCCGCTGGTGATCCACGTACATGCGACCGATTTCGACCGCAGTCGCGGCAACGTGAACCCCATCGTTTATTCCATCGAGCGTCGCGGTATGGACGAAGCCGACCATATCATGTGCGTGAGCAACCTGACGCGCCAGACCGTTATCGAGAAATACGGTCAAGACCCCAATAAGGTCAGCACGGTGCATAATGCCGTAGAGCCGTTGGCGAACCCCGATGAGTTCCAGAAACATCCCCGCAAGGACAAACTGGTGACCTTCCTCGGCCGTATCACCATGCAGAAGGGGCCCGAGTACTTTGTAGAAGCAGCAGCACGCGTGCTGGAAAAGACCGATGGCGTACGTTTTGTGATGGCCGGCAGCGGCGATATGATGAATAAGATGATAGACCTGGTGGCCAAACGCGGCATTGCCGACAAGTTCCACTTCCCGGGCTTCATGCGCGGTCGTCAGGTGCAGGAGATCCTGGCCGATTCGGACGTGTACATCATGCCCTCGGTGAGCGAACCCTTCGGTATATCGCCCTTGGAGGCTATGCAGGTGGGATGCCCGAGTATCATATCCCATCAGTCCGGCTGCGCCGAGATTCTCACACACGCCATCAAGACCGATTACTGGGACATAGACGCCATGGCCGATGCCATTTACGCAATAGTCAAATATCCGGCTATGTATAAGTCACTCAGCGAGTTAGGTCGCGAAGAGGTCAATAACATCCGTTGGTACGACGCGGGATTGAAAGTTCGTAAAATTTATGATAAAGTGATAAATCGTTGGTAATATGAAGAATATTTGTTTTTGCTTTCAGATGCACACTCCGATGCAACTGAGAAGGTACCGTTTCTTTGAAATCGGTCAGGACCACTACTACTACGACGACATGGCTACGGAAGAGCGTCTTACATGGCTGGTTCGCGAGTCGTACATGCCTCTGTTGGGCACTATCAAAGACATGATTCGTCTGTCAAAGGGTAAGTTCAAATGCGCGTTAGCGGTATGCGGCACCACCCTGGAGCAGCTGGAGCAGTACACGCCCGAGATTATCGACCTCATGAAGGAGTTGGTAGCCACCAAGTGCGTGGAACTGGTAGCAACGCCCTATTCGTATTCCCTCTCCGCACAGTATAGCGAGAGCGAGTGGGAACTGCAGATGAAGATGAATGATAAGAAGCTGAACGAGATATTCGGCGTGAAACCGACGGCTCTATTCAATACGGAACTGCTCTACTCCGACGAGATAGCAGCGCTGGCATGGAAATTAGGCTACAAAGTCATCATGATAGAGGGTGCAAAACATATCCTGTCGTGGAAATCACCGGCTTATGTATATAACTCCACCGCCTCGAACAAACAGACCTTACTGGTGCGCGACATGCTCCGTTCCGATGAGTTGAGTTTCCACTTCTCGGATCCGACGTGGCCGAATTATCCGATGGACGCCGAGAAATTTGTACATCAGTTAGGCGGTAGCAACGAGGAGGACAGCGTGGTTAACATCTGGCTCGGAGCCGACGCATTCGGTATCAATCAGCGTGCCGAGACCGGTATCTTTGAGTTCATGAAGGCACTACCCTACTACGCCATTGAGCAGAATATCGGTTTTGTAACGCCGAGCGAGGCTGCCAAGAAGATGCAGACCAGCGACGTACTCTCGTCGCCCTATCCCATGACCTGGGCCGGCGAAAGCAAGGGTCTGAGCATCTTTGACGGCAACGACCTGCAGCAGGAGGCTATCCAGAAGATGTACGCCGTAGCCGAACGCGTTCATATGTGCCAGGACAAAGCCCTGAAGACCGATTGGCTCCTACTGCAAGATGCCGATTACCTGCATTACATGAACCATATCGACCGCGGCAACTCGAACTTCGAGAGTGCCTATGACGCGTTCATCAACTTCATGAATATCCTCAGCGACTTCCTCCAACTCGTGGATGAACAGTATCCTACTACCATTGAGAATGAGGAACTGAACTCGCTACTGAAGACCATCAACAATCAGGAGCAGGAGATAGAACGCCTCAACGAGGAAATCAAGAAGATGAAGAAAGCAAAAACCGAAAGTAAAAAGGCGAAAGATAAAGAGTGAGTTTTGCCAGGTACATACGCAACCGGTTGAGCAGGACGGCATTGATAGTGCTGTCCTGTTTGACCGTAGGCATGACTGCGGCGCACGAGAAAGAAGATGACTTCAAGACAGTCATCAAACCGTGGACATTACCGCACCCACTTGCCTTGGCTGATACGGGACGAGTAGATAGTTCGTTCCTGAATTTCGCCATGCGTGATGTGCTATACGACTACTCCATCTGCAATACCTTCAACGGCAATATTGTATCGCCCGTGCAGTCGGCCATCTACTTCGACCGCACGCACAAGACCGGTAGTATCTTCGGCGACCCGTATGACCCCTATACCATCACGCCGCAAGATGTGCGTTTTTACAATACCACTACGCCCTATTCCGGCATCTCGTACAAGAAGGGATTTACCTCGTACCACGAGGAGAATGACCTGCAGTTCTTCTGTACCGGCAACCTCTCGCCGCGAACCAATATCGGTGCTACCATCAATTACCTGAACGGTGCGGGTCACTATATGCACCAGGAGGCCAAGACCGTCAACGGCTCCGCCTTCGGTTCCTTCAATGGTGATCACTATTCGCTGCAAGCGGCCTTTACATTCAATACGCTCTCTAACTTTGAGAACGGCGGTCTGAAGAATGTCAGCGATATGACGTCAGGCCTTGAGCCGGAGGACTTCCCCACCAAGCTGCATGGCATGAGCGGTTTCCGCTACCTGTCCGGCTACCTGAACCATTACTACAGCCTCACCGTTCAGCGCGAACAGACCGTCCACTACCGTGAACGCGACGAGTCGGGGCGCTGGCAGGAGTTGGACTCGGTGCGCATCGTGCACGTGCCCGTCACAACGTTCCGCCATGTATTTGATATCAGTGAGGCCAACAAGCGCTATGTGGAGAAAGACAAACAGGATTATTACACCGATTGCTACCGCAACCCGACGGCTACGCACGACTCCGCCTCCACGCTGACGCTGCGCAACACACTGTCGGTGACCTTTGAGGAGGAGTTCAATACCAAGCTCAAGTTCGGCGCTATCGTCTATGCCTACAATGAGTGTCAGCGCCATCTCTATCCGACAGGCCAGGACCTCACTATCGGCGGCACGAACGGCATGTATGCACCTTTCGATAGCATCATCGCCACCCCCATACACCTGATGCCCGATAGCCTGTACAAGTACACCTGGTCCAACAGCACCTTTGTAGGCGGCGAACTATACAAGAACCGTGGTAAGATCATCCATTACGGTTTCGGCGGACAGGTCTGCGTAGTAGGTTATAAGATAGGTGAGTTCAATGTGAATGGTCACCTGGATGCCAACTTCCGCGTTGGCAAAGACACCATGCGCATTTTGGCACGCGCCACTTTCTCGCGCGAGACACCTGATTGGTATGTGCAGCACTATATGGGTAACCATCGCCGGTGGGATAATAACTTCACCGATCCCCTCCGACTCCGTGTAGGGGGCGAGATAGCATATCCCACAACCTGGGTCAAACCCCGACTAAACGTGGACTATGAGAACCTGACCCACGCTATCTATTTTGATGGCAATGGTCTGCCTCAGCAGGCTGATCATAATATCAGCGTGCTGGCTGCCAAATTAGGATTGGATATTACCACGCCGTGGATCAACCTGGATAACACGGTGGCTTATCAGTACAGCTCATCCGAAAAGATTGCCCTGCCGACACTCGCACTATACAGCAACCTGTATTACCACGGATTGTGGTTCCGCGCGATGGATGCACAGATAGGCGTGGATATCCGCTACAATACGGCATACTATGCACCGCTACTGGACCCCTGCACAGGTCAGTTCCGCGTGCAGACGGAGGTAAAGGTGGGCAACTCGCCCATCATGAGCGTCTATGCTAATTTTTATGTACGACTCATTCGACTCCGTTTCTTTGTGCAGTACCAGCATTTCAATGCTACATTTATGACTAAGAATTATTTTTCAATGCCTGCCTACCCGCTGAATCCGGATATTTTCAGGGCTGGACTGGCATGGCATTTTTATCGATAAATTACAACTATGGAAGAATATACAACGAATCTGCATTCTGTATTTAATCTCGCGATTCAAGAAGCCGAGCGGCTGAATAGTCCTGAGATAGAATCGTATCACCTGCTGCTGGCAATCCTTAGGCACCATACCGGCACAGCATGGAATGCGCTGGAACACCTGGGTGTGGATCCCGATAAGGTGAAGAACGCTATTGATCAGCGCTTCCGTCAGATGGCATCCGGTTCGGATACGATACCCATCTCGCGTACCTCATTGCGTATTTTGCGGCTGATGGATATTGAGGCCTCTCTGTACGAGGCTAAGGTGCCCGGCACACTCCATCTGCTGCTTGCCATCCTGCGCGAACGGGTCAACTTCCCGTCAACGTATCTCAATGAGCAGTACGGTATTACCTACGAGCGCATCGAGCAACTCTACCCCAAGCCGCACCACGAACCCAACAACTCCGCTGCCGACTACGACGTAGAGGACGATGATGAGGAGGATGACGACAGCTTCATCTCGCGACTCACCAACGGGATGATACATATATCCGTCAAAAAGCAAAAGGTGAGTAAATCCAAGTCTGACACCCCTACGCTGGATAAGTACGGGCGTGACCTCACCGCACTGGCACGCAAGGGAGAACTGGACCCGCTCGTCGGACGCACAGAGGAGGTAAAGCGCATTCTGCAAATCCTCAGCCGCCGCAAGAAGAACAACCCCATCCTGATTGGCGAACCGGGCGCAGGTAAATCGGCTATCGTTGAGGGCTTGGCACAGCAGATTACCGACCGCCGTATCGTAGCCCTCGACCTGGCATCCATGGTGGCAGGTACGACCTACCGAGGACAGTTTGAACAGCGCATGAAGGATGTGATGACCGAGCTGAAAGATCACAAGGATATCATTCTTTTCGTGGATGAGATACATACCCTGATCGGTGCCGGTAATGCGCAGGGCTCGCTGGATGCAGCTAATATATTAAAGCCCGCGCTCGCGCGCGGAGAGGTACAGTGCATCGGTGCCACCACCACAGCCGAATACCGTACATCCATTGAGAAAGATGGTGCACTGGAGCGCCGCTTCCAGAAGGTAACCGTCGCACCGACCACCACCGCCGAGACGCTCGCTATCCTGCGTCAGCTCAGCAAACGATACGAGGCTTTCCATCATTGCCAATATACCGATGAAGCCCTCCAGGCCTGCGTGTCGCTGACCGACCGCTATGTGTCCGATCGCGTGCTGCCCGACAAAGCCATCGATGCCATGGACGAAGCCGGCTCGCGCGGCAAACGTACCATCACGGCTGAGGATATCGCCAAGGTTGTCAGCCAGATGTCCGGTGTACCCGTACAACGCGTAGCCAAGAAAGAGAACGAACAACTGCTGCAGATGGATGCACGCCTCAAGAAACGCGTCATCGGGCAGGATAAAGCCATCGACCGACTCGTCAAAGCCATCCGGCGCTCGCGTATGGGACTGCGCGACCCGAATCGACCCATCGGAACCTTCTTCTTCCTCGGTCCTACGGGCGTTGGTAAGACCTATCTGACTCAATGCCTCGCTGAGGAGATGTTTGGCTCTAAGGACGCTATGATTCGCTTCGACATGTCTGAGTATATGGAGAAACATACCGTCAGCCTGCTGGTGGGTGCGCCTCCGGGATATGTGGCACACGAGGACGGTGGCAAACTCACCGAAGCCGTCCGCCGCAAACCCTACTCCATCGTACTGTTTGACGAGATAGAAAAGGCACACCCCGATATCTTCAACGTGCTGCTCCAACTGCTGGATGAAGGCCGCCTGACCGACCGCCAGGGACATCAGGTTGACTTCCGCAACACGGTAATCATCCTTACCTCCAACGTCGGTACCCGCCAACTGCGCGACTTCGGAGCCGGTATCGGCTTCGGCGCAGGCGAGATAACGCCTGAGGTAGCCGAGAAGACCATTACCAAGGCTCTGGAGCGCACTTTCCCGCCCGAGTTCGTCAACCGTATTGACGACATCATCTCCTTTGCTCCGCTCTCACGCGAGACACTGCGTACCATTGTGGAGATTGAGGTGGGTAAACTACAGAAACGCCTCAAGGAGAACGGACGCCGCCTTGTCGTCAGCGATCAGGTATATGACGCCCTCCTGGACAAAGCATACGATCCCAAGAACGGTGCACGCCCCATCAAACGTGCCGTGCAGACCTATCTTGAGGATTCGTTAACCGAGCTACTGCTCCGTAACCCCGATCAGAAAACCATAAAATTAAATAACATCTAATTATGACAATTGAAATTACAGATGCCAATTTCCGTGAGGTATTGGCTGAGGGTACTCCCCTCGTAGTAGATTTGTGGGCCCCCTGGTGCGGCCCCTGCAAGATGATGCTGCCTATCATCGATGAACTTTCCAACGAATACGAAGGACGCGTGCGCGTAGGTAAACTCAATGTGGATGAAAATCCCGACACCTGCGAGGAGTTCGGTATCATGAACATCCCGACGATGCTGTTCTTCAAGAATGGCGAACTCGTCAACCGCCACGTAGGCGCAGCCCGCAAGGCCGACCTGGCAACGTTGTTCGACTCACTGCTCTAATCCGGCAACATCAATTTAGACCCCGACGACAAAATGTCGTTCGATACGTGTAGAGACGGTTTTCGGACCGTCTCTCTTTGTTGAAATTGCTATGCAAAGCGCACAAAATGATGGAAAAGAGCATAATTCAGAAAAAAGTACAAAAAATATTTGCATATATCAAAAAAAAGCAGTACTTTTGCACGCTTTTTTCCGCCGGAAGGTTTGGTACGCATCAAATCAGGCAGATGAAAAGCAGAAAGTTTAATTAAAAATAACAAAAAAACAGTATGTTAAACCATTACGAAGCCGCTTTCGTGTTGACTCCCGTTTTGTCTGAGGCCCAGATGAAGGAAGCGGTAGAAAAGTTCGAGAACCTTCTCAAGGAGAATGGCGCCACCATTCTGAACCATGAGGAGTGGGGACTGCGCAAACTCGCCTACCCCATCCAAGGCAAAACAACGGGATTCTACGCCTTGCTGCAATTTGATGTAGAACCCGCAGTTATTGCGACGCTCGAAACTGCGTATCGTCGTGACGAACGTGTATTGCGTTTCCTCACCACCCGCCTGGACAAGTACGCATTTGAGTATGCTGAGAAACGCCGTCACGCTAAAACGGCACAAGTTGAACCCGCTAAAGAAGAGGAGGCTTAATTATGGCACAAGAAGAAGTTCGCTACCTGACTCCGCAACAGAGTGTAGAGAAGAAGAAAAAGTACTGCCGTTTCCTCAAGAGCGGAATCAAGTACATCGACTACAAGGACCCCGAGTTCCTGAAGAAGTTCCTCAACGAGCAGGGTAAGATTCTGCCCCGCCGTATCACCGGTACAAGCCTGAAATATCAGCGCAAAGTCGCTCAGGCCGTTAAGAAAGCCCGTCATCTGGCATTGCTGCCCTACGTAACGGACATGATGAAATAATTGATAATTGATAATTGAAAATTGACATTATGGAAATCATTCTGATACAAGATGTAGCAAATCTGGGCTACAAGAACGACATCGTGAAGGTAAAAGACGGTTACGCACGTAACTATCTTATCCCCAACAAGCAGGCTATCATCGCCAACGAGAGCAACCGCAAACAGCTGGCTGAGAACCTCAAACAGCAGGCACGCAAGATGGCTCAGCAACTCGCTGACGCTCAGGCTATGGCCGAGAAACTGGCTGCTATCACGCTGACCGTTGCCGCTAAGGCTAACGAAGACGGCAAGATCTTTGGTACCGTTACGACCGCCCAAATCGCCGAGGCGCTCGAAGCACAAGGGCTGAACGTGGATAAGAAGATTATCACCGTGGAAGCCGTTAAGGAACTGGGTGAGCACGTGGCTATCGCACGTCTGCACCGTGAAGTAAAGGCTGAAATCAAACTGAATGTAGTTGCGGCCGAGTAATAACCCTTTAATTAAAGAAAGAACGTTATGAAACAAGGTATTCATCCCGATAACTACCGCGTCGTAGTATTCAAGGACATGTCAGACGGCACACAGTTCTTCAGCCGTTCTACCGCTGCTACCAAAGACTCCATCGAGATTGATGGTCAGACCTATCCCCTCATCAAGCTGGAGATTTCGAACACTTCGCACCCCTTCTATACGGGTAAGTCGAAACTGGTGGACACCGCCGGTCGTGTGGACAAGTTCATGTCCCGCTATGGCAACCGCCAGCGCAAGCACTAAGAAAAAAGGTGGGCAAACGATGCCCACCTTTTTTTCTATTTGAGATTTAATATTTAAGATTCAAGATTCATGCGGTCAGTGTTATATAAAGAATTAGGCAAGATGCTGCTCACCAGTTGCGCCATATTCGGCGTATTCTTTCTCATGCTCTTTGCAGCCGAGAGCCTGATAGATTCACTCAGAGGCGTGCTGCTGCAATGGCACGATCCTGCCTTCCTCGTAGGTATTCCCGCCTCGGTTGTCGGCGTTGCCTACGTGCTGACCATCCGCAACCCGAAGAACTACACCGGGTTCATACTCGGCATCGTCATGTCGCTACTATTAGCATGGCAGTTCTATTTGCAGGGTAATATGGACTTGGTCATGCTCTACACCCTCGTGTTCATTCCGTTTATGGTGCTGTCTCTACGCGCCTGGCGGCAGAGCACGCTGGGACTGGTGAAGGAAGACAAACCTCTGGAGCCTACCTTTGTGGATAAACACAAGTTCCTAATGATCGTGCTGGTATTTGTGGCCGTTGTGGTGCTTGACTACGTGCTGGTGACACTCCTGATTAACCACGACGGCTGGTGCGATGACATGCTCATTAAACTCCTGGGCGGAACGATGATTGCATCCTCGCTGCTGGCAAATATACTCATGATTCGCCAGCGCAACGATGCCTGGATTCACTGGGTAATCTATAGCGCCGCAGGCATAGCCTTTTACGTCGTCGTAGGCAACCTGTTCTCGATACTGCTGTTCGTGGTATTCCTTATTATAAACGCGCGCGCACAGATAGCTTGGATTCGGATGACGAAACCATCCAATTATGGCTGGGCGCGGCAAGATAGTTGATAATTGAAAGTTAATAATTGATATTTCTGCTATGACCCAAAAACGAGATACAGTATTGCGGGTGGAGGGTGAGACGACCCTGCTGCCCTTTCTCATGGTGAAGATGGGGGGTATGTCACGCACCGGCATCAAAAGCCTGCTCGGGCATCGTCAGGTTAGCGTGAACGGCACCGTACAGACACGCCATGACACACCGCTGAAGAACGGTGACAGGGTGAGCATCCTGGCCGGCAGGGGAAATATCGAGCTGCGTCACCCCAAACTAAAACTCATCTACGAAGACGAACATCTCATCGTCGTGGATAAGAAACCCGGCCTGTTAACGGTCGCCACCCATCCGGGGTCCACAGAGATGACGGTCTTCTCCATCCTAAAGGCCTACGTGCGCAAGCAGAACCCGCGAAACGGCATCTATACCGTGCATCGGCTGGATAGGGAAACCAGCGGACTGCTGGTCTTTGCCAAGTCTGTCGAACTGCAGCACTATATGCGTCAGTACTGGCGCGAACTGGTCACCAAACGCACCTACGTTGCCGTCGCTGAGGGTATCTTTGATACCAAAGAAGGACAGATTCGCTCGTGGTTTACCGAGGATAAACGCAATGCCATGGTCTATAGTTCGCCCGTTGATGACGGCGGTGATTTAGCCATCACCAATTACAAAGTCATCCGCGAGGGAGCTGACTGCTCGCTTGTGGAACTGAACCTCGAGACCGGTCGCACCAACCAGATTCGCGTACATCTGGCCTCGAAAGGACACCCCGTTATTGGCGACCGCAAATATGGTCATGGCAACGATGACAGCCCCATCGATCGGCTCTGCCTGCATGCCAAGATCTTAGAGTTCATTCACCCTGTAACAGAAAAAACGGTACGGTTTGATAGTGCCGTACCGCGTGAGTTCCTACGCTTGGTAGAAGACTAAGCTACTGAAAGACTACTCATCCAACAAGTCGGGTCTCCGCTCCCTGGTGTGGCGGAGACTCTCTTCGTATAACCACTCATCGATCTTGGCCTGATGGCCCGATAGCAGAATATCGGGCACACGCCAACCTTTGTATTCGGCGGGGCGAGTATAGACGCCGGGCTCCAGAAGGTTATCCTGAAAACTATCATTCAGCGCACTGGTCTCGTCGCCGAGCGCACCGGGCAAGAGCCTTACAATCGCATCGGTCATAATTGCCGCAGGCATCTCGCCGCCGGTCAATACAAAGTCACCGATGGTGTATTCCTTGGTGATAAAATGGTCGCGCACACGCTGATCTACACCCTTGTAATGTCCGCATAAGATGATGAGGTTCTGCTTCAGCGACAGCATATTCGCCGTCTTCTGCGTGAAACGCTCTCCATCGGGTGCCGTAAAGATGACCTCGTCGTAGTCACGCTCTGCCTTCAGGTGCGAGATACAGCGGTCAATAGGTTCGATTTGTAGCACCATACCGGCACCGAACCCAAAGGCATAGTCATCCACCTTGCGGTGCTTATCCAGGGTGTAATCGCGCAGATTGTGCACTAAAATCTCCGCCAAGCCTTTATCCTTGGCGCGCTGCACGATTGAATGATTGAGTGGCGAATCAAGCAACTCAGGGCAACAGGTTATAATATCTATTCGCATAGGTCAACTATCAACTATCAATTGTCAACTATCAATTGTCAACTATCAACTCTCACGGTACCGGGTCATACCCCGATCCGCCCCACGGGTGGCATCGGAGAATGCGCTTCAGCCCCAGCCATCCGCCCTTAAAAATACCATATTTCAGTACGGCTTCCACCATATATTGGCTACAGGTCGGCGTATAGCGACACGATGGCGGCGTGAAGGGCGAGATACAATAGCGGTAGAAATAGACCGGCAGCAGAAAAACGGTCCGAATGACTTTGCGGAGTTTATCCATGGCCGGTTTCCTTGCTTCGTTCGTTCTGAATACGCCGGATGGCCTTCTTTACGCTTTTCTCAATGAGGCTATAGGGTTGCACCGCCTTGTCTATATAGTTGAAGGCTATATCGCAGCCCTGCTTCATCTGCTCGGAATTGAGCCGCCATGCCTCGCGGATACGTCGGCGAAGCAGATTCCGCTGCACGGCGTGGCGGAAAAGTGACTTAGGGGCCCAAATAAGTACCCGCGTCGCATCGGTAGTCGGTTGCCATGTCACACGCAGCGGCCAGGCCGTAAACTTACGACCCGCTTGATACAATGCGGCAATAGACTTCTTTCCGCAGAGCTTCTCCGATTTAGGAAACGTGTGCTTCAAGGTAGCGGTTGATGGCAGTCGTGATACTCGGGCAATCAGGCGTGGGAGCCAGGATATCGGCTTTGATTCCGATTTCCTCCAATGCAGTAGCTGTATTGGCACCAAAGGCAGCGATGATTTTATCACCCTGCTTGATGTCGGGGAAGTTCTTCTTGAGCGCAGTAACGCCCGTCGGCGTAAAGAGCACAACCATATTGTGGTCGAAGGGTTCGTCCTTTGGCCACTCGCTCGGCACCGTGCGGTACATGATGGCGGGTTTGATCTCGATATTATGTTCGTGGAACATATCGATAAGCTCCGTTGTATGCACATCAGAGGTGACAAACAGGTATTTCTCGTTCGGGCGGCGGTTCATAGCCGGCAGCAGTTCCTCGAAGCGGTTATGCTCCGCAAAGAATACTTTGCGTTTGCGATACTGGATATACTTCTGCAGGTAATTGGCTACTGCCTCTGAAATACAATAGTAGTGCATCGTGTCGGGCACTTGCAGACGCATCTCTTCGCACATGCGGAAATAATGGTCTATCGCCAGACGCGAGTTGCAGATAACTGCCGTATAATCCAATGGATTGATACGTTGAAGCCGGAACTCACGGGCTTCCAGTCCCTCTACATGGATGAGTTGACGGAAATCAAATTCAATGCCGTATTTATCGGCCATTTCTTGATACGGGTTACGCTCACTCAGCGGTTTGGGTTGCGAAACCAACACTTTCTTTATATTCATAATGTCACAATTATTTTTCCAACATAAAACATAGCCGCCAAGGGCAAAACATCAACTGTCAGCACATACAACGGCACATAAATGAGCATGCGCCACGTTATAGGCGACAGGGTCAGCAGCTTCAGCATCACGGCCGCGGGATATGTTACGGCACATGCTGCCATCAGATAAAGTACCGCTGTAGGATTCGGGAGCGCACTGCCTATTATCACCAGCACAAACAGCACCACCGACAGCGACGTCCAGAGATTGAGGTAATGGTTGATAAATGCCTGCAACCGGCTGCCCAGCGAGAAGGTCACCGCTATCCACCATAGTAACAGGCGATGTACGCCCCATACGACGGCAAGCAGCAGTATCAAAATGGCATAGGGCAATGGCTGATATGCCGTGTGAGAAGCATAGAGATTCCACAACACCCAATACAACGCCAACGCTACTGCGGCTACACGGAAGAGATGCATCATCAGTCCGATGCTCGGACTTACGACGCCATCCGCATAACGACGCTCGATGCGCTGGAAATAGGTGGTAAATCCCATGGTCACCTGACTGCCGTTGAGCAGTACCGCCAGCGTTACAATCACAAATAACGCCAACAGCACCCAGGTCATCCATGGTGCGGAAAATGGCGTTTGATGGATCGGTAGTGACGGCATAACGAATTACTGTTTGGGTTAAATAGCAGCCTCGCGGCGGATCGAACTATCCCATTGCGGCGCATTGCGCAGGGCATCTATCACTTTATCAGCGCTATCTACCACCACATACATCTGACGGTGTATATCGCGCAGGAAATGGTCTTCCACCATACGGTCCAGCAAAGCAAGGATGGCATCAAAGTAACCATCGGTATTGAGCAAGACGACCGGCTTGGTATGGAGACCCAATTGCTTCCAAGTGAGGCACTCAAAGAGCTCCTCCATCGTACCGATACCTCCGGGCATAGCCACCATACCGTCCGCCATGCGCTCCATCATCGCCTTGCGCTCATGCATCGTACCGGTGACAATGGTGTACGAACTTTGGGGATTATTCCAATGCTCATCAACCATGAACTGCGGAATAACTCCGATGATCTCCCCCTTCTTCTCCAATACGCCGTCTGCCAACGCACCCATCAATCCGATTCCGCCATCACCATAGATGGTACGAATACCGGCCTCTGCCAGGCAGTTCCCCAGACGACGAGCCTCGCGATAGTAACTCTCCTTTAGCTGGTTTGACGAGGCGCAATATACGGCAACTGACTCTAATTTTCGCATGATTTTACTCCAAAGTTTTAAAAAATCGTGCAAAATTACAAAAAAATTCCGATATATTTGGTAGTTTACGAAAAAAATTGTAATTTTGCAGCATGTTTTGGGTGATTTTTATAGGATTTGCCGTTTTAAGCTGGCTTATTTCGGCATCTTTGGAGAATAAATTCAAAAAATTCTCGGAAGTCGCGTTGCCGATGACGGGAAAAGAAATCGCGGAGAAAATGCTCCGCGAAAATGGTATTACGGATGTGACGGTAACCTGCACCCGCGGACACCTGACTGACCACTACAATCCGTCGGATAAGACGGTCAACTTATCGGAGTCGGTCTATCATTCTGCCTCGGTTGCCGCAGCTGCGGTAGCAGCCCATGAATGTGGTCATGCCTTGCAGCACGCTACCGCTTACGCGCCGTTACGGATGCGTTCGGCATTGGTGCCCGTCGTTTCGTTTGCCAACAAATGGGTGATGTGGGTTATCCTGGCAGGCATGATTGTCATCGAGAGCTTTCCGCAACTGCTCTGGTTCGGTATCGGCTTGTATGCCCTGACTACGCTCTTTGCCTTTGTCACGCTGCCCGTTGAGATTAACGCCAGCGAACGCGCGGTAGCATGGCTGCAAGATGCCGGCATTACCGACCGCGAAACAACGGCAATGGCATCCTCGGCCCTCCGCACCGCCGCCTACACCTATGTCGTAGCCGCCTTGTCCAGTTTGGCATACCTGATATACCTCATCGCCGACGCACGCAGATAAACACACAAGACATACCGGCCCCGTAGCTCAATTGAATAGAGTGTCAGATTCCGGTTCTGAAGGTTCTGGGTTTGAGCCCCAGCGGGGTCACTTGAGCGTCAGCTCCGAGGTCGCAAAGGTCGATACCGCTCTGCTATATCGACAGGCGACTCGGGCTTCCGCTCCTCCCCAACGCAGCAAAGCTACGTTGGGGGCCCCGAAAGGATGACGGTCAAAGAGAAGAAGCCGTGTCGGGGATTTTTTACCACATCATGTTAGAGAAAACGGAAGCTATAGTGATTGGCTTGAAGCGAAACAAAGATAACTCATCGCTCCTAAGCCTCTATACGCGCGCGGGCGGGCGTACGTACTATATAGTATATGGCAATCGGCTGCGCAGCATTCTCAACCCCCTTTCACTCATCGAGATAACCGCCTTACAGAAACCCGGCTACGAATGGCACACCCTGCAGAGCGCGCGACTGACCTACGTACCGACCCAACTGCCTACCCACGTCGTCAAGCAGTGCGTGGCACTCTTCATCGCCGAAGCACTGGATAAGACCCTGCGCCATCCGATGCCTGACGAACTTATGTTTGATTACCTCACGGAACTGGTGCGCGAACTGGACCTAACGGAACAACCCGAACAGATCCCCCGGCAGTTTCTACAAACAATAAATAGACTGCTCGGCTATGGAGACGAGCAGATCGAGGAACTCAAAAATCTGAAATCAGCCGAGATAATACGGCTTCTTTTCTGATATTTTACCAGACGGGGTGCGGCAGAACTACCTCGTCAAACATCTCCCCGGTTTTCAGGTCATAGGAGCGGAGCGTCAGGTGATTACCCTTCAGTGTGATTAGCTCGTAGCACTGCGTCTCAGGCAGCAGCACATCGAACGCCGCCCCCTTCTTGGGCTGATAGTGCTTCGTGGCGGCATTGGTTCCGATAAATTTCCCCCGACGGGCATAACTATGGTCGTGACCCGAAAAGACGAGATCCGCCTCGCGCAATGCACGCCCGAAAGTGGAATAAACCAACGGGTTCTGTCGCCCTTCACACGAGGAGTAAACCGGATGGTGCATCACTACAATAGCATAGCGGTGACGCGCCTCGCGGAGTACCTTCTTGGTCCAGGCATTCAGCATGGTGTAGTCGCTCAGCAGGTTCAGACCATTGGTATCAATCATGATGATACGGAGACCTGAAAAATCCACATAATAGGTCGTACCTGAAAAGCGTTCCGGACCGTTTTGAGGGTTCGGGAAAGTTTCATACCACATCTCCGGAAGCGTCGGATTCACGCCTTTGCGGTACTCGTGATTGCCGGGCGTGGTCAGTACCGGTAGCGACTGGAACCTGGTACCATACTGCTGGCGAGCCAACAGCCGGAAGTAATACTCATACCCACGCTCCACAAAATCGCCCGCCTGCACATAGAAATCCAGGTCCGTACACCACCCCGCCATCCGTGCCCAGTCTGCACTGTCAAGCGCATTATGCACATCGCCCAGCACCATAAAACACAGCGTTGAGTCGTTCTCGTCGTCCTCCACCCATGCTCCGCGCAAAAGCTCAAAACCCGGCACGGTGTCGCGACCGAAGGTGTGAAAATACACCGCTATTGAGTCACTCCTGTCAACAAATGGTTCCGGCGGATTGACAAACCAAGCCTTCCAACGCAGTACACATAGTGTTGCCGCCCCGATGAGGAGCAGCAACACAATGGTTATCCACGTTATTTGTTTCGCTTTTCGGGTCATGCGTTATTCGCCGTGCCTTAGAAGGGCAGGTCGGTACCGTCGTCACCTCCGGCTGCAGCGTCGAAAGTCTCCACGTTAGCGGGTTGCTGCGGTTGAGGCATGGGTTGAACGGCTGACTGGGCTACAGGTTGTGCAGGTTGAGCTGCAGCTACGGGCTGTGCCGTCTGGGCTGCACCAAGCATATCGCCCTGCTGCACTCTGTAAGCACGGATAGAGGTGTACCAGCGACCATTGAACTCGCGACTCTCTATATCGAAAGACACTGTCACGATGTCATCCACCTGACACGGATTGTTCTTAATGCGATCCTCGCCGAATATCTCGAAGCATACCTTACGCGAATACTGTTCTTGCGTTTCTAATACATACGACTGCATCTTCCAGGGGTTGCCGCTCGCCTTGCTGACACCTTCCTGCATAGGCAGTACTTGAATAATCTTACCTACTATTTCCATTATAATGAATAATTAGTAATGATTAATGAATATTTTTAGGCGGGTGTGATGCCGAATGGGAGATATTCATTATTCATTGTTCATTGATACTTATCCTTGAATCGCTGCTACGCCCGGCAGAACCTTACCTTCGATAGCCTCCAGCAGGGCGCCACCGCCGGTAGAGATATAACTTACGCGGTCGCCCAGACCGAACTTGTTGATGCAAGCCACGCTATCACCGCCGCCTATCAGGCTGTAAGCTCCGTTGTCAGTAGCTTTAGCGATGGCCTCTGCTATTGCACGCGAACCATCTGTGAAGTTGTCGAACTCAAACACGCCTGCGGGACCATTCCAAAGAATCGTCTTGGCGCCCTCAATAGCCTGGGCAAATGCCTTACGGCTCTCAGGACCGGCATCCATACCTTCCCAACCTGCGGGAATAGCGGCCGACGGGCAGATCTGACGGTTGGCATCGTTGGCAAACTTGTCGCCGCATACGCTATCAGAACCTAATACCAGATTCACACCCTTGGCCTTAGCCTGCGCGATGATATCAAGGGCCAGATCGAGCTTGTCGTCCTCGCAGATAGAGTTACCTATCTCGCCACCTTGTGCCTTGGCAAAAGTATAGGTCATTCCGCCGCACAGAATCAGGTTGTCAACCTTGTCCATCAGGTTCTCAATGATACCGATCTTCGTGCTCACCTTCGAGCCACCCATGATGGCCGTGAACGGACGACGGATATTATTCAGGATATTGTCCACAGCCTGCACTTCCTTCTCCATAAGGAAACCTAACATCTTGTTGTCAGCATCAAAGTAGTCGGCGATGACGGCTGTCGAGGCATGTTTGCGGTGCGCGGTACCGAAGGCGTCGTTCACGTAGCAGTCAGCGTATGAAGCCAGGGTCTTGGCAAACTCCTTCTGCGAAGCCTTCATGGCCTTCTTGGCATCCTCATAAGCGGGATCTTCCTTCTCGATGCCCACGGGCTTGCCTTCCTCTTCGGGGTAGAAACGCAGGTTCTCCAGCATCAGCACCTCGCCGGCCTTGAGGGCAGCAGCCGCATCTTGTGCCTTGGCGCAGTCGGGTGCAAACTGTACGGGAACGCCCAACGCGGCACTCACGGCATCCTTAATCTGACTCAAACTATATTTGGCAGCCACTTTGCCTTTCGGCTTACCCATGTGCGACATGATGATGAGCGCACCGCCTTGGTCCAGGATGTGACGCAAAGTGGGCAGCGCACCGCGAATACGGGTGTCGTCAGTGATCTTTCCATTCTCATCCAGAGGCACATTGAAATCCACGCGTACGATGGCTTTCTTGCCTGCAAACTGATAATCTTTGATTTTCATAATCTGTACCTTTTATAGGGTTAAACATAAATTTGGTGCAAAGGTACAACAAAAATTGCACATACGCAAATTTTCGGAAGCTTTTTTTGCAAAAATAGAGTAATTACTCTATATTTTGTCGGGGATGAGGGTGTTTATGCTTGCATAAGAACGCCCTTATACTCGGCGAAATAGAGGGCGTAGCCCTTTTGCAAAAAAGGTTCCGGAAAAGACAATTATTGCTGATACGCCTTCACTTCACGAATGATGGTACTCTTCATGACGTTCCATGAGGTGTCAATTAACATCATAGGCATATCTTGCATTTCCGCATCTTCAAAATACGTCATACTCAAAAGCGCGCGATATTCCGAATGCTCCGGATATTTCCGCTCATAAAACTGCATTATCTCCTTTAGAGAAAAATGCTGAAGCAACATATAGAGGTCCACAAAATCCTTCCTCGTGCCGCGACCTATGATTGCGTTCACTTTTAATGCAGCGATATCTTTATCAGAGGCTAATACAATGCCATCGCATGCTACAGGATCGTCAATCCACGGATAGCGACTATAATCCACAAAATCCACTTTTACGCCATCAATGGTCATCTGGATGATAAAATTTGAGCGATTCTGAATCACGACCTTTCCGACTTGATTCGCTATTGCTATCAATTCGTCTTTGTCCTGCGGCAATTGGCCGAAGAAATCCAGGTCAACAGACTGTCGATGACCATACAACAACGCTAAAGCGGTTCCTCCGACCAGGCGCGTGTTACACAATTGGGGAAGGGAGGCGAGCCTTTTTAGGAGTTCCAAAGTGTAGGGTTGGATTGTCTGAAGTGATAGCATCTATAGTCTTCTTTATTAGTGTTTGACAAGGCGCAGACGAATGAAAGAGCCATAGGATCAAGGGTTCGCAGGCGTTTGCAATCAGCTACAATCCGATCCATTCCATAGAAATCGCGAGTAAGTCGCCAGTCTTGCAACGTGCCATATTCCAATACGCGCTGTATCAAGCCCGGAGAATGGCGCTCGACATCCAGTTGCTCTTTATCCATATCCCAAAACAGGACCGGCGATAACTGCGATATGTAGGATTGTGTTGACATAAAATCCAATTTCCGCCTGCAAAATTACAACATTTTATTTATATATGCAAACTTTTTTGCTTCAAAATGCGTTTTTGCACACCTCCGGCCTCTTTTTTGGATCGGAGAAGTCCATCACTTCGGTGATGTAAAGCCAGTCACGGTGCTTCAAGGCTGACGCAGCTCCGTCACCCGCTTGGCGATAGCTGCGAAACGTTTCTTGTGCGCCTCCTGTTGCGGGGTTTGGGGTACGGAGGCTTTTCTTTGGGGCATGAAACTATTTACAATTGGACAATTTACAATTTTACAATTAATATTACCAGCGAGGGCGGGGATCGCCCAAACTTGGTCGATAGATTTACGATTGGACAATTTACAATTTTACAATTAATATTACTTTCGTGGGATCTGCTCGCAAAAATTCGAGCAAATGCGACGACATCGCTTTCAAGCAGGGTTCGTCAGGGCGGGTGTTGATGGCGGCCGGCGTAGCGGGCGGCGAAACGCTGCTGATTGGCGGATTCGGCTGGTGTCTTGACATGACGGGAGCGGTCGGGACAACGGCAGCTGTACAACTTGCCGGTAGGCGAGCGACGGATGTAATAACCGGCTCGACGATTCACCATGCCAAACATGGTCTCAATGGGCATAATAGGAATAATCTGC
>ONBH01000001.1 GCA_900316005.1 uncultured Bacteroidales bacterium | reverse complement strand
AGAGAGGTAACGCTGAACGACAATGATCAGTGTTTGCACACGGATGTGTTTAAGAATTGCGATTCCATATCCGAATTGACGATACCCTCTACGTGGCGCAACATACCTCAAGAGGTATTCTGTGATATGCGAGGTTTGGAACAAATCAATTTTCCGGAAGGTTTGGAGACGATAGGTAATGCTACTTTTAGAGGTTGCAAGAAACTCCGCTCTATATCCTTGCCATCGACGATAACATTTTTGGATGCTTCGTTCCCGTATTGCGATTCGTTGAAGACGGTTTATTGGAATATGCCGGCTTATAGTCATGAACATAGTTTTGGTCCGCTTTACGAGGTACGTGATTATGTAACTACGTTCGTCATTGATTCGCAAGTGACTCGTTTGCCGGGCGAGTGTATCGAAGATTGGTAATTGTGCATTTGAAGCATGTTATTCGTTGGCGGATATGTCTATCCACGAGGGTTTGGATAGTATCGGAGAATTAGCGTTCAAGAATTGTACCACGCTGACAACGCTGACGATACCGCAGTCGGTGGAGTGGGTAGGTAATAATGCGTTTGAGGCTTGCGGCTTTAATGAGATGACGTCGCTGGCGACTACGCCGCCAACGATAACGGACAATACGTTCTACAACGTTGATAAGTCGATTCCCGTATCGGTGCCTGCCGGTACACGTTCGCGTTATCGTGCGGCAACGGGGTGGAGTGATTTCACGAACTATCTCGCGCTGCCCTGCGATGCGCCGCTGACCGATACCGTCGAGGTAACAATCTGCGAAGGTTCGGCCTACGAATGGCGCGGAATGACCCTAACGGAGACCGGTATCTATACCGATTCCCTCCTGACGGAAGACGGCTGCGATAGTATCAACACGCTCGTGCTGACGGTCAACCCCTCGTACCAGACCATCATCAATGATACCATATGTGACGGCGAAGCGTATGCGTGGATGGGCGGCTGGGTCACGGTGGAGAATACCTATACCCGTACCCTGACCGCGCAGAACGGTTGCGACAGTATCTGCACGCTGAACCTTACCGTTGTGCCGCGTTATGTGTCGGAGACCAACCGCACAATCTGTACCGGCGAACCCTTCGTATGGCGTGGACGCACGCTGACGCAATCGGGCACATACTTCGATTCGCTGCAGACTGCCTATGGTTGCGACAGTATCTACCGCCTGAATCTGACCGTCAATACCTCCTACCATTTCTCGGACACCATGGAGGTGTGCGCGGGTACGGACTTCGTATGGCACGGACAATCCCTAACGGAGTCGGGCATCTATACCGATTCGCTCACGACGCGTCAGGGCTGCGACAGCATTTATACCCTCGTGCTGACGGTCAATCCGATGTATTTCTTTGCCGATGAAGCGCAAACATGTCAGGGTACAGGCTATCTGTGGCGCGATCGCATGCTGGAGACGGCAGGCACGTACTACGACAGTCTCCTGACCGTCAACGGCTGCGACAGTATCTACCAACTCACGCTCCGCGTCAATCCGACCTACGCATCGTACGACACGGCGCAGATCTGCTACGGAGAGAGCTACACCTGGAACGGTCAGCTCTACACGGCGCAGGGTGACTACGATAGAACCTTCGAGACGCAGCACGGCTGCGATTCCGTCGCTTACCTCCACCTCATCGAGAATCCCATATACTTCTATTCGGATACCATCACCCTCTGCGAGAATATGCCGTACGAATGGCACGGCCGCGCGATTACGGCTACCGGTACCTATATGGATAGCCTGCAGTCCGTCTTCGGTTGCGACTCCGTCTACGAGTTGGTCGCTACCGTCAATCCGACCTTTGCTACCGACATCACGGTCGAGATCTGCGAGGGCGAGACCTATAGCTGGTACGACCAAGTCTATAACGCGACGGGCAACTACCGGACGACCCTCACGGCCCTGAACGGCTGCGACTCCGTCGTGACGCTCCACCTGACGGTTAATCCGACTGCCCTCATTGAGGAGAATGGCGCCATCTGTCAGGGAGGTACCTATGCTTGGCACAGACGCGTACTAACGGAGGCCGGTATCTATTACGATACGCTCCAGACCATCCGCGGCTGCGACTCTGTCTTCCGCCTGACATTGACCGTCTATCCCTCGTTCTTCTTTGAGGAAAATGCCTCTACCTGTCAAGGCACGCCGTACAGCTGGCACGGACGCGACTTGACCGAGCCGGGTATCTATACCGATAGCCTGCAGACAGTCTATGGTTGCGATTCGATCTATCGCCTGACATTGACCGTCAACCCGACCTACTTCTACGAGGAGTCGGCCCTTACCTGTCAGGGTGCAGCCTACACTTGGCACGGACGCGATTTCTATCAGGCAGGCACCTACTACGACAGTCTCATGACGATTGCCGGTTGCGACTCTGTCTATCGTCTGACGCTGCGGGTCAATCCGACCTATACCACGGAAGAGACCGTGGCTGTCTGTCAGGGTGAGAAGTTCATATGGAACGGCGAGGAATACACGCAGACGGGTGACTACCGGATGACCTTTGCCGTAGGCGGCTGCGATTCGATAGCTATCTTGCACTTGACGGTTCATCCGACATATTTCCGTGAGGAGACGGCTACAACCTGTTCCGCACCCTATACATGGCACGGACGCGACCTATACCGGACGGGTATCTATTACGATAGTCTCCTGACCGTTCATGGTTGCGACTCTATTATCCGTCTGAACCTGACGGTCCATGAGACCTACTCTGTGACCGAAGAAGCGGCTATCTGCGATGGTGAGAGCTATACCTGGCACGGCCGTTCGTTCACGCGGAAGGGCATCTATGCGGATACGCTGCATACCGTAGCGGGTTGCGACAGCATCTGCACGCTCATTCTGACCGTTAATCCCAAATACCTCATCGAGGACATCGTCTCCATCCGCGAGGATAAACTGCCGTATAGATGGCAAGGTGAGAATATCAATCAGGCCGGCGACTACCGCAAGGAATATACGAGCATCTATGGTTGCGACTCCGTACATACCCTGCATCTTGTCGTAACGGCGCTGCCGATTTATACGGTCAACGTACAGGCCGACCACGGTCATGTGAACGGAACGGGTACGTATCCCGAAGGCACGCGTATCACCCTGACGGCTGTGCCGGACGAGGGCTTTGAGTTCCAGATGTGGTCTGACGGAAGTGAGACCAACCCGAAGGAGTTCGTCGTGATGCAGGACACCACCTTCCGTGCACACTTCTATATGCCGGAGGTAGAGCAGGAGGTAACGGTTGACAGCATCGAGACCAATTCGGTAACAATCACCTGGGACACCGTTGCCGGTGCCGTGCTCTACGAGCTGCGTATCTATAAGAACGGTCAGTTGATTGTGACCTATGATGTAGATCCCGACAATAACATCGTCGGCGAGCACCATATCGGTCCGGATCGTCTCATTGCCCGCAAGGACTCTACCGGCGGTACGTCCGAGACGCTGCAAGTCAGTATCGGCGGTCTGGAGCCCGGTCAGGACTATACCTATAGTCTGGATGCCTTGGATGACGATCGCAGCTATGTAGGCGCGCAGTCCGGTACGTTCACCACGGAGGAAGAACCCATCGACGGTCTTGATACGCTCTTTGACAAACAGCGTCATCCGGGTGCCCGCAAGGTACTGCGTGATGGTCAGTTGTATATCGAACTGCCCGATGGCACGCGTTACAGCCCCGAGGGCGCGAGATTGGATATTTGATAGTATTGCCTAAAATTACAACAACGGGCTGATTCTTGCAAGGAATCAGCCCATTGTTTTTCGCAGCATGTCAATTGTCAACTATCGTACGGCTTTAGCCAATCGTTCGAGGCTTTGCCGAGATAAGAATTATCGATTATCAACTATCAATTATCAACTATCAATTATCAACTATCAACGAATTTTTACGAGAGTACCCTTAGTTGTTCCTTATTTCTACCTTATTTCTACCTTAGTTGTTACCGCTCCGTCTATACTCCCACCTTCCCCCCAACCTCTCCGGTCCTGCTCTTGGCGCTAATCCGCCAAGTTAAAATTTGTCGTGAGACTGTGAGACTCTGAGACTCTTTACATAAACCTCTGATTTATAGCGTGTTATATTTGCTACAGAGTCTCAAAGAGTCTCAAAGAGTCTCAGAGTCTCATTGTTAACATGCTTTTCGATAGTGTCCGTATTCAATTTTTATGACTTGTCCTTGTTCTTGCCAAGCATCATTCCAGAGAATTCCTTCGTCACTTTCAGAGTCGGTGCATTTTAGTCTTTCCTCTTTTAGCGTAGCGGTCCTTGTTCTTTCAGCGCAGCGGTCATTGTTCTTTCAGCGCAGCGGTCTTTACTCCTTGCTCCATCTCTCTCATCGCCGTCAGTTAGTCCGGAATCTGATTCCGGCATTAGTTCGTTTCCTGCTCCGCGTGACAGCGCGGAGTCTCCTCTCATCTTGAAAATGGAAAATGGAGAATGCAAAAGTCACCTACGCTTACCAGTTGGCGCTGGTCACTACCTCCATGCCGTTTTCCGTGCCTACGATCAGGTAGCATTTGGCTCCGGCCCGTTCGATGAGGTCTAAGGCCTCTTGGGTGCCCAATACCATGCAAGCTGTTGCTAAAGCATCGGCACGCATGCAGTTGTCGGCTACAATAGTAGCGCTCAACAGGTTATGCTGCACGGGATATCCTGTGCGCGGATCGATGGTATGGCTGCGTTTCTCGTTGCCTTCGTAGTAGAATCGGCGGTAGTTACCGCTTGTCGCCATCGCAATATGGGTGGTGCGAATCGTATCTTGCAACTCCTGCGTGGTGTTTTCGGCATCATCAATGGGTTTCGTCACGCCTACGGTCCAGGGCTTTCCGCGTTGGTTCACACCCTCGGCTACCACCTCGCCGCCTATATCTACCAGATAATTGGCGCAGCGTCCGGCCAAATAATCGGCTACACGGTCGCAGGCAAAGCCTTTGGCAATAGCACTCAAGTCTATCTGTACGCGGTCGTCAAAACGATACAGATGTCCTTCGTGCAGGTCGAGAAGCTGGTAGCCTACAAACTGCCGGATGCTATCAATATCGCTTCGTACCGATGATCTCTCCGTCTGCAGTTTCTCGATTCCGAAGCCCCAGTAATTGACCAGGGGTGCCACCGTGATGTCGAAAGCCCCGTAACTGAGCTCGCTGACGGCATGTGCTTCGTCGTACACGGTGCGGAACAAGGGACTGACTTCCAGGTCTTCACCGCGGTTAAGGCGACTGATTTCCGATGCCGGATTGAACATGCTGAGTAGGGTATCCACTTCATGTAGGCGTTGTAGGATACTGCTCTCTTGGTTCTCGGAGGCTTCGTATCGGATGTTGTAGTAGGTACCGAAGATGTAGCCGGTATCGTGGTAATACCGCATAGGTTTTGCTTCGTCTTGAGGCCAAAGCAGCAACAACAATGCCGCCCCAAAGAGCGGTATCCCGGCCATCAGCAGGCGTTTGTTTCGTGTATTGTTATCCATATTTGTTTATTGGGGTGTGTTCAGATTTAAATCGCCTGTCAATACAGCTACGCGCTACATTGACAGGCGACCTTTATTATGACGACAGAGTCGTCAGCCATTGCGACCTTGATGCCGAAAGCGATCAGAACCAGATACCCAATCCTATTGTTCCGTTCAGCGTTTGCTCGGTCTTGTCGCCGCCTTTCTTAATGAAAACATTGTTTTTGTTCATGGCGCTCGGGTTCATCATTCCTTGTGCAAAGAGGGTGAGCGAGCATGCGTCCCATGCCCATTCTTTCTCCACGCGCAGGCTGAGACATTGTACCGCAAACTTCTCGTTGCCGTAGATGTCTTCGCTCGCCCAGGGCGAGAAGGCAATATTGGCATCAAAGCTCATGCCGATACGCTCGAACTCGATCTCGTATCCTAACTCCAGGTATGACGAGTACGCACGCTTTACGGTGCCGTCATCGAGTTGACGACCGTCGCGACCGGCTACTGTCGTGTACCAGTTGATGTAGGCGCCGGCTTTGTCGTTGAACTCCTTGAAGTTGAAACCTACAAACACCTCAGTCGATGATGAGTTGTCCTCCTGATAGACCTTGTTGATCTCCTGCCAGCTGAAGAAGTTACTGCCGTCGCAGTAGTAGTAATGAATGAAACCTACGTTGAGGTGGTGAACCGTAAAGGTAGCGGTAATGTCGATTTCGGGTACTAACTTGGTGCTTTTGTCAAAGAACCAGTTCGATGCGCCGACGTTTCCCCATACGTTGAAGTCGAACATCGTGTGTTCACCTTCGTAGCCTACACTAACAGAGGGCTGCAGACTCAGTCCACCTATATAGGTACCACGCCAGATATACGTGCTATGCAACTCGGCACCGGCTTCGTAGGCGAATGTCACCTCGGCCTTTACCATTACCACGGCGCACACCAGCGCCACTAAACTCAATAAAATTTTTTTCAATGTCGTATAATTTTAAATATTAAATCTTAAATCTTAAATTATTTAAAGTAAACTCCGCAACCTACGTTCCACAGAATCTGTCTGCCGTTGACGCTGACATTATCCATGGCATTGTTGGCTATATCGTAGGGGTTCAGCATCATGTTGGCAAAAGCAGTCATACGAACGTGCTTGCTGACGTCCCATGCGCGGATAGCCTTAACGCTGACGTTATTCACGGCAAAGTCGCCAAGAAAACCGGTGTACAAACTCTTCCAGGGTGTGAAACCGACGCGAGCTTCCAGCATAATCTCATAGGGTAGGCTGAAGTCGTAGCCTAATTCTACGTACGAGCTATAGGCACGCTTCAATTCGCCGGTCTTCGTATCGTAGTAGCCGTCGCGACCAAAGGTACGTGTGCAGATCAGGATGCTCAATGGTAACTTGCTGGATACCTTATATTTTACACGCCATTCCGTCGTTACGCCACCTTCGCCGAGACCGTAGTTACCAAAGTCGAAATAGCGGCTGTTGTCACCCGTCTGTGCGATTCCGGTATTGGGATTGACGTATTTGTCGAAATAGTACATGTGCATGAACATGACAGTCAGTCCCCAACGGCTGAAACCGATGGCCATATCTACCTCGGGATTGAGGGCGGCATTCAGCGCAACACTCTTGCTCTTAAATGTCCAATCGGTGGCACCTACGTTCCACCACATATCTATCCACAGGCCCTCGTAGCCTACCATAAAGTCAGCCTGAACACCCAGACCGCCTACGTACAGACCGCGCCAGATATAGTTACTTACCAGGTCGGCTCCTGCATTCCACATCAGCCCAATACGCTTGGGATAGGGGTCCAACCATTGACTCTTAGGCTCGGCTGTCTTCACCTCTGCCTCTTGTGCGTATGCGCTCGCGCACACAAAATTACATACAAGGAGCGCCCCGATTACAAGGACGTTCCAGTTTCTTAGTGTGTTTTTCATATCTTTTTAAAGTCCATTTTTGGCTTCCCATGCTATGCGCAGGGCTACTTCCAGGATGCGGGTGTCCTCTATGGTGACGATGCCCCCCTCAGGGCCCGGAGCTACATGGTAGCCGGGGTTACCTAACTTACCCGAGCAATCGCTGGCTCCACCGCGGAAAAAATCACGTACATCATCGGCTGTAATTCCTAACTCAGCGGCAATCACAGCCGAACTTCCGTGTGGCAGACTATCTTTTACCTCACGCAACCTGTTAAATGTTGTTCTTGTCATATCGTGTTTTTCTTTAAATTTCTATTTGTCTAATGACCTTAGCTCCACCACCATCGCATTCGTTCCCATTTTGGACTGCAAAGGTACTGCTTTTTTTTTACATACGCAAATAAAAATGCAAAAAAAAACGTTTCGAGCGATTTTTTCTTTTTTTTTGTAACGTTTCTTGCATATGTTCAAAAAAAGTAGTATCTTTGCAGCCTGATAGTGTAAAAAATACGAAAACTATGCGAAAAATTGTCTTTCCCCTGTTGTGCCTGATGGCTTGCGTTGGTATGCATGCTGAAGTCGTGAAACTCAATGGCTTGTATTATTCTTTGGGAACCACGACAGCTCAGGTGGTTGCTGACCAGACTTCGGATAAGTCGGTGTATTCGGCTTATACTACCGTTACTATTCCGGCAACCGTGACCTATAATAATTACACGTATGCGGTAAACTCTATCGCCACCTCGGCGTTTGAGAGTTGTAGCAATCTGCAGAGCGTTGTGCTGCCTGCGAGCATTACGACCATTGGTACGGATGCTTTCTACGGCTGCACACGGCTGGCAAGTGTGACGCTTGTGGAAGGCCTTACGGCTATCTACACCCGCGCGTTCTATAATTGCAACCTGAGTTCGGTCACTATTCCTCATTCCGTCACTTCAATCGGTAACGCAGCGTTCAAGAATAACCCGCTGACCTCGGTCACATGGCTGCCTGCCACCTGCACGGTTGGCACAGAGAGCAATGCACCGTTCTATAATAGCAGCAACTCGCAGATTACCTCGTTCGTCTTGGGCGATAGTGTGCAGACGATTCCAAGTTACTTGTGCTATGGGATGACGCGCTTGGATACCGTGGTGTTGCCGCCTTCGGTTCGCTCGTTGGGCCAACATGCTTTCCACGGCTGTACCTCGCTGAAGTCCATCAATCTGCCCGTGACGCAGAAGACGCTGCCTGTCAGTTTCCTGGAGGATTGCTCGTCGCTGGAAACGATTCAGCTGCCCACCACGCTGACGACCATCAGCCAAGACGCGTTCTACGGCTGTGTCAACCTGACGAATGTGACGCTGCACGAGGGCCTGACGACCATCGGTGCGCGTGCGTTCTACAACTGCAAGCTGTCCAACATCACCATTCCGAGCACCGTTACCTCAATCGGTAACGGAGCGTTCAAGAATAACCCGACAACCTCGGTTACTTGGCTGCCTGCCACCTGCACGATTGGCACAGAGAGCGATGCACCGTTCTACAGTAGCAGCAACTCGCAGATTACCTCGTTCGTCTTGGGCGATAGTGTGCAGACGATTCCCAGTTACTTGTGCTATGGGATGACGCGCTTGGATACCGTGGTGCTGCCGCCTTCGGTTCGCTCGTTGGGTCAACATGCTTTCCACGGCTGCACCTCGCTGAAGTCCATCAATCTGCCCGTGACGCAGAAGACGCTGCCCGTTAGTTTCCTGGAGTATTGCTCGTCGCTGGAAACGATTCAGCTGCCCACCACGCTTACGACCATCAGCCAAGACGCGTTCTACGGCTGTGTCAAACTGACGAATGTGACGCTGCACGAGGGCCTGACGACCATCGGTACGCGTGCGTTCTACAACTGCAAGCTGTCCAACATCACCATTCCGAGCACCGTCACTTCAATCGGTAACGGGGCGTTTAAGGGCAACCCGACAACCTCGGTTACTTGGTTGCCGGCCAACTGTAGCACCGGTACCGGTTCCGATGCGCCGTTCTACAATAGCAGCAACTCACAGATTACCTCGTTCGTCTTGGGCGATAGTGTGCAGACGATTCCCGCCTATCTCTGTCAGGGCATGAACCGGCTGGATTCCATCGTGCTGCCGGAGTCGGTGACGACGATAGGTTCCTATGCCTTCTATAGTTGTTCAGCCTTGCGCAGCATCAATCTGCCCGCTGCTGTGAACTCGGTGGGGCAACGGGCATTCAGCTCCTGCACATCGCTCAAAGAGATGGCTTTCCCGCAGGGAATGACGGTGCTGGCAACCAGCGTGTTGGAAGACTGTACAGCATTGGAGCAGGTGGTCATACCGGCTTCGGTAACGACCATCAATCAGGATGCTTTCTACAACTGCTCCGCGCTACGGGCTATATACAACTACGCCTTCACGCCGCAGACCATTGTAGCCCGTACGATGTATAACGTGAACAAGAACACCTGCATCCTCTACGTGCCCATGGATTATATCGACCTCTACCAGACCAAAGCCGTCTGGTGTGACTTCCAGAATATCGTAGGTATGGCGACCGACCTGCAGTTTGATGAACAGCTGGTTCAGGTCAGCTACCTAAAGCATGATAGCACCTTGCATTATATGGAGGTGCAGAACTGGCAGATTCCGCATGCGCCGCGTATTGAGGGTTTCACTTTCCTCAAATGGCAAGTGCTACCCGGCGATTTGGCAGACGGTATCGTGCTGCGCGCCGTCTATACCGCCAACCAGCCGACTTCTGCGCCTGCGGTCTATACCAATCCCGCCAACCCCGCTGAGAAACTCATCCGCAACGGAAATGTCTATATCCTCACCGGCGAGAAAGAATATACCATTACAGGCCAACAAGTGAGATGAGACACTTCGTTCTGACATTGGCCTTGGCTCTGGCTCTGGCAGAGTGCGCCGGGCACGATAAAATTTTGTCGAGACGCTATTGACGCTATGCGTTGTAAATTGCAAAAAAAAGGAACCGTCATGTCAACGATTCCTTTTTTTCTCCAGTTCCGGTAGATAGGTTTCCGTGATAAACCGGAAGTTGGGGTGCTCCTTCAGTATGGCACGGCACTTGCGATACGCACTGTCTGTATCACCGAGTTTGTCGTAGCACTGGGCGATGCAGAGTTGCAGGGCGGGGTAGTTCCATAGGTAGCGCCATTTGCCCTCCTGCTGCATGATTTGTTCTGCCCGTGCAAAGAGCCGCATGGCTTCTTCTTTGTTCCCGCCAAAGGCGCGTGGGGCATAGAAATATACATTTCCTTTCAGTACCAGCGCGATAGAGTTATTCGGATCCAGTTCCACGGCTTTTTTGGCCAGCCGAAATGATTGCAGCCCCGAAGAGAAGAGTTTAGATTTATCTAAAAGGTACGTGTACGCGTGCGCCGCGCACATGTACGAGGCATAGACCGACGGCGTCAGGTTAGCCTTCTCCTCCTCCACGTGTGCGATATACTGCTCCAGGTAATGGGAAGCCGTTGGGTCCTTCTTATCGGCGATGAAAGGCACATAGCCGTATTCGTAGTTGATAAGTCGCAACCGCTCTTCCGCATTCATATTTTTCCAATCGGCGGAGTCGATATATTGCTTCCACAGCGTCAGGTCACTCTGCATATAACTCATGTAGAGTTGTTCATCGGTCTGAGCACGGCAGATAGCCGTACTCAAACCAATCATACCAATCAGCAGGATTCGAAACAGTTTACTTCTCATGCTCCAGTTTCAGTGTGCGTGTCGGTTGGTTGCAGACCTCAGACGGACCGTAGTACTGTATAGGGCCGGGATAGATATACGATGTATCGGAGTTAGCCCAGAGTTCGCGGTTCTGCTTGAGGTAGGTGAACGGACGACCGTTAAGGTCCACCAATGCCTTTTGAATAACAGGTTTAGCCTTACCGTTACGGCGCTCAATATTCATCATCATGGTGATGGGGCAACCACCGGCTTTCCATTCAGCAGCAGGTGCGGTGAGGTTACGAACGACTGCCATATAGCCGGTTTTTCCGGCAGCGATGAGTCCGGCAGCTGTCTGTCCGAGGCTATAGGTGTAGTCTGCATCGAAGTTCGACGGGATAGCGCAGCGGCCTTCGTAGCCGAAGAAGTGGTTCTGTGTGGCGAACTTGCCGTGGTAGGTACCTTCGGCAGTCATCTTTGCCAGACGCTTACGGATCATCTCAATGAGCAGTTTCTCAGTCTCGATGAGGCTGACCTGCACGTTGCCGTGGGGGTCACGATCCATGGTGAGCTGTTTGGCGATTGGACGCGGCAGCGAGCGGTAGAGTTCGCGCGCTTCGTCGCTTAGGGCCGACTTGACATACTCGCGCTTGATGTCATCGCCTTCGAGTGCAACGAACTCATCATTATTGGCGAGCAGGTCATTCAACTCTTGGATGAGCGATTTCATAGCGGGGATGAATTCAATGAGTCCCTCGGGGATAAGTATTGTACCGAAGTTAAGCCCTTTCTCTGCGCGGGCAACGATGACCTTGCAGATTTCGGAAACGACGTCGTTCAGGGTCATATTGTTGGCCTGCACTTCCTCAGAGATGATGCACACGTTGGGTTGGCTTTGCAGGGCGCATTCCAGGGCAATATGGCTGGCCGAACGACCCATCAGGCGGATGAAGTGCCAATATTTCTTGGCTGAGTTAGCGTCGCGCTGGATGTTACCGATGAGTTCGGAGTAGGTCTTGCACGCCGTGTCGAAACCGAATGAGGTCTCAATCATCTCGTTCTTCAGGTCGCCGTCAATGGTCTTGGGGCAACCGATGACCTGTATGCCGCAGTCCTTCTGACGGTAATATTCCGCCAGCACGCAGGCATTGGTGTTCGAGTCGTCACCGCCGATGATGACGATAGCCGATATGCCTAATTCGTGGCAGATCTCGATACCGCTGTCAAACTGCTCGGGCTGCTCCAGCTTGGTACGGCCCGAACCGATGATATCGAAACCGCCGGTATTGCGGTATTCGTCAATAATCTGGTCGGTCAGCAGTTTGTATTTATGGTCCACCAATCCGCTGGGACCACCCAGGAAACCATATAATTGGTTATCGGGGTTGAGTTTCTTGAGCGCATCAAATAGTCCGCAGATGACGTTGTGTCCGCCGGGTGCTTGACCGCCGGAGAGGATGACGCCTACGCGAATGGGCTTCTCGGTATGCACAGGGATGTCACCTTTCTTTGCAGGTTCGAAACTAAGGAAAGGCATGCCGTATGTGTTCGGGAAGAGGCGTTTGATTTCCGCTTGATCTGCAACGGACTCCGTGCTCTTTCCTTCGCGCAAAGCCACATGACCCAATAGGGCTACGGGCATCTTAGGCAGATACGATTGACGAGCAATCTGTAAGGGTGATTTGTTTAACATAAATGTATGAATTTAATATATTATTTTGTACCTAAATCTTCGTGTATGAGTTGGATGAGTTGTTTGACTGCCTCATCTTGTTCAATATTCTTTCTGACGCATTCCTTGCCGCGGTATAGTGATATGCGTTCGCGTCCGGCGCCTACGTATCCGTAGTCGGCGTCGGCCATCTCACCCGGACCGTTGACGATGCAGCCCATGATGGCGATCTTGAGCGGCCGTTGGTCGGTGCCCGAGGGGTCCCGGAATGCCTGTTTGATCTTAGCAATGGTGTCCTGCAGGTCGAACATGGTGCGTCCGCAGCCGGGGCAGGACACAAATTCGGTCTTGTACCGTATCAATCCGGCTGCCTGCAAGATGTCTTTGGCAAGTTTGTCGGCGGCATCTTGCATTGCCGGGCATGCGGGGCGGATGATGAGTTTCTGGATGTTGTTATCCCAGAGCAGATGTCCGCATTCGGCAGCGGCATGCAGGCCGAGTAGGTCTATGTTGTCTTCCGCGCACGTATATATTAAGGTGTCGCCTTCGATTGAAGCTTGGTTGGTTGTATAGCGCGAACTGGTCTTGTCGGTGAAGAAATGAACTAATTCGCGTGCTACGGGCAATTCATTTTCAGGTTCTTCGCTTAGGCTCACACGTATGGTGTCGCCGATGCCGTCAGCCAGAAGTGCGCCGATACCTACGGCGGATTTCAGGCGGCCGTCTTCGCCCTCGCCGGCTTCCGTCACACCCAGATGCAGCGGAAAGTGCATATCTTCGGCATCCATCGTACGAACGAGCAGTCGCACGGTTGTGACCATGATGCGCGTGTCGGAGGCCTTGATACTGAGAACAATATCGCGGAAGTTCTCTTCCACGGCGATACGCAGAAACTCCATGCATGAGGCGACCATGCCCTCCGGTGTATCGCCGTATTGTTGCATGATGCGCGGGGACAGACTGCCGTGATTCACGCCGATGCGGATGGCTGTTTTGTGGGCGCGACAGAGAGCAATGAGGTGCGTAAATCGCTCGCGGATAGCCTCGGGTGTGGGGGCGTAGTTGCCGGGATTGATACGTACCTTATCGGCAACTTGAGCCGCAGCATCGGCTACATCCGAACGAAAATGTACGTCTGCCACCAGGGGCATGGTGTGTCCCTCACGAAGTAGGGCTTCCTTGATATGCGAGAGCGACTCCACCTCGCGGATGCCTTGCGTCGTGAAGCGGAACAGCTCCGAACCGGCGGCCTCGCAACGCTCAGCTTGGGCAACGGAGGCTTCGATATCATCGGTTGAAGTGTTCGCCATTGTCTGTATCCGAATGGGGTAGTCAGAACCCATCAAGAGGTCCCCAATTCGGGTCGTTGAGGTCGTTCTTCGGCAGTATTTTGGTAAAAAATGCATTTATTTCATTTTTTTTTGCAAAAAAATTGCAAAATATTTTGTCATATCAAAAAAAAGTAGTACCTTTGCAGCCGCTTTTGAAAAAAAGCCGGGAATCAGTAGCTCAGCAGGTAGAGCACATCCCTTTTAAGGATGGGGTCCTGGGTTCGAGCCCCAGCTGGTTCACAAAGCAGCAGTCATGCTGCTTTTTTTGTTTTTCGGTTCTACATCACAATATTCACAATGCGTCCGGGGACGACGATGATTTTCTTTACCGCATTGCCGGCAAGGTACTTCGCTGTTTCTTCGTGCGCAAGTACGAGTTTCTCCACTTCCTCTTTCGGCGTGTCTTTGGGGCACTCGAAGGTGAAGCGCACTTTACCGTTGAACTGAACCGGGTACTTCTGGCTGTCTTCTACGAGGTAGGCTTCGTTGCACACGGGCCATGAAGCGTCGATAACAAAGGTTTCGTTGCCGCAGCGGTGCCACATCGCCTCGGCGATATGCGGAGCATATGGAGCGAGCAGGATTGCAAACTGCTCAAGGATTTGGCGGCTGTTGCATCCCAGTGCGGACAGTTCGCTCTGCGCAATCATGAAGGCGGGAATAGAGGTATTGAATGACAAGTTCTCGACATCCCAGGTAATCTTTTTGATAAGTTTGTGCAGGCTCTTCAGTTCCTCGCGTGTCGGCTCGCGATCAATGGGGGCTTCGTACATGTTCCACAGCTTGCGCAGGAAACGGTGCACGCCGTCAATACCATTGGTATCCCAGGGTTTGGACATCTCTAAGGGGCCGAGGAACATCTCATACAGACGCAACGTGTCGGCGCCGTATTTGGCGATGACGTCATCGGGGTTGACTACGTTGAACATCGATTTTGACATCTTCTCAACCGCCCAACCGCAGATATACTGTTTCTCACAGGGCGAACCGAAGTAGGGATTATCGACATCGGTCGTGCCGTCTGAGTAGATGAACTCGGCGTCTTTGAACTCGGGCATCCATGCGCGGAATGCGGTGGTATCGAGTATATCGTTGTGCACGATGTTGACATCCACGTGGATAGGCTGCACCTTGTCCTTATATTCGGGATTCTCGATGAGGTTAGCCGATACGTAGGTGTTGCGGCTACCAATCAGACGATAGACAAAGTTACTACGCCCCTGTATCATGCCTTGGTTGACAAGGCGTTGGAAGGGCTCGTCTGATACGATGAGGCCGAGGTCGTATAGGAACTTGTTCCAGAAACGCGAATAGATAAGGTGTCCGGTAGCATGCTCCGTACCGCCGATGTAGAGGTTGACCTGTTGCCAGTAGGCATTGGCCTCTCGGGAAACAAGCACCTCGCTATTGTGGTTATCCATATACCGGAGGTAATAGGCACTGGAACCGGCGAAACCGGGCATGGTGCAGAGTTCCAGGGGGAAGACGGTTTGGTTGTCAATGAGTGCCTTATCCACCACTTGCTTCTTCTGTTCATCCCATGCCCATACTTGTGCATGCCCGAGTGGCGGTTCACCGTTGGCGGTAGGTTTAAATTCCTTAATCTCCGGTAACTGCAGGGGCAGACATTCTTCGGGCAGGGTATAGGGCATACCGTCCTTGTAATAGATGGGGAATGGCTCGCCCCAATAACGCTGACGCGAGAAGATAGCATCGCGCAGGCGGTAGTTGACCTTTACGCGGCCGATGCCCGTATTGGTGATATACTCCTTCATGCGCTGAATGGCTTCGGGTACTTCGAGGCCATTGAGGATGCCGGAGTTAATCATGCGGCCTTCCTTGGCATCGAAGGATTGTTCGCTAACATCGGCACCCTCGATAAGGGGCACGATGGGCAGATCAAAGTGTTTGGCAAACGCGTAGTCGCGGCTGTCATGTGCGGGAACGGCCATGATAGCGCCCGTTCCGTAGCCCGCCAGCACGTAATCGGATACGTATATGGGAATCTCTGCATTGGTGAGGGGGTTGATGGCATACGAACCGGTAAAGACACCCGTCACACGGCGGTCTGCTATACGTTCGCGTTCGGTGCGATGACGGCAGCGGTCCAGGTAGGCCTCCACTTCGGCCTTCTGCTCGTCGGTGGTAACGCGTGCTACATACTCACTCTCGGGAGCCAGAACCATAAATGTAACACCATAGATTGTATCAGCACGTGTGGTGAAGATGGTCATCTGAAATTCGTCCTTTTCTCCATCCTTCGTACATTGTACATCTTTTCTCCGTACATTGAAATTCATCTCGGCGCCTTCGCTTCGGCCGATCCAGTTGCGTTGTGTTTCCTTGAGGCTCTCGGTCCAATTGATATGATCCAGTCCCTCCAGCAGACGGCCGGCATAAGCCGACACGCGCAGGCACCATTGGCGCATGATGCGTTGTTCTACGGGGAATCCGCCGCGTACCGAGAGACCCTCGCTGACCTCATCGTTGGCAAGAACAGTTCCCAAGGCGGGACACCAATTGACCTTGGTATCCGCCAAATAGGCGATACGATAAGGCATAAGGCGCTCCTGCTGCTCCTTCTCCGTCAGGTTCTTCCAGTTGGGGTCATCAGCCTCAAAACGCTCAACGAGTTTGGCGATGGGCTGTGCCTTCTGAAGGGTGGTGTCATAGTAGGAATGGAACATCTGTACGAACGCCCATTGAGTCCAATGGTAGAACTCGGGATCGCAGGTGCGAACCATACGGCCCCAGTCGTACGAGAAACCGATCTTCTTCAACTGCTCGATGTAGCGGGCGATGTTCGTATTGGTGGTCTTCTCGGGGTGTTGACCTGTTTGAATGGCATATTGCTCGGCGGGCAAACCATAGGCGTCAAAACCCATGGGATGCAGTACGTTGAAGCCCTGCAGACGTTTGTAACGCGAGTATATATCGCTGGCAATATAGCCTAACGGATGCCCGACATGAAGTCCCGCTCCCGAAGGATAGGGAAACATATCCAGCACGTAGTAATGAGGTTTGTCGGACTCATTGGAAACGGTATAAGCACCGTTATCTTCCCAAGTCTTTTGCCACTTTTTCTCAATCTCAGAAAAATTATATTCCATAAAAAATAGTTGATTTGCAATTTATTGATGATGTGTCTTTTATTTGCTCAGTTTCTCAACTAAATCGGTAGCGAACTTAAGGCTCATGATATCCATCGTTTGGTTGCCTCCGTTTGTGCCGCCCATAATGACCGTCGGGAGTTTCACTTTTGCTACAGCTTCGGCTACGCCAACTTTAGTTCTGTAATCCCATTCAGCGCGTTCTTGCGGCGTCAGACCTGCTGCCACTTTCGCGCGGTTAGCAGCTGCTTCTGCTTCTCCTTCTGCAATAATACGCTTTTTCACCTCATTCGCTTTCAGTGCCTCAAGGCGCGCCACCTCAAATTCCTGTTCGGCTTTGGTAACCTCTACGGCCTTTATTTTCTCTTGTTCCCACTTCGCTTTAGCGGCTTCGGCTTTACCTTCCTGCTCTGCGCGGATAGCCTCTTGTTGGGCTGCCAGCGATTTTGCTTTGGATGTTTGCACCAGCATGTTGGCTTCTTGCTGTTGTGCAATCTGTTTCTGCACGCGCTCTTCGTAGTCTATCTTGGAAACGGATACTTGACCTATCTCGATGCCGTAGTAGTCGAACGGTGATTTCTCCGAACGTCTGTATCCGCCTGCGGCAAGCGAGTCGGGAATCAGTACTGCGAACTTCTGCTGCTTTTTCTCACCGGTAATAGGATCAATGACTTCTTCTATACTTACGCTGGTGGTGTAAACGCCGTTGTTCAGCTGGTCGGTAATGTATTCGATGAGGTTGTTTTTCTTCTCCGAAACGCTCTCATATGCGGACATCAGCGGTCCCGAAGCGTACACTACTTTCACCACTGTCGGGCGCACAAGGTCGTTCATCAGTCTGTCCATGCCGTTGTAATCGGTCTGGATACGAAGCATATGCTCGCGGTCGGTAGGCAGTTTGACACGCAGCGAACCGAATATCTCGCCATTCGAGGCATCGTTGAAGATTACCGGAATCGGTTCGCCGTTGTTTTGGGCTCCAAACCATAACTGCTCAGTCTTGTGGTATTTGGTGGTGTGGCCTAATTTCTGCGCGTACATACCCGGCTGACTCCATACATACATCGTGCCGGTAATGGGCACTTGGTTAACGACGATTTCTTCATTCTTGACATCCTCAACGAGCGATCCGATGCAGCATAGGAAGACGATAACTACGATTCCGATTACGGAAGCTACTACGATTTTTTTGATTGGGAGCTTATTGCCTCCCTGCTGATTATTGATAGTCATTTTGTATAAATGATTAAAAGTTATCAAACCAAATCTTCCATCCGTAGAACGGAATGAGTGTTTTCTTGAAATCAACGTTCTTGCCGAACATATGCGTGAACAGATGTGCAACCACCGTGGCATAGTAGATTGCGAGAATAACGAGCAGAGCCCAAATGACCAATGATACGAATCTCATATGCAGTTCCTATTTTTACAAAACGATTTCGCCTGCAAAGGTACAACTTTTTTTTGAGATATGCAAGAATTTGGGCAAAAATCGTTCACGAAAGTGATTTTTGCCATACTATGTCGTTTTTCTTTGCCATCAATGCTTATTCTTGCAGCAGCTTCTTCACTTGGTCATAGACGTTCCGGGCGGTGAAGCCGAGTTTTTCGTCGAGGACTTTGTACGGAGCGGAGAAACCAAAGGAGTTAAGCCCCCAAACCGTTCCGTTAGAGCCTACCAAGCCCTCCAAGGTGCAGGGCAGACCGGCAGTCATGCCAAAGCGTTTAACCTCGCGCGGCAATACCCGTTCCTGATATGCCTCGTCCTGCTGACGGAATCGTCCCTCGCTCGGCACGCTGACTACTTGCAGACGAATGCCTTCCTTACGTAGCATCTCGGCGCCGGCGAGCAGCGTGCCCACTTCGCTACCGGAGGCCAGCAGTACTACCTGCGGGTTCTGGTCTTTCGATACGATATAAGCGCCGCGGGCGAAGTCGTCAGCATAGTCGTACGGATTGACTCCCTCGGCGTGAACCATCGGTACGTCTTGACGCGAGAGGATCAGAGCGGTGGGCGTATCGGTATTCTCGATAGCCAGGCGCCAGCTCAGCGTTGTCTCGTCGGCATCCGCAGGGCGGAGAACGAGCATAGAGGGCTGACCGGCATGATTATGCAGCTTCTCCATCAGGCGAATCTGTGCTTCCTGCTCTACAGGTTCGTGTGTCGGGCCGTCTTCGCCTACGCGGAATGCGTCGTGCGACCAGATGAAGATGACGGGTAACTGCATCAGTGCAGCCATACGAACGGCAGGTTTCATGTAGTCGGAGAACACAAAGAACGTACCGCAGGCGGGAATGATACCGCCGTGCAGCGCCATACCGATGCAGAGGCAGGCCATCGTCAGTTCGTTGACGCCGGCTTGCAGGAAGCGGCCGGAGAAGTCATCGCGGGTCAAAGCCTGCGTCTTCTTCAGGAAACCATCTGTCTTGTCAGAGTTGCTGAGGTCGGCCGATGAAACAATCATATTACCCACGTTCTCTGCCAGGTATGAGAGCACGGTAGCCGAGGCGTTGCGCGTAGCGGCACCACGTTTCTGCTCGATCTTGCTCCAGTCGATACAGGGAGTCTCGCCGGACATATATGCCTCGTATTGGCGTGCCTCTTCGGGGTGACTCTCCTTCCAGGTGTAGTATTGTTGATAGGCCTTGTTGGCATTATCGCGGAGCACGGCAGCGCGTTCGTCGTACAGGCGTTGCACGTCGGCGGGTACGCGGAAGGGGTCTTCGGGGTTGCCGCCAAGATGACGAATGGTCTCTTCGTATGACGCACCGGACTTGGATAATGGTTGACCATGCGTGGAGCACTTGCCCTCAAAGGGCTGGCCATCAGCTGTCACGCTGCCTTTGCCCATCGTGGTATGACCAATGATGAGGCTCGGGCGATTCTTTTCCTCTTTGGCACGCATCAGTGCCTCGCGGATGGCATCGGGGTCGTTGCCGGGAATCTCCTGTACGTACCAGTTCCAGGCTTCGTATTTCTTAGCAACATCTTCGCTGGATACGGCGTCGCACATCGTGGAGAGTTGCACGGTATTGCTATCGTAGAACATGATGAGGTTGCTCAGCCCCAGGTGTCCCGCCAAGCGCCCTGCGCCTTGCGAAATCTCCTCCTGGATACCTCCGTCGGAGATGAAAGCGTAGATAGTAGGGTGGTGTACCTCGGGGAAACGATGTTGCATCCATTTGGCAGCAATAGCGGCACCTACGGCAAAGGTATGTCCCTGTCCCAGAGGTCCGCTGGTGTTCTCGATGCCGTGCTTCAGGTCGCGCTCGGGGTGACCGGGTGTGACGCTGCCCCACTGACGGAGGTTCATCAGGTCGCTCATCGTGAACTTACCCGCCAGGGCAAGGGTAGAGTAGAGCATAGGGGCCATATGACCCGGGTCCAGGAAGAAGCGGTCGCGCGCTTCCCACTCCGCATTGTCGGGGTCGTAGTTCAGAAACTCAGTGTAGAGCACGTTCATAAAGTCTGCACCACCCATGGCTCCACCGGGGTGACCACTTTTGGCTTTCTCAACCATTGAAGCTGCAAGGATACGGATCGTATCGGCCGCTTTGTTCATCATTTCTGTTGTGTTCATAATATTGTTGTTTACGTTGTTTGCGTCGTTTCTCGTCATTACGTCATGACGGGGATACCGGTCGCCTAAAACTTCCATCCGATATAATAGTTGAATCCCCAGTTCATGTCATCACGATACCCGAAGCCCGGTATGTAATAGGGTAATGGCCCGTTGTTGGAGCCGGAGCGGGTAAAGAGAACCTTGAGGCGGATGTACCAGCCCATATGAAATCCGCCGGCTATCTGTACGTTGCAGCCGCCGACCACCTCGCCCCATACATCAGCCCGCGTGACCCCGGTATAGCTGGCCTTGGCGGTCTGCCAGTAGTCATCGTGGCGGTAAACATCGGTCAGGTCGTACCCCTGTACAGCCGTTGCGATACGCACGCCGACGAGTAGGGCATGCGGACTCTCAGGATGTTTCTTCAGACCATTGATATCTGTTCCCAAACGAATAAAACCACCTTTCCCGGCATAATGACCACCGGCTGCAGAATCTCTGGCCTGTGCGTAACCCAGTTCGATAGCCGGATAGAAACGCTGTTTCAGCCTTACGCTTACCATCACTTCGTAGTCTTGCACCTTACCTTTTGACCGGATGGCTTCGAAGGCAGGGTTAAAGAGGTCTAACTTAACATAGGTGCCATGATAGATGGTGGTGTCGCGCATGCGGCGTCGCTCGGCTTCGTAGGTCTCACTCAGTGACTGCTCCGGCACGCGAATGGTGTCGGGCGCCTGGGCTAAAGCGTAAAGGGCAGCCTGAAGAAGAAGCAATATGGCGAGTGTTCGTTTCACGGTTCGTGGGCGATGAGGCGTATGTTATCCTTGCCGGTAGCTTGTACCGTAGAGTCCATCATGGCGATGCTGTCTATCCAGGTGCCACGGGCACGAAAACCCTCAATGGTGTGATAGATGACCTCGCCACAGGCAAGCGAGATGTACTGAATATCGTTGTTATGAATGATATAGAGTGTGTCGGTTCGCCCGTGATAGGTCAGACGGTAGGCGGTCACGGTTGTGTCGGGACGGAGCGGTAACTGCAGGGTGGTGATGCCTTTGCGGTTGTCGTACAGCACCGAATCCCGCCCAAGACCTTGCACCGTGATGCTGTCCCAGATGGCGTATGTGGCATAGGTGCTGTCGGCTTGGAGGCTATCGGCGCGAAAGACCGCCTGCATGCGCACGTCAAAGGCTGTGCGGCATTGCTGATCCACCGTGCACCCGCACAGCAGCACTACGGCCATCCATATTATGAATTGATAAACTCTCACAAAATTATTTTTTTCGGTTCGAACTAGAGCACTAGTAAACTAGAACACTAGTGCACTAGTAAACTAAAAACAACTCTCAACTAAAGCAGTCTTCCGACCTCTTCTTTGAGTGCCTCCAATGCTTCCTGATGCGGCGTGACGCCATTGTTGCGATAGGCGGTCAGCAATACTTGCGCATAGTCCATCGAGGTGCTGTCTTGGGGCATCTTGATGGCCATCTCGTTCACAAAAGCAGCCATTTCATCGCGGGCGTGGATGATTTTGTCCCATAGTTCGGGCGAGACATAAATCTGCTGGCTGAGGTTATGGTCAAACTCCAGACGGATGGTACGGAGCAGCAGTTGCTGAATCTGCATGATCGTCATGCCGCTGATGTCCTCGTTAAGCAATAGGTGCTCGGGCTGTGTGCGCTCTAATACGAGTGTCAGGCGTTCGTAGGCACGCAGACGTATGGGTGATATCTCTTTCTGCGATGCGCGTTTGAGTTCGAAATTGCGTTTGTCGTTCTCGTTCTTGTAGAACTTGTACATCACCAACCATGTGCACAGAAGCACCACTAAGGCAGGAATAGTATAACGAATTATTTCAAGCATATTATCGTTTTTTAAGGTAAAACACAAATCGGCTGCAAAGTTACAAAAAAAATCCCACATATACAAGTATATGCGGGAAAAAATTTTTTTTGACAACTGAAATGTCGATTATCAACTATCAATTGTCAACTGTCACCGTATCATCTCAGCTCCGAAGTAGGGTTGCAAAGCCTTGGGGATGCGGATGCCTTCTTCGGTCTGGTTGTTCTCCAAGAGTGCGGCCACGATGCGCGGCAGGGCAAGTGCAGAACCGTTCAGGGTGTGGGCGATTTGTACTTTCTTGTCCTCCTGACGACGGTAGCGGCAGTGCAGACGGTTGGCCTGATAGGTGTCGAAATTGCTGGTCGAACTTACCTCCAGCCAGCGTTTCTGTGCCTCGCTATAGACCTCAAAGTCGTAGCACAGGGCGGCTGTGAAACTCATATCGCCGCCGCTGAGACGCAGGATACGGTAGGGCAGTTCCAATTTCTGAAGCAGTCCCTCTACGTGGGCCAACATCTCCTTGTGCGAGCGGTCGCTATGTTCCGGTGTGTCAATACGTACGATTTCAATCTTCGAGAACTCGTGCAGACGGTTCAAACCGCGTACATCCTTGCCGTAGCTGCCTGCTTCGCGACGGAAACACTCGGTATAAGCGCAGTTCTTGATGGGCAGTTCTTGTTCGTCTAGAATCACGTCGCGGTACAGATTTGTCACGGGTACTTCGGCGGTGGGGATGAGGTATAGGTCATCCACCTCGCAGTGGTACATCTGACCTTCCTTATCGGGCAGCTGACCGGTGCCATAACCGCTGGCGGCATTCACTACCGTAGGCGGCATGATCTCGGTATAACCGGCATTAGCGGCTTCGGCGAGGAAGAAATTGATGAGTGCGCGTTGCAGACGGGCTCCCTGACCGATATAGACGGGGAATCCGGCGCCGGAGATCTTCACACCCAGGTCGAAGTCAATGAGGTTGTATTTCTTTGCCAACTCCCAGTGCGGCAGTTTGGCAAAAGCGGGTTGCGGGTCTTCGGCTGCGGGCCAGTCGCGTAGTGCGATACCGTTGCCCTCGGCGCTAAATGCCTGTTCAGCACTCTGCTCTAAGGGTTTCAGGGCTTCGCCGTAAGCCCAACCGCCTACCTTGACGGCTATGTTATCCTCGGCACTATGTCCTTCGGGGACGATGGAGTAGGGCACGTTCGGAATCTGCAGCAGGGCTTGCGTCTGGCGTTCCTCGGCGGCTGCCATCTCCTGTTCATAGGTCTTGATATCAGCTTTGAGCTGGGCTGTCTTAGCCTTGGCTGCCTCGGCTTCATCGCGTTTACCGGCGCCCATGAGGCGACCAATCTCCTTGGCGATGCTGTTCATCTCCTGCGATGCGCTGTCCTTCTTCTGCTGGGCATTCTTGCGTTCTTGATCCAGGGCGATGACGTTGTCGATAGCCTCGCGTGCGCCGCTGAATCTCTTTTTCTCCAATCCGGCGATAACGAGTTCTTTATCGTCGTAAATCTGCTTTAAGGTCAACATAATTTTTATGGATTAAGGAGTAAGTACCGTTCTCTTCGTTCACTTTTTATTCCTTTAGCGAAGCGGTCTTTGCTCATATTTTGTCAACTAAAAAAAAACTCTCCTACCAAGAGCCGAAGCCTCGGTAGGAGATGCTTGTCATGTCTCCGCCGATACATTAAGCTTCAGCTACCGGCTGGATTGAGACGTAAGACTTGTTGTTACGCTTGCGGGTGAAGGTCACAATACCATCCATCAGAGCGTACAGCGTATGGTCACTACCCATACCCATGTGCTCACCGGGATTGTGTACAGTACCACGTTGGCGAACGATGATGTTGCCTGCTTTGGCAAATTGTCCACCCCAAATTTTCACGCCAAGACGTTTGCTTTCCGATTCACGGCCGTTCTTAGAACTACCGACACCTTTCTTATGTGCCATAATCTTTCTTCTTTTTAAGGGTTAAACCGATAATTTAATACATTAGGCCAAACGGATTTCTTTGACGATTACGTTGGTCAGGTCCTGACGGTGACCGTTCAGTTTCTTGTAGCCTTTGCGACGTTTCTTGTGGAAGACCAAGATCTTCTCGCCACGGCACTCGTTGTCGAGCACTTCGCATACCACTTTGGCATTTGCTACATAGGGTGCACCTACTGTCATTTTTCCTTCGTTATCCACGAAAAGGACTTTCTCAAACTCAACCTCAGCGCCTTTCTCCAGGCCTGCCATGCGGTTGATAAATAATTTCTTGCCGGCCTCTACCTTCATTTGCTGGCCGAGCATGTCAACAATTGCGTACATTTCACAATGTTTTTTTTCGTTTGGGCGGTGAGGCGGCCTTAAGTCTATGCGCTGCTGCCGATTCCGTTGCCGGACACTCGTACTCATACGCTGCTTGGGCACTTATTAGAGCCTATTCCGCAAAAAATCGTGCAAAATTACTATAAATTTTTGATATAACCAAATATTTTTGCAGAAAAATGCTTTTCTTCCCTCATTTTCTGCATTTTTGTCATTTCTGTTATACGATTAAGGAATAAGGATCGTTCTCTTCGTTCACTTAAGGAGTAAAGACAAAAATGATTTTGTGATGACTTGTTGATTAGACGATACAATTTTAGTCTTTAGTCTTTATTCCTTTAGCGCAGCGGTCTTTATTCCATTAGTGAGTAAGGAATAAGGATCGTTCTCTTCGTTCACTTAAGGAGTAAAGACAAAAATGGTTTTGTGATGACTTGTTGATTAGACGATACATTTTAGTCTTTATTCTTTATTCCTTTAGCGCAGCGGTCTTTTTCCGTTAATCTGATAAAATATGTTGTCTAAAATTATAAATTCTCTTTTGAAGGCTCTCAATGTGAGAGAGTAGGGAATAGTAATTCTCGGTAGTTATGTAGTTGCGCCGATGAGCGATTTCCACTTGTGTTTCCAGTTCGAAGAGTGACCCTAATGCTATTGACAGAAAGTGTGCAAAATCCATGTTGCTATTTCTACCGGAACCCTCCGCGATATTGGAGGATACCGACACACTAGCACGTTGCATCTGGGACGAAAGACCGTAGATTTCGCTTTTAGGAAATGCTGCTGTCAGGCTATATACAATGTCTGCCAATTCAACGCTATCAATCCAGATGTCTAATTTACGAAAGTTATGCATAGTTGATTTATTTTTGAGTAAGGAATAAGGATTGTTCTCTTCGTTCACTTAAGGAGTGAAGACAAAAATGATTTTGTGATGACTCGTTGATTAGACGATACAATTTTAGTCTTTATTCTTTATTCCTTTAGCGCAGCGGTCATTGTTCCATTAGTGATTAAGGAATAAGGATCGTTTTCTTCGCTCACTTAAGGAGTAAAGATAAAAATGGTTTTGTGATGACTTGTTGATGAGACGATACATTTTAGTCTTTATTCTTTATTCCTTTAGCGCAGCGGTCTTTGCTCCTTATTTAATTCCTAACTTTTTTCTGAGGTCACTCGGAATGGCATCTTTATGTACCAAAATGTCATTAGTTTTATACATAAGGAACGCGCGCGATACGTACCAGATGCCTTTGTAGTCGCTCTTCTGCGTGCCCCACGAGTTCTTGACCATGTAGTATAGTTTGCCGTTCTGGTCTTTGGCGCGGCCGAAGATCTGCATGCCGTGGTCGTCGGTTGTCTCCCAGGTATCGAACGCCTTCTGACGCATCTCTTGCGTGATTTCCAGTTCGGGCAGCGGACGCTTGGTCAGCTCTTCTTTCTTGCTGCTCTCCGACATACCTACCCAGTGAGCCATGTCGCTACCGGTCAGGTCGGCGCCGTTTTCGGCATCGGGCACCACGCCGATACCCTTGCGGGTGAAGCCTATCTCGCTGACATCAGCGCCCCAAGCCATCGTGTAGCCTTTGTCTATCGCGTTATCGATAATGCGCATCATGTCCTCCAGGGGCACGTTGTACATCTCGTCCATGCGCCAGTTGTCGGGCACCTCCAGTGCGAAGGTCTCCCAGAACGGGTGATGCGTGTAGGAGGTGATGCTCACGTAGTCGTCCGGATTCAGTTTCAGGGCTTTGACCCATTCTTGTGGTGTGTACTGTTTGCCTTCGTAGGTGAACTCCGTGGGGCAGGTGCCCAGGTAGGTGTTATAGATGGCTTGCAGACCCTCTTTCCATACGGGCGTCAGTTTCTTCATGCCCTTCAGGGCCTTCAGGTATCCGCCGGCAACGGCATCCAGCTCGGTATGAACGGGCAGGGTGTCAGCGGGCCATGCGCCGTAACGGATTCCGGGCATTGCCTCCTGGGGTACCAAACCGTAGTGCTTCATGCAGTACAGCACGTCGTATGCCGAGCCGCCCGGGGCAAAAGCCACGTCGCCGTACATGCGGAGGCAGTATTCGGCGCGGTCCATCATGGTCTTGTTGACCACGTACATCTCGGCGAAATCCACTACCTGACCTTTGTTCATGCGCATGATCTCGCTCTCCAGGAACCCGAGGGTTGAGAATGCCCAGCAGGTACTGCTCCGGTGTTGGTTCTTGACGGGTGTGATAGCCACGCTATCCACGGTTGTAAATTTCCAACCCTCCTCTATCGAGTCTTTGGGTTGCTCTTCTGTCTGTGCCATCATCGGCATCGTCACGGCGCACAGCGCCAATACAATTAGTTTCTTCATGATATGTTTTTTGTCGTTTGTCGTGTGTCGTTGGTCGGTGGTCTTTCACCTTTCACCATTCAATTTTCAACTCCTACCACAATCTCTCTGGTCGGGACTTCGCTGTTCTCGTAGAAGAGGATATGCAGCGAGTCGGGTTGAGAGGGCGTGTAGAATTTTAGCAGGCTCTCTTCGCCGGACTTGATGACGGTAAATGTCTGTGTGTGGTAGCCGTTCTCCGAGGTATAGGCGCCGGCTTTCCAGTTCTTCGGACCATCAGGCATCAGTTCGTATTGCCATTCCTGCTGTCCTCTTACTTCCACCTTGAGCGGGCACCAGGCAGGTGTCAATGCCGCAAACGATACGCGCTCGCCTGTATGGAACGTGCCGCCGGCCAAGATGTTACGGCCGTATTCCGATTCTGCCGGATATTCCACAAACTCGGTCTGGTTATACGCCGTATTGGTGTTGAACTGCTGCAACAGCGCTTCCACGTCTTGCACCGAGTAACTGTAGCTGATCTCGTACGCTGCCATATTGGCTACCAGTCGGGCAGCATTCAGACTCATCGAGTTGTTCTTGAGCATCGCCTGTGCTTCCGGATTGTCCAACTCTCCGTCCTCGCGTATATCCGACGCGATGAGCGAGATCAACCGTGTGATGTCTGCAGTAGGCCGTACGCCTTGTACGAGTGCCGATATGACCAATAGCTGCGGGTCGGCGCCTAATTCCAGATCGACGGCTTCGCCTACCTGGCTGGTGCTCATCCCGAATACTGCCAGCACTTCCTCATGTGCCTGTCGGCGGGCGTTGCGGAAGTTCTGACCGCCGCTTATGAGATAGAGTATGCGTTCGCGTTCGAGCGTAGTGAGGATATTGACATTGACATGATCTGCCGAGGTGATGTCGGCGATCGCATTGAGCGTCAGAGGCGAGGTGGATAGCTCGTTCTTCACTTCGTTGTAGTAATAGCCCGTTGCCTCCAGTTCCACAAACTGCGAACTCAACTGCATATCGCGCTGCTCAAACGTGCCGGTCTTGTCGATGATGGTCGTCTTGAACGTCGTGCCCGTCTGCGCAAAGTTCTCGCCTAAGGAGAAGATATAGATCGAGGTACCTTCTACAAAAGGACCTTTCTGCACTTTTCCGGTCAGTATCTGTTTGTGAACCGGTTTCATTTCGTCGGGAGCATTGTTGTTGCACCCTGCTATCAGCATCGCTACTGCCAACAGAATCACATGATAGTACTTCATATTTTTTAAAATTTAAATATAACTTTCGACTAGACGATTTCTTTCAACTCTCAACTCTCATCTGCACTAAACACTAAACTCTAAACACTCAACTTTAGAATTTCTATCACCTCTCACTCCGGGAACTCCATCAGGTACGCCTTGATGAAAGCGTCGAGGTCGCCGTCCATGACGGCATTGACATTGGAGGTCTGGTAGTTGGTGCGGTGGTCCTTGACGCGGCGGTCGTCGAAGACGTAACTGCGGATCTGGCTGCCCCATTCGATCTTTTTCTTGCCCGCTTCGATCTTCGCTGATGCCTGACGACGTTTCTCCAACTCTAACTCATACAGCTGCGAACGCAGGTGACGGAGGGCGTTCTCACGGTTCTTAGGCTGGTCGCGCGTCTCGGTGTTCTCGATGACAATCTCGTCCGGCTGGTTTGTCAGCGGGTTGATGAACTTATAGTGCAGACGCACGCCTGATTCCACCTTGTTGACGTTCTGTCCGCCGGCGCCCGACGAGCGGAAGGTGTCCCAACTCAGACCTGCGGGATTGACTTCTATCTCAATACTATCGTCGATCAGCGGCACCACGAACACGCTGGCAAACGATGTCATGCGTTTGCCCTGTGCGTTATAGGGACTGACGCGCACCAGGCGATGCACACCGTTCTCGCTCTTCAGGTAGCCGTATGCCATATCACCCTCGATATTGAACGTGACGGTCTTGATACCGGCCTCATCGCCTTCCTGCAGGTTGGTGATGGTCACTTTGTAGTCGTGTTTCTCGCAGTAGCGTTGGTACATACGCATGAGTTGTTCTGCCCAGTCTTGTGCCTCTGTACCGCCGGCGCCGGATACAATCTTAAGTACCGCCGGCATCTGGTCTTCCTCATGCGAGAGCATGTTTTTCATCTCCAGGTCTTCCACCTCCTGCAGGGCTTTGGTGTAGGCGGCATCCACTTCTTCTTCGGTCACCAGTTCGTCTTTGTAGAAATCGAAGGCCAGCGCCAACTCGTCCGTCGCCGCTCGTACGCCTTCGTAGCCTTCTATCCAGCGTTTGATGGATTTCACCTTGCGCATCTGCTGTTCGGCAGCCTTGGCGTCATCCCAGAACCCGGGTGCCTGGGTATGCAGTTCTTCCTCCTCCAGTTGCATACGTTTCTCGTCAATCTGCAGGTATTGTTTCAGTTTGTCAGCGCGTGTCTGTACGTCTTTTAGTTGCTCAATGGTTATCATAGATAAAACAAGGTACTTTTAGTCAAAAAACAATTTTAGCCTGCAAATTTACAACAAAAATTGCACATACGCAAATTTTCGGGCACTTTTTTGCAAAAATAGAGTGGTAACTCTATATTTTGACGTGTAAGGGGGCGTTTATGCTTGCATAAGGGCGACATCATGCGTACCAAAATAGAGGGCGTGAGCCGCACCGAATAGTTGCCGGTGGCAAGTATGAGGAGTAAGTGCGGCGCGCGAGTTTCGGCAGTCCCTCACTGCCGAAACATAGAACTCCTAATAATTCATGGGGGAGTAGGTCGAAATTACAACAAAAATCTGACATACGCAAAAAAATCGCTTTTGGGGCGATTTTTCTTTACTTTAGCCTTGGCTTTGGCAAATTCCTCCGGAACTATTTCGAAGGGGGGGGGATGAGAGAAACAGGGGCTTATTGCATCATCATGACAAGTAGGGGGATAGGAAGAATGCCGCTGATGGTATAAAGGATATCTCCGCTATAGGTCGATTTGCCACGATAGACATAACCGTCTTTGATGGTATAAAGGATGTTGCCGACATAGGTAGAATTGCCTTTATAGATATAGGTTCCATCAAAAGTGAGAAGGATGTTGCCGGAATAGGTAGAGTTACCGTTATAGAGGTACTTGCCGTCCCATGTATAAAGAATATTGCCGCAATAGGAACTATTACCCTTGTAGACATATTTGCCATCCCAGGAAAAGAGGATGTCACCGCTATAATTCGAATTCCCCTTGTACACGGCTTTCCCATCGAACGAGTACAACATGTCTCCGATATACGAAGACTTGCCGCGGTAGATGTGTGTCTGTGCCATCGTTGCTATGCTGATGAAAATGAATATGATAGTCAGTATCTGTTTCATGGATTTTCAATTTTTTGGTGCAAAGGTACAAAAAATAATTGACGTGTGCAAGGAATGGTGGTAAAAAAAATCAAGCTAAGGAATAGTTTTTTATCCGAGGAAGATTCGTTCTTGTTCCATAATCAATTTGATTTTAAAACTATTCATGCGGAGTACATCAGGAACAGAGTATATCGGATGACCTAATAGACCTAATAAGGCTGAGCATAAATCATGCTTTTCTTCGGTTATAGCATCGGGCAGTGGTGACATCAAATCGCGATGTGCCTTGTAAGCACTTCGGAACGACAGGTTTGCCTCTTCGGCAGAGAGGAAGTCGAGCATTTTATCAAACAGCGAGCCATAATATGCATCTTCCTCCATTTCCAGAACCGGGTGTATGCCGTTATAGCAAAAACTCAATCGAGCTTCAAGCCATGCACTATCGTTATATGGTTTCATATTCGGCATCGCGCTGCGTCCGGCATGCAAGTTGTTGAGATCGGAATACATCTGCCGCATCGTATCGGTAAGGAACGTATCAAGTTCCTCAATCCGCCGAATCTCATTCTCCGTATAAACGCACATCCAGTTCAGGAGCTTCCGACGACGGCGGAGTAACTCAAGCATTTTATCATACTGCTCGCTAGGTAGAGGCCCATCATAGAAATAATTGGTGTCCCAATTGGAAGTTTCTATGATGCGTCTCTCACAAGTTTGCAGACGTTTACGCAGTTGCGTGATTTCCTGTTTAGTTAGAGGATTCTTCATGAATCTTGATCTTCTCTTTTTTGCTCAACATGCGGTCAATAATCTCCTGCACGCTTCGTCCGGGTTGCGGACACGGATCTTCAAATACTGTTACTGACATAATGATAAGTTGGTTAGTATGTTAATCTTTATATTGAGGCTCAAATTCAACTGCAACCGAGCCATCTTGTGCGCTAGTTACAAATCTAACTTTGCCTCCTTTTAGAATGCCTGTGATGGCGATTGCTGTGCCACATATGATTGTTAATTCAGCAGCACTTATGGTAATTGTTCCGACCGTCAAACCTGCAATAACCCCCATCGAACCTATGGCAGAAGCCCCTCCGGTCAACGGGATAGCAGCTATACCGGCAACAGCTGCGATAACACCGCCAATAATTGCGCCACGTTTTCGTTTGCGTTGTTTGAGAAATGGTTTTGCTGCATCTCCTTTGCACAAAATCAAAGGTTCTCGATTTTGAAGTGCTTGCTCAAATTCTTGTTTTGTTGTGACAGTAATCATAATTTTGTATTTTTGAGGTTAATAAAATAGTGGTACAATTTATAGACTAATCTTCCGAGGATTTCGCTAAAAAAGGCGAAATAGATAGGGATAAGCGTGATACAAAAATAGAAGAACGCGCCTGTGCTTAACCACGAGAATGGATTCATCTGCTCAAGCCGGCTGTAGGCGGCCAGAACAGCATCTGCATCTGCACTCCACGCGCAGAACATTAAGCAAATGATGCCAAGGAGCATACCACCCATAAAGCACATTTTAGCGACATTTGCTTTCTTATTTGCGATGTTTGCTTTCCCAATGGATATAAGCAACTCTGTCACTTGATCATCTTGGGCTTCAGAAATGACGTGATAGATGTTCATCATATCAAAATACAATTGTGTTGTATCCTCCGGCAAATATGGAATAATCGCATCCAACGCTTCGCCGAGCGTTTCTTTATCTGACAGTTCGTTTGCAGGCACTTGCATTTCGAAAGAGTCCTTCAAAAATTTAGTAAAATCTTCTGCCAAGTTATTGTCTTTGAAGATGTTTTCCTCTTCGCGGTTGATGTTTATGCCCTTCTCTATAAGATAGTCATAGACATGCAGTAATTCTTCTGTCGTTTGTTGATGAGTAATCATACACGTTACTGATTTTAGTTTGACTTTTTAGGAAGGCTTTCTCTGAGGTCTTTTACACCTCTTTTTCCCAGTTCACTACCTGCACCTAACGCAATAAGTGCCAATACTACCTTAACGACTCCTTTCAGTACATCCATAATTTTTAGTTTTTAGTGTTAATACAATCAAATAAATCGTCGATCCAATCGGAGATAGCGCCTCCTAATTTACGACCTGCATCCAAACTTTCTTTGGATACTTTCTGTACCATTTCGATTAGCTCTCTCTTGTCTAATCCGTTGGCAATCGTTGATAATTCTTCTCCTGTCATAACGTTAATGTTTTAAGAGGTTAATAAAATAATGATCAAATTTTTCCATGTCACTATACCATGCGCTGGAAGACGGATGGTATGGGTTGATGACCGCAACAGGATGATTTACACCGGGAACATTCAGATGGCACACATAGTACTCTGTTTCTTGTAGTTCTTTCAGGCTCACGAGATACGGATTGCGCTCTTTGAGTGCCGAGTTGATCACGCTGCCCCAAACGATAATGATGTCTGGCCGCAGTTGCTGTACTACCTCAGTAAATGCCGCAAAATCACGTTCCGACAAGTCTGACCACGATGTCTCGCGGAACGAACCATTCGTGGCGGGCAAGAAGAACTGGACGTAATTGGTGAAAGCCATGTGTTCCCAGATTGTATCATAATCATCTGTACCAAGATACTTGCCCATATATGTAGCAAAGCGTTGGTACGTTGTGGGTGCATCCTCCACGCAATAACTCGGTTCCAAATGGAGCTGCTTACCTGCCTGCTTGTACTCCGGGCATTTATGGTCGAACTCAGACGAGTCCTTCAAGATAACGCTGGTACATGAGGCAAAGAACGGACATTCCACGCGGTTGCAATAGAAACTGGCACCGAGCACTAAGATCTTCTTGCCGCGAATTCCTTCCTTGTAATGATCTCCCTCGTAGGGTTCAAAAAATAGTTGTTTACTCATAATAAAAAACAATACTTTTGCGATTCCGGGTGCAAAAGTACTGCTTTTTAAATAAACAAATGTATACGTATATAATTTATTTTAATTTTTTAGGCATTCTTCGATGATTTTTCTCCATTCAGCCTTCTCTTTTTCCAATCTTTTTGACGTTGTGTCCCTTGCTGTTTGTCCTTTTATCGCCTGGGTATAAACATTACCGTCTATATCCAAGAATACTTTGATAAGAGCGGTCCAAGGAACTTGAAAGGTTTCGTGGTAATCGTTCTCCTTATATGCCTTATATATTAAATCATTATTATACAAATACTCGAAGAAAGCATACATCATTCGTCCGAAATCAACACGATCCTCCCGCTGCATCCGCCATGCACATTCATAATTCGGGTCTCTGGCTATCAACCGCATATGCTCAGCTCCGACAATAAAACGCTCAAAGAGTTCACGGGCTTTAGCCGTTTTTTGATAGTCAATTATCTTCTTTCCTCTTTCATATTGGATGCGATCAATGAGAGCCCGATAGGTTTCGTTCGTAAAGTATATAGGCGATTTCTCAAAACTCTTTTCGGGCAATTTCCCGCCTGGCAATGTTTCACCATTGAGGTATCGGCGGAACACGTTGCGGATGATTGTGGTAGCTGTCACGCCGACCTTCTTGATATCCTCTTCCTCGTTCAGCGTAATCCAGAATAGCCAATAGGTATCGTCGTCGGCATTGTCCGGCAACTTGAACCGATGGGAGAAATCCTTGAGTGGGAAGGTGTTATTGAGTATTCTGCACATCTCCGGTAGAACAATCTCGCGCTCTTGACGGAATTGTTCGATTTCTTGAACATGATCATAGCCCTCCACGGTAATACCTCGGCAACCGTAGTAGATGCCTTCAGCTGGAGTATCGGTATCATATTCGATCAGGAACTCATAGAGCCGGTGCCCGTCTGCACTTTTCAGAGTATCAATACGGTACATGAGCGTTGCCGGCAACTCCGAACGGATACCGCCTTTGCCGTCCGGGATATATCCTCTCAACTCATGTTTGTCACGCTCAATCAGCCCCATCATCTTCCGACGATAGAACTCCGATGCTTCTGCTGTATATTTGAGACGAAGAGAATATGTGTCGCGCATGGAAGTCCCCAATCCTAAATATTTTCGACTAATGTTTTGGTTTCTACACCATCTATCTTAGTTATGAATTCTATCGCTGATGGGCGTTTAGAATTACCTTTATATATGAGTTTCCTGCTTGAAACGACTTCCTTGCCTGCTTTTAACGCTTCTTCCTCTACACGTTCAAGTTCTCTCCACAACCCTGTTCTATTAAGTTCTGACGCCATGGGAACTTGATTGATCAGTTCATTCGGTCCTCCTGTCGTGTTTGCAAATAAATGCCCTGCATCATCTAAACCTTTGCGACCATCCAGATACTCTACTACATGGCGTTGAACATCAGAATTTCTTTGTGTATTCCTTTCAAGTGTTTTATAAGCTTTATTTCTTTTAGCATGACATTCGACGACCCTTCCGAGATCATCAGTTTTATAGACAAATAAGCCATTATCAATCATGTAGGTCTTGCTAGGCATTAAGTGGTTTAAGAACTCATTTACAGGACCTGCATTTTTCAAACTTCCAGCATTACCAACAACCAGATTTTTATTGATACTAATTTTTGATACGGGAAAATCTTTTGACACCAGTTCTATTCCATCTTTTGTAGATATAGTTGTTATTCCATCAGCGAACTCCTTGCTAATTTTAGTCGCAAAATCGTCATAAAGATTTTTGTAGAGCTTGTTTGACGCCGCAAGCTCTTTTAGAGTTTTCCCTGCCAGTTTTTCTGCACCTTCTTTAGCGAGTTCTCGTACCCCACGTTCTACTCCTTCTTGAGCCAACTCACGAGCAGCCTTTTCTCCTCCTTCTTGAATAGCCTGAGAAGTGCTTTCTTTCACCCCCTTTTTAATAACGGCTTCAGAAACTTCTTTTGCTCCTTTGCCTACAATTTTTTGAGCAGCCTCTTTGCAAGAAACAAGGCTGATTGCACATAACAATGTGGCTAAATAAATCATTCGTTTCATAATAAACCTAACATTTGAGCAACTATATTTTGCGAATCTATATATTGTATATAATTATTTACGAGCATATCCAAGATTTGATTTTCTAAATCTATGCAGACAACTGAGGTCTTAACAACGCTAACGTAAATACCTATAAGCACTGCCAATATCGTCATAATTATATCAATTATTCCTGCATATGGTATAAGCGGAGGAAAAAAGAACCCTATTATAAACCCTAGAATAAATGCAATAACAACACAAAGTACTATATCAATGAAAAGACCAAATAGAGTATCTGTCGTTTCCATTGCTTCGCGATCAAAAATTTTTAATGCAACATCAGTATCAACTATAACTCCATCAGGGATTAGTTGTAATTTAACATAATTTAATTTTTCATCGGCTATAGTATTGCAATTAAAGTAGTCAATTTTAGCATTAATTAGTTGTTGAAGTTCTTTAGCATCCAACTTTTCACAAAAATAGTCTTGTGCATTTCGGGCTCTTTTAACATCAGAAGTTGCCCATGGTTGAATCCACATTCTTATTAAATGCCAAAAGCCAAATCGTTTTTCTATTCGTTTAGATAGTTCTTCTCTTAACTTGGCATCTAAATCATTCTGCAATTGCGTGACAAATTCCATTTGAGATTCCGGCAAATGTGAAATATTTTCCTCTTTAATGGCATCAACATTTGTAGAATCAATATTTAACCATATTTTTGTTGCATGTACAACTTCATCAAACGGAGAGGTTGAAATACTTTTAACAAGTATTCCTTCATCCCACTTTCCTTCAATGCACATTCCATTCTCATAAAGTTTACCTTTCCCATCATATAAATCATCATCCCACTTCCCATCATAAACTATAATTCCATTTTCATTGTATAGTTTCCCCTGACCACTTCGTTTTCCTTTTTTCCAGGTGCCATCATACCATATTAAACCATCTTTAAAGGCTTTTCCATAACCATGCTTCAAATCTTTCTCATAATTCCCTTCGTAAATCAATACTCCATATCGATATTCTTTTCCCATACCTTTGCGCACCCCCTTATGCATATTTCCTTCAAAAGCGAGTTTCCCGTTTTCATAAAACTTTGCTAAGCCTTCATACTTACCCTTTTTGTATGAGCCTTTAAAAACAGGTAGTACTTCACCTTCTATACATATATATTTTTCACAATAACCATTATACAAATGAGAGCCTTTGAATTCGCCTACACTTATTGTGTCATCATGGAGTTTAACGCCAAATCCATTAGGCAAATTGTCATCTAATTCACCGAGATATTTATAATTATTGTAAGGCAAATAATTCCATTCCTTCGACACTCCTAATATTGTAGACATGGATTGTCTTGATTTAACATCTCCGTTATTGTTATAGGTAATTAATTCACCATTACCATCGGCGAAACACCCTACAACATTTCCCGTCCATTTTGATGGGTATTTATCATTAGAAATACAGTAGATATATATACCGTCCGCTGTCTTGTGCCATGTGGGACGGTTGCAACAAGTAAAAACAAGCATGGCAATGCATAAATAGAAGAATTTTTTCATTGTATATAGTTTATTATTATTTCTTGAAATTAGTACATTTTGGCCTCCCAGTTATTTCTATCTATGGAGTGGTAAGATATTGCTCCCTTAAATATTTATTCCCCTCGTTTTCTTCTCAGTTATTCCATATAGGAAAAATCGCTTTTTGACTTGCTAAGGATCACCTTGTGATACTTGTCCTATTTACATAGATGGGACGGTATTACTCTTTTTTTATGAACTTAACGATACAATCAATACAAATCGGTTTGCCGGATTGTGGGTCGATAAAGACGTTAGCAGGATGCATATCTTCGAGGAGTAATCTGTCACTAATATAGTTCACTCCATTACCGTCACCATTGTCATGGAAACCTTTTGACGCGGCTAACTCATCTATCTCTTCTTTTGTCGCAAGACGTTCGCACGGTACATAAGGTTGCGTAAGAACTACTCTAAACAAACCATCCGAATCGCGCGTGAAACCAATCACTTTCATCTGCGTTTCCGGGAACAGCGTGTTATGCAGCACGATAGCTTCAAGCGCCTTGCCCAATGTCGCATAGATAGATGTGCGTTCCTTGATGACGGATAAGTCTCCGGTTCGATAATACACTTTCGCTTCGGCTTGTTGCGCAATCTTAGGACCAAAAGTAGAAGTTATCCATTTTTCAGAATCCGGAATCCATAACTTCTTGGCTTCTGCCCATTGTTGCAAAACGTCTTCTTGCTTGGCGTCTATTTCCCAGTTTGTCGGGCTGCCTGTTTGGCATTTAAGAGAAAAGCGACCTGGTTCAAAGCTTGCTCCCGCGTAACAGCAGACGGCATACGCCCCAATGAGCGGCGCACCTCCTGTGCAGAGTCCTGCATGCTCTTGCAAATCAAATCGATGAATGTTTGCTCGTCCATAAAGTATATCGTTTACATAGTTATCAATAAGTTCAAGTGTATGCGAAGAAAAACCGTTACTACGGATACTATCGAATATCGCTATGAGTTGTGGTTCGTTCATGTCTTTGCAACTTTTGCGCTGCAAAGATACGACTTTTTTTTCATATACGCAAAAAAAAATCGCTTTTTTTACTCAAATATATCGGTATTGACGCACAGACTATTCTTACCCTTCAAAACTTCCGTCCAAATCTTGTGGTACGGACTTTAGGAAGGCAAAGCCTGCAATAGGCAATTGGTATCAAGAACGATGTACCGCATAACGATAAGGAGTTCTCATTCGTTCGTTGCCCCAATTCTCAATTGTCTGCTCGTTGATAGCTTCGCTATCCCATAGCGCATCAATCTGCTTCTGCGCCTTGCCGGCAACTCCGAACGAATACCGTCTTTTCCATCCGGGATATATCCTCTCAACTCGTGCTTGTCACGCTCAATCAGCCCCATCATCTTTCGACAATAAAACTCCGATGCTTCAGCCGTGTACTGGAGGCGAAGAGAATATTGATCAGTTTGCGATTTCATGTAGTTTTGGCACTAATGTCCGTTGTAAAAGTCAATTTATGCTCATATTTGTTCGTTGTAAAGGTCAAAATAGCATATTTCTGTCCGTTACGGGGTGCAAAATTACAAAAAGGTACTGATATATGCAAGTCTTTCCTCAAAAAAATGCTTTTTTACTTTCACTTTTTTTCATTTTGTAGTATTCAAACTGCGGCATTGCGACATTCTTTATCTCGCTTTTAACAGAGAACCTCCCGCAAATAGGAGGTTCTCTTTGTTTTGCATGCCGCAATCATTTCTCGCGTTCCTTTTCACACTTACGGCGTTTGGATTCTTTCATCATTCTGTCAATGCATTCCTGCATACTCTGCCCGGGTTTCGGACATGGGTCTTCGAATACAATTACGCTCATAATCTCAAATGTTTATCTTTTCTTTCATTGCTTCAATCACATCATGCCAATACGACCAATCGTATCCGGAAGAAGGATGGTAAACACATAATGCATGCACTACATGTCCGCTGGGCAATGTATAGTAACCTACATCCTCGTGCTCTACAACCCCGGAGCGTGTGCGAACAACAAGCGCTTCGCTATCCGTCCAATAAGTATTAGGTAAGTTTCGCCAAAGCTGCTTTCCCCACGCAATCATTAATTTCGGCCGTAATTGCTCTAAGACTTCAAATAGTGCATTTCCGGCTTGGCGGTATTGCTCTGTTGATCCTGCCTGACGGGGACCTCCCATAGCAACTTGAAGGTAGTTGTAGAATGCGATACTATCCCATATCTGTGCACTCTCATTGGGTGTCGTCTCATGCCCAACGAGTGAACGTTCGAATTTCAGGTAGGTATTCATCCAACCTTCCCGCTCATTGCGAGGGTCAAGATAATCGGCTATCACTCGTCGGGTAAAGTCCGCACATTCCGAATGCGCCTGACAAATGCCGCAATCTGAGCAACCTTTATCACAATAATGGCTCTCGCCGAGGATTAAGATATCCTTATAGCTTTGTCCTATAAGTGGTTTAAAGAACATATCTAAAACGTTTTTGAAATTTTTATGGCATCGCAAATACGTATTTCAATTCAAGAACTACTGTTTTTGAGTATCGCTCCTTCATGTTGAAGCTTGTGTTAAGATTAAATACGCCTTGCAATACATTTAACTTAAAAGCGATATCTAAATTACTTTCTAACTCTGAGCTCAAATTCAAATGAATGGTGCGATCGGTAAGAAGGTTGTTCTCACTTGGATTTCGCGTTTCGAGTAAGTTTTTGACTCCGGAATCATACAATAAATTGTGTGCGAGCGCATAACTTTCTGCTTTTTTATAGTCATCTATTGTGGGTACTTTGGCGTTAGAATAATTTGAAGTGATTATAAGCTCTTGGGATAATCTACTCTCGTCCTCTTTTCGCATTTTGGCATCAATTTCTCCCAAATCTACTTTCATGGCACCAATTTCGGCATCCCAATTTCTTTTTTTGATATCAGTTATTTTAATAGAAGATTCGACTTTAGAAGCTCCCAACAATCGAGCGACTTCCTCTACATAATATATTTTATCTTGCATTATTGTCTTTTCATATTCTCCAATACGAATATATTTTTCATCGTAAGGGGATTTTACCAGAATCTCTCCGACTTGAACATTTGAAGGGAGCACTTTATCATGAATTAATTGGGGCACTTCATACTCCATAGAACAAACAGTAATTCCCTCCATGTCTTGCTTTACCTGTGGATACCAACGCCAGTTCAAGCTTTTTTCGTCATTCTCAACATGAATGACTTGTTTTAGTGGACTATTCATAATATTTTAATTGAAAATTATTACTAAAATGATTATTGCGATTAATACAAGCAATAATGCGACTATCGCATATTCCCATGTTTTATTATTTCCATGTCCGGACAAAGATTGCTTTATCTTTTCCTCATCTTCTAAACATAAGTTATATCCATATAATTGTGCTTCATTTTTTAATAACGGTAACACGTCATTATTTGTTTCGGCATCAATGTAAGCTGAATAACTAATTCGTCTATTTGCGTTGTCCGTTTCGGCGAAATTTGACAAGATGACATAGTTGCCATCTTTAATACGATATATTGAGAGATTTTGATCTTTGAGCAAAATTTGGTAAGATTTTTCAACTTTTAGTGTTTTCTCGCTTTGAAAAAAATAATCAAACTCATCTCTCATTTTGCGGACTCCGTTGATTGACAGAATCTCGTCTGTTTCAACATTTGTAGGAGCCTGGACTCTTAAAATGATGTTGTTCATAACGCTACTATTTCTTAAATAGTTTTTCAATTAATTTTTTTACTTCATCTTCTTTTTCCATATTTATGGGATACATATGATTCTGGCACATTTTGCCATAGTCTTTTTTTGAAAGTTTATCTTGTATAGCCAGAAACGCTTTTCTAACATTCTTTACTTGATCTGCATAGCTCAAAATTAGCGTCACAGGTAAACTTTTATCGTCTTTATTTATGCTTTTCCGAACCTCATAAATATAATCCAAGCGAGCATTTACATCCCTTTCGTAGTCTGGGTTTTCCAAGTATTGCTTCATGTTGAAGAAAAAGAGGAGGTCGGTGCTGTCCTCCAGAATTTCTGTATAAGTCGTTCGAATAAAACTATTTGAGCCTGGTACATCTTTGCAATTTTTAAAGGTTCTTGTTGTCCCATCATCAAAACGATATTCTATTGTCTCGTATTTTTCAAATTGAATAGTCTGCTCAGGTTTTGTTCCCCAGATTCCGTTAAGAGCATTAAGGAAAAGTGTCTTTCCTGCCTTTTGTGGCCCAACTACACCTATTTTCGCATCTTTATTTCGAGAGATCTTTACTAGTATTATGCCAAGTAACAATACTAATATATAAATAGGGTAAAGAATTTGAATAAATAAAAAAACTGCCAATGTAATCATAATAGTAAAATTTTAAGTTGTTTTATTAATAGATAATTACTAGTGTTGCGATAAATTATCGCCAATGTTAGTTAAAATACTTATATTTAATCACTTACAAGCGTTCTTATTATTGATTAAACTACTTTTCCCGACGCCCGTTGCCCCTGCGATAAGAACATTCGGTTTTTGAATCTCTTGTTTAATTTTAGAGAACTCTTCATATAGTTTTTTGCCGAAATCAGGTTCAGCATTGAATTTGTTGTTATCCATATTTACACAATTTAAAGGTTGTTTATTTATTATTTAGTATCGTCCTTGCTTTTCTAGACTCACTTAGTTTAGATGAGTTTTGCTCACGCGTTTACATACGTCTTGCTTCCATGTATCCGGAGCAAATTGCTGCGGGGCAACGACTAAGATCTATACCGCATTGTTGCGCAAACGCTTGTATAATGCGTTGTTTGCCCTCGGTTGTATAAACTGGGCTGGAAGTCGATTCGTATGGAACACGAACAGACAAACCGACCGGTAATTGGATACCGCCACCTACATACTTATGCGTGACAGTCACTTCAAACATGTAAGTCATAATATAAATTGTTTATGTTTGCCTACTCACTTATGGTTTTTCGGCTTACTCCATTTGTAATGGTTAGTTTATTGTTTACAACAAAAGCACGAATAACCGTTGTTATCCGTGCTAGGGGCTGTAGGAATTGCCTTGTGGTTAGATATACAAACAGATACTCGTGCTGTGTATATATCCGCCAACACACTATAGGATATAGCCATTCTATAGTATGGGCGAGTTGTACACTTGTGAGCATCTACATTAACTTGTTTCTAAACAGCTTAAGAAAGTTCCTACGTTTCTAGCATCAGATTACAAGCGTGTAAACGCTTTTTTCAATATGTCTGCGCAACACTTTGCGCTGTCTCCGATTTAACGTCTCGGGAGAGGGACGGTATTTATATTTCTTCTATCTCCATAAATTCTGCTGCAAAGATACTGCTTTTTCCGTTACTATTTGTATACGTATATAAATTATTTGGCATTTTTCTTTCTTTTTCGTTTTCCTCTATAATGAAGTCGGGCTTAATGTCCTAATTAGGATGCCTGGCATTACTGAGAATCAATTATTTCGTAATATCCTGTTTTGCGACCTTTCATTCGGCGCAGATAACCATGTTGTTGGAGGAGACCGATATTGAACTTAACACCATCCTCCGTTATATCTCCTAATGCCCCTGCCACTTGCACGCGCGTTGCTTTTGGGTAGTTCTTCAGGTACTCTAAAATGCGCTTTTGGGTAGCATTTAATGGCTTTTGGGTAGTTGTTTCTGGCTTTTGGGTAGTAGAGCCCAGTGCGTCTAACTCCTTTTGGGTAGTGATTTCGCTCTTTTGGGTAGTACGCCAGATGCGTGCGATGAACTGGTTTCCGTCTGGCCGGTCAATAAAGTCCACATCACTATCGGTAGACATGACGCGCGGGATTCCCGAACCTAATCCGCGATACGGCATTGTATGAGAACCAAACTGCGCCAACAGTATATTACGCGGACAGGAGTTTCCAAGCAGAATCTCATCTATGGTCTGACCATCCGGCAAACAGCCGGGATTGATGATTTCAATACGATTATCGAAGACCAGCAGTCGGATAGCCGCAGGCTTAAGTAAGTCCAGATGGACGAGTGCGTTTTGCAGTAACTCTTCGAGTACCACTTCCGGCACTTCCAATTGTCCGATGCTATTGAATGATTGTCCGTTCTGCGGGCGTTTGAGACAGGATTTTAGCCATCGCAAAGCCTCGTCGTACATTTCCGGAATAGTGCCGATAATATCGCGACTGTCGTGATATTCCGTTCCGCCGAGTTCGTTGCCTGCGTACCAAACGGCTTTGATGCAATGTTGCGGCATGAACTGCTGCGGGTCTTTGGCGAAATACATTGCACCTGCAATCGTCAGACGACCTAAGTCATCAGTAATATGCGCGTTACGCAGCACGTTCTTACGCGGGATATTGAAATCGTCGATGCGTTTCTGATAGACATTAGTAAAATAGGCATCCAGCGCCTTGGTGTCGATGTCATCTTCGGATGTGCCATCCACTCCGTCCAAGTCCACTTGGTACTGATGAGAGTTCTGTAACAAACGGCGTATCTCTACATTCTCCGTCACCCGGCGTTTGTCTGCGCCTTGCTTGACCCATATATTGCCGGACAAGTCTTTGTAAGGTTTGTATGCGCCACTTTTGATGAACGCAAGCAGGAAAAGTGTGTCGTTGTGTTTGACCGTCTCGATGTCCAGATAGATGACAGGACGCACCTGCTCGTTAGCAGTATTACTGAGTTCGCGTGATATATACTGCACCTGTTCGTAGGTCAAGCCAATCATCTGACCGGTTTTGTCCTCGGCACCAAACACAATGATACCACCGCGAGTGTTGGCAAAAGCGACCAACTCCTCAGCTATTTGCTTTTGGGTAGTGAAATCCAACTTGTATTGTATAGTGGTGGATTCGCCCAAACTACACAATTCTATCAGTTCTTGTTCGGTCATATTTAGTTATATTTGTACATCGCACGCAAATTCGTCGCATACAAAGATACTGCTTTTTCCGTTACTATTTGTATACGTATATAAATTATTTGGCATTTTCCTTGATTTTACGCTTTCTTTTATCGTGTTTAAACTTTCTAATAATCACTTTGCTATATTGGTTTCTAAACCCCTTGAATTCGAGGGGGTTAAAATCGGGGTTATTCAACATCTCCCACAAGCCAAGATACTCCAACGTATTACGATTACGCATCCGATTACCGACAACTCCATTGGGATCTTCAGCATTCTTTTGTCGCGCTATATCTGTGATACAAATGTAGTCCATTCCATTCTATGTGTATGAACGAACGGTAGTGTCTTTGACAATTATTGATTGTGTCTTGGCCATATTCTTTATTTATTCTCTGATTTAACGTCTAAGGAATGGGACGGATATTTATAATTGTTTTACAAACTCTGCTATCTTGATAATCTCAACCTTCGGCCAAGGTATTTCCCTGCAAAGCCTGCAATAGGCAATTGGTATCAAGAACGATGTACCGCATAACGATAAGGAGTTCTCATTCGTTCATTGCCCCAATTCTCAATTGTCTGCTCGTTGATAGCTCCGCTATCCCATAGCGCATCAATCTGCTTCTGCGCCTTGTCGGCAAAATAGCGTGCCAACATATTTCGGAAGTCAACATAATCGCTTTCCGTATGAATGCCTCTCAACAAGTTCAGCACATCTAATTGTGCCATCTGCATGTAACTCATATATGCATCATTTTATTTTGCGCTGCAAAGGTACGACTTTTTTTTCATATACGCAAAAAAAATCGCTTTTTTTACTCAAATATGACGAAAATCTTTGCGAAATTCTTTCTCCGACTTCACCGAGCCGTTCCCGAGAAAACCCCGAGTCAATCTCGAACCAATCTCGGACCATTTTCGGACCAATTCTGAGTGCATATATTTGCGAGAGTGAACCGAACCGTTCTCGAGACAATCCCGAGCCAATCTCGAACCAATATCGGGGTCGTAAAATCTGACTAAATGGCTCTGCCGTGGTGGGGGAGAGCACAATTCTTGGTCACCGGATAAAAAAATGTGCAATAAATTTGCGGCGTATAGGTCATTTTGCAGGCTGAAAAATAGTAAGTGTGTTTCTATAGGTCATTTTGCAGGCTGGTAGAGACACACCCTAAATATATAATAATTGGGGATTGCGTAGTATGCGGCTTGGGGAGCCGCGTAATAGACCTAAATAATCATCATAAACGATCACTAAAGTAGCCACTGATAAAACGTACACGATTCCGTATAGACATTCCACTATGATTGTTAAGGTTCTTCTTTAGATCGGTAAATGTACCCTCGATTTTGTTATTGGTATTAGGCATTCCATTACATTGTGGTTGCTGGTATGTAAATAAGTAAGGAAGGTAATAATCGATACTGATCATAGCACTTCTCAGACGTCGATGAGTGTATAAGGTTTTGCCTGTCACTTTGGAGATTGTACGTCTATTGATAAACTTATCCCATTCTATCTTCCATTGATTGAAACGGGCGACAAAATCGTCTCTTTCAGAGTATGTAATAGTATCCATAATAGCCTTTAACTCTCGCGAGGCATGCATCCTGGGATTCTTCGTTAAATTGCGTGTAACGATCTGTTTCATATGGAATTGGCACATCTGTATGGGGTACATCTCAAACTCCTTAAAGAGCGCTTGCTTGCCATCTATGATGATTCCTCTAATTGTATAACCCGCAGTTATAATGGTGTCCACAGCCAACCTGTAATCTAATGTCGTTTCACTCTTGATAAAGGCCATATACAATGGCTTGTTTGTAGCATCATCTAATGCTAACATAACACCCCAATTGTGTCCCCCATATGTTGCGTCAAGATGAACATAGCCTGACTGCCCGGATAGATCAGGTTGTACCCAGACACGCTCAATGTCACGTAATCTGCGCTTGATAGAAGAAGGACTTTTTCGATAAATAGCAGCTAACTCATAGATAGTTTGTTTACCATTGGTATAAGCTTCCCATAGATCATCTTGAGTGATATAAGCACCCGCACGGAACTGACGACCACATGCCTTGCATTTATACAATTGTACTCCGGTTCTTAGACCATTCCTCTTTGTTTGGGCAGATCCACAATGTGGACACTTTTTCTTGTTCATAAGCGGCATTTTAAGGATGTTTGAATGCCGCAAAGATACGATAATTACAGGGATTATGCAAGTTTTGAGCCTGCAAAATGACCCATAGAGCAATTTTAAACGTCGATTTTAGTATTCAAACGTTTCAACCGCGCCTAAGCCCTTATAATAAAAGGCATGCAGGCATGTTGCAGCCTGCATTTTGACCCATAGACCAAATTTGCGTATATCAAAAAAAAGCAGTATCTTTGCCGAAAATTGGAGACTATGGCTAAACCGTTTTACTTTGTAATACAGTCTTGGATGCTGGAGGATATGCATCTGAAATTGGCGGAAGCAGCTGTCTATGCGTATATAGACGGACTGACTACTTCCGATGTGCTCGAAAAAAAAGGATGGTATGGTTCCAAACGCCGATTGGCTACCATACTGCATACCAGCCCTTCTACGATGAATGATATCCTCAATCGCTTGGAAAAGAAGGGATATATACATTTTTATAACGACGTGATTATCAGCACAATACATCGAGAGCCTGCGTCGAAAACGCCTGTTGTCCGAAATCCGGACACTTTTCCGTCCCTTCAAGGTAATTGAGTATTGTTTTGGGCCTCATTGCTGCACGATTTCCGAACACACGTGTACGAAAACAGAACATATGTGTTTGAAATCCGTTCATTTCTGTCCGAAATCCGCATACATATTATAAATAATAAAAATAAAAAAATTTAGTCCGTTTTGTCTAATATGTATGCCAGGGACAGACAAGAAAAAGGACAAAGCATTTTTAAATTTTATTTTTTTTGGACTTAAAAAATAATATGTATGCCAGGGACAGACAGGACAAGGACAAAACATTTTTAAATTTTATTTTTTTTAGGACTTAAAAACCGTTACACCCCACCTTTTTCCTTCAATTACTTTTAGTTATTCCTCAACCTGCTTGGGAGTTGATTGGCCTGTTATCGGGACATGATCCCGTGATGGTCATGTTTTACTTCCCCCAAAATCCGCAGATTTTTCGGGGAAGACCCGTTCGTCGTTGGTCATTCGACAACCGATAAGCTCTATGCTTTTTATGTTATTCGGCAGGTATGGGATTTTTTCACAAAAAAAATTTGTGTATATGAGATTTTTTTTGTAATTTTGCAGGCCGTTTAATGGTGGTGGGGTGAGAGGACGCTGCGCTACAGGGTGGAGGACAGCCTGCGACCTATAGGACGGCATAGAGTGTCTGCAGGACGGCACAGAGTGCCTGCAGAGGATAGGATGACAAATACAAACAATAAAATCATATACACATGAACAAACTCATTTCTTTGGAAGAAGCCGTCGCAAAGATTCATGACGGCATGACCGTGATGATTGGCGGATTCTTGGGTTGCGGCAGCCCCGCACAAATTACTGACGCCCTGGTTGAAAAAGGCGTGAAGGACCTGACCATCATCTCCAATGACACAGCCTTTGATAATGTGGCTCACGGCAAACTGGTGGCTAACCACCAAGTGAAACGCGCCATCGTATCGCACACCGGTACGAACAAGGAAACCGCCATTCAGAAGAATGCCGGCACACTCATCGTGGACTATGTACCGCAAGGCACATTGGCAGAGCGTATCCGCGCTAAGGGTGCAGGCCTGGGCGGCGTGCTGACCCCGACGGGTATCGGCACAATCATGGCCGAAGGCAAGGAAGTGGTCAAGGTGGACGGCAAGGATTATCTGCTGGAGAAACCCCTCGGCGCCGACATCGCTATCCTGCGCGCAAATATCGTGGACGAAGACGGCAATATGGTATTCTTGGGCACAACACAGAACTTCAACCCGCTGATGGCTACCGCTGCCGACTATGTGATTGTAGAGGCTGAGAAACTGGTGAAACGCGGCGAGATCGCTCCTGAACAAGTTCACGCCAGCGGAATCTACGTCGACGCTATCTACGTGGAAAAATAAAGCCTATTGACGATTGGACGATTGACGATTGATTGTTCGATTGTTCGATTGCAAAAAATGGTTCAATTGATAAAATGGTTCAATAAATTGTAAAATTGTAAATTGTAAAATTTGTAAATTTCATCATGGAATACAGAACAAAATTAAGACTGCGTATGAGCGCAAAGGATGCGCACTACGGCGGAAACCTGGTTGACGGTGCACATATGGTACATCTGTTTGGCGATGTAGCAACCGAGTTACTAATCATGCGTGATGGCGATGAAGGCCTCTTCCGCGCCTATGACCAGATAGACTTCCTCGCTCCCGTCTATGCGGGTGATTATATCGAGGCAGAAGGCTGGATTGACAAGGAAGGTAACACCAGCCGCCATATGCTCTTTGAGGCACGCAAGGTGGCTATTGCCCGTCCGGACATCTCGCCCTCGGCTGCCGACGAACTGGAGGAGCCGATCGTGGTTTGCCGCGCCAGCGGAACATGTGTTACTCCCAAAGACTGCCAGCGGAAATAGTTGATAGTTGATAGTTGATAGTTGAGAGTTGAGTGCAGTCGTCTAGTGGTTAGTTGAGAGAAGTTGAGCGTTGAGCGTTGAGAGTTGAGTGAAGTCGTCTAGTGAATAGTTTAAAGAAGTTGAGCGTTGAGCGTTGAGCGTTGAGTGCAGTCGTCTAGTGGTTAGTTGAGAGAAGTTGAGAGTTGAATGTATGTAGATAGTACTAAAACTCTAAACATTAAACTTAAAAAACTGCCCTAAACACTAAACTCTAAACATTAAACTTTAAAAAACTGCCCTAAACACTAAACTCTAAACATTAAACTTAAAAAACTGCACTAAACACTAAACTCTAAACATTTAACTTAAAAAACTGCCCTAAACACTAAACTCTAAACACTAAACTTAAAAAAAAACTGCACTAAACACTAAACTCTAAACACTAAACTAAAGAACAACATGGAGAAACTGATTATTACAGCTGCTATATGCGGCGCAGAGGTAACGAAGGAGCAGAATCCGAACGTGCCCTATACCGTAGAAGAGATCGTGCGCGAAGCCAAAGCTGCCCATGAGGCCGGTGCGGCGATCGTTCACCTGCACGTACGTCGCGACGATGGTACGCCGACGCAAGACCGCGCCCGTTTCCAGGAATGCACCGAGGCTATCCTGAAGGAGTGCCCCGATGTGATACTGATTCCGTCCACCGGCGGTGCTGTAGGTATGACGCCCGATGAGCGTCTGCAATCGACTGACACAACGCCCGTGCCCGAGATGGCAACACTGGACTGCGGTACGTGTAACTTCGGCGATGAGATATTCGATAACACCATGCCCACCATGCGCGCCTTTGGCAAACGCATGTTAGAGCGCGGCATCAAGCCCGAATACGAATGCTTTGAGATGGGTCACCTGGACACCATCCTGACGATGGCCAAGAAAGGTCAAGTCCCCGGCGCTCCGATGCAGTTTAACTTCGTACTGGGTGTGCCCGGTTGCACTCCCGCCACGGTGCCCAACCTCTGCTGGCTGGTGAACGCAATCCCCGCCGGTAGTACCTGGACGGTAACGGGTGTGGGACGTAGCGCCTTCCCGATGGCTGCTGCAGCGATCGCCATGGGCGGTAACGTACGCGTAGGTTTTGAGGATAACCTCTACCTGAGCCGCGGCGTGCTAGCGAAGAGTAACGGCGAACTGGTGGAGAAAGTGGTCCGCCTGGCCAAAGAACTCGGCCGCGAGATCGCTACGAGTGACGAAGCACGTCAAATACTCGGGCTGAAGCCTCGTATTTGAAATTAAAAATTAAAAATTAAGAATTTAAAATAACCAAAAACAATACTTTTATGCAAAAACATGGTAACAAGTACGGTGTACACCGCGTGATTGAACCGCTGGGCGTTCTGCCGCAGCCCGCTAACAAGGTTGATAACAACATGGACGAGATCTACGACAACGAGATCCTGATCGATGTACAAACGCTGAATATCGACTCGGCATCGTTTACCGACATCCATAACTACGCCAAGCAGCAAGCCGGCGAAGGTGCTTCGGAGGAACGTATCATCGAGGAAATCAAGAAAGAGATGATGCTGAACGTGGAACTGCAAGGTAAGCATCGTAACCGTCGTACCGGTTCGGGCGGTATGTTGCTCGGTAAGGTAGAGAAGATCGGTGACGCCCTGAAAGGCAAGATTGACCTGAAGGAAGGCGATCGTATCGCTACGCTCGTTTCGCTCAGTCTGACTCCGCTCCGTATCGACGAGATCCTGGCTATCCGTGCTGATGTTGACCAAGTGGACATCAAGGGTAAGGCTATCCTGTTCGAGAGCGGCATCTATGCTAAGATACCTGATGATATGCCCGAGAAGCTGGCTCTGTCGGCTCTGGACGTAGCCGGTGCTCCCGCCCAGACGGCTAAGCTCTGCCAATACCGGTATGCTCTGCTGCTACGAGGCTAAGAAACGCGTAGGCGTGACCGGTAAGGTGATCGGTATTGCCAACAGCCCCAAATCCACGCAACGTATCAAGGACCTGGGCTTCTGCGACATCGTGGAGAGCGCAGCCGGCATGACACCCGTTCAGGTGAACGAGTTGGTAGCACGCCTGACCGATGGTAAGATGGCAGACGTGACCATCAACTGCGTGAACGTGCCCGATCAGGAGATGACTGCCATCCTCTGCACCAAGGACGACGGTATCGTTTACTTCTTCTCGATGGCTACGAGCTTCACGAAGGCTTCGCTGGGCGCAGAAGGTATCGGCGCTGACGTGAACATGATCATGGGTAACGGCTACACCAAGGGTCACGCCGAATTCACGCTGCAAGAGCTGCGCGAGTGCCCGAAGCTGCGTAAGATTTTCGAAGAGTTGTACGCCTAAAATTGCCTCCGTATGAACGAAAGCAGAAGACATATACTGTTTCCCAACGTTAGTGACCAGGACTGGAATGACTGGCACTGGCAGGTACGAAACCGTATTGAGACCCTGGACGAGCTGAAGAAATATGTTCAGCTGACCGAAGAGGAGCAGGAAGGTGTCCGCAGCGTGCTCAGTACGCTCCGTATGGCAATCACGCCTTACTACCTGAGCCTCATCAATCCCGACGACCCGCACGACCCCATTCGCAAGCAATGTATCCCAACGGCCGCTGAGACGCACAAAGCTGACGCCGACCTGCTGGATCCGCTGCACGAGGATGAGGACTCGCCTGTTCCGGGTCTAACGCATCGTTATCCCGACCGCGTGCTGTTCCTGATAACGGACATGTGCTCAATGTACTGCCGTCACTGCACGCGTCGCCGTTTTGCCGGTCAGAAGGACGATGAGAGCCCGCTGGAACGTATCGAGAAAGCCTTGGCTTATATCGAGAAGACCGAGTGTGTTCGCGACGTGCTGCTGAGTGGTGGTGACGCCCTGATGGTAAGCGACAAACGGTTGGAGTATATCATCTCGCGCCTGCGCGCAATACCTCATGTAGAAATCGTGCGTATAGGTAGCCGCGTGCCTGTGGTTTGCCCGCAGCGTATCACGCCCGAGTTGTGCGCTATGTTGTCGAAGTATCATCCGATCTGGCTCAATACACACTTCAACCATCCCAACGAGGTGACCGCTGAGTCGCGTCGTGCCTGCGAGATGCTGGCGAACGCCGGTATTCCGTTGGGCAACCAGAGCGTGCTGCTGCGCGGCATCAACGACTGCGTTTATATCCAACGCGAACTGGTACACGAGCTGGTGAAGATGCGCGTGCGCCCGTACTATCTGTATCAATGCGACTTGAGCATGGGTTTGGAGCATTTCCGTACGCCCGTGTCGAAGGGTATCGAGATCATCGAAGGTCTGCGTGGCCATACCTCCGGTTACTGCGTGCCCACCTTCGTGGTGGACGCTCCGGGCGGTGGTGGCAAGACACCCGTCATGCCGCAGTATGTCATCTCGCAGTCACCGGGTCGCGTGGTGCTGCGTAACTTCGAAGGCGTCATCACAACCTATACCGAGCCTCTGGACTACACGAACGAGTGCCATTGCCCCGCTTGCGAAGCCGAGAGGAAGAAGAAAGTGGCTGCCGATAAGGCTGTGGACGGCGTTATATCGCTGCTGGAAGGCGAGCGCATGAATATCGAACCCGCCCACCTTAAACGCCACGAACGTAATGCCGCTCGCAAAGACAAGTAAGATGATCTTATAACAAAAATGACAAACCTGATTGAGGAACTGCTGCACACCCGGAGCTGCTCGGTAGTGGGACTGGAGAAGAACACGGGCAAGACTGTTTGCCTGAATTATATCCTCTCACACCTGCCGGCAGAGGCTCGTGTAGCAGTAACCTCAATAGGAATAGACGGTGAATCGAAAGACCAGGTAACCGGCACCAAGAAACCCGAAATATGGCTCCGTCGCGGCATGGTGTTTGCGACCTCGGAGAAACACTACCGGATGCGTAAGTTGGTGTCTGAAGTACTGGATGTGAGCAACGAACGCACGGCACTTGGTCAACTGGTTACCGGACGCGTGCTGACCGAAGGCAAGGTGATGCTCTCGGGACCGGGTTCGACCGCCGCGGTACGACGTTGGATGGATGAGGTAAGACCCTATGCCGACCTGATACTGGTGGACGGCGCGCTGAGCCGCATGTCGCTGGCCTCGCCGACCGTGAGCGAGTCGATGGTATTGGCGACGGGAGCCGCTTATTCGGCCAATATCGATACCTTGGTGAAGAAGACGGCTTATGTCGTGGAACTCATCAACCTGCCGCTGGCACCGGAGGCTGAAGACGAAGCGAAGCGTATCTACGTGGACGGCGCCGTGACCGACCGCGTGCTGGAGAAGCTGATGAGCGACAAGGAAAACCAAGGCAAGGAGCTGGTCATACAGGACTTCACGAAGGTCTTTGCCGACGCGATGGTATGGCACCGCTTCCTGAACCGGATGCCGGTCTATGTGCGGCGCCGCAGCAAATTGCTGGCCGTGACGGTGAATCCCACTGCCCCCAACGGCATGGTGCTGGACTCGGAAATCCTGTGCCAACGGCTGAGTGAGGCTATCGGGCTGCCCGTCTATGATCTGATGAAAGAATGAAACTGAGAGAATGCATAGTAAGTCCGTGTTCGCTGCGTTATGTGGTGGATGCCCTGGATATCCAGTCGGGTGTAGCCCGTCGGCAGATGATGGACGAGGAGATGATGACTGATGAGGCAGCCATCCGTGCTTACTATGAGCGGCTGGAGCAATACCTGCGTGTCGTCTCTGAGCCCGTTCATATGGTAGCCGTGAAGAACCTGCAGTTCCGCCTGACGGGCCTTAAGGACTTGCAGACAACACTCGCCAACCTGGAGGCAGGACATACCCTGGACGACATCGAACTGTTTGAGGTAAAGCACCTGGCGATGCTCAACTACGAGATAGCGAAGCAAATCGCCGCCCTCACGCTGCCCGCTACGCTGCCCGACCTGGAAGAGGTCGTACGCATTCTCGACCCCGAAGGACTGCGTATCGCTACCTTCTACGTTTATGAAGCCTATAGCGAGCGGCTTGCCGCCCTGCGCAAAGCCCTGGATCAGAATCCGACGGATGAGCAACTATTCGTACAGGTACAAGACGAAGAAGCGCGTATCCGGGCAGAACTCAGTTCTTCGCTGCGGAAATACGCTTCTGCCATTCGCGAAGCACATAGGCAGATAGCCCGGATCGATATCCTGCTGGCAAAAGCGATTCAAACAGAGCGCTGCGGCTGGTGCTTCCCTACGTTGGGCGAAGAGACATGCCTGACGGATATGTGGCATCCCGAAGTGGAAGAGGCATTGAAGAGTAGGGGAAAGAACTATCAGAAGAATACGATCCGGTTGGGTCAGCAACCTACTATCCTGACCGGTTCGAATATGGGGGGTAAGACCGTTGTACTGAAGACCGTAGGCCTGTGTCAGTACCTGATGCAGTTTGGATTTGGCCTGCCTGCCAAGGCAGCCGTGATGCGTCCGCGAGAAGCTATCTACTGCTGCATGACTGACACGCAATCGATGCAAGAGGGGCTGAGTTCTTTTGCAGCCGAGATGCGCAGTATAGACGCGGTCATACGTGCCGCACGGGCGGGACAGAATATCCTGGCACTGATTGATGAACCCGCGCGCACCACAAATCCCATTGAGGGAACAGCCTTAGTCTCGGCACTTATCGAGGTGCTCAAAGAGACCGGTATCAGTATCTTGATGGTAACACATTATACTATAGATGCGCACGCATGCCCGTGCCTGCGCGTACGAGGATTGGAAAATGGGGTGATGAATTACGAACTGGTTCCTGCCCGCGCCGGCGAAGTGCCACACGAAGCACTGCGTATCGCCGAGCAACTGGGCATAGACCCAATCTGGATTGAGAAAGCAAAACAACAAATCTGATATATGGAAAGCAAATTAGGATTAGACTTTCAGAAAGTGGAATACGCCAGGAGCCTGGCGAAAGGTATTGCGGAGGACGTACAGGCGTTCGTTGAGCAGTACACCACCGTAGCTGTGGAGCGTACGCTGTGCCGTCTGATGGGCATCGATGGCGTGGATGCCAACGATGTGCCGCTGCCCAATGTGGTAGTGGATACCCTGAAGGAGAAAGGCGTACTGAGCGAAGGCGCCCTGTTCTATCTCGCCAACGCGATGATTGACACGGGACTTTGTCCGCAGGAGATAGCGGAGAAGCTGAGCCGGGGTGAGATAGATATCACCAAGGTCGTCACGCGTGACCAGAAACGCATCGCGGAAGCCTTGCAACCCGTCATCGAGAGCAGCATGGAGCGTATTCGCGCACGCAGGCAGCGCCGTGAACATTACCTGGAGACCCTCGGTGAGGGTCCGAAGCCCTACCTCTACATCATCGTGGCGACGGGTAATATCTACGAGGACGTGGTGCAAGCCCAGGCCGGTGCACGGCAGGGTGCCGACATCATCGCCGTGATTCGTACGACGGGTCAGTCGCTCTTGGACTATGTGCCCTACGGCGCTACGACCGAGGGATTCGGCGGCACGTTTGCTACGCAGGAGAACTTCCGCATCATGCGTAAAGCACTGGATGAAGTAGGTGAGGAACAGGGTAGGTATATCCGCCTGTGTAACTACTGCTCGGGTCTCTGTATGCCTGAGATAGCCATTATGGGTGCCTTTGAGGGACTGGATGTGATGCTCAACGATGCCTTGTATGGTATCCTCTTCCGCGATATCAACATGCAGCGTACGCTGGTTGACCAGTATATGTCGCGTATCATCAACGGCTTTGCCGGCGTTATCATCAATACGGGTGAGGACAACTACCTCACGACAGCCGATGCCGTGGAGGCCGCCCATACCGTGCTGGCCAGCGACCTTATCAACGAGCAGTTGGCCTATATGGCCGGTCTGCCCGCCGAACAGATGGGTCTGGGTCACGCCTTCGAGATGGATCCGATGCTCAAGGACGGTTTCCTCTTGGAGTTGGCTCAGGCACAGATGGCTCGCGAGATCTTCCCCAACGCGCCGCTCAAATACATGCCGCCTACCAAGTTTATGACCGGAAACATCTTCCGCGGACATATTCAGGACGCACTCTTCAATATGATTGGTATCTGGACGCACCAGGGCATCCAACTCTTAGGTATGCCGACCGAGGCTATCCATACGCCCTTCATGAGCGACCGTTACCTCAGTATTGAGAACGCCAAGTATATCTTCAATAACATGCACTCCATCGGCGAGGAGATGGAATTCAAGGAGGGCGGCATCTGCCGTCGCCGTGCCGCCGAAGTGCTGGATAAGACGATAGCATTGCTGGAAGAACTGACCAAAGAAGGTCTGTTTACCGCCTTGGAGAAAGGTATCTTCGGCGATGTGAAGCGCCCGAAGACCGGCGGTAAAGGCCTGCAAGGCGTTACGATGAAAGGTGAGAATTATCTGAACCCGTTTGTTGAACTGATGAAAGGAAAACGTTGATATGAGCGAAGGATTGTACAGCATGGAAGCCAAGGACTTTGACAAGACCTTGGACCTCACGAAAATCAAACCCTACGGCGACACCATGAATGACGGTAAGGTGCAACTCTCGTTCACCCTGCCTGTTCCCTGCGGCGCAGAAGCCGTGGAGGCCGCCAAACAGTTACTCAAGCTGATGGGACTGGAGAATCCCTCTGTCGTCTTCTACAAGGAGCTGACCGAAGGATTCACCTTTGTCAACTGCTACGGCAGCTGCACGCATACGGTCAATTACTCGTCGATCTACGTTCCGAAGGTGGAATCGAAGACGATGTCGATGCCCGATACCGACCAGTTCATTCGGGAGCATTTCGGCCGTAAGATCGTAGTCGTAGGTGCCTCGACGGGTACGGATGCCCACACCGTCGGCATCGATGCCATCATGAATATGAAGGGCTACGCCGGTCACTACGGCCTGGAGCGCTACGATATGATTGAGGCATACAACCTCGGATCGCAGGTGCCTAACGAAGAGTTCATCGCCCGCTGCGTGGAACTCAACGCCGACGCGATGCTCATCTCGCAGACCGTTACGCAGAAGGACGTGCATATCAAGAACCTGACGAACTTCATCGAGCTGATGGAGGCGGAAGGCCTGCGCGACAAGATGATATGCTGCTGCGGCGGTGCACGTATTACCCACGAGTTGGCACAGGAACTGGGTTTCGATGCCGGTTTCGGTATGAATACCTACGCCGATGATGTGGCCTCGTTCATCGTACAGGAGATGGACAAGAGGGGAATGAAGTGAGTTTATGAGTTGATGAGTTGATAAGTTTATGAGCAAATAAACCACCCATAAACCAATAAACCGATAAAATAATAAACCGATAAAATAAATACAACATAAATTCTAATAGTATGGAAAAAGAACAAATCAGAGAAGTCATTGCCCGCCGTGCAGCACGCGAGTTGCACGATGGTGATGTGGTGAACTTGGGTATTGGTCTGCCGACCATGATTCCGAATTTCTTGCCCGAGGGAATAACTGTTACCCTCCAGACTGAGAATGGCGCCATGGGACTTGGTCCTACGCCCGAAGCAGGCAAGGAAGACCCCAACCTGCAGAATGCCGGTGGCGGTTATATCACGCTCATCCCGGGTGCTTCGTCCTTTGACTCGGCTACATCCTTCGCCATCATCCGTGGCGGCCACGTGGATGTATCGGTATTAGGTGCCCTGCAGGTAGATGAGAAGGGTAACCTCGCCAACTGGATCATCCCCGGCAAGATTGCCCCGGGTATGGGTGGCGCCATGGACCTGGTAGTAGGTGCCCGCCGCGTGATTATTGCTATGGAGCATACCCAAAAAGGCGCTCCGAAGATCCTGAAGGAGTGCACTCTGCCCCTTACCGCTGCCGGACAAGTCAATATGATCATCACCGAGATGGGTGTCATCAACGTAACGCCCGAAGGCCTGGTGCTCGTAGAGAAACACCCCGAGTTCAGCGTAGAGGATATCCAGGCTGCTACCGAGGCCAAACTGATCATCTCGCCGAATCTGAAATCGATGCTCGACTAATATGGCATACACGTATCTCAAAACGGAGTTTCGTGACAACGGCATCTGCATTCTGACGCTCTCGGCACCCAAGTCGCTCAACGCCCTCAACTCGGCACTTATTGCGGAGCTGGACGAATTCCTAACAGGGCTTGACACCGAGAAAGTGCGCGTACTCATCCTGACGGGTGATGGCGATAAGTCCTTTGTGGCTGGTGCTGACATCAGCGAGATGGCACACCTCGGCGAGGCCGAAGGTCTGGCATTCGGACAAAGGGGCGCTGAAGCCTTCCGCAAGCTGGAAGACCTGCCTATCCCCACAATCGCGGCCATCAATGGTTTTGCCTTAGGCGGCGGCTGTGAGATAGCTATGGCCTGCGACATACGCTACGCCGCTACCAACGCCAAGTTCGGTCAGCCCGAAGTAGGACTGGGTATCATACCCGGTTTCTCGGGTACGTATCGGCTGCCCAAACTCATCGGGCAGGGTATGGCTAAGGAGCTGATATACAGCGGTAAAGTCATTCGGGCCGACGAGGCTTTGCGTATCGGTTTGGTCAACCAAGTGGTGGAACAGGCTGAACTCATGCCGGCTGTTATCGCATTGGCGGAACAGATACTTAGGAATGCCCCCTTGGCCGTTAGCTATGCCAAGGAATGTATCAACCGTAACTACGACCTCGACCGTACTGAAGGCCTCGCGCTGGAGAACCGTCTCTTTGCTCGCTGCTTCACAACCGAGGACCAGAAGAACGGTATGAATGCTTTCCTCACGAAGCAAAAAGCAGTTTTTAAAGGAAAATAACCATTAAATAATACACGAACATGAAAATCTATGTTATCGGAACAGGTACAATGGCAAAAGGTATTGTCAAAGCCTTTGCACAGAAGATGCCTGTTGTAATGAAAAGCCGCACGCAGGCCAGTCTGGACAAGGCGATGGCCTCGATCGAAAAGGGCTACATGAAACTGGTAGAGAAGGGTAAGATTACCGAGGAGGCTGTGAAAGCTATCCTGGCGAATATTACCACGACGACCGACTATGCTACCTTTGCTGATGCCGACTTGGTTATCGAAGCAGCTGTTGAGGACATGGAACTCAAGAAAGAGGTCTTCCGCGAGCTGGATACGATCTGCAAGCCTGAGACCATTTTTGCAACCAACTCGTCGTCGCTCTCCATTACCGAGATCGCCGCAGCTACACAGCGCCCCACGCAGTTCATCGGTTGCCACTTCTTCAACCCTGCTGATCGCATGGAACTGGTAGAAGTCATCAACGGCCAGCGTACCGCTCCCGAAGTAACACAGCAGATTATCGACCTGTGCAACGCCATCGGCAAGAAACCCGTGCCCGTCAAGGAGGCTCCGGGATTTGTTGTAAACCGTATCCTTATCCCCATGATTAACGAGGCTATCGGCATCCTGGCTGACGGCATCGCTTCGGCTGAGGATATCGATAAGTGCATGATGTTAGGTGCAGCCCATAAGATGGGTCCCTTGGCACTGGCTGACCTTATCGGTAATGACGTCAATCTGGCCATCATGGAGGTTCTGTACAAGGAGTTCGGCGACCCCAAATATCGTCCGCACCCCCTGCTCCGCAAGATGGTCCGCGCAGGTCTGCTCGGTATCAAGACCGGAGAAGGATTCTACAAGTATAATGGTTAAATGGCTATAGGCTGATGATCAGAGGCTGATGGCTGAATAAATAGTAAATTGTAAATTGTAAAATCGTAAATAGTTTTATGGATTTTAGTTATTCCAACACCGAAGAGTTGTTCTTGCAGATGATTCGCTCGTTTGCCGAGAACGAAGTAAAGCCCCTGGCTGCTGAGGTCGATGAGAAGGAGATGTTCCCCGAAGAGACCGTTCGCAAGATGGCTAAACTGGGCTTAATGGGTATTCCCGTACCCAAGCAATACGGCGGTGCCGGCGGTACCGTGCAGATGTATATCATGGCCGTAGAGGAACTCAGCCGCGTATGCGCTACGACAGGCGTCGTTCTCTCAGCCCACACCTCGCTGTGCATGTCGCCCATCTTGGAGCATGGTAACGAGGAGCAGAAGATGAAGTACCTGCCCAAACTGGCCTCCGGCGAATGGCTGGGTGCATTTGGTCTGACCGAGCCCAACGCCGGTACCGATGCCGCTATGCAGCAGACGACCGCTGTGGATGCAGGCGACAAATGGATCCTGAACGGTACAAAGATCTTCATTACCAATGCCGCTAATGCCAATGTGTTCATCGTCATGGCGATGACCGACAAGTCCAAAGGCGTGAAGGGTATCTCGGCATTCATCGTAGAGCGCGGCTTCAAGGGCTTCTCTATCGGTAAGAAAGAGCTGAAGATGGGTATCCGCGGCTCGGCTACCTGTGAGCTTATCTTCGAGAACTGCGAAGTACCCAAGGAGAATCTGCTGGGCCAACTAGGCGAAGGTTTCAAGATTGCCATGAAGACCCTGGACGGCGGACGTATCGGTATTGCCAGTCAGGCTCTCGGTATCGCACAAGGCGCTATGGACGAGACGGTGAAATATACCAAGGAACGCAAGCAGTTCGGTAAGTCGATTGCTCAGTTCCAGAACACCCAGTTCCAGATGGCAGACCTCAAGACCCGCGTCGAAGCAGCCCGTCTGCTGGTGCGTTCGGCAGCATGGAAGAAAGATATGGGTCTGCCGTATTCGGTGGATGCAGCTATGGCAAAGCTCTATGCAGCCGAGACGGCTATGGCCGTTACGACGAAGGCTGTGCAGTTCCACGGCGGTTACGGTTACACCCGTGAGTATCCCGTGGAGCGCATGATGCGTGACGCTAAGATCACCGAGATTTACGAAGGCACGTCCGAAGTACAACGTATGGTCATTGCCGGTAAACTATTTAAATAAGGAGGACATAGTATGAATATTGTAGTTTGTGTAAAACAAGTTCCAGATACCACGGAGATTAAGATTGATCCCGTAAAAGGTACCCTGATTCGCGATGGCGTGCCTTCAATCATGAACCCCGACGATAAGGGCGGCCTTGAGTTGGCACTCCGCATGAAGGAGACCGAGGGCGCAACCGTAACGGTCGTATCCATGGGTCCCCCACAGGCCGATCGTATGCTGCGCGAGGCACTTGCTATGGGTGCTGATCGTGCTATCCTGCTCTCTGACCGTCGTTTCGCAGGTGCCGACACGCTGGCTACCTCGTATGCCCTGGCAGGATGTATCCGCACGCTGGACTACGACCTCATCATTGCCGGTCGTCAGGCTATCGACGGTGACACCGCCCAGGTGGCTCCCGAGATGGCACAACACCTCGACCTGCCGCAGGTATCCTATGTCATCGACGCCAAGAAGACCGCTACGGGCTTCATCGTCAAGAAGGAGAACGAAGACTGCGTACAAACGCTGGAGGTAGAGGGCAAGTGCGTGCTCACCGTGCTCGCATCGGCTTTCAAAGCCCGCTATATGACCGTAGAAGGTATCATTGATGCCTACAAGCGCGAGGTAGAGGTTTGGTCGGCCGACCAAATTGACGTCGAGGAAGAGAAACTCGGTCTGAAAGGCTCGCCCACCAAGGTGCATAAGTCCTTCCCCAAGGCTCTGAAGGAACCCGGTGAAGTATTCGAACTGAGCGAAGAAGAGGCCGTCGAACTCATCGTCAGCCGTCTGAAAGAGAAACATATTATCTAAGGAGGAATAGTTATGAACGAAGAATATAAGAATGTGTACGTCTTCGCTGAACAGCGAAACGGCGTGATCCAAAATGTAGCATACGAACTCCTGGGCAAGGCCAATGACCTGGCTAAGGAACTCGGACAGAAAGTCATCGCTATGCTCCTGGGTGACGGTATTGCCGACCAGGCTCAGGACCTCATTGAGATGGGTGCCGACGAAGTCATCGTCATCGACCGTCCTGAACTGAAGGACTACCTCACCGAGCAATACACGCAGGCCATGAGTCAACTCATCGACCATTGTCATCCGCGTATTGTCCTCTTTGGTGCTACGACCATCGGTCGTGACCTCGCACCGCGTCTTGCTTGCCGCGTGAAGAGCGGTTTGGTGGCCGACTGCACCAAGCTGACCATCGAGCCCGACAAGGACGGTAACCTCGACTTCTTCTCGACCCGTCCTGCCTTCGGCGGAAACCTGATGGCAACCATCGTCTGCCCGACTTCGCGTCCGCAGATGTCCACCGTTCGTCCGGGCGTGATGCAGAAGCGTACCCGCGAAGTGGGCCGTAAGGGTGTTATTCAACCCTTCACCCCGACCTTCGACCCGTCGAAGTTCAAGGTTCGTCTCATTGAGACCAAGATGAACGACAACAAGGTGGCCGATATCTCCAATGCCAAGATCCTGATCTCCGGCGGTCGTGGTGTACACGATAAAGAAGGCTTCCAGAAACTGCAAGCCCTCGCCGACGTGATGGGTGGTATGGTATCGTCATCGCGTGCTATGGTGGATGCCGGCGTGATGGACCATGCTTATCAGGTAGGTCAGACCGGTAAGACCGTTCGCCCGAATCTCTATATGGCATGCGGTATATCCGGCGCAATCCAGCACCTGGCAGGTATGGAGGAGTCGCACTACATCGTGGCTATCAACAAGGATAAATATGCTCCCATCTTCTCGGTTGCCGACCTCGGTATTGTGGGCGACCTGCACAAGATCGTTCCCATGTTGACCGAACGTATCAAGAAAGAACTGGAGAAATAATTGTTTAAATCCCCCTGCTCATCATGGGGGCAGGGGGATTGAATTGACGATTGGACGACTGACAATTGGACGATTGATTGTATGATTGCAACAAATTGTTCAATTGTTTGATTCGTCAATGAATCGTAAAATAGTAAATTGTAAAATCGTAAATGAAAAGGTACCTGTTGGCCACTCGCCCGTGGTCTTTTCCTGTCAGCGTCGCACCTGTACTGCTGACCTCTCTCTATCTCTTTGCCGTTCGTCCGGAAACCCTTTCGATGTGGCCTATTGCCATCTGGACGTTAGTATCTATGATGCTTTTCCACGCTGCCAGCAATCTCTGGAGCGACTTCTTTGACTACCGCAAAGGCGTGGATACCGACCCATCCGTCGGTTCGCCTACTATTACCGGCGGCATCCTGACTGACCGTCAGACCCTTATCTATGCATCTGTTTTGCTCATTGTATCGCTACTTAACGGCCTGGCGCTCATGTTTGTCACCGCGTGCTGGCCTCTCCTTATATTCGGTGCCGTAGGTGCCCTGCTTATCGTGTGCTATCCTTGGCTGAAATTCCACGCGCTGGGCGATCTCGACATCCTACTTACCTTCGGAATCCTGCCAACCCTGGGTACTGCGTATGTCCTGACGGGCGAACTGATGTGGTCGTCGCTCTGGATAACGCCCGCTTTTGCTACCATTACCGTAGCCGTGCTGCATGCCAATAACACCCGCGACACCGTTCGCGACAGCAAAGCCGGTATTCATACCTTCGCTATGCTTATAGGTCAGAAGGCCTGTCAATGGGTCTATTATGCAGAGATTTGGCTACCGCTGATATGGATGACCGTTTGCTTCTCAATGGGGTGGGGCGGGTTTGCATGGCCTTGCCTTGCTGCCGTGGTCATCGCATGCCTTCCCGCGCGCCGAAATACAACCGTTATGGCGTCGCTTTCTCGCGGCGGTACGATCGACACGCTTGACCAGTTTACCGCCCAACATCAACTCTTGAATACCCTTCTTCTTTCATTGGCGCTTGTGGCGCAGATACTGTTTTTTTAGTTGAGAGTTTAGTGAAGTTGAGAGTTGAGTGTAGTTTAGAGTTGAGAGTTTAGAGTTGAGTGTAGTTTAGAGTTTTAAGTATAGAGAGTTGATGTGCTCGAGTAAATTTTCCATTTTCCGTTCTCCATTTTCCATTGTCCTTGCAGCAATAGCATTAGCTATGCTGCTATGGACACTGATGTTTTCGCCTTGGACGGCTTCATTTATTCCCTTTTGGCCCACGATGACCGTCTCGGCGCTTGTACTCTCTACCTGGGCGTTTCTCTTTACCGACCGTACACCCAGAACCGACAACCAATCACCCAGGACCGATAACCAATCACCGATAACCGATCTCTGTATAGGTATTGTCATCGCCTGCGCACTATGGGGAATCTTCTGGGTGGGCGATAAGGCCTCACAGTGGCTTTTCCCTTCTTTTGCACGCACGCAGGTTAATGGTATCTATGGCATGAAGACCGGTATCAACCCCTGGTTGCTTTCCGGTCTCCTGCTTTTCATTATTGGTCCGGCTGAGGAACTATTCTGGCGAGGCTACGTGCAGAAAACCCTATCACATTATTTTGAAAGGAAATACCCGCACGTATGGGGCAGAGTAGGTGACCAAAAACTGACAATAGGCGGGCTACTTGGGGCTTTGATAGCAATAGCCTGCTACACGCTCATTCACCTATTCTCGCTGAATTTCATGCTGATCATGGCAGCTCTGGTGTGTGGCGTGGTGTGGGGTGGATTGCTTTATCTATTCCCACGTCGTTTTCCGGCCATCCTCATCTCTCATGCCCTCTGGGATGCCGCCGTGTTCGTTTGGTTCCCGATATAGGATAATTCTGTCAGCGCAGCGTTCTGTACTCTGTATTCTGTCAGCGTAGCGGTCTGTACTCTGTATTCTTTAGGCTAATTGGTTCTGTACCACTTGGGCAACCAGTTTGCCATCGGCATTGGGTAGTGCTGCTTTGATAGCCTTTACGAAAAGCCCCATGTTCTTCTTCTCGGCTACCCAGCCGTTGGCCTCTTTGACTTGAGAAAAGGTATGTAGGATGTCTTGGTCTGTTGCGGCTTTGGGTAGGAATTCTTCCAAGACATCTATCTGTGCCTGCTCTGCGTCAGCTAACTCTTTGCGACCGGCAGCGATATACTGTTCTACAGACTCGGCACGCTGCTTTACCATCTTCTTGATGAGCTGAATCTCATCCGCCTCGGTCAGTTCTTTGCCGGCATTCTCTTTGCTCGTTTGCCAATTCAGAAATGCACCTTTTATAGCACGCAGACTTTCCGTGCGTACGGAATCATGGTTTTTCATTGCCTCCATGATTAAGGCATTCAGTTCGTTTTTCATATTGTTACGATTTTAGTATTAGTTCGTATTGTTAGTTTAGTTCGTATATTGTTTGTTTTAGTTCGTTGATAAACTCAATATCGGCGGGTAGCCACCTGACGGTTTCAAGTTCGGCTGGGGCGAGCCACCGTGCGGCCTCGTGTTCCAGCAGTGTGAAGTCTGCTCCCCTGTTAGTGCTCCCTGTTTCCGCTTTTTTCAGATGACACCTGAAGCAATGCATCGTCAGGTGAAAAGATGGATAGTCGTACTGAATGGTTCGCAGCAGTTCACCGACAGTTATTGCGGCGTTCAGTTCCTCGCGTATCTCGCGCTCAAGGGCTTCTTGGGGTGTTTCGCCGGGCTCTATCTTGCCGCCGGGAAACTCCCACCAGTCTTTCCATTCGCCGTACCCGCGTTGCGTAGCAAATAGGCGTCCCCGCTCGTCGAAGATAACAGCTGCTACTACTTCTATTTGTTTTGTTGTAGGCATGTATTCACTCTGTTTCGTATTTATGTCATATCCAAACCGACTGCAAAATTACAAAAAAAAAATGACATACGCAAAAAAAAGCGTGTTTTAGGTATTTTTTTAGCAAGTAGGTAATCTTTGTAGCGCAATTTTTGTAGCATGAATTAAAAAAAGTAAAATTTTGTACGAATTATTTGTATATGTCAGATATTTTTTGTACCTTTGCACGCTAAATGCAAAATTTGCAGATAGCACATACAAATCGAAATAAAAGGAACTATTGTTATGACAAATGACAAACTGGAACTCTTGAATGAGTTGAAGGCTCTGGTTGAGCAAAATGTGAATGAAGTGAAGGAACAGGTCGAGGACGTTAAGAGTCGTTTCTACCGTCTCTACCACGACGAGCAGGCCGCCCTTAAGGACGCCGCAGAGAAAGCTGCCCAGGAGGCAGGCGAGACGCTTGAAAACTGGCAACCCGTACTCGATGAAACCGAACAGGCCTTCAAAGAAGTGCTGAACACCTATAAGCAAAAACGTGCTGAGTTGCAGAAGCAACTGGAGCAAGAGCAGGCTCAAAATCTGCTGCGCAAAGAGAATATCCTTGCACAAATGAAGGATATGGCGCAAGCCGAAACGGCTGACGTGATGGGCAATTTGCAGAAAATGCGCGATTTGCAGGCCGAGTGGAAAAGCATAGGTCAGGTTCCCGCACCCAAGGCTCAGGAGATCTGGAAACAGTATCAGCAGTATCAAGAGCAGTTCTATGACCTGGTGAAGATTAACATCGAGTTGCGCGATTTGGACTTCAAGAAAAATCTGGAGATGAAGACTTTGCTCTGCGAGGCAGCTGAGAAACTGAAAGACAATCCCTCAATCGTAGAGGCAAGCCGTGCCCTGCAACAGCTGCACGATGAATGGGCAGAAATAGGCCCTGTGGCTCGTGAGTTGAGAGAGGATCTCTGGAATCGCTTCAAGGAAGCCAGCACCGTTATCAACAAGAAGCACCAAGCTTATTTCGATGAACTGCACAAGAAAGAGCAGGAAAACCTCACCCAAAAGCAGGCGCTGATTCAGGAGTTGCACGACAAACTTGATAACCTCAAGAACGAAGAGGGTGAGTACACCATTAAGTCCAATAAGCAGTGGGAGGAACTGACTGCTGCCGTACAGGATGTGCAGACCCGTTGGCGTGCTATCGGTTTTGCTCCGCGCAAATACAACCAGTCGGTTTACGACGAATATCGTGCCCTGACGGATGGCTTCTTCCGTGCCAAGACGCGTTTCTATAAGAACATACGTGACCAATTCAGCGAGAACCTGAAGGCTAAACGTGACTTGCTCAAGCAGGCTGAAGAACTGCTGAACGGCGAACAAACACCCGAGGCTACCGAGCAGATGATTCAGCTCCAGAAGACCTGGAAGACCATTGGCCCTGTTGCTCGCAAGTATAGCGATGAGATCTGGAAACAGTTTACCGATACGTGTGACGCCTTCTTCAATCGCAAACGTGAGACTGAGCGTCAGGAGCGCGGCGAACGTCAACGCGAACGCGGAGAGCGCATTATGCAGTCGGGCGACAAGAACAAACTCAGCCGCATGTACGAACAGCTCCAGCAGGAAATCAAGACCGCCGAGAATAATATCCTCTTCTTCACCGGTAAGTCCAAGTCAGCCAGCAAACTGGTTCAGGATATGCAGAAGAAGATTGATGCCCTCAAGGCGCAACTCAAGACGCTGGAGGAAAAACTCAACGCGGAATAAACTCGCATGGCTCTGGTCAAATACGATAAGGTGGAGGTGCGTCAGGCCGAGCAGATTGTGCTGCACGATGTTACGCTGGAGGTCAATGCCGGCGACATGGTGTATCTATTGGGCAGGGTAGGTAGCGGTAAGTCGTCACTGATGAAGACTTTCTATGCCGAACTTCCTGTTTATGATGGCGAGGCACACTTCTTGGAATACGACCTGCGCAGCATACCGCGACGTCAGATTCCGTATCTGCGCCGTAAGATAGGCGTGGTGTTCCAGGATTTCCAACTGCTCATGGACCGCAACGTAGAGGAAAACTTGCTTTTTGTGTTGCGTGCTACGGGATGGAAAGACAATAAGGTGATGAAAAATCATATCCTCAATATCCTGGAACAGGTCGGTATGCAGGACAAGGTCTATAAGATGCCTTACCAATTGAGTGGCGGCGAACAGCAGCGTGTCGTTATAGCGCGCGCGCTGCTAAACTCGCCCGAAGTTATCCTGGCAGACGAACCGACCGGTAACCTGGATGCTGATACTGCCCGCGAGATCATGGAGTTGCTATACAGCATCAGCAAAGCGGGCATGACAGTAATCATGTCCACCCACAATCCCCTGTGGCCGGAGTTATTCCCGGGGCGCAAGTTAGTGTTCGCTGACGGCTTGGTACGCGAGTGCGAATAAGCGCATTTGTTTGAGCATAGCGCTCAGCCCGTTGCTACGGGTGGGGGAGAGATGCTCCCGTAATTGAATATCGTCGATGAAGTATAAATCTGCATCGACGATTTCTTTTGGTGTGTGCCCTGAGAGCACACGAATCAAAAGGGCTACAATGCCCTTTACCAAAATAGCGTCGCTGTCACCATGGTAGATGACGCGTTTCTGTCCGTCGCCTGCATCTTGCAATTCGGCGGTAAACCATACTTTTGACTGACATCCGTCAATCAGATTCTTCTCGTTCTTGTCCTCTTCGGGCATAGCCGGCAGACTGTTACCCTCGTCTATCAGCAGGCTGTAACGATCCATCCAGTCGTCAAAAGCGGAGAAGGTATCGATGATTTCGTCTTGTATTTCGTTGATTGTCATGTTTGTCGTTTGTCGTTAGTCTTTAGTCGTTGGTACCTTAATATATATCACGCGCGCACGAGGGCGAAAAGTTGATCTGCCATAATTTGATCGGCATCTTCGCGGAATCCCGGGGCGTCAAGCGTATGGTCGGCAAGGGTATAGAATACTTCACGTGCCTCTAACTGCGGGCGGATGAATTCTATCAACTCTTCTTCCGTACGGCCTTGTAGAATGGGGCGTTCGCTTAGGTCGGTTAGCATTAGGCGTTTGGCCAGGTCTTGGACCTCCCAACGCAGATACACCGATGTTCCCAACTCCTGCAGGCACTCCATATTGTCTTCCCAGCACGGATAGCCGCCTCCGGTGGCATATACGACGTTGTCGAATGGTGCTGCGTCAGCGAGATCTTCTAACACATACTTCTCCTTACGGCGGAAGGCCTCAATGCCATACTGGCGGATATAATCGGCGGTTGATAGGCCGTGAATCTCGCGGAAGGCATCATCAAGGTCCACAAAATGCCAGCCCAATCGCTCTGCCAACAGTCTGCCCACGGTTGTCTTTCCTGCCCCCATATATCCGATGAGGTACAATGGTCCTTTAACGTTTTTCATTCTCATCCAGTATCGCTTCTGTATTGTCGCGCCAGCGTAACTGGCCCTCTTCGATATATGCCTCCGGAAATACTGCCTTGTCATAGGGTGGCATCATTTGCCCGAGGTACTTACCGCTCGTGTTATACACCTGTACGACCGATGAACATATGGGCGCGCAGGCCGTGGTAATGACCATGATGCTATCACCTCTCTTGAGCGTGTCGCAGCTTACGCTTGTCTCGTTGGCCGAAACAGTCGTAAAGGCTCCTATGAGCAGAAGTCCTATTGCTACTATTGTTGTTTTCATGCTTGTTCTTCTATCAGTACAACGGCTTGTGCCGCAATGCCTTCTTCGCGTCCGACAAAACCGAGGTGTTCGGTCGTGGTTGCCTTGACGGAAACACGCCTTACATCCACGCCCATCGTTTCCGCCAGGCATAGCCGCATGGCTTCAATATGGTCTTTGAGTTTGGGTGCTTGCGCACAAATAGTCAGGTCGCAATTTCCTAATTCGTAGCCCTTATTCCGCAGCATCTCCATCGTGCGGCGCAGTAGTATCTTGGAGTCGATACCCTCGTATTCGTTGCCTTTGGTATCCGGAAAGTGGTACCCGATGTCGCGTAATGCTGCTGCACCCAAGAGTGCATCGCAGAGGGCATGGATGGCTACGTCGGCATCCGAGTGCCCGAGTAATCCTTGTGTGTGCGGTACCGCTATCCCCCCGAGCCACAAGGGGCGGCCCGGGGTGAAAGCGTGTACGTCATATCCGAATCCGATGCGCATTACTTCTTGTTGTTCACCAAGTCTTTGATGCCGGCCAGGTCGAAGCCCAGCGTGAAACGCATGGTGTTATTCAGGGGGTTCGTAGAGGCGGTTGCAATGCAGTACGAGATATCCAAACGTACAATCGACAATGCAAAACCGGCACCTAACGTTACGTAGCGACGGTTGCCTTTGTAGTAGTTCTCGTGGCTGTAACCTACGCGGCCAAAGAACTTACGGTCGTAGCTGTACTCCAGACCTACTGCCCATTGTACCTCTTGGAACTCTTCCATGCTGCTGCTGATGCGTTTGCCGTCTTCATTGGTATAACCCGGGGCGTCAGCGAACGACTGCCACCATCCCTTGGGTGACGATACTTTGGAGTATTCCTCGGTCGAGTATTGGGGAACACCTTCGGGGTATAGGTCGCTGGTTGTGGTCTTGTCAACGCCTGCGGTTGCGTAACGCGACTTGGTGGTGGGTACCAACATCTTGTTGCACTCTACAGAGGCCATGAGGCGGTTGTAGTTGTCGAAGGGCAACTCATAGCTGACACCCAGACGCAGGTTGGCGGGAATGAAGTTTGAGGTGTTTCCCTTGTCGTACGACATCTTACCACCCAGGTTGCTGAGGTTGAAACCCAATGCGAAGCGGCTTACACCCATCGGCAACTCAATCGGCTGACGATAGTACAGCGAGATATCTGCTGCCATCGTCCATGCGGGATAGAGCTCGTTGCGGCTACCATCGGTCGATGAGTTGGCGCCGTTGTTCAGGTCGCTGTACATGAAACGTAGTGTGGCAGCCATACTCACATACTCGTGCAGTTTACGCGAATAAGCCACATCCAGTGCCCACTCATTGGGGTGAGCCGTTTGTAGGAAGGTTCCTTCGATGTTGGTCATCTGAACCTCACCCATTGAGAAATAGGTGAACGATGCCGAGATAGCCTGCAGGTCGTCAAACTTGTAGAAACCACACAAGTAAGCCAGGTCAATATCTCCCACCAAACTACGCAACCACGGTGTGTAGCTGGCAACAATACCGCCACGGCTGTCCTCAATAAAGGCGTACTTGGCGGCATTCCAGTGTTGGGAGTTGAAATCCGGAGTCGTTGCTGCACCCAGGTCACCCATACCTGCTGCGTGTGCGTCAGGTGCGATCGTGAGCGAAGGCATTGCCGTAACTACCGGGTTGGTGGCCATCACGGCCATCGATGTTGTGGCTACTGCCACAAGCATAAATAATTTTTTCATTTTGGTTTGTTTTTTATTAATTAATTGTTTTTTTATTCGTTTCTAAAAATTCATTTTGAAAGATGCTTCATAGGCAGTTCAAATTTTAAATATCAAATATCAATTATCAACTATCAACTATCAACTATCAACTATCAATTATCAACTATCAATTATCAACTATCAACTATCAATTAATAAACTATCAGTTTGCCGGATATCGTTGACGACCCGCTGGTGTTCGTATGTATCGTGATGCGGTAGGCATACAATCCGGCGGGTATGCCTAAATTATTGAGGTTCAGGGTATAAATCCGGTCGGGCCCAATCTCCACTTCCTCGGCGGTATGGATCGGATGTCCTGACAGGTCGGTCATTCGTATGGTTAGGTACATCATCTCATCGGGGCGGTCGGTGTCCAGGAAGAAACGTACCTCGCTGTTCTGCGAAGCCGGGTTGGGGTAGGTAATGAGCTTGAAGATGGTCGGATTGATTTCATTATCTACCGTATAATTGAGTGTAGCCGTCGATGAATTGTTATTCAAATCCCACGCACGGAAACTCAGGCTGTGGTTGCCTGCACTCTGTTTGACCATTCGGTACGACACCATGCCGGCCTGATAGGTACCACGATCGGCGGTGAAGTAGTCGTTGAGGATGTAGTTCTGCTTGGCATCTTCATCGATGGTCAGCAGAATATCATGCCCGATTCCGCTACCAACGGTGTTGATACCGTTATCATCGTACAGGCGAGCATAGAAATGCGGCGTCTCGTGTGTAGTCATTCCGTCCTTGAAGGAAGGCGTATTGAGGTAGAGTGTGATGTCTGGCCCCTTGTCGTCCTGCAGCACGATATTACTGCTACCGCCAATGACGAGATCATGACTATGCCCTACGCCCTCACCGTGTATGGTGTCATAGGCATAATAGACGATGCGTCCGTTCCCGTAGTTATAGTGAATATCTTTGGGCAGCATAAAGGTGTATTCCCACTCGCCATTTTTGACATCTGCTTCGCCTCGGAATAGGCGGTTAGGATAGTCGTTGTAGGTATAGTATTGCTTCTTTTTAGGGTCTGTCTCGTCGTTATCGCGGGTGGTTATCTGCTGCATCTTGTCGAAGATGGTGACAGCCAGTACGCCGTTGAAGTATTTGGCGGTATCGCCATCGGCATCGCGTATGAATCCGCGAACGGTCTGTTTGCTGAGCGCATTCAGGGTGTCTAACTCTGTTGTCGTGACCACCTCAAACTGCGTGGGATAATGCAATCGGATAGCAGGGTCGCCCAATAGAACGTACGCCATTTTGTTATCATCGTTTCCGGTTTTGTTTTTGGCGGATGAGACAGCCTGACCCAACGTCATCGGATAGGTGAACGGATCGCTATGCGCAAAGAGGGTGTCGCATACGTTACGATTGATGACGTCGTTCATGCTGGCATAGACCGTTCGGCATGCCGACAGCACACCTATGGCGCCGCCGTTGGGCGTCAGTACCGCCATTTCGCCTGCCGAAACCTCTGCGCGGTCGAAATGTGAGAAACTGCAGGTAGCCAACATCCAGAATCCCTGGTTCTCATTGGTCATCACCTCCAGGTCCGCCAACGTTAGGAAACCTTCGGAACAGATATTATGGGCGCTGCCATGCCCCGAATAGTCCATCAGCAGTACGCCGTTTGACAGCAGGTTCGTAAACTGGTTATACGCCACCGGATAGCTTTCTCCAGAAGCGGTCGCCTCCTGCACGTAGGCATCCAGATATATCTTATTGACGATAAAGTCGGGGTTGTCGATTCGTACCTGTTCGCCGGCGGCATCACCAACCTTAACATGCAGGCCATGATCACCATCGTCAGCCAGGAAGCACAGCTCCTGTTTCCAACGTCCTTTATTATTGTTAGCGAGGAACTTCTCTATCTTAGTGACCATTTTTTCGGCTTCTTCTGCACTCTTGACGGGCAGACGACCGACGCCAATCTCCATCGTGGCGCGTGAGTCGTAGAAGTACGCACCCACGAGGCCGTCTTTGTCTTCCATGAATCCGAAGTAGTCGTCTGTCGCATACGCCTTGGTCTCAACGGTCGAGTTCTCGGCTTCGTAGGTCAGCAGCCATGACTTACCGGAGGTGGTCAGCAACTGGCGGTTGTCAAACGTACCATCGCCGAATAGCAACAGGTTCTTGGGGTGCTCGATCGACTCATTCTCTTCTGCGCGGTCGTAGAGCATTTTCATCAGCCATCGTATCGCAGAGGCATCCGGTGTGCCCGACGAGAACTCGTTATAGACCTGTTCATCGGTTGCTACTGCCCATGTGATACCGTCGTATTGCTCGTGCAGACGCGCCAGGCGAAGAGCTTGGTCGTAGAACTCTGCGGGCGTGACAATCACATAGTCTATATCTTGCAGACGATGCAAATCTTGGTTGGCAATACGGCCGAGCGAGGTGGCTTTGCGCATTCCGCTGGCGGTAGGGTTAACCGCCACATACTGCTCCAAACTATCCGACGTAGCTACAAAGCACAGGGTGTCACCTTTCATGTAGGTTGGCATGCGTCGGATGTCAACGGGATTGGTGATATTCCATACCTCGGTACTGCCGGTCGTTCCGGTCAGATAATAGACCACATTCTCTTTTGGCTCGGCGAATATATCGAATGGTTCGTCCTCTTCGTAGCGCGAATAGCGGAAGAAAAACGGGTTTTCTGCCATTCTCAAGTCCCGAACGGCCGTCAGTTCGATATAGTTGAGCCATGCCTTTGGGTTGGCGGCTGCATTGGTCAACTGCAGCTGTACGGTCGGCGTCTGGCTGTCGGGTATGCCGGTGGTGACGCGTGCAACGGCTGTGGTTGCCATCGTGTAGAAGTCACTCGGGTCGATACCTGCGGTCATGGTATTGCGGGTCTGGTCGCCTGCTGTGAGTTGAATGGTGGTCACGTCTGATGAACGAACCGCCAAATCAACACGGCAGCGTAGCATCTTATCGGTACGGATGTTGGGGTAGGTGAACTTGGATAGGTTCAGCGTCTTGTTAAACTCCAACGCCTCGCCGTACCATTCGCGTCCGCCACCGTCCTTGCCGTAGTTGTAGTCCAAGAGGTTTACTTGATCCTGCTCGTACAACCGGTAGTCCTCCATGAAGCGTACATGGTACGCGTTGTCCTGACTGAGTGTGTTGGACTCGGTCTGGATGAGACGTTGTTCGCCTGCATCGTCCGACAGAAAATAGCAACCATAGTCGGCATAGCAATTTCGCACGTGCTCATAACTGCCATTCTTGTACTGCCAGGTCACAGGGCCTACTGCATAGAATAGAATGAAGTCTCCGCTACTAAACACATTGTCGGCTCCTTTATACATATAGAATGCTACCGATGGTACATCATCGTAATGGGGCAGGGTGAAGTTCTGCGACAGCAATTCGCCGCCGTACCCCAAGACGCGCACCTGCTCGGGCTTGAGACCGAGGGCTGCTATCTCATCGTAGGTCAGACAGTACAGACCCGTTTCTGAAATCTGCAGTTTGACTATATTGCCGCTTTGCAACACCGAGTGCGGACGATAACTATGCGCTTGTGCAGAGCCGATACCTATACCGGCAATCGCCAGCGCCATGAGCATTCTGTGTATGGTTTTCATCGCTTTCATTTGATCTTGCAGTATAAATGCGATTCTTCGATAACTTGTTCACGTTGTATGGGCAACGCCTCTTCTTCTCTATCCACAAATATCAGGTCGCCGTTTCTCAGCGTCACTTTTTCCGAGGCGCGAGCGATGGCATCATTCAGGGCGCTCAGATCTTCTCCTTCCTCTACGGGCAGGAGGTCGCCTACGCATAGCGAATTGTCGAATGCGGTTCCCTCTGCCCAGTTTCGAACCATGATATCTTCGGCGCGGAAGTTCAGACCTACGCCGACGGCATCATAGTATCGCGGAGCAAAACGTGCTTCGATGCACTTACCCAAACGACTGATACGTGCTACTTGGCAGCGGCAATACCGCATATCCTCGCTCCAGTCGGGCTGGAAAAAGGGTTTCTTCTGATTCAGTAGCGACGAGTCGCACTTCATCGTAAAGTGCCACGCACCCTTATGATATGTATAACCTAATATTTTCAATTTTCAATTCTCCATTTTCCATTCTCCATTTTCAACTATTTCGCTCTGATAAACAGCTGAACAGGCGTTCCGTTAAAATCCCACCACTCGCGTAGTTTGTTCTCCAGGAAACGGCGGTAGGGTTCCTTGACGTATTGCGGTAGGTTGGCAAAGAACACAAAAGTCGGTACCTGTGTGTTGGGCAACTGGGTGCAGTACTTGATTTTGATGTACTTACCCTTGAGTGCCGGTGGCGGATAATTCTCGATGAGGGGTAAGAATCGTTCGTTTAGTTGCGCCGTAGGTACCTTGCGGAACTTGTTCTCATATACGTGTAGTGCCGTTTCCATCACCTTGTAGATACGTTGTTTGGTCAGGGCGGAGCAGAAGATGATGGGGAAATCCGTAAACGGAGCAATACGGTCGCGGATGGCATGCTCGTACGCTTTGATATCCTGCGTTGTCTTGCTGTCCACTAAATCCCATTTATTCACGCAGACCACCAAACCTTTTTTGTTCTTCTGAATCAGGGAGTAGATATTCAGGTCCTGCGACTCGATACCGCGGGTGGCATCTATCATCAGGATGCATACGTCGGCATTCTCAATGGCGCGGATGGAACGTACTACCGAGTAGTATTCCAAGTCTTCGTTGACCTTAGCTTTCTTGCGGATACCGGCTGTGTCCACCAGGTAAAACTCCTTGCCGAATTTGTTGTACTTGGTATAGATACTATCGCGTGTCGTGCCCGGGATATCCGTTACGATGGTTCGTTCCTCGCCGATGAAGGCATTCAGTATCGAACTCTTACCGGCGTTCGGACGACCCACTATTGCAAAACGTGGCAGGTCATCAATCACCTCATCCGTCTCATCCTTACGGAAGCGCGAGCAGATCTCGTCCAGCAGGTCGCCTGTTCCCAAGCCGTTCTCTGCTGATAGAATAAACGGTTCGCCCAGCCCCAACTTGTAGAACTCCGGCGCGCCGTACTGGCGGTCAAAGGTATCTACTTTGTTCACGGCTAAGACCGTTGGTTTCTTGCTCTGGCGCAATAGGTGTGCCACTTCCATGTCAAACTGCGTAACGCCTTCATTCACATCCACCACCAGCAGTACTACATCTGCCTCCTTGATGGCCAGATTTACCTGACGGTTTATCTCCGACTCAAAGGTATCGTCGGAATTGACCACCCATCCGCCCGTGTCAATAACGGAGAATGGTTTGCCACACCACTCTGCGTGACCATACTGACGGTCACGGGTTGTGCCTGCCGTGTCATTCACAATGGCTCGACGTGTCTGTGTCAGCCTGTTAAACAGAGTCGATTTCCCTACATTGGGACGACCCACTATCGCCAAAATATTCGCCATAGTAATGTCAATTATCAATTATCAATTATCAACTATCAACTGTCAATTGTCAACTATCAATTATTCGCAGCCTCCACAGCCTCCGCATCCTTCTCCTTTGCCGCAACCTTCGCTACCACAGTCGCCTTCGCTGCAACTGCCTTTGTGGCAACCGCCTCCGCAGCATTTATGCGGGTTGCGGAGTGCTTCCAGTTCTTCTTCTGTGGCATCGCGTACTTCTACTATCTCGCCTACAAAGTGCAGATTCTCGCCTGCCAGCGGGTGGTTCACGTCGATGGTAACTTTGTCGGCTGTGATTTCTACGACCATCGCTTGTACGATATGTCCGTCCACGGTACGCATCGGTACCATACGTCCTACGGCTACGCGTTCTGAGTCAAACTCGTTATCGCCGTTGTAGAACAGTTTCTTATCCAGCGTCATGACTGCCTCATCGTCGTACGGACCGTAGGCATCTTCGCATGCGATGCGGAAATCAAACTTCTCGCCTGCTTGTTTGCCACGGAGTGCTTCTTCAAACGTAGGCAACATCATGCCCATATCTTCACAATAGGTCAGCGGATTTTCTATTTTCACGCGTTCCATCAATTCTTCTTGGCCTTCCTGGCCGTCCACGTACAACGCATACGTGCATGTTACAACTTTATTCATAATGTAATTATCAATTATCAACTATCAACTATCAATTATCATCACCACCAACTTACAGTCTTGTTCGTCGAGTCGGTACTGGTCTTATCGTACTTCAGATCTTTCAGCATCGAGGCATTCACGCCGATGTGGAAGGTGTAACTCTTATACGGACCGAAAGGCACAAACGACGCCGTCATGTTCCAGCAATGCAGGTCGCGGCTTACGTTGAAGTTGGTGTACGACCATTTCTTGTTCGTGATATCAAAACTGGTACTGGTGCTTATCTTCCATCCGTGTCCGAATCCGATACTGCCGCTCAGCGATATGTTATGGCTCAGCTTGAAGGGGTAAACCATATGCTCGTAGTCGAAGTGCGCCTTATCTTCGGCATACCGTAGGGTATAACTGGCCGTCAGGCTCCATGGTATCTCGGTCTTGATATAACCCGCCTGACTCTTGGTCTTGCGGCCCTCTTCGCTTCGATTCAGTTTGGCGTTCGACATCGTGCCGTCGTCATTCATGGTCATATCTTCCATGTTCACGTTCTCCGAATGATTGTCAGTATCTGCGGGTTTCGAATCGTTTTTCTTGTCTTTCTTGAACCACTTCCTGAAGACCTCCGTATTGAATGTATAACTCAGGCTGAAGTTCGTTCCGCTCCACCGCGGGAACTTGCCGTGGTGCCAATACTGTTTGTTGGTCTGCACGGGTCTGCCTAACGCATTCAGTTCGTACATATACGGGTCAAAGGTGGTGCTCATGTTGATGGTGTAGTTGACCTTGGGTATTTTGATACGCACTTGCAGGCCGAACTTGTTCCAGTTCATCGAGTCGGCGGCAAAGTTATATCCGCCCGTCAGGTTCACAGCATCCAGTAGCGATAGTATCTTGAACGGCTCTTTGCCGGTGGTGTCCTTATCGTTGCGGTACTTCACCTCTAAGTTGTTGCCGATGCTGAAACTCAGGTTAGCTACCTGCCCTTGTCCCGCGTTGCCGTATAGTGCTCCGCCAAAGCGCGAATAGGTCTGATGCTGAAAGACCGGATTGCCCGCGTCATCTATTTTCTGTATCTTGCGTCCCGTCGTGGGGTCGGTTCCGTCATATACCGGCTGGTCGTATTCGCCGTAGTAGCCCCAGCCTTTTTTACCAAAGTCCGGATGGTAGCTGAATGAGATAGAGGGCGTGATGACGTGACGGAATTTCTCTACGCGACCTTTGGGGAATAGTTTGCGTATGGGGGTGAAGAAGCCGTATATCTTGGTACTGATGCTGAGGCCGACGTTGAAATCAAATACGTTGTAGAATCCCGTTGTCGTATCGCGTGCCAAGGCTTGCGCCTCGTCGTCCCAATGCTGGTCTTGACGCGTGAAATACATACGATCCGTCAGGCTAATATTGGGTGTGATGCTCAGGTATTTCAGTACCGTCCAGCTCGCGTTTATCGTAGCCGCGTGTTTCATACCCGTCTGCCAGTCGCGCAGGAAGTCCGAGTGAAGCAACCGGCTCTCCTTGATGCCGTTGGCGGCTATCTTACCATTCATCGAATAGGTCATCTTGATTTTCTCGTACCAACGTTCTTTGCCCACTTTCACTTTGCGCTTGAACGGATATACGCTACCCATATTCACGCTCAGGTCGGGTAGGGTAAGCGTCATCGTTGAGTCGCGGGTCTGCTGACTGATCAGAGCCGATAGCGATATTGACCACGTGCTCTCCGGAAAACGCTGCGTGTACGATATACTGGACGACTTCGTGTTCTGTGAGTTCAACTGACCGTTATAGTAACTGTTAATATTGCTTCGGTTGTAACCCGAGGTTGAGAAGTTGACCGATGCCGAGAACGTGCTGTATGGGTTGGCTTTCGGATCCTGTTGGTGCGTCCATTGCACCTGCAGGTTGGTCGCCTTCGTATAGCCGGGCATATCTTTCTCGCCTGTAATATCCGTGCGGTAGTTGATGTTGATATTACCGCTGAAACGGTAGCGCTTGATGTAGCGCGACTTGGCATAGACTGCCCATGTACCGCGGGTATATATGTCGCCTGTTACCTCCAGGTCCACATAGTCGCTCAGCGCAAAGTAGTAACCTATGCCGCGCAGATATAGTCCGCGTGAGTAGTCATCGCCGAAGGTTGGCATGATCAGACCCGATGAGTAACTGTTCGTGAAGGGGAAGTAACCGAACGGAATAGCCAATGGTACAGGCACTTCGCCTACCACCATATACGCCGGCCCGGCTGCGATATAATCGCCGGGCTTCACCTTGGCCTTGGTCATATGCAGGTAGAAATGCGGGTGGTCATGCTTGTCGCATGTTGTATATTTACCGCCTGCCATCATCATGATGTTGCCTTCCTGTTTCTTAGTCTTGTTGGCTACGATGTAGCCCTCGCCTTGCTTGGTGGTCACATTGCGGATGATACCTTTCTGTGTCTTCAGGTTGTAGGTCATCTCGTGCGACTCATACTCGTCTTTCTTGTCCTTGAATACGGGCCGACCTTTCCACTCTTCGCTTATGGTGTCATACACACCCGAGGCAAAGACAGTATTGCTGTCCATTTTGCATCGTATGTAGTCGGCTTTCAGGTCCATTTCCTCGTATTTCACATTTCCGTTTCCGTGCAGCATAGCTGTTCCGTTGCCCAGTAATACAGCAGAGTCCTGCGCTACATATTCTATGGGCGCATCCACGGCATTCTTCACCCGTATCGGCTCGTTCATGTCGTAAGCCTCATCCTCTGCTACCAGGCTATCCGTCTTCTGGTCTGTTCGTACTTCTTGTGCACGTATGGACGCACACCAAAGCAGCATGAGCAACACAACGGTTGCCATCCTCAAAACCATATTTTCACGTACACATGCGCGCATTATACACAAAAAAGCCTGCAAAGATACTGCTTTTTTTTGACATACGCAAATTTTTTTAATGAATAATGAAAAAATCGTGCCATTTTTATCTTTCTCCGACTTCACCGAGCCAATCCCGAGAAAACCTCGATTCAATCTCGATTCAATCTCGACCCAATTCCAATCGAAATTTCTGCGAGAGTGAACCGAGCCAATCCCGAGACAATCCCGAGACAATCCCGAGCCAATCTCGGGGCCCCCTGTAGAGACGGCATTCTTTGCCGTCTCTCCCGAGAACCGAGAACCCAGAACCGAAAAAAATATCACAAAAAATTTGCATATATCAAAAATTATTTGTAATTTTGCAGTCCGAAACAAAATTATCCTGATTTATGAGTACAGCTACCCCGAAAAAATCGCGTAAAGCCCTAATTATTATTGGGATTATTATTGCCGTTATCGTTCTGCTTGCCTTTATGGCTGACGGTATTGTGTCTAATATCGCCGAGAAGCAATTTCGCAAACAAATGGATAAAGTTCTCCCCGGTCGCTACGAATTGGGTGGCCTGCGTGTGTGTCTCTCGGCGGGAACGCTTACCCTGACTGATTTCGCGATTACCACCGGCGATTCCATGGTGTTGGATAAGACCAAACCCGGCTTGGCTCTTCGCGTCGGTAAACTCTCCGTCCGTGATCTTCGAATTTTTGCTTTCGCCCGCAAACGGGAATTGCCGGATATTAGGCTGAAAATCGAGAATCTTGACTTCGCTCAAGTGCAGGATAAGGATAACCCCGATTTGCATCTTATCCTCGCTGCCCTTGAGGCAGAAGCACATGACTTGGGGTATAACTTTCAGGACTCTACCTTCCTCTATAATGACTCTATTTATTCTATCTCCCTCAGCGGCCTGCATCTGCTGACGCCCGACTCGCTCACGGCTATCGAGGTGGCGGAACTCCGAACCGCGAATGCCGGGCCCCTTGCTATCAGCGGACTAAGGGTCTATAATACCGTTGACCGTCGCGAACTGGCTCTTCGAAAGGATAGTACACCCAATACCTGGGCGGATATGATGCTGGGCGACATCCTTACCTCGCCCGTTAATATCATCCGTATGGCTCTTTCGCAGCAGGTCGCTATCGACTCGGTACATGTGCATGCTCCCTCCGGCTTGGTATTCCGTGACTCGCGTTTCCCGCCCAAGCAACCTTATCCCATGCCCCAGGAGGTGATACGAGCCATCCCTGTACCGATAGCTATCGGAAATGTGGACGTCAGGATGGATCAACTCAATATCGAAATCGCTACAACCGACATCAATACCGGCAAACTCGCCCTCGCCGATATGCGGGTGGAGATGAAGGATGTGTCTAATAAACCGAATGCTGCCATCCGTTGCCTTATCCATGAGGCGCGTATCGGCAAAAGCAGCAGTAGTGGCAGCTTTGTCATGCATCTCAATAAGAATTGTACCTTCGAGACGCAGGTGCTCGTGCATAACTTCCAACTCTCCAATATGGACTCGCTCCTTTGTCCGCTCATCGGTATTACAGCTTCGGCCGAGGTCGAAAAACTGAGTGCAAAAATTCAGGGGGACAAGGTGTCCTCTTCGGGCGAGTTCTGCATGTGTTATCATGACTTTGGCGTCGTTGTGCACAAGGATGTAGATGTACCTTATCAATTTATTACCAATAATGCCGCCTTCCTTGAGAGCGTGGCTAACAACCTCTTACCCAAAGCGAACCCGAATAAACTCAATACCGAACCGCGGGCTTACAAAGTGGAGTGGAAACGTGACGAAATGATGCCATTCCCCTTCTATATGTTTGGCCCGGTTATCGACGGAGCGGTCAAGACCTTCTTGCCCGGACTCTTTGTACACGATCGTATCCGAGATGGCAAAAGACCAATCTCTGTTACGGCTCGTAAACAAGCGAAAAATACGAATAAATCTAAATAAATTGTACAATGAATAAACAACTTTTATCGGCCGCTATTTTGGCCGTTGGTATTGCCCTCGCAGGCTTATTTGTGTACTGCGGAATCCGTCATTCCGCCGATAGTGATCGTGCCGTTACCGTTAAGGGACTCTCTACCCGTGATGTTCGTGCCGACCATGTTGTATGGCCGCTATCCTTCTCTGTGCAGGGCAACGACTTGCCGTCACTCTACCGCCAGCTGGCTGAGGTCAATCAGACTCTCCGTTCCTTCCTCATGCAGAAGGGTTTCCAGGATTCCGATTTCTCTACCGGCAACGTCTCTGTAGATGACAATTGGGCCAGTTACTACAACCATCGTCCTGAGTTCCACTACACCATTTCCTCTTCCCTTGTTGTATCTACCGACAAGGTTGATCTTGTTGTCGAGAATAATGGTTGCCAGAGTGAGTTGCTCGAACGCGGACTGGTCATCAACTCCAGCGAATGGAACCTTGATTACCAGTTCAACGGCCTGCCCGGACTCAAACCCGAGATGATTGAGGAGGCTACCAAGAACGCTCGCGCCGTAGCCCAGAAGTTTGCTGACGACGCTTCCTGCCGCCTTGGCACTATTCGCCGTGCCAGCCAAGGGCAGTTCTCCGTTGAGTCTGACAACTATCAGCCGTGGATTAAGCACGTACGCGTCGTAACCACCGTTGATTACTTGCTCAACTGATGAACACCATGACCGTTTGCCGGGCTTCAGCCGGTACCGGCAAGACTTATACCCTCGCAGCTAATTATGTAGGTTTACTCCTATCGGGTGTCTCCTACCGTTCTATCTTGGCGGTGACCTTTACCAATAAGGCCACCGCTGAGATGCGTGAACGTATTCTTCTCTTCCTCAACGGCATCGCTAACGACCCCACCAACCCTGCCTCCAAAGACGCCCTGAAGGCGGCTCGCCAGCATATGATTGCCCGTAACCGCGAACCCGAAGAGGTGCTGAGGCGAAGGGCAGGGGAGTGTTACCGCCAGATGCTCATTGACTGGGATAATATTCATATCTCCACCATTGACCGTTTCATGCTGCACCTGGTGCGCGGTCTGAGCCTGATCTTGGGCAATACGTCCATGGGCGCAGAGGTGGAACTGGATGTCGATTTCCTCATCAAACGGGCTGTGGACCGCCTGCTGACTGCCCCCGAGAACGAGGCCATGCGCGCCCGTATCCGCGTGCGTGCCGGCCGGTGTGCTGCTGACGGAGCGGACTGGGATCTCCGCAACGCCCTGGTGAATCTGGCCAAAACAATGTTTGACGAACAGGTTCAGGCTTTCGATGCCGCCGGTTCGATCTGCTTCGACCCCGATCAACTCCTTGCTTACCGCCAAACCATCGATTGGCGCGCACGCGGACGCTATCCGCTTCTCGACCGCATGCGCGAGATAGTGGAACAACTCCTGCCTGTGGCGCTCAACGAAGAGATACCCGGTGGCTCCCGCTACAATTCTTTTGTTCTGAATGCCAATGCCACCTTGCGCGGACGTAGCTCCAAACCTTTCCCCCCGCTGTCCGATGCGCAGGCTAAGGCTATTGAAGGTGATGGCAAGGGCTTTCTCAAGAAGATGGGCTCCTCGCCGCATGCGCAAGAATACCTCGCACTCTTTCAAGAGATGACGCAAATACAGCCCGCCTGCCGACGCATCTATCTCGACGCAGAACTCTCCATAGCTTTGCTGGACGATATGACACTTATGGCGGATATTCGTACCATCCTCGCTACGATTCTGCGCGAAGAAAACCGTATCCTGCTTGCTGAGACCGGTTCCCTTTTGCGCCGGGCTCTCCGGCAGGGTGACGCGGACTTCATCCTCGAAAACGCCGGTATTCGCTATCGCTATATCATGATCGACGAGTTTCAGGATACCAGCCGTCTCCAGTGGCAGAATATATTCCCCTTGCTCTCCGAACTGCTTTCGCAGGGCGGAACAGCCCTACTCGTAGGCGACCTCAAGCAGAGTATATACCGCTGGCGGAATGGCGACTGGCGTATTATGCAGTCCTTGGGCTCTTCGCCTGATACACTCAGCGATTTTTACAACCCCATACAGCTCTTTCAGAACCGCCGCTCGCTCAAACAGGTGGTGGAGTTTAACCTCTCAACTTTTCGTGCAGTATCCGAACTTTTAAGGCCGCAACTACCCATTTTATCCGAGATTTACGATGAGGGATTCGATGGCAATAATGTAGCCGATTTCTATACCCCGGGTGCTGAAGGCGGACTTGTTACAGTCGCCATTGGTCCGGATACACCGGAACGGGCGGAAACTGCTCTCCTTGAGATGTTCCAAACGATAGAGCAACATCTTGCCGACGGAATAAATCCTTCGGAAGTGATGATTCTGATTCGTTATGGCAAGGAGGCGCAGGTCATCATCGACGCTCTTCGTACCCTCTCGCCCGACGATTTCCCGCGGCTCAAAGCCTGCCGTATTGTCAGTTGTGATAGCTTCGAGCTGCACTCTTCCCCTTCGGTCAGGATACTCATCAGTTCCTTGCAATACTGCCTTACGAAGGATGCTTTAGCCGGCGAATATATCCGTTCTCGGCTCACCGACGAACAGTTTGCTTCGCTCGATTCCGTGGACCTAACCATGCCCTTACAGCAGATCCTCAACGCCCTCGTCGCCTTGCTGATGCCTGCCGCACCTACCGATTTGGCGTATATCAACGCCTTGTTAGATTCTACGCGCGACTATGTTGCCCATTATGGTTCTGACCCCGAGGCCTTCCTTCGCTACTGGGATGAGATACTGGCCAAACGTGCTATCTCTGCCCCTACCGGCGATGCTATCCGCATCATGACTATTCATTCCGCCAAAGGACTCGAGGCGCAAACGGTCTATATCCCCTTCTTTGATTGGGCGCTTTATTCGACCAAAGGCTACCTGTGGGTTCCCGCCATACCTGCCGGTGAGGGGAATGAATCTATCGGATATATTCCCGTACGCAAAAAGAAAGACTGGCTTCCGGATAGCGCGTATAGCACGATGTGGCGTGAAGAATGCGATGCAGAAATGATTGACAACCTCAATCTGATGTACGTCGCCCTCACTCGCGCGGGATCGGCTTTACATATCTGGGCGAAAGTCACTCCTAAGAAGTTAGCAGCGCCCGAACTTGATTCGGTAGCCGGACTGCTGCAATTGGTTCTCAGAGACAAACTCCAAGACGATGAAGGCGTCTTGCGTTACCGAATCGAGGAGCCCCAAGCTACGCGTCAAACGGGCGCCAAAAAGTCTCGTCTGCCGAATCCCTTCTCCATGACTGCTGCTCAGCCTATTACCACAGAGCTCTGCCTCAATCGCCGTCCGGTGCTCTTCATCCAGTCACAAGAGAGTCAGATGATGCTCGGCACAGACGAAGACAACCGTTTCGGACGCATCCGGCTGGGCACCATCTGCCACGATATTTTCTCGCATATGGCCGTACGCAGCGACCAGGATGCAGCCATCCGCGAGGCGTGTATCAAAGGACTTATACCCGATGCCGATACCTTGCGTGAGGTTACGCGCCTCATCAACCGAGCCTGGGAATCACCTCTCTTCTGCGACTGGTTCTCCGGTCGATACGAGCTGCTCCGCGAGAGTACGTTCATTACGGCTTTCGCGCCCGACCAACGTCCCGACCGCGTGATGATAGACCGAGTTAATAACACAGCTGTGGTACTGGATTACAAGTTCGGTCTCACCCATGACACCCGTTATAGGGCTCAGGTGCGTCGGTATATGGCACTCGTCAGCTCCCTCGGCATCGCCCGCGTTAAAGGGTATCTTTGGTATGCCGAAGAAGGCAAACTGGTTCCGGTAACATAAAATATCAATTATCACCTGTCAACTTCACTCAACTTTCAACTCTCAACTGCACTCAACACTCAACTCTCAACACTCAACTATGCTAAATAACCTCACCCACGACATACTCACCCAATACGGGCCTTTCAACCTCGGCAACCTCACCATCGTGTTCCCGACGCGTCGTGCCGGCATGCAACTTACCGAGCTCCTTCGTACCGAACTGGAGCAACGCAACATACGCCGACCTATCCTTGCCCCGCAGATTACCACACTCTCTGAGTTCTTTGACTCACTCAGCACGCTGGGTCGTGAGGATGAACTACGTCTCGTTGCCATCCTCTATGCCATCTACTGCGACCTCACCACCCCGATACTCCCCTTCGAAACCTTCTTCCCTTGGGGAAGACGCCTCATTACCGATTTCTCGAATATCGACAAAGGCTACCCCGATGTGGACCCCATTCCTTTTCTCACCCATACCACTTCGGCTCACGATCTCGAGGTCTTCAAACTGGATGACGAGGTGCGCGAACGTCTGCAAGAACTCATCGCCGATACTGTCCTTTCCCAACTGCCCGAGGCATCTGTCCGAACGGCTTACGACCAAATCTGGCAACTACTGCCCGAGCTCTATACCCGTTTTCATGAAGCCTTACGCGAACGCACCTACGAGGGTGCGCGTATGAAAGAGGTGTTGCTGCACTGGGATACACCCCGTGTACAGGACTGCCTGCGCGGACGCCATTTTATCTTTGCCGGTTTCAATTATATTGTGCCCGCCGAACGCGAACTAATGTTGCGCCTTAAGGCAAGTGAACAGGCTACTTTCTATTGGGATTATCCCGCTAATTTTGCCTGCAACCCCAAAGCCTTCAAGTGGGTGCGGAACAATGCCGAGAAGGTCATCGCTTCCAATCAATACCCTGTTAAGGCTTGGCAGCCGCGTGAAGTGGAACTGTTGGCATCCGATTCCGTCAACGCTGAGGCGCGTTATGTGCGACAATGGCTTATGGAGCACCACCATAAGGGCGACCGTACTGCCATTGTCCTCTGCGACGAGACGCTGCTGCAAGATGTCATCGCTTCCCTGCCTGAAGACGATGGTACCGGGCGGTTTGCACGCATCAATATCACCAAGGGATTTCCCATAGCCCATACCCCTATCTTTGCCGAGATGATGGCTTTTCTGTCCGATCCTCGCAACGAGAAAAAGCCCGATGAAACCTATGCTTCTGTCATAGATCGCCTCATCGATTTCCTCCCCAGACCTACGCAAACTACGGAACCAACGGAAACTACGGAAACTACGGAACCTGCCGAATGGACCACGCTGCTCGCCCGCGAGGCATACTATCGCCTGCTCTTGGCGCTCAATCGTTTCCGCCTGCTCCTGGATGAGCCCTCGCTCATGCCCCTGCGTTCGCTGGCATCGCTCCGTAGGCTCGTCAAACGCTATGTGCAGTCGATTTCCTTGCCATTCCATGGTGAACCGATAGCCGATATACAGGTGCTGGGTGTGCTCGAGACCCGTACGCTCGATTTCGATAATCTCTTGCTGCTCAGCGTTGAGGAAGGTGTCGTGCCGCAGGTGAAAGAAGAGGATTCCTTCATACCCTTCTTCCTTAGAAAGGTATATGGTATGCCTACTACCGAAGAGGCAACCGATGTCTATGCTTATAACTTCTTTCGCCTGCTTCGCCGCCCAAAGCAGGTAACCATCTGTTATTGTGGTAGCGAGAGCAAGTATAATCGTAAATCTCCCTCGCGCTTTATCATGCAGATGATGGCTTCGCCTGATTTTACGCTCTTAAAACGCGTCATCATAGCCTCCGGAGAAATACAGACCGACTCTGTTCTTTCCGAGGGCCCCAAACCCACCTTCCGTTCTCTCTTTCATCGCGATAATGATGGTTTCCTCTGCCACGATGATGACAAACGACTCCTGCTTTCGCCCTCCGCGATTGATGCGTATCTCACTTGCCCCAGGAAGTTTTACTATCGTTATATCAGGGGCCTCGATACACCGCCTAAAACCGCCGGAACGTTCACACGTGCCGAATACGGTTCATTTGTCCACAACCTCATTCAGTTGGTGTACGAGAAACTCAATGATGACCGTAAAATCACGCAGCAATCGCCGCTTAAAATTACGGCTGAACTTCTGAACTCCGTGACCGACGAACAATTGTCCGATTTGCTTGATGTTACGTATCTTGCTATGAATGATGAGTTCAAACGGCATTATGGCGGGGATACAGATCACTATATCCGTTCCCAACATGAGATGGAGAACCCGAATATATTGGCTGCCGTACGGAATATCATGCAGCAGGATGCGCGTTTGGCAGAAGCAGGTTTGACCATCATCGAGCAGGAACGCTATGTATCATTCCACATCGATATCCCAGGGGAGGATGGGGTAGAGAGACTCAATCTCGGCGGGCGTATCGACCGTGTGGATACCTGTTCCGGCATCACCCGTATCGTGGACTATAAGACCGGCGCTGCCGATGACAATAAACTTACCATCCCCGCCTCGCCCGATGAATATTTCAAGCCTAATACCAAACCCGGTCACTGGCTTCAAACCCTCATTTACACCGCGGCCTGGTGTTCTCACCTCAACAGTCAACAGTCAACTGTCAACTGTCAACTATCGTACGGCTTTAGCCGATCGTTCGAGGCTTCAGCCGAGATAAGAACTGTCAACTGTCAACTATCGTACGGCTTTAGCCGATCGTTCGAGGCTTCAGCCGAGATAAGAACTATCATCGCTCCCTATATCTATTTCCCGCGCGATCCCGAGAGCGTATGCCACCCTGTGCATAAGGAAAAAGAGTCCTCATTGGATTTTGCCGCCCTGTGTAATACGTTCATCGAGCGCCTCAAAAATCAACTCAGCACCATGTTCTCTGATACGGTGTACGAACTCGTTCCTGTTGGCAAATGCGACTCCTTCTGTCCATTCTTTAACAACTGCGGCCGCAAACCACCCGAGTACTGATTAAAAAATGCAAATAAACCGCATTTTTTGCGGCTAAAATTTGTATATTTCAAAAAAAAGCAGTATATTTGCACGCTGAAAGTACAAAAAAAATGTATATACAGCTTGTTTATGAATGTCTTGACTACTATATTATCGAGTTCGAGGACTGTTTTTACACCGCAATGGTTAGCAATGGTTTGCGAGGATAGAGATAGACAATCTCTTCGTCGGTCATTGCAATACTATGCCGCTACGGGAGCTTTGTGCAATCCGCGCAGAGGAATTTACACGAAACCGAAATACGACGAACAGGAGATGGCATGTGCATTATTAAAACCATCGTATATCTCGTTGGAGTATGTATTGGCGCGTACCGGTGTGACCTTTCAGTACAGTTCGGAAATAACCTGTATCAGTTATCAATCGCGCACAATAGAGGTGGATGGCAAAAATTATTCTTTCCGCCAAATGAATAAGATGATTTGGGCAAACATGCTGGGTATTGAGCAACGTGATAATATCGCTATAGCTACTCCCGAACGTGCTTTCCTGGATATGGTCTATCTCAGTGGCGGGCAGTGCTATTTTGACAATCTCCATCCTCTCAATCATGGATTAATTCGTCAGATCTTGCCGGTATATAATTCCCCGATATTAATCAAGCGAGTGGAGGCGCTACTAAATGGACATTAATAAACACCGATATATACGATGTGTGGTTCTTCTTGCAACATCGCGTAGAGATCAATGAAGAAATCATACGCATTCGTACTCAAAAATCGGTCAGTGAGTATGCACAAGAATGCGCCGAAAAAGTACGTAACTTTAGCCCAAGAGTTTTAATGCAGGGTCTTGGCGAAGTATTGTTAGATAATAAGTCTAAGAATTTTGCACGGAAAGAGTTAATAACAGAGACAGCGAGTGGCTTAGATTTATTTGCAGCGTTCCCATTGATAGCGGCAAAGAAAGATTAAAATAATATTGACCTATAGGCCATTTCCCCCAAAAAGCGGTAAATCCAATTAGCGGTTTACCGCTTTTTGTCGTGCCCCTATTTTTCGAGCAATTTCCGAGTAAAACACGTAAACGACACGTAAACGAGACGTAAACGACACGTAGTCGACACGTAATCGATGGCCTTCGTTTCCCTGAGATTTGCGTGTTGTGTACCTCGTTTTTTACCTACCATTTGTCGCTATGTTCATTTTTAGCGGATAGAATCCGCCGCTTCCCTGAAAAACAGCATTTATTCTTACAGCGATCAAAAAATCGCTGATTTACATAAATTTCTGTGATTTTATTTGCATATATCAAAAAAAAGCAGTACCTTTGCAACCGCAAACTCACGCTGGGGTGTCTGCATGGATGTCACAGGGTGAGGGAGCAGACATATTGAATGGCGTTTACTAACGCTTGTTTTTGACTGATAGAAACCTAGGAAATTTCAAAGCAGTCTCGATAATATCGAAAACAAGTCGCAGTAGATGCTCATGGGTGTATATTACGCCCACGCGTAGCTATTAAAGTACGCGTGTGTGCGCTCATCTATACACAGCGTGGGTTTCTGCATTGCTTGTCCGTATTATCGGGTTTTCCTAGGACCTCTATCAGCGGATAAGCAAAAAAAGGAATCCGCGTTTTTTAGACAGCAGAAACTTTAGTTTTCCCCGTCTTGACAAGGATTTGGCAAACAGCCAGATATGTCATGACGGGGATTTTTACGTTTGGTAGGATTGATACTATTGACTTATGAATCGAATAATTCAAATATTACGCCTAATGCGCATTGAGCAATGGATGAAAAATATGTTCGTCTTTCTTCCGTTGTTCTTTGATCGGCATTTGTTAGAATGGAGTTACTGGCAACCGAGTTTGGTGGCATTCTTTGCGTTCAATTTTGCCGCAAGTAGCATCTATTGCTTCAATGATATCTATGATGTAGAAGCAGACAGATTACATCCGAAGAAATGCAAGCGACCCATTGCATCGGGTGCTATATCGGTGGCACAGGGGTATGTGATTACTGCGCTATGTTGGATGATTTCAGCAGGATTGCTATTGATGGACATATTCGCGCTGGATAATTGCACCTACCTTTGGATGATCATATTATCCTACGTGGTGATGAATCTCGCTTATTCGACTAAGTTGAAACAGATTCCGATATTGGATGTGTTTATTATAGCAATCGGATTTGTGCTGCGAGTATTTGCAGGTGGAGTCAATGCACACATCTATATTTCCACCTGGATTGTATTGATGACATTCCTGTTGGCTTTGTTCTTAGCATTTGCTAAACGAAGAGATGATGTAGTCGAGTGGGAGGCGACAGGAACAACACGCCGCAAGGGAATAGACAGATATAATACAGCCTTTATGAACCAAGCATTAACGATTGTGGCAACGCTGACAATGGTGTGCTATATCATGTACACGATCTCGGATAGTGTAATAGCGCGAGTAGGTAGTGAGTATCTGTATCTAACCTCCATTTTTGTGCTGGCAGGAATAATCCGCTATTTGCAAATCACGATTGTGGATATAAGGAGTGGTAGTCCGACGAAGATATTGTTGAAAGATCGGTTTATTCTGCTGTGTATAGCCGGTTGGTTAATCGCATTTGCAATCATATTGTATGTATGACACGAGTAGCGGTTTTTGATTTTGATGGCACGATTACGCGCAAGGATACGCTGATAGAGTTTATCCGTTTTGCGAAAGGTAGTGCAGCGCTCTATTGGGGAATGTTTGTGCATCTGCCTTGGCTTGTGCTAATGAAACTGCACTTATATGATAATAGCAAAACGAAAGAACGCGTATTCTCGTGGTTGTTCAAAGGAATGAGCATAGAGAAGTTTAATGAGTTCGGGGAGAAATTTTATGAAACCAAAGCGGAAAAACTATTGCTCACCGATGCCTTAAAAGCAATAAACGAGCATAAGCAAAAAAGAGATAAGGTGGTTATTTTATCGGCAAGTATTGAGACTTGGGTACAACCATTTGCATTTGCCTTACAAGCAGATGGTCTATTGGGAACACAAGCCGAGATACAAAATGGTATACTGACAGGCAAGTTTGCAACGAATAATTGCTACGGGAAAGAGAAAGTAGAGCGCTTGAAGAAATGGATAGTAGAAAATAAAATCGTTGAACCATATATTATTGCTTATGGTGACAGCCGAGGAGATAAAGAATTATTGGAATTTGCAAACGAGAGATATTACAAACAATTTGAACAATGAATATAGTATTGATATTATTGAGTGTATTACTCAACTGCGCTGCTCAATTGCTTATGCGAAAGGGTATGTTGGTTGAAGGAGAGGTTGGTTTGCAGAATATGCTATCTCATATAGGTTCGATGATAACTAACCTATGGTTATGGGGAGCTATGTTTTGCTTCTTAGGAAGTATCTTGCTGTGGATAGTTGTGCTCAGCCGAGTAGAGGTAAGTTATGCATATGTTTTCAACAGCATTGGTTATGTGGTTCTAACCGTTTGTGCTTATTGGCTTTTTGATGAGAGTATGTCTGTATATAAGATAGTAGGAATGGCTGTTGTTATTCTTGGGCTAATAATAATGTCTTTCCATCCCCAAGTGTAACCTTGAAAGGGGTGCATGGAATGAAACACAAAATTGTGCACAGAACGTCATGAATAAGGATAGATCCTATATGATTCGAAAGATTGCAAGAAGCGCCATACTAAAGCCTGGATTTTGGGTGTTTGTGGTGTCTTTTATATTCTTTATTATTTTAGGTGTTCTATACAGTGTGTATATAGATACAGCATCTATACCAGAAGCAAGAGGTTATGAATCTTTTCATTACATTTATATGTTTAGATTCCGTCCACTATCATTTTGGCATTTCAGACATCCTTTATATGTGCTGTTCTTTAAACCTTATAGTTGGATATTAGCGCAATTAGGTATTTCCACTAAGATGTTTTTTATTGTGACTTCTGCATTGGCATTATCTTTATCTAATTGGTTAATTTATAAAATTCTATTGAAGGAGAAGTTAAGCATCAGCAATGCAATAACCGTGGTAATTTTATTTTCATCGTTCGCTCATATATTGCTTTTGTCCACACAAGTGGAAACATTTGTATTGACGATGCTTTTTTCATTATTGTGTATCTATTTGATTCAAATAAAGCGAGATAATACGCTTTCAGACAATTTGTTATTTGCTCTATTAACAGGGGTAACTAGTACCAATTCTATAAAATTCTTTCTGCTCAACCTCTGTAACGCAAAGAGTATAAAGCAGTACTGTGCAAAATGTATCAAAAGCATTTGGTTATTTATACTATTATTTACTATTCCATTGATAGGTCTTTACAAGAGGATTGTTATAGAAGGTCTTGATTTGAGTACTGCCATCTTGGGTGATACTTTTGAATATACCACAACAGAAGGGAATCGACTACTGATGTTTATTAACGGCTTTATATGCGATCCAATATGCTTCCACTCGCAAGATGTGTTCTATGCAAACACAAGTGGAGATTTAGGAGCTTATAATAGTTGGTGGTGTTATATTCCTGTGATCTTTATCTTGTGCATGGTTGGTTATGGCATATTCTTCAATTACAAAAACAAGGTTGTCCAAATGGCCTTGGTTTGTGTACTTGTAGATTTTTTCTTTACTCAAGTATTAGGTTATGGTGTAGATCAACCTTGGATTGCATGTGGAGGGTGGCTATTTGCTATACCTATCATTTATGGAGTGGCTTTGCATCATGTTCGAAATACCAATGTAAAAAAGATATTAGTAGGTATTACAATTGTGATCGCTTTATGTTTGTTTGGGCATAATTTAGAAGCGATGTATTCAAGTTTAATGAATGGAGGTGTATAAGTTAGTTATGAAAATAGGGGTTGTTACATATCACAAAGCAGATAATTATGGAGCCATGCTGCAAGCATTTGCATTGGCTAAATATCTTGACACTACATATAACGATGTGGAAATTGTAGATTATTGGCCACATTATCACGCAGAAGTATACAAACTATGGAAGTGGGATGGTATATACTTCCGGCAATGCTCATGGAAAAGTAAAATAAAGTATGTCGTCAAGGCATTATTATTTGCTTCTAAAAAATATATAAGGCATCGAAACTTCGCGAGATTCTCACGGATTATGAATATTGTTAACGACGATGGCAGATTGTATGATGCTGCATTCTATGGGAGTGACACTATTTGGAATATATGGAAGAATAATGAGCTTTATTCTGGTTTTGATTCCGTGTATTGGGGAAATGAGCATGTTAATGCGAAATATAAGTTTTCATATGCGCCGAGTATGGGCAATGCACTTGACGATGACATGACAAAAGCGCATTGCCAAAAGTATTTGAGCAACTTCAAAAAGATTTCTGTAAGAGAGAATCAGTTGAGGTTACTTTTAAACAAATGGGGTTATAATGAAGTTACTCATGTAGTAGATCCTACTTGTTTATTAACAAAAGAACAATGGGATAATTATACTCCTAAGCGCTTGGTCGGGGAGGACTACATTTTGTGTTATAATTTAGAGCGTTCCTTTGTCATTGATAAAACAGCGAACGAATATGCGCTAAGGTATGGATTGAAAGTGGTATATTTGACACCGGATTTCAATCTCTCAAAAAGTCCCTTTATCTTTGATACAGCAGGTCCTTTCGAATTCTTGTCGCTTTACAAATATGCGAGTAGAGTTGTAACATCCTCATTCCATGGAGTAATATTTTCATTGCTTTTTGAGAAGACGTTTGTATTCAACTCGAATCACGAAACAGAAAGAATAGAGTCCATCTTGAGCCTATGTGGTTTGAATGATCATTTCATCTATGAGGCTGATATTAAGAAATTAGAAGAGACGATAGATTATATTTTAGTCTCTAAACAAATAAATCAATTGCGTACCCAAGGAAGGCAATATATTGCTGAATGTTTATCAATAGCAAATGGAAATTTGTAGCAGAAATATTTGTACGGGATGTGAGGCATGTGTAAACACGTGTCCACTGCATTGTATATCAATGCGAGAAGATGACTTAGGCGTAACTTATCCGATCATTGATGAAACTATATGTGTGTCATGCGGAAAATGCTATGATACATGTCCGAATAATCAGGATCTAAAAGGTGAACGTCCCATTAAGGTATATGCTGCATGGAGCACAAACAAGGATACCCGCATAACTTCCGCATCGGGAGGAATTGCGTCCGAATTATACCGGCACTTTATAGCAATAAGTGGATCATCTTATGGAGTTTATCTCAATTCTGAACAAGAGGCGCACTTTATTCCCGTTAATTCGTATGAAGATATATTGAAAGTCCGGAATTCAAAGTATGTTTATAGCGAAATGGGGGATGTGTATCACTCTATTCAAAAGCAATTGGAGGACAGCAAAAGAGTGTTGTTTATAGGACTACCTTGCCAGGTGGCTGGTGTTAAGTCTTTCTTAGGGAAAGATTACGACAATCTCATTCTGGTTGATATAATCTGCCATGGTGTTATGCCTTGGATCTATTTACAGCAACATGTTAACAATATAATAAAAATCAAAGACGCTGAGTTGCAAGTTCAGTTCCGAGATCCTAAACTGAAGACCGCAAAGTTTTGCTTTACGATTCGTAAAAAAGGGAAACTCCTCTATAAGACAGATAACTTATCAGATGACTTATACCAACATGGTTACCATGGGGGTGTTTGTTATCGAGAAAATTGTTATAATTGCCAATATGCTCAAATAGAGCGTCTGGGAGACATAACAATCTCCGACTTCTCTGGATTAGGTAGAATAAGTCCTATCTACTATTCCCCTGAAAATGTGAGTTGTCTCTTAGTTAATACGAGTAAGGGCGAGCAACTACTGAGGGACTTAGAAGGTAGAATAGAAATAGATGAGCGTCCATTTAGCGAAGCATATGATTATGAAAGCATGTTGCAGCATCCAACACCAAGACCGGAGATACGCGATGTGTTTGTGTCTACTTATAAGAAAACACGAGATTATGACCAGGCAGCAGAACAAGCAATGCATGATAGTATAAAAGAGTTTGTGTACAGGCATTATTCTTGGCATGCAAAATGGAAAAAGCTCAAAAGAATGATTAAAAAGTTTATTAAACGATGAAAAAACTGCTATTAGATATTTATCATAAGACTTTAAACCCGGAAATAGGCCAAGTAGTAATGCTACATCGAATCGGGAAACACGACCCCGATCGGTCTGATAGTGTAGAGGAATTAAAAGTCTCAATAGACTGGCTTCAACAATACGTAGACGAGCACAGGGATAGCCATGATTTTATATCTCTGGATGATTTGCACAAAAGACTGCATACATTTAATTGCAGAAAGCGTCCTTTTATTTGCTTTACAATTGATGACGGATATAGAGATAATCTAATAGAAGGATTGCCTTTCTTCGAGAAAAACAACATCCCCTTTGCAGTGTTTGTGACAACTAACTTTATAGAAAAACAATATCCATTCAACTGGCCGTTTATTATCGAGCGCATGATTAAGGACAATACCTCGATGCATGTAGCAGGGAAATGTTATGATTGCTCAAGTGAGACAGCTAAAAACCAGACATTTTGGGATTTACGGACTATGATATTATCTTGGGATCAAGTGGGGCTTGAAGAAAGATTTATTAGAGAATTTGATTCCTACAACAAGGAAAAATATTGGGAAGATATTACAATGAACTGGGATGAGGTTTGCCAATTATCCAACTCACCACTATGCACAATCGGTTCACATTGTGTTACTCATTGTAAAACAAAATACATGGCAGATCGTGATATCCTGCAGGAGTTCAAACAAAGTAAAACAATTATTGAAGAGAATATTAGCAAGGATATTAAATATATATCTTATCCTTTCGGAACACAATCCGATATTTGCCCCGAAGTGGCGATTGCAGCCAAGACCGCAGGGTATCAACTCGGATTTAGTGTGAATGGAACATTAAGACAGCGAGTCAATCGGTATCTAATACCAAGGATATCATTAAATGAAAGAAAATCCATAAGAATATAAAATGAAGCAGTTACCTATAATAAGCATAATTATACCTGTTTACAATGTAGAGCAATACATTGAGGAATGTCTGCAATCGGTCGAAAAACAAACATATCAAGGCGAGATTGAATGTGTTTTGGTGGACGATTGCGCAACTGATGCGAGCATACATATCGCTCAAGAGTTTATCAACAAATGCAATGGACGTGTAACATATCGCATTCTTCATCACGATAGAAACAGAGGATTGAGTGCGGCACGGAACACTGGCTTGGATAATGCAAAAGGAGACTACATCTATTTCTTGGATAGTGACGATTATATTGATGCAAATGCAATAGAGGTGTTATATGATGCCATCACTTCGGGGGATTATGCGCTTGCGATTAGTTATTTTACTAAATATACAGATTTGGGTGATAGTATTTACAGAGATGATTGGATCTTCGACACACCGAGAATAATTGAGTCCAATGAATATGCATATAAAATATTAACGCAGCAATGTAATCATGCATCGACAGCAAAATTATATGACAAGAGAATACTACCTGGTACATTGCGTTTTATAGAAGGTAGAATAAATGAAGATACATTATTTGCGATACATTCAATACCTATTATTGAAAGTAATCATTATAAATGTATAGATGTTCCTCTCTATTCTTACCATTATAGGATGCGTGAAGATAGTATTTGTCGTCGATCTATGTGCAAACTTGACACTGCATATATAGAGAATATCCAGATATTTATTGAAAAGTATGTGGAGCGGACTGAATTGATAAATTGGTTAAAAATTGATCAATTGTCTAAATGTGTAAAGATTGTTCGCGATAAAGAAAGTGATAAAACTTGTTATTTTATTGCGGTGCGATATATGCACTCTACCTCAAATCACCTTTTGCGGGAAAATCGTCCCCTCAAAGCGTATATACACCTACTATTAATAAAATATGCCCCGCATATAATGTGGCACATAGAACATAAAATATCTAACAAATGAATCCGCTAGTTTCTGTTATCATCCCCAACTACAACCATGCTCGATTTTTAGAGCAGCGGTTAGATAGTGTGTTCAATCAAACATATCAGAACTTTGAAGTGATTGTACTTGATGATTGCTCAATTGATAATAGCTTGGATGTGATTCATCGTTATAAAGATAATCCACATCTATCGCAAATAGTGGTGAACGAACGAAATTCAGGATCGGTGTTTAGGCAATGGGAGAAAGGAATTTCTCTTGCTAAAGGAGAAATTATATGGATTGCTGAAAGTGATGACTATTGCGAGTTGAACATGCTGGATGAATTATTAAAAGCATACATGGCATGGCCGAATGTAGTGGTCGCATTTTCGCAATATATTATTTTTAGCAATGAATATACCATAAAACAAAAGGAGAGAAAAACCAGATATTACAACGGTAAAGATTACATTTGCAATCGTTTAATTCGCTATTGTGATATAAGGAATGCCAGTGGTGTCATCTTTAGTAAAGAAGCGTATTCGCATATCTCTAAAGATTATGTGACATACAAAAGTGCTGGAGACTTGCGCTTTTGGAGTGAGATCTTGCAATATGGGAATTGTGCCAAAGTGGGTAAAAACTTGACATATTTCAGACAAAACAGCACTTCTGTTACAGGCACAAATGCTACCCGTGGTTTGGTTGCTAAAGAAGATAAACTCGTTTATGATTATATCTCCGAGGTTTATCCGTTAAACTGGTGGCAAAAAATGATGGTTTTAAGAAGAAAGGCTCGACACTATCAAACAGATCATTACGACAATGAAACCATTAGAGAGCAAGTATTGAAACTTTGGGGCATCAAAAGGGGAGAAGGCTTCTCGAAGATGGATGATTTTATTTTCTGGTTGAGCGGAAGTCTTGAACGGCATTTAGGAATCCTTATCTAATATGATTATGAAAGAAACTATCAATATTCTCTGTGCTACAGATGACAACTATGTTCCGTATTGTGGCATAATGCTAACGAGCGTTTTTGAAAACAATAAAGACGCTGTGGTTAATGTTTTTGTAATAATAGACAAGCCATTAACAATCGCTAATATTGCGAAGTTTAAGGAATTAGAGAAAAAATATGACGCATCCATTCAATATCTTTTAATTGATACAAAATTGTTCGAAGAATGGCCATTACCTGAGAATTCACATTTTACAAAGGCTGTGTATTATCGTTTAGCGGCCGCAGAACTAATATCTCATAACGTGAGCAAAGTGTTATATCTGGATTGCGACATAGTAGTTAATGCCCCTCTTGCGGATTTATATGATGTAGATCTAGCGAATAATAGTACTGCCGTAGTGGACGATATGTGTAGTGGAATAAACAGCAATTTCTCACGGTTGAAATACACTCCAGAATTACGGTATTTCAATTCAGGCATGTTGTTAATCAATTTGGACTATTGGCGAAAGCATGATATCTTTAGCCGATTTAAAAACTATGTTTGCAATTACAGAGAACGTATATTATGGCCTGATCAGGATGTACTGAATGCAGTTTTACTGGATAGCAAGCTACATGTTGGAATCGAATGGAACTACCAAATGGGATTGTTGAAGCAATCCTATTTCGACTTATTGCCAAGCAGAATTCAAAAAGAGGTGCTATCTGCGAATCCGAAGATCATCCATTACAATCAATCAAAACCATGGTGTGTGGCATACTATAATCTTCCATATAATAGAGAATGGCATCAATACAAACGCTTGTCGCCATGGAAGAATATGAACGACACATATCCTCCGCATAAAAAGTTTAACTATTTCATTAAACGGTGGTTATTATGGCCGCTTGGATTGATGATTAAAACTGATACAATTAAACGATGACTTACAGTTTTGATATTTTTGACACTTGTCTTATTCGCAAGTGTGGACAGGCAAAGAACGTGTTTGATGTCTTGGCAGAACGTGTGTTTGTCAAGCCGGTATCAACAGAGTGCAAACGAGCGTTTGTGGCTGCTCGTATCGAGGCAGAAGAAAGATCTTGGTCTAATAATCAGAATCTTTCTGATATATATGAGGCATTTCATTTTAGTCATGAAGACTTGCGTTCCAATGACGAACTGATAGCATTAGAGAAAGAGGTGGAGCAAGAGATGCTTTGTCCATTACCTGCCATGGTGGAAAAGATTGATTCCTTGCGGAAAGCCGGACACCGTATAATGTTCATTTCTGACATGTATTTAGAAAAGGACTTCTTGCTGCCCATTCTTAAAGACGCTGGACTGTGGGAAGAAGGAGATGCTATATATGTATCATGTGAGTATGGAGCGACCAAAGCAAGCGGCGAGTTATATAAAATAATCCAACAACACGAGAATATAGCATATAAAGAGTGGCATCACTACGGGGATAACGTCAATAGTGACGTAAAAGTACCGTGTAAGTTGGGGATTCATACTCATCTCGTCTCTTATGGATATACTCCTTATCAACAAACAATGCGAGAAATGCCTTCATTACATTATCAATGGGGTAGTATGTTAGCCGGAATAAGTCGTAGTATTGCTTTACAAAGTGAGCGTTCAGCACACAAAGACTTTATGTTGGATATTATAGCTCCTTTGTTTGTCTCATTTGTCTATCGTGTGATGGCAGACGCACAGCATAAAGGCGTACAATCATTGTATTTTTGCGCGCGCGACGCATATCCGTTTTATAGGATTGCACTAAAATTTCAAACCTTGTTCCCTGATGTCAGTATTCACTATCTATACATATCAAGAACTTCTTTATATGAGGGAGATGAAGAGACGAAAGTAGGTTATTTCAAACAAATAGGTTTGGCTACTCAATCTAACAAGAATGCCATTGTGGATGTACGTTCAAGTGGGAAGACATTGCAAGTTTTGAATGAAATACTTACCCGTAATGGATTCAAATCTCTATATGGCTATTTCTTTGAAGTGTGTCCTAAAACAACCGAACAGTTGGATGGATTAGATTATTATACAGAGTTGGATGATTTGTACTTGAACCACTTAAGCATTGCTTTACGTAAATTGCCAAGCAATTGGTATATGTATGAGCTGTATTTCCCTTTGAATACACAGAAACGAACCATTGGATATGTACACAACGGAAAGGAGTATGAACCGGTGCTGGACGCAGAAGATAAGAAAGAATACCGATTGGATAACCTGCAAGAACATGTCATATGGCGCAATGATGCATTAGATGCATATACAGATGATTTTGTCCAATTAGGTCTGCATCACTATGCTGATGACATATTTAGGCTTTACGCGCTTCCGCAGTTAGCCAACTTCTTTCTCTTTCCAGACAAACATTACCTAAAAGCCTTAAATGAGTTCTATGGACTTCATCCTAATAGAGGATATATCCCATACGTGGACAACTCATTTCTACACTTACCTCTAAACGTCCTAAAACATCATACCATGTGGAAACGCGGAACTATATTCTATAGCCTCCCAACGTGGCTTAGTAAATGGTTGTATAAAGGCAAATGATATTATAATGAACTCACCTATTCACATCGTTATGACTCCGACACGCAACGAAGCGTGGGTTATAAGAGCATTTCTTGAATCTGCAACTCGCTGGGCAGATTATGTAATCATTTGTGATCAACAATCAACAGATGGCACTCGTGAGATTGTTCATGAATTCGCCAATCACAGTAAATCCTCTCAAGATAAACGTGCTGAAGTAATTCTTATAAATAATCCCAATACAGAATTCAATGAGGCTGAACGGCAACGTATATTAGTTGCAAAGGCTCGTGAAGTGTCAGCAGGTCGTGATACGCTGCTTTGGGGATTGGATGCGGATGAAATATTGGCTGCTAACGCATTTGAGACTGAGGATTGGCAACGCATCATGCATTCAAAACCAGGAGCTGTCTTCTGGTTCCATTGGGCGCAACTAACGCACGATAAGAAGCATTATTACAACAATCGTGATCCGTATCCATGGCTATTCCATGACGATGGAGTAGAACCGCACGGTAATTATGTACGCGAAATGCACTCAATGCGTATTCCGTATCCCCTGGACGAGCATGATATGACTTATGTCAAGGACTTTCGCGTACTACATCTTGGCCCGGCTCCACAGAACAGAGTTCGCGCCAAGGAGCGGTTCTATATGTTTGTCGATTGGCAAGTTAATCAGCGTCCACCTTATTCACTTGGACGCTCATATATCGGAAGCAACACATATCCGAAAGAGCAGTTCGATTTGCCGGATGAGTGGATTTTTACTCAGGAAAAAGACGGCTGGAGTCTATGGGACAATGTAGAATTAGACGAACCGCATTGCTGGATGGACGATTATATATATGAACGGTTGAATAAATATCCGATGCCCACAATGGCCAAATTGCAAATATGGACTTCAGAGTTTATGGATTATTACCATATAAAAGATCCTCGACCATGGTACGTGAAATGTGTGCATCATTATTTGGAATGGACTCAATCATATAAAAATAATATCATAGTACGTGCTATAGATAAGTTACTTAGAAAATTGGTTAAAAAATAATAAAACATCATTATAACTATGTTCAAATATACTAAAAGACTACTTTCTGACATCCGTTTCTGGAGTCAAGAGCTCAAGCTCCGCCGCCGCGAAAACGCCGAGTGGGAGCGTATCGAAGATGAAGAATGGCGTCATCCGATGGCTGGTTTCGGTTATTACCAGACCATGCAGCGCAACCGCGCCGCCCGCAAGCGTTTGCACAAGGAACATCTTGCAGCAATCCAATAGATTCCAATAGAGCTTGCTAAAACAAACCAAAAAACATCTTGTAGGTAGCCCAGCAAGATGTTTTTTTGATGTAGTGATAGTTATTAGCACTATAAAAGCGGAGTCATGTACACAGGCACAAGAAGTGTTTCACCGTCTTTATGCAAATCTTTGGTATATAGTAAATAGCGATTACCAACACGTGAGGAGTATTTCTTACAAAATTCATCCAAAGAAGCATGTGTTTTGTACCCAGAGGACTTGACTTCAATAGGACAAACTTTATTTCCACGCGATAATAAGAAATCTATTTCGTAGTTATGTTTGGAGTCTTTAGGAAAAGTATAATAGAAAAGTTGATTTCCAGATGCTGTTAACATCTGAGCAATCAAGTTCTCGTACACATAACCAAGATTAGCATCCAGCTTATCACTTAGCAACTTATCATAGATAATATTTTCCGTGAAGTCTTTATCCCAGAAACACAGTGTCACAAATAAACCAGTATCACCAACAAATATCTTATAGACATTTACTTCTTCGCTAAGCAACATACCGACATTCGGATCATTGGAATGATATGCGACATTCACAGTCATTGAATCCTTCATCATGGCTACTATTTCGCTAACAGAATCTGCGCGATCGTTTTTCAGAACCGTTGATACTTGAAAGCGTGAAGCATTGTTCATGAGCTGAGCCGGAGCCGCTTTAAAAAGCAATTCAGCTTTGCCTGTAGAATCTAATTTCTGGAAATCCTCCAGATACAATTCAATGATCTCACGCTTAGTTTGGTCAACCAAACTAAGGTTAGTGGTATCCAAATAGGTATTTACAGCTTGTGGCATGCCGCCAACCATCATGTATAAGCGCAATTCACGCATCTTGGTTCGCGTCAAGGCATCGCCTACAGACATGCGGGCATCCAGTTGCTGTTTCAATAGAGGAATAGTAGCCGTGTCTCCCAATGCCCAACGAAACTCTTCGTAGTCCATCGGATACATATTCAGTCGTGTCTCTTCGCTCGGGATGGTGATGTGCTGCGTATTTTTCTTAATGCTGATAAGCGAACCCGTTTCAATGTAATCGTATCTTCCATCTTGAACCAGATATTTAATCGCTTGGCGGGCTTTGGGACACTGCTGTATCTCGTCAAAGATAATGACAGACTTGCGATTTTGCAATACAACACTATAATGCTGCTGGAGATAGGTAAAAATATCATTGAGATTGTTAAGGTCATTCCACAAATCAATGACTTTTTGTTCCGCTTTGTTAAAATCAATGAGAATGTAAGACTCATACTCATTTTTGGCGAATTGTTCCGCAATTGTAGATTTGCCGATACGACGCGCCCCTTTGATTAACAATGCCGTTTTGCCGTTACGCGTATTTTTCCATTCCAACATTTTGGAGTAGATTTTACGTTTGAATACTCTTTCTTCCATGATGATTCATTTTAAAACGCTGCAAAGGTACAACTTTTTTGCGATATATGCAAATATTTTTACATTAAAATCGCATTTCCCGCAAATTTTTACACGCCAAATACCGCATTCCCCGCAAATTTTTAAGTGTAGAATACCGCATTACCCCAAAATGTTTGTTATACGGAAGATTACTGTCAAGTATGTTCTATGGTAAATATGCAAATACGAAGATTAAAATATATTGACTAAGATAGGAATATGGAAAGGATGAACCAACCTATACACATCGTAATGACCCCGACACAGATGTTATGTGTGATGTGATATATGTGATGAGTGATGTTATTTAATATGTGTAATATGGAATAATAAAAACACCTCGTCGGTGGAGAAGTGCCTTGACTTGGCACTTCGAAAAGGAAAGGCTGGCGGGGAGCCTTAGCCGACCGAGACAAAAAAACGCAAGACGATCTTTGACATATTGGATTTACCAAAAAGTGTAAAGAGCAGGATTAAAACCTGTAAAATTGAAGATATTTTGCATTTTTATTGAATTATTTTTGGCGGAATCAAATATTTTTTGTACCTTTGCCGCCAGAAATAAATCGCATGTAGTATGAAAATAATCGGTAGAGAGCACGAACAAATGGAGTTGCAACGGCTTTTTGATTCCGGCAATCCTGAGTTTGTTATGATTTATGGCAGACGCCGTGTCGGGAAAACCTTTCTTATTCGCGAGACCTTAGGCAAAGACTTTTGTTTTGCCATGACCGGACTCGCCAAGCAAAGACGAGAGGAACAACTGCTCAATTTCCAACGTACGTTAGCACGTTATAGCAAGCGTCTTGCCAAAAACACACCGGCAGACTGGTTTGAGGCATTCGAACAATTACGCACTTTGTTGGAGCAGTCTAAGATGAAGCGCAAAGTGGTCTTCTTGGATGAGCTTCCTTGGATGGACACCCCAAAGTCGAACCTCGTGAGTGCTTTGGAGCATTTCTGGAATGATTGGGCAAGCGCAAGACCTGACATCATGCTCGTCGTTTGCGGTAGTGCTGCTTCTTGGTTGGTAAAGAACATTGAAGACAACAAAGGCGGATTACATAACCGATTGACCGCGAAAATGCGTATCCTGCCTTTCTCGTTGCACGAGACGCATCTGTTCTTGCGTTATAAGGGTATCCGTTGGGATGCGGCAAAAGAAGCACAATGCTATATGACGATGGGCGGCATACCGTATTACCTCAATCTGCTGGACAAGAACATTGGCTTATCCGAGAATATCGACAGGCTGTTTTGCAAGGAAGATGCCCTGTTGGCAGATGAGTTCCAACACTTATATGCTTCGCTTTTCACCCATTCAGACGAGTACGTGGAGATTGTCAAAGCTCTCAGTAAAAAGAAAATGGGACTGACACGCAATGAGATTCTAACCCAAACGAAACGTCTAGACGGAGGTAGTTTGACAAGACGTTTGAAAGACCTGTGCGAGTGTGGATTCATAAACAAGTACTATGCGCACGGACGAGTAGAGACTTTGTATCAACTCGTGGATTTCTATTCGCTGTTCTACTTCCAATTCCTTCAGCCGACACAGAAGAAACAACAGATTGTTTGGCGCGAACAAATGCTCACTTCCGGTTACACCACATGGTGTGGCCTTGCGTTTGAACGGCTATGTTTTGCGCATATACCGCAGATCAAACATGCACTTGGCATTGCTGGCGTCTCCACTCAGACATACGCGCTCTATAAGGAGAATGCGCAAATAGATATGGTGATTGAGCGTAGCGATAAAGTAGTAGATCTTTGCGAAATCAAATTCACGGATAGACCCTATGCCCTTTCGAAACGAGAAGCAGAACTGTTTTCTAACCGTATGGATGTGTTACTGCAAAGCTTTAAAGCACGTAGAACTATTGAAACCGTACTGATTTCAAACCAAAATGCGGTGCGAAATATACATTATAATGGACTGATTAACAAGAACATAACACTTGATGATTTAATGAATATGTAAATTTATTTTTGGCGGAACTTATTGATTATTAATGCGATTCCGCCAATTTTAACCAGCGACATTCACTCAAAAAAGCGGTAAATCCAATATGCGGACTTACCGCTTTTTTGTTGTGCAATCAAGCGGCCAAAACTGACAACAAACAAAACAACAATAATATGGAAAAACTATTATCCATCGTAATCCCTGTGTACAAGGTTGAGAAATTTATCGACAAGTGTATAATCAATGTTTAGTCATATGTCACTATAAACTATAAACTTTCAACTTTACAACTTCTCTCAACTCTCGTACGGCTTTAGCCGATCGTTCGAGGCTTGAGCCGAGATAAGAACTCTCAACATTTGCAATTTTAGATATCAATTATCAACTATCAATTATCAATTTACCTTAGACCCGTTGGTTGTTCGTTCTTTCCTGGTTGGTTCTTGGTTGGTTGTTACCGCTCCGTCTATGGTCTGACCTTCCCCCGATCTCTCCGGTCTGACTCTTGGCGCTATTCAGCCAAGCTGACTTTCTGCCTACGCAAATAATTCCTTTAGATCTGACTTAAGGAAAGTCTCAAGGGGAATACCTTCTTCGCCTACCAACACCGATCGGTGAGGATGGAACATGTCTTGGAACGTATGCAAACCGGATGTATCCTTTTCATGGTTGCTTTTCACTTCTATCGCAACCACTTTCGTATCTTTTACCAAGACAAAATCCACTTCATCTTTGCCATCTCGCCAGTAATAGACTTTGAATCGTCCGGTATAGGCACAATTCATGATATGCGCGCCGACTGCGGACTCAAACAAACGCCCCCACAACTTATGATTCGCTCTAGCGGCCTCAAAATCATGTTCACAATAGAGACTCATCAGGGCATTGTTATACACCTGATATTTGGGAATAGAGTTACGGCGACGCGCCTTATCTACCGCGTACTTGCTTAGTCCGCATACCATACCGCTCTGATTGAGCAGGTCCAGATAATGTGCAAGCGTGGTGGTGTTACCGGCATCTTGAAGTTGCCCGATCATCTTTGTTAGCGACACTTCCTGCCCGGAATAGGCGCTACTCAACTCGAATGTTTGGCGTAACAAGGCCGGTTTAGCGATAGGAGTATCCATCAGGATGTCATTGTTGATGGTAGCATCCACGATAGAACTACTGATATACTCTTGCCATCTATCTATGTCATGACGCAAATCTGCCGATCCGGGATAGGCTCCGTAGTAGATATATTCATCGACTGACATCCCAAATCCTTCTTGCATTTCGACAAGCGACCAGTTGGGCATCTTAATGGTCTCAAAGCGACCTTTAAGACTCTCGCTTAGTCCCTTTTCTAAACGTACACGCGAGGAACCTAGCAATACCACTTTGATAGGCACATCATTGAATGTATCATCGTCCCATTCTTTTTTAACTGCTTCGCCCCAGTTAATTAATTTTTGCACCTCATCTATTACAAGCAACAATTCTGGCAATCTTTCCATTTGAAGCTTGTTGCGCGCAGTAGCCCAACAATCGTTGATCCACGCGCTACGTGTTGCCGGAACATTGTCTGCAGAAAAATGCACCCATGGCATCGAAATACCTTTCAGTACTTGCTTGATAAGCGTTGATTTGCCTACCTGACGAGGTCCTTCTATAATCTGAATGAACTTTCTTGGCTCATTCAAACGCTTTGTAATTGGCTCAAAATATGAACGTTGTATCATATCGATAAATTTTACTCAATGCACTTAGTATTTTTACTCAATATGATGAGTAAATTTGTTTACGCCTGCAAAGGTACAACAAAAATTGCACATACGCAAATTTTTGGAACCCTTTTTGCGAAAATAGAGTAAATGACTCTATATTTTTGAAGGTTTCCCTCTAAATTTACCACTTTATCATCTGTTTTTGCAAAATTCCCAAAATTGTGCTCTCGAAAACGGTTCGAAAACGGTTCGAAAACGGTCCGAAATTCCCCCGATAACGGCTCGAAGAAGTCGGAGAAAGATTTTTTAGCAAAAAACACCGGAAAAAGCGATTTTTTTTTGCGTATGTCGGAAAAAAGTTGTAACTTTGCAGGCTAAATTTGGTAATATGGAGCAATATATCGTTTCGGCACGTAAGTATAGACCAACTACATTTCAGTCGGTAGTGGGGCAGAAAAACCTGACAGAGACCCTGCAGAACGCTATACGTCAGAACCATCTGGCACACGCGTATCTGTTCTGCGGTCCGCGTGGCGTAGGTAAGACAACCTGCGCACGTATCTTCGCCAAAACCATCAACTGTCTGAACCCCACCGACACACTTGACGCCTGCAACGCCTGTGAGTCGTGCGTCGCGTTCAACGAACAGCGCAGTTTTAATATCCACGAACTGGATGCCGCGTCCAACAACTCGGTGGAAGATATTCGTGCCCTTATTCAGGAAGTACGTATCCCCCCGCAGATAGGTAAGTACTCCGTCTATATCATCGATGAGGTGCATATGCTGTCACAGGGAGCCTTCAACGCACTGCTCAAGACCCTGGAGGAACCACCTTCATACGTCATCTTTATCCTGGCGACTACGGAGAAACACAAGGTGCTGCCGACCATCTTGAGCCGCTGCCAGGTATATGACTTCCAGCGTATCACGGTGCGCGATACCATCGAGCATCTGCAATATGTAGCTAAGCAGGAAGGTATCACGGTGGAGGAACAGGCGCTGGCTGTCGTGGCGGAGAAAGCCGACGGCGGTATGCGTGATGCGCTCAGTATCTTTGACCAACTGGTGGCCTTCTGCGGCAATACGATTAGCTACAGTCAGGCCATTGAGGTGCTCAATGTGCTGGATTCGGATTACTACTTCCGCATGGAGCAAGCTGCCCTGCAGGGCAACGTGCCGCAGGCGATGCTGCTCTTCAACGAAGTGCTGCAGAAGGGTTTCGATGCCGGGCAGTTTGTGGTAGGACTGATGCAACACCTGCGCGATGTGATGATGGCAAAAGACCCCGCGACTGCACCTCTGTTAGAGACGACAGACTCTATCCGCAGCCGGTTTGTGGAGACAGCTAAGTTGTGTACCGCCGTATGGCTGTTCGATGCGCTGGACGTACTTAATACCTGTGATGTACAATACCGTACTGCCAAGAATAAACGTCTAACCGTGGAGTTAGCCCTGGTGAAGTTGTGCCGGATCCTGAAACCCGGTCCTGCCTCCCCGCAAGGTGAGGCGACAGCGGTATCGGTACCGAAAGAACAACAGCCTGTGGCCAATGCCAACGCCAATGTCAACATCCAGCATTCGCAACTAACGCCAACGGCCAACATCCAACGCCCGCAGCCAACGCCAACGGCTAACGCCAACGCCATACCAACGGTAAAGAAGTTGCCGAGCCTGCATCTGAATGCACAGGCGGCTACCGCGCCCGTTGCTGCACCCAAACCTGAGTCCGAGGAGGGACCGCAGCAGAATGCCCCTTTTACCATTGAGCGCCTGCGCGAAGTGTGGGCCGGATTAGGGGAACACTTCCGAGGCGAAGATCGCCTGGTGGCGATGATACGTACGCATTACCCCGTACTAAAGAGTGATACCTTGGCAGAGCTGAGGCTGACCAACCCCTGGCAGAAAGAGGAGTTCGGTAAGTTCGGCAAACAGGTGATGGATATCGTCCGCCGTGAGTTGGGAAACAATCAGCTCAAACTGCAAGTCTCTGTGGCGGAACGCAAGGATGTAGAGACGGCATTTACAGCCGAAGAGAAATACAAACTACTGGCGACACTCAATCCCGCCCTGAGCGAGATGAAGAGTGTGCTGGGAATGGTGGTGGAGTAGTTGATAATTGATAGTTGATAGTTGAAAGAAGACCTGAAGTTATATTTGCCGACTACGCGGAAAGAGATGAACCTGCGTGGATGGGATGAAGTGGATGTTATCCTCTTCTCGGGTGATGCGTATGTGGACCACCCCTCATTTGGTGCAGCCGTCATCGGACGAGTCCTGGAGTCCAAGGGCTACCGTGTTGCCATCGTTTCGCAGCCCGACTGGCGGGGGGATGACCGCGACTTTACCAAATTGGGTCGTCCGCGGCTATTCTTTGCCATCACCGCCGGTTCAATGGACTCGATGGTGAACCACTATACGGCCGGTAAACGCCTCAGACACGATGATGCCTACACACCCGATGGTAGAGCCGGCATGCGTCCCGACTACTGCACCATTACCTACAGTCGCATACTGAAACGTCTCTATCCCGATGTACCATTAGTGATCGGCGGTATTGAGGCTTCGATGCGGCGACTCTCGCACTATGACTATTGGTCCGACCGCCTGATGCCCAGCATCCTTGTGGACTCAGGCGCTGACTTATTGATATACGGTATGGGCGAGCAGGCGATCCTTGATATTGCCGATAGAATATCAACTGTCAATTATCAATTGTCAACTCTCCATTCCATCCCGCAGACAGCCTATATCGCGGCCGTGGATGAGGCTCTGCCGGAAGATGCCATACGGCTCTTCGGCTTTGAGGAAGAGAAGAAAGACAAACGTAAGCACGCGGAGAACTTCCGCCTCATCGAGACGGAGAGCAACAAGATAGTAGCCCGAACCCTCGTGCAGGATAGGGTAGTGGTCAATCCGCCCTACCGCCCGATGAGCACCGAGGAGTTGGATGCCATCTATGACCTGCCTTTCCAGATGAAACCGCATCCCAAATATGCCGGCAAGACCATTCCTGCCTATGAGATGATTCGTTTCTCGGTATGCCTACATAGAGGCTGTTTCGGCGGCTGTTCGTTCTGCACTATTTCGGCGCATCAGGGTAAGCAGATCGTGTCGCGTAGCAAGGCCTCGGTGTTGAGACAGATAGACCGCCTTAAGAATCTACCCGAGTGGAAAGGTTACCTGAGTGACCTGGGCGGACCGAGTGCCAATATGTACGGCATTGGTGGCAAAGACAAAAAACTATGTGAACAATGTGCGCGCGCCAGTTGTCTGCAGCCCGCTATATGCAAGAATCTCCGTCAGGACTTCGGACCTCTCATGGACCTATATCATACAGTCGATAGCCTGCCGTATGTGAAGAAATCGTTTGTGGGCAGCGGTATCCGCTACGACTTGATGAGCGAAGCCTACGGACGCGAACTGATAACGCGGCACGTCAGCGGACGGCTCAAGGTCGCCCCCGAGCATGTATCCGAAGAAGTGCTGAAACTCATGCGTAAACCCGGTTGGCACGAATACCGGCGCTTTAGCGAGTTCTTCCATCGTGTGAACAAGGAGAGCGGCCTAAACCAACAGTTGATACCGTATTTCATATCCTCGCACCCGGGCTGTACGAACCGCGATATGGCGATGCTGGCAGAGGAAACACGGCGTATGCACTACCGACCTGAGCAGGTTCAGGACTTCACACCTACGCCCATGACCCTGTCCACGACAATGTACTACACCGGACTCAATCCCTATACCATGCAGCCCGTATATGTAGCGCGCACCAAAGAGGAAAAACAGAAGCAGAATAGCTACTTCTTCTGGTGGAAGAGAGAAAAATAACGACATAACGTCATTACGTCATAACGACAAAATAAAAATAATAGAACATGATGAAAAAACATAAATATCGTATTAACCCCGAGACGTTGGCATTAGAGCGTATTGAGCACGGACTGATTTATTGGTTGAAGAAATCGGGCGGTTATTTGCTGGGCGGAATCTGTCTGGGTGCTGTATTTTTCTTTGTCTATTTTATGCTTTTTCCCTCTCCGCGCGAGAAACAACTCATGCAGCAGAAACAGGAGTTGGAGGGCCAGCTCAGTCTCTTGGACAAACGTGTGGACCAGATGCAGGTGGTGATGAACGACCTGACGCAGCGTGACGATAACTTGTACCGTGTGCTCCTGGGCGCTGAACCGATACCCCTGAGTGTGCGTCAGGGCGCTACGCAGCGAATCCAGTACTACGAACGTCTATCCACGATGACCAATTCGCAGTTGGCAGCCGACTTGGCGCTGAAGGTAGATGTGCTGCAGAAGGAGCTATATGTACAAGCTAAATCGTACGAGGAAGTGCTGGATCTGACTCGCCAGCAGGAGATTCGTATGGAGAATATCCCCGCCATTCAGCCGGTGCTGAACAAGGACCTAAAGCGTCTGGCCAGCGGTTTTGGTGTGCGAACCGACCCCGTTTATCATACTCGCCGAATGCATACCGGTCTGGACTTCTCGGCGCCCGTCGGTACCGAAGTTTATGCCACGGGTAATGCGAGTGTGGTATTCGTAGGTTGGCGTCAGGGCTACGGCAATACAGTAGAGCTGGATCACGGCTACGGATATACAACCCTATACGCGCATTTATATAAGGCACTAGTGCGCGTGGGACAGAAAGTCAAACGTGGCGACATCATCGCGCTGGTAGGCAATACGGGTAAATCAGTAGGTCCGCACCTGCATTACGAGGTGCGGATACATCAGCAACCGGTTGATCCGAAAAACTATTTCTTCAATGACCTCAGCCCCGAGCAGTACGATGAAATGGTACAGCTCAGCAACAACTACGGTCAAATGCTTGATTAGCAGCTTCGCCAACTACGGTAAGTTTGAAGACCAAGGTATCCTTGGTGGGCTTAACCGTATGTCCGACAAAGAATATGTGATTTCTGACCTTGCCCACCAGGCACATGTGCAAAAAGGGTAATTCGGGGTCGTCTGCCAGGATATCCAGGAATCGGTCAACAAAATCCTCCTGCTTGCGGATGGCATCATCGTAGATGGCCATCATCGAAATGAGCACATTGAGGGCAAAGTTGCGAATCTGAAAGACATTCTTGATGTCGGCGGCGTCCAATAATAGGTCCATCAGTCCCAAGTTGAGACCATGCTCGATTAGGTTCATGCTGATACCCAATAGAGCATTCTTTGCGTCCTCGATATTGGCATGGTCAAGGAGCATTACTTCGAAATCGGCTTTGTCATCAGCGGTTACCACTCTGATGTGCCGGAACCAATTCAATATGGCTTGAGCTTTATTATCCAAGGCGACTAATACGTGTTAAAGCGGGTTCGTTTAATAATTTGATTTTGCGTCCGTCAATGCCGACGATACCTTCCGAAGCAAACTGGCTGAGGGTACGAATGGCATTTGATGTGGTCATATTACTGAGGTTGGCTAAGTCCTCGCGGCTCATATACATGGATATCGTCACGCCGTCGTCATCTACGCCATACTTATTCTTGAGCGTGAGTAGCGACTCGGCAAGACGTCCACGAATGTGCTTCTGCGTCAGGTTGACGGTCTGCAACTCCGAGAAAGCTAAGTTCTTGGCCATAATGACCATCATCCGAAAGCAGAACTCACTATTGTTGCGGATGATACGTAGGAATGTGTCTTTGGGCAAACGGTACACCACGCTATCCTCAAATGCACTCGCAGAGGTATTGAATCCGTCGCCGGCTATGACTGCGCGGTAGGCAAACAATTCATTGGGTTTGAGCATGCGGATAATCTGAGGCCGCTGGCCGATACCCTCCTTATAGATGCGTACCTTACCACTCACCAACATCATAACCGCCTCGGGAATATCTTCCTCGCGGTAAATCTGTTCATTCTTTCCGTATCGCACAATAGTGGACTCTTTTTGTACCGTCTGACGTTCTTCGGCAGTCAGCACCGCCCATAAGGGGTCGTTATCCAAAAAATGTGCGTTTTCTTGTATAATATTCGGCATGAATTACCTATTTTTTGCAAAATTCGCTGCAAAGTTACGCTTTTTTTTGCACATATGCAAATTTATTTGTAACTTTGCGCGAAATTTTGAGTTTTTGTGATATGAATGTATCAATTGTAGTGCCTCTTTTCAACGAAGAGGAGTCATTAGAGAAGTTATATGAGTGGATCGTGCGCGTCATGCAAGCGAACAATTTGACCTATGAAATTATATTCGTCAACGATGGTTCTACCGACCGCTCATGGGATGTTATTCGTCGTCTCAGCGCAGCCCACGATGAGGTGCATGGTATCTGTTTCCGTCGCAACTACGGCAAGTCCGCCGCCCTGCATTGCGGGTTCCGTGCCGTTAAGGGCGATGTGGTCATCACCATGGATGCCGACCTGCAGGACTCGCCCGAGGAGATTCCGGAACTCTACCGCATGATTACACAGGACGGCTATGACCTGGTCAGCGGTTGGAAGCAGAAACGTTACGATAACAAACTGACCAAGAATCTGCCCTCCAAACTCTTCAATGCGACCGCTCGCCGCGTCACGGGTATTCAGTTGCACGATATGAACTGCGGTCTGAAGGCGTATCGGCAAGATGTGGTCAAGAATATAGAGGTGTTCTCCGAAATGCACCGTTATATCCCGTATCTGGCTAAGAATGCCGGCTTTACCAAGATTGGCGAGAAAGTCGTGCAGCATCGCAAGCGTGAGTTCGGTGTCTCGAAGTTCGGCATCAACCGTTTTGTCAACGGCTATCTGGATCTCATGACACTCTGGTTCCTCAATAAGTTCGGCAAGCAGCCGATGCACTTCTTCGGCCTCATCGGAAGCCTGATGTTCATGGTCGGTATGGTGGCTGTATGCGTGGTGGCGGGTATGAAACTCTATGCCCTCAATCACGGCATACGAGCTATGCTGATAGCTGATAACCCCTGGTTCCATATTTCCATCCTGATGATGGTTCTGGGCTGCATGCTATTCCTGGCAGGCTTCCTGGCGGAACTGATCATCCGCAACTCGACGACCCGAAACGACTATTTGATTAAGGAACAGGTATAATACTGCTGTAGGTATGAAGAAGATAGTTGTCATAGTACTGCTCGCGGTGTTCGCCTTGCCAACATTAGCCTGGGGACCGCGTGGGCATCGCATCATCGCCGAAGTGGCATATAACCATATGACCAAGCGAGCGCGGCAAAAGGTGGATGCCGTGTTGGGTACACATGGAGCTGTTCATTGGGCCAACTGGCCGGATGAGATTCGATCTGACACCATTTATCCCGATAGTTACGATTGGCATTTTCAGGATATGAATCCGGGGCTCTCGGACTCGGCTGTTGTGGCGATGCTTACCGACTATGCTAAGGAGGGTGGGCGACTCTTTGAGAAAACCGATAGCCTTATCGCTGTGCTCCGTGAGAACCCGGGCAACAAGGATGCCTTGGTATTCATCGTCCATTTTATGGGCGACCGTTTCTGCCCCATGCATATCGCCCATATGGACGATGCCGGTGGCAATAAGGTCAAGATGAAGTGGTTTGGCCAGAACACCAACCTCCATTCCGTTTGGGACACCAAACTTATTGAGTACCGCGGACTGTCTTATACCGAATATGCCGCCTGGCTCGAAGACCTCTACAGCCGCGAGGCAAAAAACATAGCCGCCATGAGTTGGTCGGAACTGACAATCCGTAACTACCACCTGACATCTGACATCTATACATACCAGGATACGTTTGACGGCAATACCTATCATTATGCCTATCGTTGGGTGGCGAATGTGGAGTGGCAGTTGTATGCAGCAGGCATTCGCCTGGCAAAGCTGCTCAATGAATTATATCGGTAGAAGTGTCGTAGGTACATAGATGTAGTTGAAAGATGAAAGATTTTACGGTACAAAAATATGCTGAGCTACTGGATGCCCTGTTGGATGCCGGGTATCGCTTCCTGGCCTATGAGCAGTATTGCCGCGAACCCGGAACCGAGAACCGAGAACCGAAAACCGTTATCCTTCGCCATGACGTAGATCGCAAGCCGCTGAATAGTCTTCGTATTGCCGAACTGGAGGCAGAGAAAGGTATCCATGCCTCGTATTATTTCCGTATCGTGGAGGAGAGTTTTCGGCCTGATGTCATCCATCGGATAGCCGCCTTAGGGCACGAGATAGGTTATCATTACGAGGATATGTCGCTTTGCAAAGGGAATACCAAGCTTGCCCTGGAGCATTTTGAGCGGAAGTTAGCTTTGCTGCGCACGTTCTATCCCGTCACCACCATTTGTATGCACGGTGCACCCACCAGCAAATACGATGGGCGTGCCCTATGGCAGGTAACCGACTACAGACATTATAATATAATAGGTGAGCCCTATTTCGATACCGATTTCAGCCGCTTGTTGTATCTCACGGATACCGGTCGCTGTTGGGACGGATTCAAGGTATCGGTTCGCGATAAGATACCCGGTTATCAGGATGAGTGGAACCGCCGCGGGTGGGTCTTCCACCGTACGGATGAACTCATTGCGGCTATCCGAGGCGGACAACTGCCGTCTATGATGCTGACGACTCACCCCCAACGATGGACTGATAACCCCCGCGAGTGGCGTAAGGAACGCGTGGCACAGGGACTGAAAAATGAGGTAAAACGCGTACTGATATGGGCAAAAGGATCCTGAATGATATCGTAATCTGGTTATTGGCGACGCTGATCTGTGTCTTCTGGCGTCTGATAGCCAATAAGAGCGAGATAGCTTCGTATCTCGTGCTATTCTTGGTGATGCTCTGTTTGTGGGTGTCGCTGGCTTTGATTTTCCGTAAGTACCGTTCCTACAAGGAGACTTGGTGCTGGCAGGAGTTGCTGTCTATGGCACTTACAGCCGGCTCACTCATTGGTTTGGTATATATTGTGCTGCCTCGGCTTCCCTGGTCATTTTCTACTACCGTAGCTTCATTGGTGGTGGGAATGGTAGCTGCGCTCGATTTCGTCTTCATCATGGGTAAACATTACCGCAAGTATGCACTCAATATGACCGTTCCTCCGATGGTGATTGAGCAACGCGAGAATGCCGTTGTGGACCATAAGGACGAACTGCGCGGTGTGATGTCGATGAAGGCAGTACGGCAATCGGTTCTGTCGCTGACAACGGAGGATGACTACCAAATGTTGTTGGAAAAAGCGCATCTGGATAGTAAGCTGACCAAGGTCGTAGCCAGTCGCGACCGCTTTGATATCATGCAACTGCCCGACTATCAGTATCAAACCATCGTCGATCTTACCTTGCTCAACAAGGCGAAAGGTATCAACCGCCGTTTCTGCATGGTTAATCAGAAACTGCCGGACGATGGCTGCTATGTGTGCTGCTATCGGCCGCAGGAATATGTGAAGCAGAAGATCCTGCGCGAGTATCCGTGGGGAATTAACTATATCTACTACGTAGCGTGGTTTGTGTTCCGCCGTATTATTCCCCGTCTATTGCTGATGAGTCGCTTGTACTACGATGTAACGAACGGACGAAATCGCGTGCTGAGCAAGACCGAGGTTCTGGGACGTCTCTATTACTGCGGTTTTGAGGTGGACGAAGTGGTGCCCATGGGACATATTGAATATGTCTTTGCCCACCGGCACTCGCAGCCTTATCCGCAGGCGCAGATTAAGGTGTATGGCCCGCTTATCTCCCTGCCGCGTGTGTGCAAAGATAAGGAGATGATTAACTTCTTCAAGTTCCGCACCATGCATCCCTATTCGGAGTATATCCAGAAATATGTGTTCGATAGCCGCGGGGGGATGAATATCGCCGACAAGTCTGACGACGACTTCCGTATTACCCATTGGGGCAAAATCATGCGTAAGTACTGGCTTGACGAACTGCCGATGCTCTTCAATTGGCTGCGCGGCGATGTGAAATTGGTGGGGGTAAGGCCTCTGTCCAAGACCATGTTTGATACCTATCCGCCTGAGTTGCAAGACAAGCGTACCCGCTGCAAACCCGGTCTGATTCCGCCATTCTATATTGACCATCCCGAAACATTCGACGAGCTCTATGCCTCCGAGAATAAGTACCTGGATGAGTATTTCGAGCACCCCTTCCGAACGGATGTTAAGTATTTCTTCCTAACCATGCACGCCATACTCTTCAAGCGAATGCACTCGGCGTGATGTTTTAGTTGAAAGTTGAGGGTTTAGAGACGTCGTTAGGTAGAAAGTTTATAGATGAAAGTAAGAAAAATTGTCAAAAAATGGCGATTTTTCTTATTTTATTTGCATATATGCAAAATATTTTGTATTTTTGCGCGCTATTTTGTAATATGGTATAAAAAGATATGAATCAACCGCTTAATTTTGCGCTCATTGGCGCAGCCGGATATATTGCTCCGCGTCACATAAAAGCTATAGCCGATACCGGCAATAACCTCATGGTCGCCTATGACCGTTTCGATTCCGTAGGTCGTCTTGACTCGTCCTTCCCCGATTGTTCTTTCTTTACGGAGAACGAGCAGTTCGACCGCTTCTGCTCCAAGCAGATGCGTACCGCCAATCCCCTGCATTGGCTCTCAATCTGCACGCCAAACTACACCCACGATGCCTTTATTCGTTACGGCTTGCGTCTGGGTACGGATGTTATCTGCGAGAAGCCGCTGGTGCTCAATCCGTATAATATTGACAACCTGGTGGAACTGGAGGCTGAAACAGGTCATAAGGCCTATACTATCCTGCAGTTACGTCTGCATGAGGCAATCGCGAACCTCAAAAAGAAGGTGGAGAACGGTCCTGCGGACAAAATCTACGATGTAGATCTGACCTACATTACCAGTCGCGGCAAATGGTATTACTCATCCTGGAAGGGTGATGTGCACAAGTCGGGTGGGGTAGCCACCAATATCGGTGTGCACTTCTACGATATGCTACAGTGGATCTTCGGCCCTGTGCAGAAGAATATCGTGCATGTGATGTCGTTTGACCGCGTTGCCGGTTACTTGGAACTGAAACGTGCTCGCGTGCGTTATTTCCTGAGTATCAATTCCGAGTGCCTGCCGGCAAATGCCGTTCAGGGTGAGAAGAAGACCTACCGCACGCTGTCTATCGACGGTGATGAGTTTGAGTTCTCGCAGGGCTTTACCGAGTTGCATACCGAGTCATACAAGCGTATCCTGGCGGGTGATGGTTTCCGTATCGCTGAGGCGCGACCGTGTATCGAAATCGTGAGTGATATACGTCATGCGGATCCAATCGGACTGGTAGGCGATTACCATCCGTTGGCTAAATTGCCGCTGGCAAAGCATCCTTTTGGCTGGGATGAGAGACGGTAGATTCATTACAATAGACCAACGACAAGTATTGTGAAGGCTCCTATTCTGAAATATGTGGTGTTATTGCTTCTGGCCTTAGGACTGGCATCCTGCGTGACGAGTCGGCGTGTCAATCTGTTGCAAGAGCCCACGAAGCACAACAAGATACCGTCGTACGACACGACGCACACCTACGAAGACTACCTGCTCCGCATTGGCGACAGGTTGTATATCTACGTTTATTCTGTGGATGAGAACGTAGCCAAACTCTTCAACTCCATGGGTACCTCCGGCGGTACATCTGCAGCTCAGATGCGTCAGCAGATGACGCAGGGCGGCAATGGTACGTCTTCATACGAACTGTATTCCTACCTGGTGCTGGAGGACGGAACCATCGACTTCCCGCTCGTAGGTAAGATTCCCGTTCGCGGTCTGACGACGCGTCAGGTAAAATTAGAGTTGGAGCGTGAACTGGCCTCCTATATTAAGGACTACGGTGACTACAACATGGTTTCGTGTGAGGTCAACGTGGTGCAGCGAACCTACAGCCTCATCACCAATACAGCCGGTAGTGGCAACTTCCCTATCCGTAAGGAGAAACTCACCATCTACGAGGCATTGGCGCAAGCCGGCGGGTTAGGAGACTGGACTGACCGCTCCAAGGTGCGAATCATTCGCGAGATAGAGGGGCAGACCAAAGTCATCATGTTCGATGTCCGCTCTAAGGACATTATCAACTCAGAGTTCTACTACATCGAACCCAACGATGTAATCTATGTACAGCACTTGCGCGGTAAGTCGTTCGGTATATCGAACGCCGCGACTACAGTCGGTATTGTAGCATCATTCCTGTCGGTAGGTACCTTTGTGTACGCCCTGACGATGCGTATTATCAAAGCAACGGATAAATCGAAGACGAATGGCAACTAAGAGATGTATAGTATTCGCAGCCGTACTGATGACCATATTATTCAGTCTGACCGGCTGTTACAGCCATCGAGCTATAGGTCTGCTGCAGGAACGAAAGAATCTGCCACAATACGATTCGGCAGCATGGAAGCCTTATCGCCTGCAGGTAAACGACGAGATTATCTACCGCGTTATTACGATGGACGAGACCTTGGCTAAGACCGTGCTCGCCAATAACAACAATAGTGGCAATACGCAGTATGCCAATTCCTATCGTATCTATTCCGATGGTACAGTAGATTTGCCCTTTATGGACCCCATTCGTCTGGAGGGACTGACGGAGTTGGAAGCACAAGATACCGTTAAGAAATACATGCGCGAACTAATACCTGATGCGGATGTGAAACTCGCTATGTACAACAAGAACTTTACCGTCTTGGGTGATATATCATCCGGTGTGCGTTATATTTACAAAGACCGCATGACGATATTCCAGGCGCTTGCCATGACCGGCGATCTGATGAACTCAGGCGACCGCAGGCATGTACGTATCATTCGTCCGCACGGCAACGATGCGCCCGAGGTATTGGAGTTCGATATCCGTACCAATACCCTGATTAACTCTCAGTATTACTATATCTATCCCAATGACTTGATCTACGTCAGTCGCGAACCGGCTTCGTTCTTCAAGCAGGAGTCTTTCTTTGCGGCATGGGGGTTGCTTGTCAGCACGCTCAACTTGCTCATTACCGTATTGAACTACTTGCCGGACGTCAATTTTTAAATCTTAAATCTTAAATTTTAAATTTTAAATTCCACAAGGTCATGGCCGACAATCCTTACAATAGTATCTATCAGGATCCGTATTCCAATCCTTACCAGTCTCCGTACCATAGTCCGTACCAATCGCCATACCAGAATCCTTATCAGACGCCTTATCAGAATCCTTATCAGGCTGCCCCAAAGGATGATGATGAAGATAGTGGTGCATTTGGCAACATCAACATCATGGAGTGGTTGATACGCATTGTGCACTACTGGTATCTGTTTATCATCGGTTTGATTATTGCCTTAGGCTTTGCGTACCTCAAGAACCGCAAATGGATACCGCAACGGATGTCCAGCTGTACACTTATCATCAAGGAGTCCTCGCCCTACGGCAATCAGCAGGGTCTGCTTATGCAAGGATTCGGTGTAGGGCAGGGGTATTCCAATATCAATAACCAGATGATCATGCTCGGTTCCTACGACCTGATTGGTCGCGTGGTGGACTCGCTACCCATTCTCAATGTAGATTATATCACCCAGGGACGCTTCAAGACCCGCAATCTCTACCGCGAGACGCCCATCGTTGTGGAATACGAAGAGATTGCCAATAATGCTTACTCGCTGCTCTTCAAGTGTATCTTCGAGGAGGATGGCTCGCTGACGATTCGTTTTGCGGACGAAGATAACCCCTTCCAGCTCAAGGCACACTATGGCGAACCTGTTAGCTGCGAATATTTTACCGCTACGTTCTGGCCGACAGAACGTATGGTGAAGTCGGGGCATATCTATTTCTGTTTCCGTTCACGGGGCAGCCTTATTGATGAGTTTCTAAGTCGTCTGACGCTCAATTTCGTGACAGAAGGTAGTACCGTACTGCGTCTATCGCTCGTGGGTGAAGTGCCGCAACGCGACTGTGAGTTCCTCGACAAGTTGCAGGATATCTACCTCCTGCAGAACCTGGAGCGCAAGAACCAGGTTGCTGAGAACAGTATTCGTTTTATTGAATCGCAGCTTGAAGAGCTACAGGGCAACCTCTCTGTCAGCGAGGGTGCCATGACCGAGTTCCGGCAGGAGAACAAGTTCTCGGATGTGTCGTCGTATGCGGGTCAGCTCATCGGTCAGATGACCGCTTACGACCAGGAGCATATGCAACTTCGCCTTAAGGAGACCTACCTGGATTACCTCGATAACTACTTGCATCAGCAGATTGAGGAGGGAGCGGTCGTAGCACCGGCTTCATTAGGAATATCCGACCCCATGCTGATGCAGTTTGTAGGGCAGTTGAACGACCTGATGATTCAGCGTTCGGAACTCAGCGAGAAGAACGTCTATTATGCGAAATATACCAGCGATATTGAACGCGTGAAGGATGGCCTCAAGGAGGTAATCAAGACCATGCGCGCCTCGTTGAATATCGAGAAGAAAGACCTGAACAATCGTTACAAAAAAGTGGAGGCAGAAATCAAGAAACTGCCGGAGAAGGAACTGGAGATGGTGGCCATCGAGCGTAACTACCGCATCGATGATAACTACTACACCTTCTTCCTGCAAAAGCGGGCAGAAGCCGAGATCCAGAAGGCAAGCAACACGCCTGACAACGAGATTATGGACCGCTCACGCACATCCATTACCACGAACGCGAATGCCAAGAAGAAGACCACCACGACGTACTGCCTGGTAGGATTATTGATACCATTGTTGCTGATTATTCTATCCGAACTGCTAAACGACAAGATTCGTACGCCGCGTGAGGCCAACCAGGTGAGCGACTTCCGCCTCATCGGTTCGCTCCGCCATGCCAAGAAGCAGAATCCGGTGCTCGTAAAGGCCAATCCGCGCTCGCGATATGCAGAGATGTTGCGCGCAATACGCACGCGTATAGAATTTATAGTGCAGCGCAAGACCGGTATCTCTGTCTGCGTTACCTCTACCGAGTCTGGCGATGGTAAGACCTTCCTCTGTACCAACCTGGCGGCACTATACGGCATGACGGGCAAGAAATGTCTGCTCATTGACTTGGATGTACGTAAACCTAATATCCACGAGAAATTAGGTCTTGATGCCCACAAGGGTATTACCAATTACCTCATTGGCGAGTGCGAACTGGAGGATGTGCTGATTCACGATGAGCGGTTTGACTTCGACCTCATCTGTGCCGGTACCATTCCGCCAAACCCGGGTGAGTTGATTCACTCCGATAAACTATCCGAACTATTGGAGAAGATGCGTGGCATATACGACTTCATTGTCATCGATACATCGCCTGTAGGTCAGGTTCCCGATGCCTATGCCATTATTGAGCAGACTGACACTACGCTATATGTCATTCGTTGCTTACAGACCAGCAAGTCTATGTGCCGTCAGACGCTCGAGCAACTGGCCATTGACCACAAGGAGAAAATACACCTCATCCTCTCCGATATACCCATTGAAGGTTTCCACCGCGGCTATAACTACGGCTACGCATACGGCTATGGGTCACGTACCGGATATGGCTACGGCAAAGGTTATGGCTACGGTTATGGCTATGGTTACGGCTACGGCTATGGTGACAGCAAAAACAACTGGCGATACAAGTATGGCCAGTATTACGGGCGCCTATTCCGCAAGGAGGAGAAGAAGAACCACAATTACTATCTGGACGACGACGAATAGACTGCCAGTCCGACCAGGCGATCATAGCGAGCGCCTATCGGGCGGTAATATACCGAAATGGTATAGAGATTATTGGTCTGCCAATACGACCCTTCTGTTCTTAGGAGGGTCGCTTTGGTTTCGTTCTTGCCCTTAAACCAATACTGGTAATCATAGCCACCCTGTTTCACCTGCGCGGAGAAGAAATAGCAGCGGCGGTCGGCATCGTAGAGCATGCGATTGGTGTTGTCCAGCCGGTTCTGGAAAAGGTCACCGCCGATATAGATGCTGCCGTCAAAGAAGGGATTCTCCATCGGTAATGTCCAATACACGCGCATGTATTCTGCCTCAGTGTCGTCATAGTCGGTCCGCTCGGCATTGACCACAAACTGCCCATCGGCATCGTTCTCAAAGATATACGGACCGCTCGTATTGGGTTTGTCCGGAAAGAGCGTGGCGTGGTAACTGCCCTCGTCATATATAACGCGGTCCACGTTGGTACCCGTGAAATAGACCGAGTAGATATCAAAGCGCCGGTATTCGTTTCCTCCCTCGAAAATTAGAGCCCGCTGGTTGATATAACGCAGTCGGTTGTTTTCTACAAATGTGGGGCGATTCAGCGTCACGCGGTTGTCCGTGCGGCCGTTTTGCTGTACCTGCAGGATGATTTCATCGGGCGAGTTCGGACGCAGTCGGTCGGTTCTGATATCAATATCTGCTTGTTGGTAACGACCGTTGGTCTCAATATCTGTGTTCGTGCGAATGTGCGTTTCGATGCCTACCAGATCTTCTGCTACCTGAAAGCATACTTGCGCCACTATATTTTCGCTTCGGCCGTCTTCGTATATCAGCAGTACGTAGTTTCCCGATGCCTTCAGACGCATGTCTTCGTTCGGAAAAAGAAAACTATAGTGTGTATAGGCTTCCTGGGTATTGACGGATAGTTCATACTCGGTAATATCTTGCGTAGTGAAGCCATCCAGGTATTCAAAGGAGCTGAGGCTACTCTCGCGATAGTCGTGATTCAGGTGCAGCACGGTATAGGTGTAGCGTCTCGTGTCATGACTGAGGCAGTCGAAACTGATGTCCAAGGTATTCATCCCTTCGCTTCCGTCAATTACACCATCCTTGGGTAGCACCAGAAACGGACGCTCCAGGGTGTTACCCTCCGCATAACGTACACGCAGCGTCTTAATCTCGTTTTTTAGAATGCGGGTAGCATATACTTCCGTACCTGACGCATAGGATAGGGTAGTGAAAAACAGCGCTGCTACAAGTAGCGAATCACGGAAAAATAAACGGTATTTTTGCAATTTTAGCATAGCAATTTGGCTTTTTTTATCGTTTTTGGGTGCAAAAGTACAAAAAATATACCAAATATGCAAAAAAAATTTGCACAATTCAAAAAAAAGCAGTACCTTTGCACCCGCTTTCGGCACTTTCGGACAAAAACTGAGTCTTCCGGCTATGCTCCAGACTCATTAAAGTCCTCAAGTCCTCAGCTCTTCCCCACCACGGCAAAGCCGTGTCGGGGTCCCCAACGAAACTTGTTTCGGTGGGGAAAGCGGAGGCCCGAGTCGCCTGTCGATTTAGCGCAGCGGTATCGACCATTGCGACCTCGGCGCCGACAGCGCAAGCCACTTTGGCTCAGTTGGTAGAGCAACGCATTCGTAATGCGTAGGTCCCCGGTTCGAGTCCGGGAAGTGGCTCTGAAAGAGGAACTTTCCCCTGGACGAGAACCGTCAATGGGGTCCCCGACAGGCGCTAACAACGTGCGTCTGGTGGGGAGAGGGAGAAACAACTGCGAGTTTTAAATGCGCAAAGCGGATTTCGGTCTCGCAAGTTAGTTTCGACCGAGAGTCCGGGAAGTGGCTCAAAATGACCAAGAAAAAATCTAAAAGAGGAACTACGGTTCCTTTTTTAGTTGAAAACGAATAAAATTACAAACCAAGGGCGGTCTTTTGCTCCTGCAGAAGCCAAGAGGGAAACAGGTGAAAGTCCTGTACAGACCCGCTGCTGTAAGTCTCACGTACCAACGCCGTGCCAAGATGCCACTACCGCAAGGTGGGAAGGCGGTACGACGGAGACAAGTCAGAATACCTGCCGACCTTAGGATAAGGCTTTGCGCCTTTTGCACTCTCTCGCGGATTAGAGTTATGCAAAGAACCAAAAGACTATTTCATATTATCATTGCCCTGCTATCGACGCTTATGGTGTCGGCTATGCCCGCAGATAGCCTCCTACAACTTAGGCAGGATAGTATTGCTCGTCAGTTTGAACTGGACGAGGTACTTGTTTCCGCCCGTCGCCGCGAGGAACCCGTCATACCTGTACAGAAACTGCAGGGTGTGCGCCTGGATGGACTTTCCACGCAGAGCGTCGCTGATGCAGTGCGCTATTTCTCGGGTGTGCAGCTCAAGGACTACGGCGGGGTGGGCGGCCTCAAAACTGTTGACGTCCGCTCGATGGGTACTCATCACCTTGGCGTCTTCTACGATGGCATTGAGATTGGCAATGCGCAGAACGGAACGGTGGACTTGGGTAAATTCTCGATGGATAATATTGAGGAAATAGCCCTCTATAATGGACAGAAATCCGAGATCTTTCAGCCCGCCAAGGACTTTGGTTCCGCCGGTACGCTTTATATCAAGACACGTAGACCTAAGTTTGCCAACGGCAAGAACTACAACGTACACATCACCATGAAGGCGGGTACCTTCGGTCTGGCCAATCCCTCCATCCTTTACGAGCAGAAACTGACCGATAACATTCATCTTAGCGCCAATCTCGAATACACGTACGCGCACGGGCGTTATCATTTTAGGTATCGTAAGTTCCTGCCCGATGGTTCTGTCGCTTGGGACACTACCGCTGTTCGCCAAAACGGCGATGTAGATGCATGGCGTGCCGAACTGGGCTTCTTCGGCTACCTGCCTGAGGGCAAATGGCATATCAAGGGCTATTTCTACAACAGCGAGAAGGGTATCCCCGGTGCCATAGTTAATAACGTGTGGAAGAACGCCCAACGGCAGTGGGATCGCAACGCTTTCGTCCAGGCGAACTTTACCAAGCGGATAACCAAAGGCTACGACCTGCAGCTTAACGCCAAGTACTCCAACGATCGCATGCGTTACCTCAATCCCGATACAACGCTGATGTATATCGACAATACCTTCACCCAGCAGGAGGTCTATCTCTCCCTGGCGAACCGCCTTGCTGTGGTAGGCGTGAAGGGACTGGTGCCGCACCGCGAAGTCAACTGGGATATATCACTCAGCGCCGACTGGCAGTGGAACTACCTGGATGCTAATCTGAAGAACTTTGTCTATCCCTCGCGTAATACGGTCCTTGCAGCGCTCGCTACCCAACTCGATTGGAAATACATCAAGGCGCAGGCCAGCGTTCTTGGTACCTTTGTCTTTGATAAACTGCACCAGCCGACGCTCTCGATGCCCACGGCTAACAAGCAAGCTCCGCAGTTCACCCCCGCAGTCTTCCTCACGGTGCATCCCTACCTCGAGGACCTCTATCTGCGCGCTTTCTACAAACGTATCTTCCGTATGCCTACCTTCAACGACCTCTACTACACCGACGTAGGCAACATATCCCTCAAGCCCGAATATACCACCCAGTACGACGGCGGAGCAGAGTACACCAAGTCGTGGGCGAGTGGTACCCTGCGCATGCTGGATATCAAGGTGGACGGATATTTCAATCAGGTCCGAAACAAGATTGTCGCTATTCCTAAGGGCAATGGGCAGTACCGCTGGCAGATGCTCAATCTCGGCTACGTGGAAATACGTGGTTGCGATGTGAACCTCTCTACGACCCTATACCTAACGCATGATGTGTTCCTCTCCCTGGCAGCAGCCTATACCTATCAGAAGGCGCAGGACTTCTCCGACCCGGGCGAGTTAACCTATGGCGGACAGATTGCTTATATCCCCTGGCATTCGGGTAGTGCTACGGTCAACCTCATCTGGCAGGGACTATCGGTCAACTATTCATTTATCTATGTGGGCGAACGTTACCACAACTCGGCCAACATACCCGCCAACCACGAGCAGCCCTGGTACACCCATGATATGAGCCTTAGCTACGAGTTCCCCCTCTGCAAATCCGATAACCGAGAACCGAGCACCCGGAACCGAATACCCCGGCTGCACCTCGCCCTGGAAATCAACAACCTACTCAATCAGCAATACGAGGTTATCCTCAACTATCCCATGCCCGGCATCAACGGCCGCGGTATCGTCAAACTATTGTTTTAATTAAAAATTAGAATTAAGAATTGTGCCGAGCATGAAAAAAATATTCATTATTCATTGTTCATTATTCATTATCTTGACTTCTTGCCGTCAGGATATCCCCGTCATTCCGCACGAAGAGGAACAGAAAGGTGAAGCCCAGCATACCTCCGTTGCCGCATTCTATCTGCTCAACGAGGGGAATATGGGCTCCAACAAGGCGACACTTGACTATTACGACTATGCCTCCGCCGTTTACCGCCGTAATATCTACGCCGAGGCTAATCCCAATGTGCCCAAGGAACTGGGCGATGTGGGCAATGACCTTCAGGTCTATGGCTCGAGGCTCTATGCCGTTATCAACTGCTCGAACAAGGTGGAGGTGCTTGATGCCCGTACCTGCAAGCGTATCGGGCAAATCGACATTCCCAATTGCCGTTACATCCGTTTTCATGACCGCTACGCCTACGTCACATCTTATGCCGGCCCTGTTGAAATAAAGCCTGACTACGAGCAGATTGGCTATGTGGCAAAAATCGATACTGCCACGCTTCAGGAGGTGGCGCGCTGCCTCGTGGGGTACCAGCCCGATGAACTCTGTATTGTCGGTAACCGAATGTATGTAGCCAACTCAGGCGGATATAGGGTGCCCAACTACGAAAAGGAGCTTAGCGTCATTGACCTCACAACATTCACCGAGGTTAAACGCATTCCCGTGGGCATCAATCTCCATCGCGTACGCGCCGACCGGCACGGGCAACTATGGGTCACTGCGCGCGGCGATTATTACGACAACCCCTCGCGACTCTATTGCATCGACCTCGCTACCGAAACAGTCTCTGATAGCCTCAATGTGGCGGTTTCGGACCTGGATATCGTTGGCGACTCGCTCTATCTGCTTGCTACGGAATGGAGTTATATCGACATGCAGGATGTCATCACATACGGCATTGTCGATGTCAAGACCCATCAGCTTGTATCCCATAGTTTCATCACCGACGGCACCGAGAAATCGATTCAGAAACCCTATGGCCTGCGTGTCAATCCGGTTACCGGCGACATCTATGTTACCGATGCCAAGAATTATGTTACACCCGGTACCCTGTATGCGTTCTCCAAAGCCGGTGTGTTACTATGGTCTGTCCGAACCGGTGACATCCCCGCACACCTGACTTTTGTAGAGAATTAAAATGTGGTAAATGATCAAACGACCAATGTCATGAAAAAAATATTCATTATTCATTATTCATTATTCCTTGCTCTCGTCGCCTCTGCGCAGTCTCCTTTTATCTCCCGCGTGTGGGAGTACTGCCCTGCACCCGGTCAGTTTGTCAACGAGCTTCCTGCCTATGAACTTGGCGATGATGCCAACACTATGCGCCTGAAGGCGGAGGAGGCCATCGCCGATGACCAACGCGGCATGATTACCCTTGGCGGATGGGGTGGGTATGTGCTATTCGGATTCGACCATATGGTGCCCAATATTGCCGACCAAAACGACTTTATCGTGCTCGGTAACGCTTTCTATTCTGCCTCGGGCGAGGAAGAGGAGGGACGTCGTGGCGGTTCCTGCGAACCCGGCATTGTACTCGTCAGTTACGATGCCAACGGCAATGGGCAACCCGATGATGCCTGGTACGAACTTGCGGGCTCTGAGTATGCCAATAAATCGACCATTCATGACTATGCCGTGACCTATTTCCGTCCGGCCATAGGTCACGAGGCTACACCCTCGCAGGTGACGCCCGCACTCATTGACACTACCTATATCCGTTGGCAGGACAACCATTCCGCCATGGGCTATCTGTCGCAACTCAGTTTCCATACCCAGCCCTATTTCCCCGAGTGGATTGAATTAGACTCAATGACTTTTACGGGGGCCCGTCTGCCGGATAACTATCGCGATTTGTCCGGGAATGGCACCAACTACGTACTTTATTCCTACCCCTGGGGGTATGCGGACAATCACCCCAATACCGACCAGCGAGCAGAATTGGATATCAATTGGGCTGTCTGCGACGACGGAACGCCTGCCAACCTGCCGGGCATTCATTTCGTCAAGGTCTATACCGCTGTGCATCAGCAATGCGGCTGGATAGGCGAGACATCTACGGAAATCATGGGTGCTATTGACCTGCATTGCCACACCGCTGTGAGCAATGCCTCGGCCGAACCTACCGAAAAAGCCATCTATACCATTACGGGTGTTCGTGTCAGCGAACCTCTTCCGCATAGCGTTTATATCCTCCGCGAAGGAAATCGCGTAGAACTGAAAATTCAAAAATAGACCAACGCCAAAGCCATGAAAAAAATATTCATTATTCATTGTTCATTATTCATTGCTATCGCTGCTTTTGCAGCCGACACGTTGACGCTTAACCTCACGACAATGCTAGATTCCTATCCGCAGACCGAAGACGGCTATTGGGAGGATACCTATGTTGAAGACACACCGCTATCCGATAGCCTCTTCCGTTTCCATCATACGGGCTCATCCGAAGGAATGGGGTATTGGGAAGGCTATACGATCTGCACCACGGGTGACACATCCAACTGGGGTGAAGAGGGCTCTTCCGATGGGTGGATCACGCACCAGTGGGGCTGTATGGCAGGCGGCGGTGCCGATGCAGACGGCAATGCCGTAGAGGGTGCACCTTATTTAGTGGCGTATTGGGGATTCTATCGTGAACAGCTCGAGCCCAACTACCATAGTCTGCAAATTGATTTCACCGACGGAGCATCGCATCGCTGCCTCGGCGCCTATATTGCTAATCATCCGTGGCCTTATTATGGGAATATCAGTGGTGATGGCTTTGCCGACGGTTTCTCGGAAGAAGGCGACTATTTTGCCCTGGTGGCTCATGGCCTCAACGAGCAGGGCGAACCAACGGGTAGTTCTGCCCGACTCATCCTGGCGGAATATTCTGGAGGCGAACTCCACCAAAGTACCGATTGGATGTGGTTTGACCTTTCAGCGTTAGGAATGATTAGCGGACTCTATTTCACCATGGAAACAAGTGATTCGGATGATTTGTATGGTGCGAATACTGCCGTGTACTTTTGCTTGGATGGGCTTCGTGTTTTAAGCGCCGATACCATTCCCACTCTTGCGCGCCCAACAGGGCTGACGGTTCTCGCTACCGGCGAAGACAGTTTGAAGCTGGCGTGGAATACGGTCTTTAATGCCGAATCGTACATCCTGATGCTCGATAGTACTGCAGTCGGACTAACGGCTGACACCGTCTATACCTTTACCGACTTGCAGCCGTACCATTCCTATACCTTGGCTGTCGCAGCGATGAATGAAAACGATACCTCTGATTTCGCATCTCTTACGGCGATGACTACCGACGAGACAGCCCCTGCTATGCCCACCGGTCTTCATACCGTAGCGGATACCTATAGCATCACGCTGACTTGGCAACCGTCCGAAGACAATGTTGCCATCAGACGCTATACCGCCTATCTTGACGGTGAAGCCTACAAACGCCTTACAGACACTGTTTGCACCTTTGTCGGACTCGTACCCGATACCGAGTATTTGCTGGAGATCGAGGCCGAAGATGAGGCAGGCAACAAATCTCCCAGAGCCACTATACGGGCCTATACGCTCGCGGATACTGCCCTCGAGAACCTTCTGCCCGATAACGAAGAAAGGCAGGTATTCACCATCGACGGACGACCCGTCGGTAACCGGTCTCCTTTGCCAAAAGGAATCTATATTATCAAAACGACAACAACAACTTATATCGTTATACATTAATTTTTTAAATCAATTCTAACAAAAATGAGAAAGATTCTCTCTGTTGCCCTCCTATGGATGGCATGTGTGGTGTGTGCTTTCGCAGCAAATGTGACCGTTGAAATGAACTCGGTCAGCACCACGATGAGCGTCGTAGAAAGTGCTACCGGCACGCCTGTTGCTGTGGGTACTCCTTCCGGCGCGGTGTATAACTTTATGGCTAATCCCGGCACGTATATCCTGACGGCGTACGGGACGGATGGTACTACAATTAACGGTACCCTTTCTTTTGAGGTGCAGACTGCCGATGTATCTCTGAAGGTCATAACCATTACTGCTTATGCCACCAACAGCGGTTGGGCATATGGTACGGATTACACGATTGAGAGCCGGGTTATAACCCGCGACGGTGATCTAATTCCGGTTGTAGTGGGAAACAGCGTAACGGCGGGTAGGGCTACCGTCCTGGCTTTGCACGGAGCTTCCTATTTTCTGGATTTTGTTCCTACTGCTCCGCGTCTGGGCGAAGGTTTTACTACCGGTCATACGGGTGGAACGCTCACCGCTAACGTCAATTCCACCATCACGATGAAGAAGGCTAAGGTATTCTCGGTAATTGCTCCGTTGGATGCAACGGTCTTTGTGGGTTACAAGACGGCGCACTACATCGCCTACCACGAAATTGAATCAGACAGCATCATAGGCAATGCCCGTTACTACACCTTGTCTGAGAGTGGTGAATTTAACTATCGCGTTTCACGCCCGGGTTCACTTACTCAGGCTGGTATCTTCAATACGAGTAGCATCAGTTCGATTGAAGTGACGGAGGCAGACCTCGCTGCCAAAAGTCCGTTGTGGATTGATCACGACGTCAACTCCAACGGCGGCGGTAATGTGGCAGACCTGTTCCTTAACATCAACCCCCAGGAACATCTCAAACTCGCTGTCGGACAAGGTTATGACGTGCTCGCGTTGCGTAACTGGCAGGCTATCAACACGACCACCGGCAACTACTTCTTCGAACCCGACTACCACTACTTTGTGACCGATGTCAATGGTGTACCCTCTTCCTCGGTCGTTACCATGGATGCCGATGGTACGCTGCATGCCGTGGGTAATGGAACCGCTATTGTCACCATTACCTATGATGCCCTTCATGTTACCGGTTCCAATGGCGATTTTTATCATTCTGCTATCTGGCCTGAGAATACCGGCGTGTTTGTGGTTACCGTTGGTGACCCTGCTTCTGAGATTACACTCGGCATGACTATCCATGAGGAAAATGACGTGAATAGTAAACTTGCCGGTATAGCCTATGATGCCGACTTTGACGTGTTCTACTTCCCCGACACACTGAATGCTTGCCATTACTACACTTTCCATCCCACCAATGTGGTTTCCGTTGAGGTGGCATACCCGACGATTGGTACCAACAGCGCTACGTACAGCGGATTCAAGACGCAGGGTGTGACTTTTGACAGTGAGACAGGTGATTATACCGTGCGCGTGATTGAGGGACGCCAGATTGTGCGTCTGACCAATGCTTCCGGCGTCAGCGAATACCAGGTTTTGGTTGGCAAACCCGTGCATATTGAGACCATTGTAGCCGGACGTTCCGGAGCAGAAGTATTCTACCCGGGCGATGTTATTACCGTACAACTATCCGGACTCTTCCATCCCGCGAACAAGTTGGCGGGTATCCACAACTTCGGTGCAACTACGAACTACCACCACAATGGCACCAAACTGAAGAGTTCATCATCGCAATACAATTTCTGCAGCAATCCCAATGCTCAGGCGGTTACCGTAACCCTGCCGGATACCATGACCGTGAACCAGGGTGATGTCTATGTGTTGGATAGCGCTTTCATCAACGTAAGCGGATTTGGTGACCCCATTGGTAACCACCGCAATACCTCCAAGAAAACCGGCCGTGGTGCCAACTTTACCGCTTTGCAGCGCAATGCCAACTTCGGCTACCTGCCCGTCATCACCTTGCCACTCGCCGAGCGTCCGAATAAGGATCTCACCTTTGTCATCACGCCTGCCGAAGATACAGTAATCCTCACCTACAACGGTCAGACCCTGACGCCCGATAACGACGGCATCTACCATCTCTTCCCCGGCGATTTTGCTTATAGAATCATCAAGCAAGGCCATCACACCCTGGTGGGAGAGGTATCCTTGACCGAGCAGAGCCCCGCGCAGACTACCGTTAACCTGGCTATGACCGCCATCGATAAGGCCGATACAAGGTGGGATGGAGTAACGACGGAATACCAGCCGGAACTGAGTGACGGATGGTATCTCATCCGTTCCGGATACCACATGGCTTGGTTTGCTAATCAGGTCAATGCCGGTTCCAATACCATCAAGGGACGCTTGATGAATGATATCTCACTCGCTGACTACCCATGGACACCTGTGGGTGGAACAACTGCCGCTAAGGCCTTCAAGGGGCAGTTCGACGGACAGAATTATACTATCAGCGGTCTCTATATCAACGCTACCACCACCTATCAGGGACTCTTCGGCTATGTGCAGAATGGTACAATTCAGAACCTCACCGTACAAGGTAATGTGACCTCTACTGCCAACTATGCCGCCGGTATTGCTGCTTATCTCAACGCCTCTACCATGACCGACTGCTGCAACCGCGTCAGCGTACATGGTGCCATGTATGTTGCTGGACTGGCCTGCGTAGCCAATGGCGCTACTACCATCAACCGCTGCGCTAACCTGGCTGAAATAAGCGGTACCGGCAACTATGTGGGCGGCATCACGACCAACGCCATGAATGCAAACGTTCAGATTAAGAACTGCTACAACATTGCTCCCATTACCGGTGCTAACTATGTAGCCGGTATTAGCGGACATGTGCAGAATGCTTCTGCTACGATTCAAAATGTCTATAACATCGGTAAGATTACTGCTACGGGGGCGAATGCGGGTTCTATTCGTGGACATAATACCAATGGTAATATCTCCAATATCTACTCTAACTGCGTTTATGGTAATGATACGATAGCTACCGTTCATACCGTGATACTCAGCGATCAGGACTTCGCGCACGGAATGGCTGCCCACCTACTGGGGGCTCCCTTCGGCCAGAAGATTGACGAGGATACCTATCCCGTCATCAGCAACGATGCCGTTTATCAATTCAATGTGGCTTTCAACGCCGACACTACAATCTCGTACGTAAACCAAACAACACTCCCTGACACCGTTTGGATTAAGAATATCTACGGAGCTTATTTCAATAGCAATGGTGAAAAAGTCCTCACCGTCAATGCCGATACCGCTGTTACGCTGATGATTGATGTGAAGCCTTTAGCCGGACCGGCTACCTTCGAGGAACGAACACTGAAAGCCGAAACGGCTTGGCAGGGTGATCCCGATTTCGAAAACGAAGACAACTACTGGACTTCGGGTGACTACATCTTCTCTACTTATGTGATGGATTATGGTTCGTACGGTACATACTACTTCGATGTAACGATGTCCAACCTCACGAACACCACTTACAGCCCCTCGAACCCCTACTACGACCAGTATAGTGCTGCCGGTTGTGCTGCCGAAGGCCAGAACTATGCCGTTTGGTACGCTTGGGGTCAAACCAGCGTTCAACTCCAGGCTCCGACGACCATCAGCGGTATGGCTGTTACGAACACCACCTGGGTCATTGATGCAATCCGTAATGGTGACGGCATGTCCAGTGATGGAGGTCAGCCTTTTGGATTAGGTGACTGGCTGAAACTTACCGTAAAAGGTTTTGATGATGACGAAGAACTAATTGGATCGGTTGACTTCTATCTGGCGGACTTCCGCGATTCCATTACCCGTGACTGGACTTATGTTGAGAACTGGCAGTGGCTTGAACTCTCTTCGCTTGGCGAAGTCAGCTACTTGGGCTTCTCCATCACAAGCACCAAGCGTAATAGTTATGGTACCTCAACGCCGACCTATTTCTGCTTCGATAATCTCGGCGGTGAGGCTACTGACTGCCGTTTGGGTGAGTTGACGCATGTACATGGCGAATTGCCTACCGGTGTAGATGGCACATCTGCCACCATGCCTGAGGTACGCAAAGTCCTCCTAAATGGTATTCTCTACATCATCATGCCTGATGGTCATCGTCTCGATGCCCAAGGCCGCCTCGTAGAGTAATAACCCATGGCCAAGGCCAAAGAAAAAAAATCGCTCCTATGCAGGGGCGATTTTTTTGCATGACCAACTTGACCAACTTGACCAAGTTCCCCTTCTTAAGTTGGTCAAGTTGGTCAAGTTGGTCATGGCATTTTTTTTTGCTATGTGACTTTTCGAGTCTCAACTATCTCAACTGTCTCACTGCAAAAAAACACATCGTTTATTTCCGGTGAATGGCATTCGCCCCTTATGCGACCGAACGCTATTGTTAGTTGTTCTTAGTTGTTCTTAGATGTTCTTAGTTATTCTTAGTGATTATCGGGGGTATTACGAGAGTAAATAAAGGGTTAATAACTCTCGTCGAGCGATGGGAACGTGCCTGTGCGGACGGCCGAAACATAGTCACCAACGGCGGTGACAACTTCTTGCCCTAACTCGGCAAAGCGACGCAGAAACTTGGGCTTGAACCCTTGGTTCATGCCTAACATATCGTGCAGAACCAGTACTTGTCCGTCGCAGTACGGGCCGGCTCCGATGCCTATAGTGGGGCAGGATACCGCCTTCGATACCTCTGCTGCAAGTCGGGCGGGAATCTTTTCGAGTACGATGAGAAAACAGCCGGCTTCGTCCAGCAGACGGGCATCGTGCAGCAGTTTCTCGGCCTCCTTCTCTTCCTTGGCACGCAGGCCGTAACCGCCAAACTGATTGACACTCTGTGGTGTTAGCCCCAGGTGTCCGCAGACGGGTACGCCTGACTGAATCATTTGGCGAATGGCAGGCAGAATCTCTTCGCCTCCCTCCAGTTTCACGGCATCTGCACCGCTCTCCTTGAGGATGCGGATGGCATTCCGAACAGCCTCTTCTGTGCTAATCTGATAGCTGCCAAAGGGCATATCGGTGATGACAAGCGCGTGTTGTGCTGCCCGTACAACACCCTTGGTGAGGAAAATCATCTCATCCATGCTGATGGGTAGGGTAGTTTGGTTGCCGCAAACAATATTGCTGGCGCTGTCGCCCACGAGCAGAGTATCGACACCTGCTGCATCCGCAAGGGAGGCCAGCGTGTAGTCATAACTCGTCACCATGGTTATCTTCTCGCCTTCCTGCTTCATCTGGCGGAGGCGGGTAGTGGTCATTCTGGTCGTTAATGAGTGGACACTCATAGTAATTTACGATTTGACAATTTACAATTTGACAATTTATTGCTTGATCAACTCGCCACGCATGATGGTGACGATGCTGTCAAATTCCGGACGGTATTTGGTAGGAACGGGTTCCACGGGTGGCGACTCCATCTTGAGTGGGTCAACAGGTGTGCCGTTTTTCCATACGCGGAAGTCCAGGTGCGGACCTGTCGATGCCCCCGTGGAGCCTACATAGCCGATGACCTGCCCTTGTGACACACGTGTGCCTACAGCGATACCCGGTCCGTATTTCTGCAGATGAAGGTATGCCGTTGTATAAGTGGAGTTATGCTTGATTTTCACGGTGTTGCCGCCTCCCCCCTTGTATCCTTTCTCAATGACTACTCCGTCGCCAATTGACACGACAGGCGTACCGGCAGGCGCAGCATAGTCCACACCTGTATGCGGGCGAACGGTCTTGTAGATGGGGTGCTTGCGGGCATAGGTGAAATGCGATGAGATACGCTTGTAGTTGAGTGGAGCCTTGAGGAAAGCTTTGCGTAGCGACTTGCCCTCGCCATCAAAGTAACTATGTACATCTCCGGCCTCGAAATAGAATGCCTCCAGCCACTTGCGCCCGTGGTAGAAATCGGCAGCATAGATACGTCCGATACCCACACGGGTAGAATCGACATACTGCTCGTCGTAATAGACGCGGATGCTGTCACCTTTTTGCAATCCGAAGAAGTCTATGGTCCATGCATATATCTCGCTCAGTTCCAGCGCCAATTCGATGGGTAGGTCGTTGCCTACCATCGCGTTCCAGAGACTGGTCTCAATGACAGCCTGCGCGTGGCGGGAATGAATGGTAAGCGGTTTCTCTTGCTTCTCCACATGAATAGAGTCGGTCAGGTGCAACACGACGGCGCGACGGATATCGGCCAGATAGACGAAGTAGCACAGGTGCTTAACGCCCGTAGTATCCACGCGTGTGAAACCGAAATACTCCTTACCGGGACGAATCGAACGTACGTCAAACTCGCTGCGCGGGATAGCAGGTATCCCCGCCAGTTGTTTGCGGTCAGCACCCAGACTCGTCAGAATACCGCCCAAAGTCTGGCCATTCTGTACAAAACCTGTATCTACCAAGAACGAATCAATAGGCAGACCGAACTCGTATCGCATGGGTTCCGGCTCCTGCGTGTCTTGATTATTCTCCCCTACGGATCGCTGGCAACTCATCATCAGAAGAGTTGCTATGACAGTTAGTAAGATGGTAACTTTCTTCATGCGGTCGGCTTCTGGGGGTACTTGCGAGTCCAGGAACTGATTTTCAGGCGGATAACGCCCAAGAGAGCCTCTGAGAAGATGCCACCCGACATCTTGCTGGTACCCAACACGCGGTTAACAAAGACGATAGGAACCTCCTGAATCTTGAATCCGCATTTGTAGGCGGTGAACTTCATCTCAATCTGGAAGGCGTATCCCTTGAAGCGAATCTTGTCCAGCTCAATGGTCTCCAGAACCTGACGCCTATAGCACTTGAAGCCCGCAGTGGTGTCGTGGATATTCACGCCAAGGACAAAACGGACGTATTTGCTGGCGAAATAGCTCATTAGCACGCGACCCATAGGCCAGTTTACTACATTCACACCGCTGACATAACGACTGCCAATGGCAACATCTGCGCCTTGGTTAGCACATGCATCGTACAGTTTCAATAGGTCGTTGGGGTTGTGCGAGAAGTCGGCATCCATCTCAAAGATATAGTCATACTTATGCTCAATGGCCCATTTGAAACCGCATATGTACGCGGTGCCAAGACCTTGTTTGCCCTGGCGCTCTACGATAAAGAGACGGTCTTTGTACTGTTCAGCCATTAGCCCCTTAACAATAGCGGCTGTGCCGTCGGGCGAACCGTCATCGATGATGAGCACATGAAACTCAAGAGGCAGATTCATAACAGCCGTGATGATGGCCTCAATGTTTTCCTTTTCGTTGTAGGTCGGTATAATAACCAGTCGTTCGTTCATATACTTAATATTCAGTAATAATATCGTTATCCAAAGTATAGATGGGGCTTGCCTCCAGTCGTGCCAAGGGTTTGACAAAGAGGTCCTGGCCGGGAATGATATCTTTATCCTCCAAGCAGTTGCATACTGTGTTAAGGGCCACCTCGGGGTCGTTGTTCTCTTTGCTTAGGTGGCAGAGGAATACATTGCGAAGCCCGCTATGGAAGTTCTCGGCAAGGAGTTTACCGCATGTACGGTTACTCTGATGCCCCTTGGGCGAGAGGATGCGTTCCTTGAGGTAGGTGGGGTAGGGGCCGTTGAGCAACATCTGCTCGTCGTGATTGGCCTCGATGACCAGATGGTTGGCGGTACGGATATATTGGCACATGAGCTCGTTCGGCTCGCCGCAGTCGGTGGCTATCATGAAGCGTTGGTCGCCGTAGTCGATGACGTACCCGAGGCAATCCGTTGAGTCATGGCTGACAGAGAAGGTGTTGATGCGGAAGTCAAAGAGTTCCCACTCCTGTTCCTTCTCGAAAAAACGTCTGGAGGTACGCAACTTCTCCTGTACTCCATAGTTGCGGTCTATACCCTCGTGTATCTCGCGTGTGGTATAGATGGGAATGTGTATCCGTTCGCCAAGCGTACCTACCGCACGAATATGATCGGCATGGTCGTGGGTAATCAGAACCCCCATGATATTATGGAAATCCAAGCCCATCTCTCTCAGGTGCTTTTGTATCGTACGCGCACTAATACCGGCGTCAATCAAAAGACCGGTATGCGGCGTACCGAGATAGTAGCAGTTACCGCTACTTCCACTGGCAAAACACCTAAATATGAGACTATTTAATTCCATTTTTTACAAATCAACTTGCAAAGATACAATTTTTTTTTTAATCATGCAAGTTTATTTTGCATTTTTATGCTCTGCACCCTCTTTTTGTTGCCGAATTTGGGTCGAAGAGATGTCAAAATAGGGTGCTCCGACCAAAAAAACGGGTTTGGGTTGCAGTTCGGGTATGTCGGTCGTACCGTGTCGGGGATATACGAAGACACGGTGGTTGTCCAGTATGGTTTGATACTCCCTCCAGCGGGTGAAGATGGCAAGGTTATCCTCCCCGATGATAAGCGTGAAGGTGTGCTCGGGGTATGCCTTGCGAAGCTCACGTAGGGTGTTCGCGGTATAGGAGGGACGCGGGAGGTGGAACTCAAAATCTGATGCCACAAGTCGTTTGCCTGCGGGTAACTGTAGTCGGCTTATCGCCTCGCGCACGCCGTTCAGCCGTTCGTGCTCATCTGCCAGAATCCGGCTATCCTTTAGCGGATTATTGGGTGTAACCATGAGCCATAACTCATCCAGGTCCGTATGTGTCAGGACCCATTCTGCCAATCCCATATGCCCAAAATGCACAGGATTGAAACTACCACCGTAGATACCGACCTTGGCCATGGGCATTAACGATTGGTTTCGCTGATGATATTATCGAGTTGTGCGAAAGCGTGCTGCAGGTCATCGTTGACGACAACGTGGTCGAAATGCGGCATATCTTCCATCTCTACGGATGCCTTCGCAAGGCGTTTCTCGATCATCTCGGGCGAGGTATCGCCGCGTCCTTCCAGACGTTTACGCAGTTCGTCAATGGATGGGGGGCAAATAAATACAGACGTCGCCTTCTCGCCCAAGATACGCTTTAGGTTCAAGCCACCCTTAACATCAACGTCAAACAAGACCTGTTTGCCGGCTTCCTCTATGCGCCGGATTTCCTCTTTCAGCGTGCCGTAGTACAGACCTTCATAGACCTGCTCATACTCGATGAACTCATCGTTTTGGATACGTTGCCGGAACTCTTGCGGCGTAATGAAATAGTATTCCTTGCCATGCACTTCCTGTCCGCGTGGCGGACGGGTGGTGCACGAAATGGAGAGCTCGAAATGGTTGGGATATTTGCTCAATAAATAGTTGACCATCGTGGACTTCCCGCTTCCAGAAGGTGCACAAAAGATATATATCATGACATTTTATTATTTAGTCATTTACCATTTTGTCATTTATTATAGTACATTGAGTACTTGCTCCTTGATTTGCTCTAAGATGTCTTTCATCTTGACGACAAGGATTTGCATCTCCGATTGGTTGGATTTACTGCCGAGGGTATTGATCTCGCGTCCCATTTCCTGGGCGATGAAGCCTAACTTCTTGCCAACGCCCGTTCCGTCGCCATCCATGGTCTCGCGAAAATAGTGGAGGTGGTTGGTGAGGCGCACCTTTTCCTCGGTGATATCCAGTTTCTCCAGGTAATAAATCATCTCCGCCTCGAGTCGGTTTTGGTCCACACGTTGTTTGGTTTCCTCTGCCAGTTTATCCAGGTTCTGGATGAGGTGTTTGCGTATCTTCTCCACGCGTCCTTTTTCGTACGGTTCCACCTCGCCCAGTAGTTGCTCAATGCCGTCCAGTTTCTCGCGAAACATTGCCTCCAGAGCCTTTCCTTCCTGAATGCGGAAGGCGCGGAATGCTTCAATAGCCTGTTCTACGGTATTGATGACGGCTTTCTTATCCTCCTCGCCCAAGGTCTGTTCTTCACTCTTGACCAGCACATCGGGCATGCGGAGTATCGCAGCCGTCAGGTCGCCGTGGGGCATATCATGCTCATCTTGCAGGGCACGCAACTCGCGGTAGTAATAGCGGAACGCTTCTTTGTTAATGGGTGTGAACATTTGTGTGCCGTTTTGTGTGGGGTCTTCCAACGCAATGGACACATCTACCTTGCCGCGTTCCAAGCGCTGGTTCAGTAGGGTACGGATATCGTGCTCATATTCGCGTAACTGCGGACTGAGACGCATGTTCAGATCCATTGATTTGGAGTTCAGACTCCGAATCTCTACAGTCAGTTTACGATTTTCTATTTGGCTTTCGGCTTTGCCATAACCGGTCATGGAGAGAATCATAGTAATTGAAAATTGAAAATGGGAAATGGAAAATTTATAATTTATTTGCCTATACAAAATTTACTAAATATATTACTGAGCACTTCTTGATTGGTTATCTGCCCGGTCACTTCGCCGAGGGCATTCAGGCAGTCCTGCAGGTCAAGGCTGAGTAACTCGCCGCTCAGGCCGCTCTTCAGTCCGCTAAGCACGGCTTCGATAGCAGTATGTGCCAGCACGATAGCCTCGTAGTGCCGGGCATTGGATAGCATCACAGCATTTGTCTGCATCGATGCTTTGGCTACATTAATCAGTTTTGTTTTCAGGGAATCTATCGCTCCGTGTTTGGCAGAGATACAAAGCCCGTCAATCAGGTTCATACGCTCATCGGGCATCAGCAGGTCCACCTTATTATATATAGGTATCAATGTTTGCCCTTCGTGTACGGTTATCTGTGCGAAGTCTTTGCCGCGCTCGGTTACTGACAGAATGATTTGTGCTTTCTCTACCGCCTGCCTACTGCGTTCGATGCCCAGATTTTCCAACGTGTCGTCTGTCTCGCGCAGTCCGGCGGTGTCAATCAGTCGGAACAGAATACCATCCAGGATAAGTGAGTCCTCTATGGTATCGCGTGTGGTGCCCTGTATGTCGCTTACGATGGCACGTTGTTCGCCTACCAGCGCATTCAGCAAGGTCGATTTGCCCACATTGGGCGCACCGACGATGGCTACGGGGATACCGTTACGTATCGCATTACCGGTTCGGAAGGACTGTATCAGTTCGCGCAGTCGAGCTTCAATCTTTTCAGCCAATTTATGCAACTCACTTCTGTCAGCAAACTCCAATTCTTCATGGTCGGCAAAATCCAACTCTAATTCTACAAGCGAGGTAAAATGCAGCAATTCCTCGCGCAAGGAGTTCAGTTCGGTGGATACAGAACCTTTTAGTTGACTAAGTGCCAGGTCCTTCTCGGCCTTTGTCTCTGCGGCAATAAGGTCGGCGACAGCCTCGGCTTGTGTCAGATCCATCTTGCCGTTCATGAAAGCCCGCTGGGTAAATTCGCCGGGTAGGGCGATGCGGCAACCTGCTTCCACCAGCCAGCGCAGTACTTCCTGCTGAATATACAGACTGCCGTGGCAGGCTATCTCCACCACATCCTCGCCTGTATAGGAGTGGGGGGCACGATAGACAGACAGCATGACTTCGTCAAGCATTTCCTCGCTGCGATGCAGCCGTGTGTGGCGCAAGGTGTAGCCCTTGGCGTCCTGTAACGGGCAGGTTAGGCTTTCGGCAATACGGATAGCCTCATCGCCGCTTAGCCTTACAACGGCTATGCCTCCGGAGCCTTGTGGGGTCGATATAGCACAGATAGTATCCATGTGTTCTTTTCTTGTTCGTCTTTAAGTTGTAGCCCTTCTTGTTCGGCTGCTTGGCGAATCAGTCGGGCGTCTTCACGCAGAAAACCGCTCAACCACACCTCACCTCCCTCGCGTAAATAGCGGGCGTATAGGGGCATCTGGGCGATTAGGATGTTGCGATGAATATTACTCAGTATCAGGTCATACGTACCCTCTGGCGGAGTGTTGCCCTGACGGATATCCAATCGTTCTTCCACGCCGTTGAGCTCAGCATTCTCGCGGGTGTTGCTGACAGCCTTGTCATCAATATCGGTCGCTACAACTTTTTGTGCACCCAACATAGCGCAGGCAATACCCAAGATACCCGTTCCGCAACCGTTGTCCAATACCGTCTTTCCTGCCGGTGGCAAGGTCATCAGTCGCTCCAAAATCATCGAGGTCGTCTCGTGATGACCGGCGCCAAAAGCACAATGCGGATGAATGACTAATTGACGCCCATTGGGCAGCGAATAACACTTTTCAGTATTTTCTTTCTCCCATTCGGCATTCCAATTGTCATCCGGACATACTTCAAAGCTTACCGGCTCCGCCCAATCGTGAGATCCGATAACCGATAACCGATTACCGAGTTCCGTCGGAATATAGGCACGCATTTCCGTGCCGTCCTCTGAGGTCTCGAATACCTCAAATCCTTGGTCTGCCAATGCTTGGCAGAAGAGGTCCTCCTGCCAGGCTTCGTGGGGATGTAACCGATATGTGGCTACCGAATAAAGCATATATTTTCTTCTTTGTACTTGTCTTTCACGTCGGGTTGCTCAGCAGGGTGACCTACGGGCACGATGCAGAGTGGCACAAAACGCTCCTCAATACCTAAAATACTGCGGGTCATCTCCACTTTCTCCTGACTGGGATAAACGCCGCACCATACAGCGCCCAGACCCATGCTGTGCACGGCAAGAAGCAGGTTCTCTGTGGCTGCTGATACATCGTGAATCCAGAAATCAGGTTGGGGTTGGAATACTTTGTCCATATCCCCGCAGAGTACAAATGCACAAGCGGGATGGTTCTGACAGCGACAATTAGGCATCGCTTCGCCTAACTGACGGAGTAACTCCTCGTTCTCAACGACGTAGATTTTCCACGGCTGTTGGTTTACTGCCGATGGTGCCGCCAATGCGCAACGGAGTAGAGTCTCGGTTTGCTCGGCGCTAATCTTCTCACCCGTAAACTGGCGTACGCTCACGCGGGTAAGGATGTTTTCGATGACTTGATTACTCATGTTTTCTTGTTTGTTTTCTTGGGTCTGGCATGCCACCATTACGGCTGCAATCGCCAGAATAAAAGTAACTTTTTTCATAACTATCAATTATCAACTATCAATTGTCAACTATCAACTACTCATGGTGATACGGTTCCCCCTTTTGTATGGTCATTGCTCGGTAGAGTTGTTCTACAAAGAATGGTCGTATCATCTGGTGTGAGAAAGTCAGTTTGCTCAGCGACAACATACCGTCTGCGCGTTGGTACACAGCTTCAGAGAAACCATATGGTCCGCCGATGGCAAACACGACATCCCGTCCGCCGGACATCTTCTTTTGCAGCATATCTGCCAGCTCGATACTGCGCAACTCCTTACCGCGTTCGTCCAGTAGAATCAGTTCTGCAGTCTGCGGCACAGCGCGTAGAAGTAGTAGCCCCTCTTCAGTCTTCTGTTGGTCATGACGGAGGTTCTTGGTGTTCTTGAGTTCCGGTATGACCGTCATCTCAAATTTGACATAATGCCCCAATCGTTGCCGGTATTCCTCCGTCAGCGCCTCGATATGCTTGTCTGTCGTTCGCCCTATGACCAGAAAAGTTATCTTCATAAGCCAAGCAGACTACGCACAAATGCTTCGCGGTCGAAGGCCTGCAGGTCTTCCGCTTTCTCGCCCAGACCGATGTAGCGCACGGGAATGTGGAACTGGTCGCTGATGCCGATGACTACGCCACCTTTAGCCGTGCCATCCAGTTTGGTGATGGCTAGTGAAGTTACCTGTGTCGCGCGGGTGAACTGACGGGCTTGTTCAAAGGCGTTCTGACCGGTGCTACCATCCAATACAAGCATCACATCGTGCGGCGCGCCGGGTACAACTTTCTGCATGACATTTTTGATTTTGGTCAACTCATTCATCAGGTTAACCTTGTTGTGCAGACGACCGGCTGTATCAATGAGCACGACATCGGCCTTGTTGGCTACCGCCGATTGCAGCGTATCGAAGGCTACCGATGCGGGGTCGGAGCCTTGTTGCTGTTTGATGACCGTTACGCCGACTCGTTCGCCCCAGATGCATAGTTGCTCCACGGCAGCGGCACGGAAGGTATCGGCAGCGCCCAAATAGACCTTTTTGCCGGCCTGCTTGAACTGCCATGCCAATTTGCCAATCGTTGTGGTTTTGCCTACGCCATTCACGCCGACTACCATGATTACGTAGGGATATTGGCTTGCGGCAACCGATTCCGGACTATTGGCTTTCTGTTCTTGAATCTCGTTTTCGGCGAGTAGGGCACAGGTTTCCTCGACGAGGATACGGTTCAATTCATTCGTTCCGAGGTATTTGTCTCGACGGACGCGTTCTTGTACACGCTCAATGATGCGTAGCGTCGTTTCCACGCCTACGTCGCTGGTGATGAGTGCTTCCTCCAGTTCGTCCAGCACGTCGTCATCTACTGTCGAACGGCCGGCAACCGCGCGGCTTAGCTTGGTCAGCACCGACTCCTTGGTCTTCTCCAGGCCTTGGGTTAGCGTCTCTTGTTCCTGCCGAACTTCCTGTTCGGTCTTTTTGCGTTTGAAAAAATCAAAAAATCCCATATTATCGTAGTATTGCTTTTGCTGTTAAAAAAAGTATTCGGAAATATTCGCCTACCGTTGGATGGTTGATGTAGCGCATATTCAGGGCAATCTTTTGTGGCATAATCTCCTCAATGTAGGTTTTGTCGGGGTCTTGCGATGCGGCGAGCAGTCGGTTTTCATCGACATACTCGATAGATGCATAGTCTGTTATCCCCGGCCGTACTCGTAACACTTGCTTTTGTTCTTCGGTATAGAGATCTACATATTTCCTGACCTCGGGACGCGGACCTACCAGCGACATGTCGCCGATAAGCACATTCCATAGTTGCGGCAGTTCGTCCAGCTTGTATTTGCGTATGTAGTAGCCCACACGCGTCACTCTGGGGTCACGGTCACCAATGGTGATGAGACTCATCTTATCTGCCCCCATGCGCATGGAGCGAAACTTCAGAATACGGAAGTCCTGACCGTATCGGCCAACACGTAACTGACCATAGAAGATAGGTCCTCTATCATCAATCACGATAGCAACCGCTACCAGCAACATGATCGGCAATAGTATCACCAATCCGATTCCCGCTATCAATATGTCCAACAGGCGAGTCATAAAAAATATCCATTATCTATTTCCTATTTCCTCATGCACACACCTTATTATATATGCTACATCGCTATCCGTCAGCAGCGTATGTAGAGGTAGGGTTATCTCGTTGACGAAATGGGCGTAGGCATTCGGATAGTCTTTGATATCATAACCCAGGTTCTTGTATGCGGTCATCATAGGCAGAGGCTTGTAGTGTACGTTGGTTGAGATACCTCGTTCGGCCAGGCGGGTAATAATCCCGTTGCATTGTTCGCGTGTCAAGCCCGTGAAATGTGTGATATAGAGATGTCCGCTACCGGTACACGTATCCGTGTAATGGGGCAGAACGTGTATAGGCAGGTCGCTGAGCCCTTGGTTGTACAGCTCAATAATCTCGCGACGACGTGCCAAAAGGGCGGGGTAGCGTTCTAATTGTCCCAAACCGATGGCAGCCATGATATCTGTCATGTTGCACTTGTACCAGGGGCCTACGATATCGTATTCCCATGCTCCCAATTGTGTCTTGGCCAGGGCGTCCTTGTTTTGACCATGCAAGGAATAGAGTTGCAGTTGTTTGTAGATACGTTCGCTATCCAGGCCCGGATGGCTTTTCCATGTTACAGCTCCGCCTTCGGCGGTCGTCAGGTTCTTGACAGCATGGAAACTGAATGAGGTGAAGTCGGCTATCTCGCCAGCCATCTTTCCGTCCCGCATGGCACCTAATGCGTGCGCGCTATCGGCGACGACGAGACAACGCCCGAATAGCTGCTGCAACTCATTGCTGGCTTGGAATAAACCTTTCTTTGCCTCCACAGCTTCGTAGATACGTCGGTAATCGCATATACATCCTGCTAAGTCCACAGCGATGATGGCTTTCGTACGGGGTGTGATAGCCTCGGCCATCTGATGGTAGTCCATCTCCAGGCTGTCTTGCTGCGAATCAATCAGTATCGGCTTAGCTCCCACGTGCAGAATGACCGATGCCGATGCTGTATAGGTGTAAGCCGGCACGATGACTTCATCGCCCGGACCGATGCCATAGAGACGTAGCGTCAACTCCAGCGCTGCCGTTGCACTATTGAGGCACACAACGCGCTCGGTGTGACATAGTTCTGCCAAATGTCGCTCAAACTCCTTGGTACGAGGACCGGTGGTAATCCAGCCAGATCGCAACGCCTCGCTGACGAGTTTAATCTCTCGGTTAGTCAGATCGGGTGGCGAGAAGGGGATGACCGGATGGGTTTGTGCATTAGCTTTGACGCCGAAATGTTTCATCAAGGGGAATTTGATTAGATACATTGCTACCAGGGGAAGCAAAGTCAGGGCAAAAAGCTCATACCAAGCCCATGGCAACCATATTACAGCCGCGCAGACAGCCACCTGCAGCACGGCGTAAATCGTCGAAACCCATAATTGCGGAATACCCGCTTCGTTGGCCAGTATCTGATAGAGATGCAGACGGTGAGCCTGCACGATATTCTGGCGGATGCAGATTCGGTGGAGTATCGTGCATACAGCATCCACACCATATACGGCTAAGAAGAGAATATAACGTCCCTGACCCGATGCGCAGAAGAGCATCAGCAACAGGGTAATTACCCACGTAGCCATGACGATGCTGCCTATATCGCCGGTAAAGCATAAGGCGCGGCGGCGAAAGTTGCAGAATAGAAATATACATTCGGCAATGAGTGCAAACCAGATGAAGTCAGGGTTTACAAACGGTGTAACAGTCATGTTAACGACCTGTAATGCACCTAATACCACCACGGAATAGAGTGCGTGCATACCGTTGATTCCGTCCATGAAGTTATACACATTCACGATACCTAAACACAGTATAATCATCGGTACGACCATCCATAGAGAAATGACGTCCACCAAGCCGGTCGCTTGAAAAATCATCAACATGCTCAATGTCTGAGTACCCAGACGTGACCACCAGGGTAGGGAATGTACATCATCCCACAGACTGATGATCGCCAAAATACTGAATGCGCCCGTCAACGTCCATATTTGTGGCGTATCCGAGTGTGTCAGGGCGTAGAAAATAATGGCAAACCAGAATATCACACCTCCGCCGATGATGGTCGGTTGACGATGTGAACTTCGCTCGTTGGGTACATCATACAGTCCTTGCTTACGGGCAAACTGAAAATACACCCATAGGCATGCTGCTAAAAATAATGTGGTAATACAATATATCATCTATAAGTTGTTGTTTACGTTCCTCTTTTAATTTTCAATTTATCTTCAACTCTTCCAGCACTTCGCTTGGCTCAAATCCGATTTCGGTTCTTAGTTTCCGATTGCTGAATGTCAGCGAATGGGTCATCTTATTTAGCTTCGTGCTGTTGAACGGACTCTTCTTCCCTAACATATCGCCTACGCGCGCCATAATCTTTGCTATCCATAGCGGAATACTTATGGGCGGCTTTTTACCCATTAGTTGTGCTATACGTGCTGACAGTTCTCCGAAACTCGGTTGGTGATTATCGGCCAGATTATATACGCCTCCTTTGTCCTGAACCATAGGCAACAGCCGCGATATATCAGCAGCCATACTCACACTCCGCCTCGCGTCGCCTTTACCTATATTTAGGTAAAAACCTTTGCGAATGCCGTTTATCATATCGCCCAAATTGCCGGTCGCACGCATTCCGGCCAATAAAGACGGCCTTAGAATCGTCAGCACGACTTGATGCTTTGCGCACCATTCCTCCAGAAAATGTTCTGCCTCTATTTTGCTGTCGGCATAGGGCGTTCCTCCGTTTAGCGGATGCTCTTCGCCAATCTCTTCCCCCGTTTCCAAACCATATACAGCAACGGTACTGATGAAGATGAACGCACGCGGCACGCCTACTTGCTCTAACGCCTCGCATAGGTGCCTCGTTCCGCCGGCGTTTACCTCGTAGAATGACCGTCTTTCTTCCTCCGTACGCGGAATAATATGTGCTTTCCCCGCGGCATGAAGCACGACATCGTATCGTTCGCTTAATGGAGGCACGGTTGTGGCCAAATCGCAACGAATCATGTCGCGCTCCGTTGGTCCCAGGGTTGTTACATCATAACGCTCGCGTAGCTGGGGTAGGGTATTGTAACCCAGGAATCCCGAGGCGCCTGTATAGAGTAGTTTATCGTTCATATTCTCTTTTTCAAACTGGCTTTTATCAGATGACTCATCAGGTAGTAAACAGCCGGAAGCCATCTTAGTTTCTGTTCCTGGCGCACGATGTGCCAAGTCCAAGCGATAGTCTTTAATTTATTATGCGATACCGATCCATTTGTCACGCGATAAAGCATCTCTACCGTATTGGTATTACATGCCTGAAAACCATCCCGCAGGATGTCCAACCAGCAGCAGAAATCCTCGTGCCCGATACACTTGAAATACCGCTTGCCGATAACTTCTGTGTCGTACAATACCGTTGAGCAGGCAATGTAATTGCCGCGCAGCAATTGGCGGTAATCGGCTCGTTGCGGAGCTGTCACAATGCGTCCTTGTCGCGTGCCGAGGCTATCCACTTTTTCGTAGTTGCTATATACAAATGCCTCGCCCTGTTTCATGAGCATCAACTGGTCTTGCAGTTTGAACGGCATCCATTGGTCATCGCTATCCAAGAATGCGATATAACGTCCTCGCGCAGCTTCAATACCTTTGTTACGGGGCGTAGCCGGACTACCGGAGGCTTGTTTTAGCGCAATCACCCGTATTCGCCCGTCTTCTTTCTCCTGCTCGCGTAGTATCTTCAGCGTGCCATCTGTTGAGCCGTCATCCACGGCCACTAACTCCCATTCCGTCACAGACTGGCAGCAGACCGATTTCACAGCTTCGCGTACATACGCTTCGGCGTTGTGGCAGGGCATGATGACGGATACCAATGGCTTCAACATAGGGCTTGCAGTCGTTTGATTAGTTCGCTATTATCTGCTATCATCTGCTCACGCGGGATAGACGCTATATGCTTACGGCATGAGGCTATCCGTTCGGCTGTCAGACTGCTGATGAACTGTGCGATATGTTCCTCATGGGTCGCATCTATCGGCCAACCGCTTCCCCATGCGGCTACTTGCTTGGCTACGTAGGTATGCGCACTCACCACGATTGGCGTGCGCATGCAGACGGTCTCAAATAGTTTATTTGGTTCCAAATACCACACATTGGTGTGTGTGCTGTCATAGGTTGCTACCACGATATCTGTTGCCTCGTAGAGTGCAGGCAGGTCATCCGGATTTTTGTACGGACCGTGAAAAAGCACGTTGTCATACGTCTTTAGTGCCTCAAAACGGGGTGTCTCCGGACCGTAAAAATGGAACGTGTGCTGCCTGAATCGTTCGCCCACCACTTTGGCAAAGCGGTACAGACTATCGTAGCGCAACATACCGATAAAGGCGAAATGCAGATGCTTCTCATCGCTCTGTTTATCGGCTACCTCTTTCTCTAGCAGCCGTTTGTCGGCTTTGTTATGGACAACGACGCAGTTCTGGGGGCGAACGTCGCCAAAGTGATACTGTAGAAAACCCTCTGATGTTAATATCGCCAACGCCGCATGGCGTATCACGCGTCGGTCAATACGCTCCAAAACGGCTGAAAGCCAGGGGTACTGCTCCGTTCCAGCCTCTAAGTGCATCATATCCGCCTCTTCGTACAGATAACTTTGCCTGGGTGCTACACAGCGGAACACCATAGCGATATCCAGTCCGTAAAGGTAGTACAGGCAATCCTCGCCACGATGAGCACGCACGATTGCGCGTATCTCGCGGGCATAACTCATCAGCCTGCCTGTATATCGTTCGCTTGCCAAATCAGAGAGGAAAACCAACGGGTAATCTGCATCCTTCTCGCCCGTAGCACCATTCCGCGGATGGCAATATACCTCCACCGAGAAGCCTGCTTCCCGAAGATCCTTTACGCGATGACGGCAATGGGAGTCATGCGAGGTATTGAATATGCAGATTAGTTTCTTCATCTTTTGGATCAAGGTATAATCAGTTTGGTAATCCCCTTGCGGGTAACACGTATCGTCACGCCGTGTTGAGGACCGGGCAGCGGACGTCCCATTACATCGTAATAGCGCACCTCGCCTTCCCTCATATTCTGCCATACGGATGGCAACGCCGATTCCCCGGGTTCTTTCGGCTCTTCAGGTTCTACGGGATCCTCCGGCAAGTGAGACGGACGTATCGCTTCTACTGCCTCCTGCATCCATGTACGATGATCGGTCAGAAAAGCAATCATCTCGCCCAATTGTACCGAAGCCAGTTGAAATTCCGGCCACCAACACTCGTTATCCAGTACAACTGCTGTGTCTAACTCATCAATTTGCGGGTATTGACGCAGGCTGTCCAACTGGTCGATGACGTAGTCTATCGTTTGTAATCCAACTTGGTCGAATAGTTTGCAATAGTGTCCGGCCAAAGCGGAATCGGCTTGCTCAAATAGGGGCGCAAACCACCAACGGGTATGTACCGCCGCCCAATCTTCTGTCCGCGAGGCGGTAAAGCACCCGCCAAAATCCCAAGGCACACTCATCCTAATGGGAGTCTCCAGCGTGTCGTATTTCTCGAAATACATATTGCTGCCGGCATAGTCGCGATCACCAAGTATATCGTGTACCATCAGCCAGCGCGCAAAGGACTTCAGATCTATCAAGCCCGATGTGACAGTATCTGCTCTTGTCTCCGCTTCCAGGCTGTCGATGAGTCGTATCAAGTAGTTTTCCTGTTCGGGCGTTATGTCCGTCTCATCCGGGTATTTTAGGGTGTAGTTGTAGCGATACACAGAAGAAGGAATGTAGTAATCCTCATTCCACCAATAAGGGTCGTATTCAAAGATATATCCCAACTCGCTTACATCGATGCGGCATTTGGGGTTACGCTTGATGCTTTCCGATAGCAGATATTGACCCCTGAAATCGCCATTCAGCACAACCCATACCAATTGGTTTTCCGGTACCCAAGGCATGCCGATAGCACGGTTGGCGTACTTGCCGGCAAGCGACTCATACCAGCAACTCTTCAGCAATACCCAATCTTTGTCCTTGTAGATGTCATCGTTGCCTCTCATCAGCAAGTCCGCTTTCTTTTGCAGCTTTACTTTGTAGGGAAACTTATTCTGATTAGCGGCGGTGGTGTTGCCTCTGACGCGGATGGTGATACCCGACTGGTCTTCTACGTACGGACCGCTCCGATAGAGTGTGTCGTTACCTATGGTAATATACATACTGCCGGTCAACTTCTCGTTATTGGTAATGCCGACTCCGTCACAGCCCTCAGGCGGATAGATGGCCTCGCAGGTCGGGTTCTCGCCTGTCGTGGTGTTGATCCATACAATCGGCATCCCTAACTCTTGAGCACGAGCGAGGAGGGTTGCATTGTCGCGTTTCGCCATAGTGGCCAAGGGCATCAGGAATAGCAGTATGGTTGTTAAGGCGCGTCTGATGGCATTCAGATAACCGCAACCGTATCGCTTATCAGGCTCCAAATAGTTACCTTCTGCCCATTCGTTCCATGATTTGATAACGATGATTTGGTGTTCTTGTTTTTTATGGCGCACAAGCGCAAGGGCATCACGAAGGTGAGCTTCCCATTTCTTTGGGGTGCTTTTTAGATAGATACCTTCGGCTTTGCCCACACGCGGACTGCGGTCCCAGTCAGGCATCACGGTCGGGAACACATTCTCCCAACGATCCTCCGGAGCAAAGAAACCTTTGGTTACCTTCTCGTAGTCAAAGTTAAGAGAGGGTGCCAAATGCAGTCGTACCAGCACGCGGTTCACAAGGCTTTTTAGCTTGCCTACGGCTAACATCTCACCACGGCGTTGCCCGAGTGAGTTGACGGCATCAAATCCTAACGATAGGATGTATTTATATATTTCACTACTACTCTCCAAATTAGGCATACATTTCTCTTCTTTCCCCTTCTTGTTGATGCGGAATGTTAGCGTCGCCGGAGTCATGCCTACAAAGTAGAAACCGGGCAGACCTTCCTTTACTGCCAACTCACGCCATACTTCCATCCACCGTCTTACGTCCTTAAAATGGTAGCAATCATACAGAAAGAATAGCAGGCGACCGTCCACCCATATATACCGCTTGTCGCGGAACGTAGGCAGCAGGCGGTAGAAATGCTCGCGATAGTCTTCATCGCCTCCGTAGCGTTGTCTCATCAGCACCTTTTCCTTTACCATCGCAGATGATTTTTCCCAGGTCTTGTTGCTCCAACTATGGTTCGCCCAGCACAGGCAGAACGGAAAATCAGGCTTACCGCTTTCAACTACTTGTTGAAGTGGTTTTTCCAGCAGCTCTTTGCCGCGGCCAAACCAGTAATGATAGTAGCAGAATCCCTCTATGCCTGCTTCGCTTGCCAGTTCGGCTTGAAATGAACGGACATCCGGATCCAATAGGTCATAGTAACCCATATCCCCGGGAATACGAGGTTGTTCATGTCCGCGGAATAGAGGCTTGGCTTTGCGTACGTTTGTCCACTCGGTAAAACCCTTGCCCCACCAACGGTCATTCTCCGGTATTTGGTGAAACTGCGGTAAATATAATGCTATTAAGCGAGCCATCTTTTTCTTCTCTTATGATTTTTTTTCTTTGCTATCTTAGCTTTTATTCTTAGCTTTTCTTCTTAACAATCTTAATGATTCTTCTTTGCTATCTTAGCTTTTATTCTTAGCTTTTCTTCTTTACAATCTTGATGATTCTTCTTAGCTATCTTAGCTTTTCTTCTTTGCCATCTTGATGTGGATTTCTACCGATGGTAGAATTAACCTGCAAAGTTACTGCTTTTTTTTGAATTATGCAAATTTTTTCGAAAAAATATCCTTTTTGTATACAAAAGTAGTCATTTTTTGCAAAAAGAGACGAGAACAGAAAACACTCGACTACTGTTGCACCTGTAGAGACGGCATTCCCTTGCCGTCTCTCATGCCCGCCGTCTCTCATGCTTTGCCGTCTCTCATGCCCCACGTTGCCCTTTTGCCCGACCTTTTGTCGAGGTTTTATCGACCTTTTATCGAGGTTTTCTAAAACCAATCCTAGACCTTACTCGAGCCGTTCTCGAACCATTCTCGAGGCAATCCTGGAGCATTCCTATCTTTCTCTATATAAAAAAATGAGCATTTTAGAACCATTTTGAAAAATAAATTTGCAGATTTGCAAAAAAAGTTGTACCTTTGCAGGTTAAATCATAAAAATTGTGTTGGAAATGAAAAAAACGCTACTCCTGTGCTTCTTGTTCCTTTTGGCTGCTTGTAGCCGCAAGGATATCGTGATCCTGTTTGATAACGACCCGCATTGTGCTGTTGAGGGCTACGCGCATATCGCTTCGCTAAAAGATTTAGCCAAACTCAGCACCCCCTATGTGACGGTTGTGAGTGCCGGCGATTTCCTGCAGGGCGATGTGGTGGGCTCTATTTCTCGGGGACAGTATATAGTGGATATCATGAACGCCGTGCCATACGACTACGTGACGCTCGGCAACCACGAGTTTGACTATTCCGTGCCGCGGATGATGGAACTAAACCGCAAGCTGAAGGCCAAAGTCCTCTGCTGCAATTTTAGCCGCGAACCGATAACCGATAACCCCGAACCGATATACCCCGCTTACGACATACGTCGCTACGGACCGATAAAGGTAGCGTATGTGGGCGTAACAACACCTACCACGTTCAATAGTTCCACTCCTACCTATTTCCTCAACGAACAGGGCGAGGTGTGCTATTCGTTCCATATGGACGAAACCATCTCATTGGTGCAGGCTGCTGTGGATAAAGTACGTCAAGAGGGTGCGGACTATGTTATTGTCCTCTCGCATCTGGGCGATAATACCTATCCCTTGTCCTCACTTGACTTGGTAAAGGGTACGCACGGCATAGATGTTATCCTTGATGGCCACGCGCATAGTATCCTCAACGAACGTCTGCCCGATGCCAATGGCGATACCTTGATACTGGCCTCAACAGGCTCGAAATTCGTCAATATAGGTCGCCTGACCATTGCTGCAGATGGCGGAATAACCGTAGAACTCGTACCCTCGGTATCTTCGGATGCTAAATATATCCCCCGTGCTGACCGTGTCGAACAGGTTATCAATACCATCCAACGCCAAATTGAGGAAGAAATAGCTGTGAAGGTTGGTTACACAGAAATCAATCTGCGCGACTACGATGAGAAGGGCAACCGTCTGGTGCGTAACTCCGAGACCGAAATCTCGTGTCTCTTGGCGGACGCGATGCGTTGGGCGGGGGGTACGCAGCTTGGGTGCATCCATGGCGGAAGTATTCGTGCGGCGATTCCCACGGGGGACATCACGTTAGGGGAAGTCATGGCAGTTCTGCCCTTTAATAACTCCTTGGCTTCGGTTCAGATGACCGGCCGTCAGTTGCGTGACGCCCTCGAGGTCTCTGTGGCCACTTGGCCTGTAGAGAATGGCGACTTTCATATCTTTAGCGGGTTGCGTTATACCATCAACCCTCGTATTAGTAGCTCCGTTTCCTTCGATGAGAATGGCTTCTTTGCCACCATTGGTGCCACGCGCAGGGTTGTGAAAGTGGAGATTGAACTTCCGGATGGCACTTGGGCGCCGATAGATGATGAGGCTGTTTATACCTTATCGGGACTAAACTACACCCTTGTCAATTGTGGCGCGAGTGGTATCTTCCGTTTTGCGGAGCCTATTGACTATGAGCCGATTAAGGACACAGAAGTCCTGACGCGCTACCTGAAGCAGATAGGCGATACTGTGCGCGAAAGCTCTATTAGCGGGAGGCCGCGTTTTGTGATAGACGCAAGTAAATAACCACAGGGTCGTGGTCCGAATAGCGAAAACGGTCGCTTTTCGCGTAACGGCTTCGATAACCTAACGAATAGAAACAATCGGCATTGAGGTGAATGGCCTTGATGCCGATTATCTTCTCCGCCATCGTGGGTGAGGCTAACACGCGGTCCAGGCTACCGGACTCGGCTTTATATACATAGGAATAATCTGTACTATCAAAGCGCATTTGCTGGTCTGCATAGCCTTGCTGTACCAGATATTGGATAGGCCGTTCATAGCTGTAGCAATTGAAATCGCCTACGACCAGTATATCGCTATCACCATAGAGTAGGGGTGCATTATCAAGCAACTCCTTGATGGCATGGATATTGAGCATGCGCAGACTATCCGCCCGTTGGGCAGAACCACGTTTAGAGCGCAGATGGTTAAGGCTTACTACGAAACGTTCACCCGTAGCCGTGTGTACAAATCCCTGTATCTTGAAGCGTTCACCATAGATATTCCCTTCCGGATAGCCATAGCCTGTTTCCCCATAGGGCTGGATGCGGTCAGTACGATACACATAGCACACGCCTATGGTGTCGCCATCGCTTGTGCGGCTCTCAACCCAACTATATCTTCCTGCCTTTGTCTTGGCGTTCATGCGCTCTACCAATAGGGCAGGAGTCTTGTTTCCTTTCTCTACTTCGCATAGTGCGAATAAGTCCGCCTGCGAATATAATAACCCTTTCGCAACTTTCTCAACCTGCAAATCCAATTGTTTGGGCGTCTTGGCTGACGCATATCCTCCGAGGTCTGCGAACAGGTTTTGAACGTTTGACGAGCAGATAACGAGGTTGGCGTCCTTCATCTTTGGCAAGCGGTCGTTGGGCTTGTTGCATGTGAATTTGGGTGCCTTGCCTGCTACGAGAACGCCGGGCTTGGTAACGAGCGCACGTAGCGAGCGAACGATACTACCGGTATAGACTTGGTAGGGCTTATGATTGGTTTCCAGCCGCAGTCTGTGTGTGCGATTGAAGGCAACCTGTTGCCAATAGGTAGTCGAGTCGCCTTGATCCAATCCAACAGCACGTTCCTCGGGTACGTACAGACGTTGGTCGGATAGAATGAGGCTGTCGTAATACACGCCGCATACTACGAGCGGAGTCGTCACTTTCACCCGTTGACCTACATAGGCTTCTCCGTTCTGTATCAGTTCCTCAAACGTGACACTCGTTTGTCCTGCCATCGTCATCGATAGCAGGACAAACCAGGTCAGCAGTATGGCTTTCGTTCTTCTCGTAATCTAAAATATCAATTATCAATTATCAATTGCTCTCAAGACTGGCTCTACCGACAGTTCGCCATTCACAGCCTGACGCATCCATTCTTGGGGCGTCAGACGGCCTAAGCGGTACCAGCGCAGGTATTTATCAGCCCATTCTCTGCCGCTCGTACCCGTCAGTTGTTCTTCCAACTGATATTGTACAATATGTCCAATGGGGTAGTTAGGCAGGTACATCGGGCTGTTGACCATATGCGAATAGATGGCTTGGAGTACGCAGTTGTCCTCACCTAATACCGGACGGTAGTATTCGTTCCATAGCTCGGCTGCAATTTGTGTAGTTGCCTCGCGTAGCTCTGCTGCCGTAGCTTCCGGGTGTGCATAGAGCCAACGCCACATGCGCATATCAACCAGGCTCACACCCATAATCTCATACATACCCCAGAATACATCCAACGTCGCTTCGCGGTTCATCTCTTGCTTGCCGTAGCCCAGTAATTGCAGGTCGCGTTGTTGGAAGATGAAGGCACTCGTCTCCGTGAAGCCCGTATTCGGGATACCATGCAGCATATAGTAGTCCATCATGTAGAGGCTGACCACCTCTTCTACATTATGTCCCATTTCATGCACGGCGATGTTGTAACCCTTGTAGTCCATACCTTGGCTACCGATACGCGTACGTAGGCGGGTCGGCTCGTTGTGACCAACACACGGCCACGCGTGACCGGAACCGCGGGCGGGTTCCACCACGATACGACGGGCGATATATTCCGAACTCTCCTTGTCAAAACCGAGTTTCTGCAGCATGATATGTATCTGCCTCTGGTAAGCCTCGGGGGTGGGGTAGAGCGAGCGTGTCTGTGCGGTAAGGTCGTCCTCATTCATGGTACTACGTGATTTGAAACCGTCGTACCATATATCGTAGGGGCGTAACTCGCGCCCGAGACGTTCTTTGATAATAGCAGCTACCGTCTTGACCTGTTCCGAACCGATTAGTTGGATAAAGAGGCGTTCTACCTCATCGGCAGGAATCTCTATATCGCCCTCAAAGTTACGGATAATACCGGTCGGACGCGTGGGGCAGTACTTATCTACTTCCAGCATAGCGTGGAAGGTGTCCAGAATCTTCTGGTATCGTACATCCGCCTCGCGTGTAGCTGTTTGCCCGTTGGCTTCCTCTACGCGATTACTATAGGGATACCAGATGGGGCCTTCGTTATTGATGACGCAAGCGGGAATCTCCTGACGGATGATACGTTGCATGACCTGGTAAATCATCTCCTGCTTTTCGTTGACCAGGCGTCCTTCGGCATCTTCGGTTAGCGGCTCGCTATAGTCGGCTTTGAGTTCGTCGCGCAGGTTCCAATGGCTGAGTAGTTTCATGCCGTCGGGAAATAGCTGGCGTCCGTCTTCCGTGCGCAGACGACCCATATAGATATTGTAGTCGGCTATATAGTTCTCGGCATCAGCATAAGCCTGAGCCAGGGCAGCTACCTCCTTGGCGGGAATACGCTCCGTGAAGACGTCACCCAGACGGGCTTCTGCCCATTGTTGACGTGTCCACTCGCGGCCAATGGTGTTCTTCTCATCCAGGGTGTAGAAGGGGAAGTTGAGAATGGTAAGAAAGGCTAATTTGTTGGCAAAGAGGTCATCGCGGAGGTGAGCGTTCGAGCTGTAACCCGACATAATCCAGTCCGCTACGGTCGGTTCACCTGCGTTGGTAAGTTGCGTGGGCTTCAGTAATTCCACGGTTAGCATATCGGCACTCTCGCTGAGTCGCTCCATAATACGGCTCAGGCTGAAGAATAGGGCATCGCGTTCCGCGGTTGTCTTGGCGGTATGCTCTATAGCAAATGCCTTAAACTCGGCTTCTGTTCCGTCCTCTTCGCGCCATAAATTGGCGGCCTGACGGATGCCGCGTTCCAGGCGTTCTTGGTCTAACTCAGGTGCTTCTGCACGTACGGCTTCGAGGGTTTGAAGAACAACAGCATCGCTGACGCTCTTAGGGGATGTTGAGGTAGTTTTCATGGTACAAGCGGTAAGGATACTTGCAAACAGGACAGCGACGGCTGCCAGACGTAAATGAGTGTTTCTCATGTGAAAATAGGGTGTATTAGGTGTTCTTAAATAGCGTTCTGTATGTACTGCCAGCAGTAGTTGGCAGACTTGAGAGCGGGGCCCCATAAGCGTGATTCGGCCGTGACAGAGTCAGGCAGGATGGCAAAATAACTGTCAATCTGCCCTACGATGAAGACCAGTACCATCACGATGATGCCCCATTTCAACACGCCGAAGACGGCGCCCAATAGATGGTTGACCCAGCCAATGTGGATCGTCTCGAAAAACTTGGTCAGCCATCTGCCGATGAGATTCAGCACGAGGGCGATGATGGCAAATAGACCCGCATAGGCTATTACTACGGCCACTTGTTGAGGCATGTTGAGGTGTACCGCCGCACTTGCTTTGAGTACCCATGGCACAGCCGATGGTCCCCAAAGCCGCGCGCCGATAAAGGCTGCCACTACCGCTGCTATAGCCAGAAATTCGGTCACCAGTCCACGACGGATGCCGACTATCAGGCCATAGAGTAGCGGTAGTGCAATCAGTATGTCAATCCAGTTGAATGGCATGAGTTATAACCGGTATTATAAACCATAGCCGTTGTATTCCTCCGGAATCCAAGGACTGCCGGTCTGGGTATTGATCAGGCGAAGGTCACTCAGGTCACAGATGGAGATAGACCAGTTGGTCACAGCGGGTGCGTAATTGGCATTATCCATGTAGTAACTTAATATTCCATACACACCACCTACATAGTCTGTACAATGCAGTACACCTACTTTCTCACTCCATTTAGTGCCATCGAATACATAGCCTTGCGAGAGGGCCTCGTTGGTGAATACTACATCATCCGGCTCCCAACCCAAAAGCTGTTTCTCGGCCGATACAGTTACATAATAGGTTGTTGTCCCAACGGTAAAGCTCAAGTAAGGCGTTGTGGGCACCACTTCTGTTTGTACCGAGTCGAAGGGTGCTACCATATAGGCAAAGGGATTATTGGCACCGGGCAGGTAGAAGTGAGCCTCCTTGGCGTACTCCGACATCGAGATACTGATGGTATCACCCGACCCGTCGGTAATAAAGCGTGACTGGGGGTGACCAACGTTCTTCGTAGTAGGTGCAAACACATTTGCAGTCTTGTCATCCGAAGGATTACCCCACGAGCAATAGGCAGTCTGACGGCTGTCGTTTTGGCATTGACCGGTGTAGTAGATATTATTGATGTACACCAGTTTGCCGTCTTGGCTGCGTGCAGCCTTGGGGTCAACAGAAGAGGTGATGCTTGATACGCTGCGTGCCTCATACAGCAGTTTGGATGCGTCGGGCTTGCCGATACGTGTCACAGCTGCCTTGAAGCGTGCAAAGGGTATACGCCCCGGAGCCCAACCTACTTTGCGTTCTGCATTCTGAGCCCATACATTGTTGTTGTGTGATGGAACGCAGAGCTGAATCTGGTTAGCATACCGACCTATAGCGAAACCGTTGCAGCGAATCAGCAGCTCTTGACCCCGCGGGAACATGCCCGAGGCTGAACCGGCATCTACCGATATACGCAGAGCCTGCTGGCCAATCGTTCCGTTGTTGTCCACTATTTGCTGGATGACGAGTGCCTTGTAGAAGTTGCCTCCGTAGTCGTCGGTTGCTACGCGACCGCGGATATAGATGCCGGGGCCGTTAGTAGGCAGCGTGTCAATAGAGAAAAGCCAGATACCGGGATTGACGGCCTCGTTGTTGGCTGCCGTACGGTAGTTGGTGGTATCGGAATGGTAGTTGCCAACTTCGGTCATAAACGTACTGACCAGCGAATCCAGGTCATACAATTTGCCGTCCTTGATGATTTCTGCCACTTGGGCCTCATCGATAAACAGCGATTCCTCTAAAATAGGATCGGACTGACAGGCGCTAAATATAGCTGTGATGGCGGCTACGAAGAAATAGCCCAATTTCATTGTCTTTTTCATATTGCGGCCTCCTTAGAATTTATAAGTTACGGACAAATAGAAATTCATACCCCATGCATAGTAGTACTTCGAGGGGAACTTCCATATATTGGAGTTGATAGTCGAGTTCTCGCCCTCATCCTCTCCCTGGCGGGTGGAACGCGGCAGACGAGCCTGCTGGTAGCCGCCGGTCTTGAGCCATACGTTGTTGGTTATGTTCGTGAGTGAGAGGTTGATGCTGAGTGACTGACGATTCTTCAGGTAGATAAGTTTACCTACGCTGGCATCAATAACGATACGATGCCAGGGGTTCTTATTTACCAGCGACTCCTGATCTGCCAGGTATTTGTACGGGCCTTCCAATAGTGGTGTGCCGTACTTGTCTAAGCAAACGTTGCCGTCTGCATCTTTCTGACGGGCATCGATATAGGTGTCGTGGTCAACATAAATCTGTGCATACGAACCGTTGACGCTGGATCCGTCTGCGCGGGTACCGGTAAACAGACCCTTCATACGGCGTGAGGGGGCAAAATCCAACCAGTTGCGGTCGTAGTACGAAATGGTAATATCTGCAAACCACATCTTGGGGTGGAAGAAACTAAGCTTCAGCGAAGCATTCAGTTGCGGACCGTTAGCTACGTGCAGACCGTTGATGAGAATCGAATCTTTCAGTTCGTATAGTTGTTTTACTTCGCCGGTCTCGCTGTTGATAGATTCGTCCAGCGACATACCGTTCTCAGCCGAGGTAATAGAGTAGGCATTGGATGTGTAGCGATAGTCACCAAAGGCTGCTGCACCGGTCAGGGTGAAATAGGTTCCCATCTTCACGCTGATGGCAGCCTCGGCACCTACGTGACGACGGTTGATACCCGTGATGGCTTGGTTAACGAACGTGCGAGCCTCATCATCATAGTAGCCGTTCAGCTCCGAGCCGCCCCAGAATTGGGTGTAGAAACCGGTCACGCGACCGCGAACGATGGGGTAATTCCATTCGTAAGTCAGATCGGCACTCACGACTTTCTGGGATGCGGAATAGTAATCTGCCAGCGATTTGGCATGGTCGTGGGTATAGATGCTGGCAAAGGCGCGGTCGTGGATACGCGGCGAGATATAGGCATCGCGTGCCAGGGGAGCCATCGTCTGTGCCATGCCGTTGATGTGGATGCGGTTACGGCCATTGATTTTATAGGTCAGGCCGGCTTTGAAGGCGGGGTCCACAAAGTGGTGTGCATAACCCGTCTGAGTAGAGGATGGTGTGGTTGTACCATAGAGAATGGCTGCGTAGTTGGGACCTAAGTACAGGTTCTCTTCTTCCGAATTGACGGTTGCCAGGTAGATTGCGCGACCGTTAATCATGTTCGTAGTACGTTGCATGGAGGAATATGTTACCGCCAGTGCGTAGTAGAGGTCCACATCCTGCCAGTTCCATTCGTTCTGTGCCCATGCGCGAACATTCGTCATGGCGATGCGGTAGTCGTAGCCGAAGCGATCACCTTTCTTCACATTCTTGGCATAACCATGGGTGCCCCAATAGACCACATCGTTCTGCTTGACGTATTCAATCATTTCCTGCGTCATACCGATGTTGGTAGCCAACTCGCGGATATCGCGTTCGGCAAAGGGGTCTTGGTCTATCCATTGGTTACCGCCCAGTAGGTCATCCACGGTCTTGTAATGCAGGCCATAGGCTTGCTTGATATCAAGACCGGTCGTTATCTTGAGGTGTTTGAAACGCGTATCCTGATAGTTAAATGCACCGATAACCTCTGCTATATCGTTGTGACGACGCTCTAACATATAGCGTGCTGATCCCTCGGGGTTGACAATATTATTGGCGTAGTTTGAGGCATAGAGTGCATCCCAATCTATCTGCGTGGTCTTGCTGTCGCGTGATGTCCAGAGGTCGATTAAGGTCTTGGCACCGCTGTAGTCGATCGAGTGACCTAAAGCCATTCCGTTGTACTCTTCCGGATGAAGCAGGATTCCGTTCTCGTCCACCTCGCCCAATGCGCGACCGGCATAGTCCGAACGGATGAATGCACCATTGGCATTCAGCTGGCCGTCAATCAGGAACGACGGCAGGTTGCGGTAGTAGTCCGGACGCGGATCTGGTGCGTTGTAGAACGTGAGCGCCGAGTTTGAGTAGAAGGAGTAGTGTGCACCTACTGCAGCGTGAATCTTCTGGTCGTCGCTTAACTTGAAGTCATAGGCTGCCAGGAAAGTCGGGTCGTACGAGCGAATGGTACGCGAGTTACGCACCTTGCCGTTCTGGTAGCCCCAGTTGGGGTTGTAATTGTTCCAGCCCCATTGCGTCGGGTTATATTGGTTGGTCAGGGTATAGACCTCCTGCGTCACGGCTGTCGACGAACCGCGTGTCGTGGGCGCACCAAAGGTCAGGAAACTCAGGCGATGACGTCCATCCTTCCAGCGTTTCTCGGCGGTTACGAAGTAACCTAATGAGTAGTAGTCGTTACCTTCGCCGATGTTACCCTTGTCATCAATATAGGGCGAGAATCGGAAGGCAATCTGGGCGGCTACAAACCAGTCGTTCTTCAGCGGACCGCTGGCATAGGTAGCACGCAAAGCTGCCTTGTAGTTACGGTTTGTACCGGCAACACCTATTTTCCAGCCGGCTGCGTAGTTTGAGGCTGACATCAGGTAGTTGGTCGAACGACCGATATTACCGAATGTGAAGTTGGTTGCCTCCAGCGGATTGACCGTCTCCTTGTAGCGGCTTGCATCGTTCAGACCGCCCATCGCCGAGAAGTTGAACTGTCCGCGTTCTGCCGAACTGAAGTTCAGACCCTCGATGTAGTTGGTCTCGAAGTACTGTTCGTAACCGCGATTTCTGTATCGGGCTGTGGACCATGCAAACGACGTTACATTATTGAATACGTCAACCGATGACGATGCGGCGGAAGCTTGTTCCTGCGTGCGTCCTTCGTCATCATTCATCTCCTGCTCTGATATATTGATATAGACCTCCTCTAATTGCGAAGTGGCCAAATCAGGTTGGATACGTAGGGCTTCGATGGTGATTGTCTCCTTGTCTTTGAGCGATACAATCTCAATGCCCGACACGAATCCGTCGGCATCGATGATGATTTCTTCCTCAATGGCATCGAGGTACACCAGTTGGAACTCACCCGCCTCATTGGTGGTGGTGGAGATGTTCTGGTTGGCCAGCGTGACTGTGGCACCCACGATGGGTTCTCCGGTCGATTCATTAAGAACCTTACCTTTCAAACCGGCCTGAGCCATCGCAGAAACGGCGATGCACAGAACGAAAAGGGTTGTCAGTAACTTTTTCATTATGGTTATTGTTTTAATCTTAAATCTTAAATTTTAAATCTTTAATCTTAAATCCTTGATTTAAGCTAAAATTCTGCCGACTTCGGTGTACGCGGGAACGGAATCACGTCACGGATGTTCTGCATTCCTGTTACAAAGAGCATCAGGCGCTCAAAGCCCAAACCGAAACCGGCATGGGGAGCGGAACCGAAGCGACGGGTATCCAGATACCACCACATATCTTTCATCGGGATATGACGACGTTCGATCTCGGCGTTGAGTTTGTCGAGGTTCTCCTCGCGCACGCTTCCGCCGATAATCTCACCAATCTGCGGGAATAATACATCGGTGCCTTGTACAGTCTTGTCGTCCTCATTCAGCTTCATATAGAAGGCCTTAATATCCTTGGGATAGTCGGTCATGATAACGGGGCGACCAAAGTGTTCCTCTACCAGGAAACGCTCGTGCTCCGATGCCAAGTCATCACCCCATTGGCAGGGGAACTCAAACTTATGACCGCTCTTGATAGCTTCCTGCAGAATCTCAACACCCTCGGTATAGGTAAGGTGAACAAACTCGGTATTGATGACGCCTTTCAGACGCTCAATCAGGCCTTTATCTACGTATTGGTTCAGGAACTCCAGGTCGTCCATGCAGTTGTCCAATGCCCATTTCACGCAGAACTTGATGAAGTCCTCCTCCAATGCCATTAGTTCTTCCTTCTGGATAAATGCCACCTCGGGCTCGATCATCCAGAACTCTGCCAAGTGGCGCGGGGTATTTGAGTTCTCGGCACGGAATGTAGGACCAAAGGTGTATATCTTACCCAACGCCATGGCGCCTAATTCACCCTCTAATTGTCCGCTGACCGTCAGCGCTGCCATCTTGCCGAAGAAGTCATCTGAATAGTCTATCTGACCGTTTTCGTCCTTCTTGAGGTTGTAGAGGTTCTTGGTCGTAACCTGGAACATCTGACCGGCACCTTCGCAGTCCGAAGCCGTGATGAGGGGCGTATGGAAGTAGAAGTAGCCATGCTGGTGGAAATAGGTATGGATGGCCATCGCCATGTTGTGGCGAATACGAAGGACTGCGCCGAATGTGTTGGTGCGCGGACGCAGGTGAGCGATGGTACGCAGGTACTCCATGCTCAAGCCCTTCTTCTGCAGCGGATATTGCTCCGGATCAGCGGTTCCATATACCTCCAACTCGGTCAGTTGTACTTCTACTGCTTGGCCCGAGCCTTGCGAGGCTACCAGAATACCTGTGGCGGAGATGCACGAACCGGTGGTAACGGGTTTGAGTTGTTCTTCGCTGAACTTAGACATATCCACTACGATCTGGATATTCTTAATGGTAGAACCGTCGTTGAGGGCAATAAAATTGATTTGCTTGTTTCCACGACGGCTGCGGACCCAGCCGCGCACATTGATTGGCTCATTTAGACGCGTACTCTTCAGCGCGTCGATAATTACTGTTCTTTCCATCTATAATTTTCAATTTTCAATTATCAAAAAATATCAACTATCAACTATCAACTATCAACTAAAACGGCCTGCCTTCGTTCGGGTCATCCAGTCGTGCTCCGTCCGGATTGCCAATCCTGCTGGTAATGGTTACCTCATCCCTGGTAGGTAGGGGTTCGTACACCTCATCATAGGCCTCATCCTCGTTTTGGAACTTGGCATACTTGGAGCGGAAGCGCAGCCAAATCTCATCTGTCGCACCATTACGATGCTTTGCCACGATAATCTGACCCAGTCCGCGCAGGTCTTTACTGGTCTTTTCTTCGGTGGTAATGCGGTAGTATTCCGGGCGGTGGATGAAGCACACCATATCCGCATCCTGCTCAATGGCGCCCGACTCACGCAGGTCGCTCAGTTGAGGTTTCTTGCCGTCTATGCCTGTTCCGCCGCGTTGTTCTACCGAGCGGTTCAGCTGCGAGAGGGCAATGATAGGTATATCCAACTCCTTGGCCAGTGCCTTCAGGTTGCGTGATATGATACTTACTTCCTGCTCACGGCTTCCAAATGTCATTCCGCTGGCATTCATCAGCTGCAGGTAGTCGATGATGATGAGTTCTACTTTCTTCTCGCGTACCAGTTTGCGGGCTTTGCTGCGCAACTCAAATACCGATAGGGCAGGGGTATCATCTACATATATCGGTGCGCCGTATAGGTCATTGACCTTATTTTCCAGGCGCTGACGCTCGTCGCTGTTGAACTTACCGGTCTTGATCTTGTCGCCTTCTATCTCGCAGACGTTCATAATCAGACGGTTCACCAACTGCACGTTTGACATTTCCAGCGAGAACATGGCCACCGGTCGCTTGTAGTTGACCGCTATATTCTTGGCCATCGACAGCACGAAAGCCGTCTTACCCATCGCCGGGCGGGCTGCTATGATGATCAGGTCTGACTTCTGCCAGCCGCTGGTTATCTTGTCCAACTCATGGAATCCGCTGGGGATACCCGATATATTACCCTCGTTCTTGGCGGCTTTTCTCATGCGTTCAAATGCCTCCGAGATCACGGGGTCTATCTGTGTGACGTCACGTTTCTGGTTCTGCTGGCTGATTTGGAAGATGGTCGATTCGGCTTCCTGCATCAGGTCTTCCACATCCTGCGTCTCGTCATAGGCTTGTCCCTCAATATGGGCTGCCATGGCAATCAAGTCGCGCGCCGTAGCTTTCTGTGCAATAATCTGCGCGTGGAAATACAGGTGAGCCGTCGAGGCCACCTTGCGTGTCAGGTCACTCAAGAATGTCACGCCGCCCACTGTTTCCAACTTGCCCAGACGTTTCAGGCTTTCGGCTACCGTCAGGATATCGATGGGCTTCTCTTGTGAAGCTAACGATTGGATGGCTTCGTAGATATAGCGGTGCTGATCTTTGTAAAACGACGACGGTCGCAGCAAGTCTGCTACGACGGCATAGGCGTTCTGCTCAATCATCAGGGCACCCAGAACCGATTCCTCCAGTTCCGGAACCTGTGGCGGCAGTTTCCCCAATTCGTTCGGTCCTACTTTGATTACTTCGGCCGTACGGCGGGTCTTGCTATTTGTTCTTGTATTCGGCATATCGTTTAAGTAAATCGCCTGCGGCGATAAAACTGCTTATTTCGTTATTTAATACCCGCTGTTCGTATTGTTCAATCAGCGGTTCGAGGTCCGGACTCTGGTAGAAGCTGTTCAGCAGGCTGGCATTGATGGTCTCATACATCCAGTATTTGGCCTGCTGTGTGCGTTTGTAGTCAAAATAGCCATTCGCGCGCGTGAACCTTATATAATCTTCTATCATGTTCCAGACTTCTTTGATGCCCGTCTTCTCGACCGACGAGCAGGTCTCGGCATACGGTTTCCAGCCCGATTCGGTGGGCGGAAACAATGCTAAGGCGTTCTTGAAGCTCACACGGGCAGCTTGCGCGCGCTCTATATTCGTGCCGTCGCATTTGTTGATAGCTATTCCGTCAGCCATCTCCATAATGCCGCGCTTGATGCCTTGTAGCTCATCGCCTGTACCTGTCACTTGCAGCAACAGGAAGAAATCTACCATCGAGTGAGCTGCCGTTTCACTCTGACCCACACCTACCGTCTCAATAAGTATGGTGTCGAAACCGGCGGCTTCGCATAGTACGATGGTCTCCCGCGTCTTGCGGGCTACACCGCCCAACGAGCCTGCCGATGGAGAAGGACGTATAAATGCGTTATTCTCCACCGACAGTTCGTTCATGCGGGTCTTGTCACCTAAGATACTGCCTTTGCTGCGTTCGGACGAGGGGTCGATAGCCAGTACCGCTAACTGTTTGCCCTGGTGGCAAAGCTCCGTTCCGAGGGCCTCGATAAAGGTGGACTTACCGGCACCGGGCACGCCTGTGATTCCCACGCGGGTAGAGTTACCGGCGTAGGGTAAGCACAACTCAATAACCCGTTGGGCTATCAGTTGGTCGGAGGGCAGGTTACTCTCCACCAGCGTCACAGCTTGACCTAACATCGTGCGGTCGCCTTTGCGGATTCCTTCCACATAGTCTTCGGCGGTCAGTACGCGTTTCTTGCGACGGAACGTGGCATAGGGGTTCACCTGCGGCAGGTTTACTACGCCTTCATTTACCGTCAGACCTTTGTATTCAGCAGCATTCTCAGGATGTTCCATTATAGTTATTTACAATTGGACAATTTACGATTTTACGATTTATAATTGGACGATTTATTTCGTTATCCCGTCATTACGTCATGACGTCATCCCCTATCTCCCTCCCCTTGTGGGGAGGGCCGGGGTGGGGTTATTCTACCGTAAACAGCACCGTCACCTTGCGGATGGGATTCTTGGGGTCGTTGGTGATGATGGTCATCTCGCGTTTGTACTGCGCGGGTTTCAGACCGGTGGTGTTCACAACCATCTTTACAACGCCTTTCTTGCCCGACTTGATGGCCTTGGGGGCGGTCAGCTGAATACGATCGAAGTTGCTGATAGCACGGCGAACAATCAGGGGGTTAGTGCCGATGTTTTGCACGATGATCTCGCCTTTTACGGTCTTGCCGGCTGCGATAGTTCCTAAGTCAACGAGGCTGGTGGGAAGTTCGGCGATAGGAGCCTTCTTCAGTTGTTCTTCGGTCAGGGCCGAGAAATCCTCCTGCAGGTCACCCTTGATGGTAACGGCATAGGTGTCGGTCAGTTCCTTATTGCCGTCCACTACCATCCAAATCTTCGTCTCAAACGGACCAAAGACGTTCTGCGTGGATTTCTCATCCAGCAAGATTTGCAGTTGACCGGTCTGGTTCGGCTCCAGTTTCTCCATGCTGAGATTGAAGATGTACATATCCGAACCTTGTCCGGCGTACATACTAACGGTCACAGCGGCATTGGTCTTGTTGGCATACTCAATGCTGACGGTCTTGTTCACACCTTTCTTTACGGTACCGAAATCGGCTACGTTCAGCTTCATGCTCAGGTTACCCATCTTCACGGGATACATATCCACGGGTGTAGCGGTCTTGGGGATTACCTCACCCTTGATGGTCAGTTTCTTGGTGCCTTCCGTAGCGTTCGAGGTCACGGTAATGGTCTTTTGGAAACGGCCGGGGCGACCACTGGGGTTATACGTTACGGTTATTTCGCCCGTTTGACCGGGTTCAATGGGTTCGCGAGTCCATTTCGGAGTGGTGCAACCGCAGCTGGCACGTACGTTGCTCAGTACCAGAGGCTGCATGCCCTCGTTCTTGAAGCTAAAGACCGTCGTTACGCGACCGTCTGCCTCGTTAATCTTACCGAAGTCGTGTTCGGTTTTCTCAAATGTAATCACCGGCTCTTGAGCCATCGCAGCTACTGCTATCATCAGCATGGCTGCCATTGAAAACAATTTCTTCATGATTCGTTTATTTTTGTTTGTTGTTGTTATCGTTATTTTGTTGGCGACCCGTTCCCTGTCGTCATGACGTTATCTCGTTATCTCGACAAAAGATTTCGGTCGCTTGATTAATTTTTAATTTTAAATTTTAAATTTTAAATTCTTAGCACCCTTCGCCAGCCGCTCTTTTTCTGCTCTTTGACTTCTGACTTTGGCAGTTCTTCTATCGCGCGCTTGGCAATCAGGCAGGTTATATCGGTTACCTCCGGTATCTTACGCAGGGTGCCGCAGATCTTCTCGCATTGCAACTCGTCGTACACCAGCACCTGTATCTTACAGTCAAACTGGTCGTCACCGGAGGCAGTTACGTGCATATCGCGGATGTTCAGATTCAACTTGTCGGATATGACATTCAGTATCTTCACGATGATACCCACCTTGTCTATACCGTGCAACTCGAAGGTCGCGGGGTAGGCTACGATATTCTCCTGCTTGCCTTCCGGCGCCTCTTGGTCGCGCAGGTAGCGTTTGACGGCAGTCTGCGCTTTGGCGGTGGTCACGATGCCGAGCCACTCGCGTTGCGGACGCTGACTCTCGGCGGTCACAATCTCCACCTGGTCGCCGCTCTGCAGCACGTACGAGATAGGCATCATCTTGTGGTTCACCTTCGCCCCGATACAATGCTCGCCCAGGTCGGAGTGCACCATGTAGGCAAAATCCAATATGGTCGCATTCTGCGGAAGCGTCTTTACTTCGCCTTTGGGCGTAAAGACAAACACCTCGTGTGCAAACAGATTCAGCTTGAAGTTATCCAGGAATGCCATGGCATCGGTATCGGGGTGCTCCAATATCTCCTTGATATCTTGCAGCCACTTATCCAGCTCCGAAGCCTCTTCCTGTTCGCCCGACTTGTATTTCCAGTGTGCTGCCAGACCGTGTTCGGCTATCTCGTCCATCCGTTCGCTTCGAATCTGCACCTCTACCCACTGGCCTTTGTGTCCCATGACAGTCACGTGCAGCGCCTCATAGCCGTTGGCTTTGGGCGTAGAGATCCAGTCACGGATACGTTCGGGGTGCGGACGATACACATCTGTCACGGCGGTATAGATGCCCCAACACTGGTCTTTCTCCGACGACTGGTCATCGGGCTTGAAGACGATACGAACGGCCATCAGGTCGTAGATGTCGTCGAACGACACATGCTTCTCGTTCATCTTCCGCCAGATGGAATAGACCGATTTGATACGCGCGCTCGAAGAGAAGACGTACCCCAAGCTGTGCAGCTTCTCGCTAATCGGGCTCATGAACGTCTGATAGTCTTCCATTTGCTTTTCTTTCATGGTCGCCAAGCGCTGGGCTATCTCTTGGTATTCATCGGGGTGAGCGTATTTGAAGCTCAGGTCCTCTAACTCGCTCTTTACGGAGAACAGACCCAAGCGGTGTGCTAACGGAGCATAGATATACTGCGTCTCGCCGGCTATCTTATGTTGCTTCTCTATAGGTTGCGCGCTCAGCGTGCGCATGTTATGCAGACGGTCGGCTAACTTGATGAGCACCACGCGAATGTCTGATGACATAGTCAGCAGCAGCTTGCGGAAGTTCTCCGCCTGTTTCTCGGCTTGCCCGCCGAACACGCCGCCGGATATCTTTGTCAGGCCGTCCACGATGTGGGCGATCTTCTCGTTGAACTGGTGTGCGATATCTTCTACCGTGTATTCGGTATCTTCCACTACGTCGTGGAGTAGGGCAGCGCAGATGCTGGTGCTACCCAGTCCGATGTCTCGTACCACGATGCGGGCCACGGCTAACGGGTGCATGATATACGGTTCGCCACTTCGCCTACGCACGCCTTTGTGGGCTTGTTTGGCAAATAGATAAGCCTTGGTTATAATCTCCACCTTCTGTCTATGTACGGTGTGAGCATAGTCGTAGAGCAGGTTCTGAAACTCCTGTTCAATGGCTTGTTCCTCTTCGTATGTAAAATCACTTTTACTCATACCCGTATATTTTCTGCCGTTCTTATATCAATTATCTATTCATCATTCCATCATTAAGCGTAGCGCATCATTCTATCAATAAAAATGTCGCTTCTCCGCAATTAGCCTGCAAATTTACTACAAATATCTGACATATACAAATATTTTGACCAAAAAAATAAAATTTTCATCTATTGCCCCGAATTTTCGTATTTACGACTTTGTCGTCAGTCTGTCATCTCGATGTCTCGAAGCCTCGTCATCTCGAAGCCTCGATATCTCGAAGCCTCGATATCTCGAAGCCTCGTCATCTCGAAGCCTCGTCATCTCGAAGCCTCGTCATCTCGAAGCCTCGATATCTTGATGCCTCGATATCTTGATGCCTCGATGTCTCGAAGTCTCGATGTCTCGATGCCTCGAAGCCTCGAAGCCTCGTTATCTCGAAGTCTCGATATCTCGAGGTCTCGTCGTGACATCTTATCTTTTTAATTTAAGGAAAAAAAAGTTCCTCTTTGCATGAAAAACAAAAATTATTCCAAATAAATTTGTCAGTATCAATTTTTTTTTGTAATTTTGCCGCTTGATTGGTGTGTACCTTGCGCGTCGTGTGCGCTATGTACGCGCGAAACAAATGATATGATTGACACAAATACATAAAAACTTGATGCGAAAACTAATTCTATTCATTATTTTTCCCATTTAGTTTTGTTTGCCCGCCTGTAGAGACGGCATTCCTTGCCGTCTCTTAGAGAGCCAAGGAAAAAAACGACCTTTGACAGATTGAGATATTTGTAGAGTAATACATTCTGAAATAAACCAATAATTTGCGTTATAAAGTGCTGAAACGAGAAAAAAAACACCCATTTCAGCAATTTATATTCAAATTATTTGCTCAAATCAAATATTTGTTGTATCTTTCCAGCGATTTTTAACAAAGGTATGGATCTTGATAATTCGCTTAACGCTGGTCACCAGTTATGGCGTCAAACGCAACACGCATAGCAGCATTGTTCAAAACGAGGTAACATTAGCGGATTTGATGTAATATGACGCATAAACATCCTTGATTACTCTACAAATTCTTAATCACGAAGATTGAGAATTTGTTTCTTCATGATGTACAATATATTGTGAAGGGACCAGGAGGGGCCAAGCTACAGCCCCGTCAATCGGAATAACAGTCGCCCTGCAGAAAACTATGACGCAGAAGGCAGATCGGATCGGTAATAACTAAGGAATATCTAAGCAATATATAAGTAACAACTAAGGTTTTAGGGCTTAGAGACAGCCAAAATGATCTAAAAGAATGAAAAAAACGCATTGCACTATTGGCACTATTTGCACTTTGGAGTGTAAAAGTGCAGAAAGTGCAGAAAGTGCAGAAAGTGCAAAGCAAAAAATAACATGAGACAGTTGAGACTGTTGAGACAGTTGAGACGATGATGAGACTTCGATGTCCATTAAAAATAAGCCTATTACGATGGAGTGTCTCAAGAGTCTCAAGAATCTCATGCAAAAATGAATGAGACAAATCGATCGACCGCGACCAACTGACCCGCCGCCCAGCCGACCGAGACAGCTAAACCCGACGGTCAAACGACGGTCGAACGACAGTCAAGGCTAAGATGAGGCTGATGATGGAGAAAGAAAGAAAACACTTTGTTTATTGTTGTTGAATTTGATTCAACAATATAGAGAAACATCTTTCATTGCGTCGGATGACATCCGACAACCCATCTAAGTAGCGTGTAAGCGCTCAAAAAACAGAAATATCACAAATACATAAAAACTTTATGAGAAATGAGAAACGTAATACCATTCATTATTTTACCTATTTAGTTTGACGAACTCCCCCTCGTTGTGTACGAACGAATGTGAAGTTTAGTAATAATCGTTCCGAACGAAAGTGAGGATAAGAACAGTACCATCACGGGACCATGTCCCGAGAAACGCCCTAAAAAGTGAAAAGGAGAACAATCTCCCCAAACGGTTCATCCGATGAACCGAATAAAACAAAATGATACGCTATATGGAAAAAACTAAACTGATTGCAATTAAGGACTTTCAGAATCAAGGTAAGTCAACCACAATTTGGTTGCTGCTCTTTACTCTGGTTAATGATTACCATGCAGAAATCGTGCGCTTGTACAATCAAAATGAAGAAAAAGATATTGAAAAACTGCCCGATACTATTCCTGCAGACGATGATATGTACGACATATATGCCGAGTTAAGATTGGGAAAGCAATTCATTATCCTTTTTAGTCGAGGTGATTATCCGGATAGGTTAGTGGAGGATGTCAATTGGGCATTACAGTTTGAACCGGCCTATATCGTTTGCGCCATCCAAATGCGTTCCATCAACCGCGACATCTGGAATACCTTTAATAGCGCATTTCCGAATACGCGATACCGACGGGTATTCTTTGGGGTTGAACATGCGGAAGATGAAAAAGACGCGCTGACGGTCAAGCAGCCTACGGTTGAAGCCATAATAAAATATATGGCATAAGAAGAATATAAACACAAATACATAAAAACTTTATGAAAAACTTAAAATTTATTAAATGGTTATGTACGTATAACCATGAGAAACAATCACCGCAGCGCTTCGTCCGCTATGCGGCAATGCTAATCATGATCCTCACCCTCGGTTTCGGACAGATGTGGGCGGACACATGGAATCACGTTCACACAAAGAATCCATCGCACATTTATTTTGAGCCCAATGGTGAAAGCTATGATTGGTCATCCTATTCTTACATCTATTTTACGATGGGTGATGCTTACGGTTGGCGAATGGATGCTATTGCCAATACATTGTTGAGGCATTGTCAAACAACAGAATATAACAATAGTTATGCCAGGTTGTTTGCTCCTAAGAGTGATTGGGGGGCATCAAACACAGCAATGGGCGGATATGGCAATATGTACAATGAAGAAAAATGTTACAATATAACTAATGCATTGCATCATGTTAGTGATAACTATTATGAATTTTCAGCCAATAAAGGTTACATTGTTGCAATTAACAAGACGGGAAGTAGAACCGATCAAGCCACTATTACCCCTTCTTATTTAGGTGATTCCTATAGTGCGGCATTAAACAAGCAGCAGACATTAAAAGCGAAGATCTCAACGAACAACGGCAGTTCTTATGGAGAAGCCAACACACCGGGAGCATTGAGTGCTGCTACAAAGACGTTTAGTGATTGGACTACTTGTAACACTACAACCAATGCTTCTTTGAGTGCTGGTTCTAGTTCGTCGAACTTCAATTCTGGCTATACGGCACAAATTACATTAACTGCTGCAACATCTGTAACAGGTTATACATTTATGGGGTGGTACGCAGGGGATAGTCCACTTTCTACGTCTAATGGTGTCGCAACCTATCGTGCAAGAGCAGCAACTACCTATTACGCTTACTATAAGGCTAATCAATATACCATAAGTTTTGACTTTTTAGGAGGTAGTAGAGATGGTGCAACGACAAGTCAGACCGTAACTTATAATGTGGCTACGAGCAATATTGCTTATGCCAACTTGCCTATGAAGTCCGGTTATGGTTTCGATGGTTACTGGACGCGAGATGGTAGTTCGGATGGTAACTATGGCACGCAGGTCATTAGTGAAAAGGGTGTTTGGCAGACTGATGTAGATGGTTTGACAGATGAAAGTGGCAATTGGATTGGTACCAGCGGCACAACTCTGTATGCTCGTTGGTTGACAATTGGCTATTATGTGGTCGGTGATATTACTAATTGGAAAGCAAGTCCGTTAATGACGGGAGTGCAGCCAACTTGTTCGATTAATGTTCCAAATCATACTATTTATTCAAAAGATGACTATACGACTGAGTTTAAGATTCGTTACGTTCAGGCAACTCCCGGTAGTGATGGCTGGTATGGAAAGAATAGTACGACACTTAGCAAAACGAATACTTCAGTATCAGGTTTAGGTAATGAATCTAATATCAAACTGAAAGTTAACTATAGTGGAGATTATGTGTTTACGCTTACCTCTACTTCTCCGAGTATGGATCTGACACTTACAGTACCTATCCTTAATGAATTGCAGATATATGAACCTAATGATGGTCATAAGGGTAACTTTACATGGGACAATATTGTGCCTGATGCTAATGACGAATTATCTGTAACTGTTGATCTTGCAGCATCTACTACTTATACTTTCAAAGGAGTGTATGATTCGGAATTTTACTCAAAGACTCCGACCGCTTCAGCGCTTACTCGTGCATCTAACTCTTTAACTGGGTTGACTAAAACTGGAGAAGAGCCAAACATGTCTATCACAACAGACTTTGCCGGTGATTATACTTTTACGTTAGATGTCGTTGAGAATACAATGACCGTGACATATCCATCTGCGCATACGGTTACTTATGGCGTGGGTACTGTCGCAGGATGTGCGTTGGTTACTCCGACACCAAGTTTCTCAAGTGGAGCATTGCAATTGGATGCAACTTCAATTACATTCGAGAAGAGTTCTACTTTAGGGGGCTACACTTGGAAAGGATGGTATAGCAATGCGAATGGAACTGGAGAAATATCCACTATCAATGCAGATTATACTAGCAGTAGTCGTGCGGCAGACTATAGCATTTATGCTTGTTATACAGAAAATGACTATACCGTATCCGTGGTATCATCTGATGCAACGAATGCAGGTACTGTTTCTTCAAGTAGCGTAACAGGCCATGTGAGCACTTCTGTCACATTGCCGACAGCAACGCCGAATACGGGTTATTATTTTGTTAATTGGGAAGTAACAACTGGTACAGCTACAATCACCAATAGCACGTCAGCAACAGGAGCCACAATCAATGGCATGACTGCTGATTGTACCGTTCGTGCTAACTTCGCACCTATTTGGGCAGTAGTCGGAGGTGATAGTGAAAATGCTGAAAACGGAGCAGATGATATGGGTAACTGGAGTACTACTGCCAACGAAATAGAGCACATTACAGTAGTTTCCTCGACAACCAACGGATATGTTGATATTACATTATTACCGAACACGACATATTATTTCAAAATGTATAATAATAGTCTTTCTGGTACTCCTGCTGAAAAATATTATAGTTACAACGGTTCATCCAAGGTAATGACATATACAGACAATCAGGATTGGACATTGTATACTGGAAATAATAATAGCAGAATTGCTACGGCAGGTTATGGAAACTATAGGTTCAATTGGAATAGTACAGATAAAGTTTTATCTATTGATTTCCCGGAGTCTAGTATCCTTACTTTAGGCTGGGGATATGCTCAGATTGATGCATTGAATACCGTTAACTCTGGTAATACAGGCGGTTCAGTTACCGCACAGACCAATGAAGGTAGCGGTTTTGCTATCACTAATGGACAATATGTGGCAAATGGCAGCAATATTATCTTTACAGCCGCTCCAGCAACCGGTTATACCTTGGAGGGTTGGTACAACAACAGCGATTATGCTGTTGAGCATAAAATTTCAGACGGAGGTGATTATTCTATCGATGGTAATACATTGACCGTAAGCGATATTGATGACGATTTTGCTATTTACGCCAAGTTCGTGGAGACCTCGACCGCAGTAACCTTTTCGCACAACACACATGGACATGTGACTATCGGCGGCGCGACGGTTACGAGCACGACTGTTGGTGTGACCACCACTCGCACAATAACCGCTGTGCCCGATGCCGGCTACTATTTCGCAGGTTGGACCGTTCCGGGGAGCGCAGACTTTACCGTAGGTGATGTATCGGGCGCAAGTGATAACGGTTCCAAATCGACAACCCTTACCGGTGGAGGTAATGGAACTGCCGGTACGCTAACCGCCGTGTTTGAAGAAAATTCGAAGATATATTTCCGTAATGTATTTGATGATGATACAAATCCGGCTACACATTGGAGTCAAGTTTATGTGTATTTTGGCGTAGATTGGCATTCAACCCAAGGAGTGCATAAAGCGGGTAATTTGACTGAATATGCGCAAATGCAACCTGTTGCAGCAGGTTCATATACTTATTGGGCATATATTCCACACGCGTATAAGGATTGGGATAAGATCGCTTTTGCTGATGCTGACTTTTATGGATACTATTCTTTTGATGGACATAATGGCGTTTATCGTTCAGACTATAACCCAGCTCTCAATATGTTTGTACCTCATCACTTATCCAGCGGAACGACAGTCCGTACAACATATTTTAGTAATGGTTACTGGATGAACTATGGTGAAGCCGGTTCACCTGCAGGATATTATATTATGCGTTTTAATGGTAGTGGCTACGAGAATCCGGCAGATAATGGTACTGGTTCGAATCAGTTTGTAATAATTGATGAAAATACAATCCAGTATTCGCTTCGTATTGATAATAACAAGGATGTAGATCACAATAGATTTAGAATTACGAGTGCTTACGGAACACAATATATTACAGCGAATGGTGGAGAATCCGGCACGACAATCACAACGTCAAACTGTGATGATAATCTTGTTTTGTCTGAATTCAATTCAGGTAAGCCGAGATTCAATATTGATGAGACTATTCATGGTATCTATGTTATCACAATTGACCAAAGCGGAGATGCTATGAAGATTCGTGTGAACTATCCAGTTGCTCTTAATGACTATCGTTTAAAACATACCTATAATGGACGCAATAAAGCAAATACGGAAGATTCTACTTATATCACCTATTCCGACGTTATTAAGAATGGTTCGACCAATGCAATTGTGTCCATGTATATCAATACAACGAGTACGCCAACATTGGCATTGGAAAAATGTACTGCTATTGATCCATTGACTTGGACAGATCAATCCGCGGGATTAACTATAAATACCGGAACCAATTATTTTGATGATGGCAATGGTGTATATCAATTCAATATTGCATCTCCCGGAACGGATAATACGCTAAGTAATATCAAGTTGTATGACGGCGAATTCTATATCAAAACTGATATCGCTTCCGGAGGATGGACTGCCTACAAAGCCAACATCATGGAAAAGAATTCAATTACCTTTGATAGTGGTGATCCCAAGACCTACGATTATGCATTCTGTCATTGGGTGGAAAAGGCTCGTAGCAATTATCCTGGAAGCGCTACCAATGTGAAGTGTGTTATTGCGAACGAGTATAATATTGCTATAAGTGATACTTTGGAGCATGATGCTATTATTGGTGGTGGAGAAAGTAAATTCCAAACCTTGCCTTCGCCGGCTCATGTTCGCTTTAGCTACAATAGTACGACCAACGAACTCAAACGTACGTATCTGGCTGTATCGGGTGATGACCATCTGGTAATGGAAGGTAATACCTTATCGGGACCTATCTATATGATTCACGATAATACTGATGGTGATGGGGCTGCGTTTACAAATAATAAAGCTACATTGGAGAATCAAAGTAACTTTACCTTCGGGTTGGATATCAAAGCTCGTGAGAAAGCCCGCGTGCGTCTGTCTGCTAAATATAATGGAACGATTCAAGATTTAGTTGGTCATGTTACATCCTATGGCTCAGACCTTACTGATGCAAATACCGTTGAGATAATGGGTGGTGACATTAAAAATACCGGTTATAATACTTTGCATGTTTCGTATGACTTCAAGACGAATCAGTTATTGTCTGCTTGGATGGCTCCGGCATCTGGTGATTCTCCTGATAAGGCCATTAATGCCGATGTGATGATTATTCGTCAAGAACAGGGGGATGCACGTCAGATTACGTTTGCAAGTAATGAGCATAATTTGTCTGCCGTTAAAAAAGTCTATGGCGTGATGAAGTTTACCAAATCGTTCATATTGAATAATGGCGTATCGCGTTATGCACGTGACCTCTATTGGATTTCGTTCCCGTTTGATGTCAGACTGAGTGACGCATTTGGCCTGGGCACTTATGGCACGCATTGGATTATCGAATACTACGATGGTAAGGGGCGAGCTACGAATGGCTTCTGGGCTGATAGTGAACCAAACTGGAAATTCGTAACGCCTGCTATGCGTGAACATGGTGGTACAGACGGACAAGGATTCATCATGAATGCTAATGAGGGTTATATCCTTGCTCTGGATTTGGATGAATTAGGCGGAGAGTCACTGGTATGGGATAACGGTATGACCGAAGCTTATCTATACTTCCCGTCAAAATCTGATGTAAACAATATTGAACCGGCTGACAGCAAAGAGGTTCCTATTGACCAAGTCGGCTACCAATGTACCATCAATCGTGCAACGCCGGATGGTGACCGCCGAATTAAAGATAGCTACTGGCATTGTATCGGAGCACCGAGTTATGCAAATGTAAATCATGACGTAGAAACCGAAGATCCGACTCTTGGCGGACAAGAATTATGGAACCCGGAAGGATTGATGTATTTTTACGAATGGAATACGGCAGATAATAGTTTAGATGTTCGAAAAACTTCTCCGCAATCATTTAAAGCCATGCATTCGTATCTGGTGCAATATAGTAGCACTACGTTGACGTGGGCAAATGTCAACAAAGCTCCTTCTTCCGTAGCTGCCCGTCTGGCTGAGACGCCGGATAGAGAGTATAAGCTTGTGCTGCAGGGCGAGGAACGGACGGAAGACCAGACCTTTGTTCGTCTGACGGATGAGACGGCTGTCTCGAACCGATTCGAGTTCAACTACGACTTGTCGAAGGAATACAACGCCGGTCGCGGGAATATCTGGACGGTGACTGCCGATACGGTAGAGGTGGCCGGTAACAGCATGCCGAAGCCCGTGCAGACAACTCTTGTGCCCGTGGGCGTGAAGGTGGTAACTGGTGGCGAATATACCCTGTCGATGCCCGAGGGCACGAACGGCGAGGATGTGTACCTTATTGATAACGCGTACGGTACGCGCACGAACCTCGGCCTGATGCCCTATACCGTCACCCTGACGGCCGGCACGTACGAAGGTCGCTTTGCTCTTGAATTCGGACCGATTCAAGATGCACCGACCGGCATCGAACAAATGTCAACTGTCAACTATCAATTGTCAACTGAAGAAGTCCGCAAGGTATTCGTCGGTGGACGGCTCTATATCATCCGTGATGGCAAGGTATATGATGCTGCTGGACAGCGAGTAGAGTAATCCTCTCTCCCAGATACCTACAAGAAAACGAGTCCTCGCGACTCGTTTTCTTGCATTTGATGACCAACGACGAATGACCAACGACCCTATAGAATTGTTTTTATATGTATTTTTCTAAACAAAATCGCAAAAGTACTTGTTTGGTGGCTTACTAATCGAAATCGTTGTAATGCTCAGTAAAGTAAGAATTGATTTTATTGATTAAATCGGAATCTGTTTCTAATTGATGCCTATTGATAATGAGATAGGAACTCTTTTGATTATCAATATAATGTTCGAAATACTCATTGCTTTGAGGAAAATAAATCAGCTTCTTTCTGATTCATCACAAAACGATAAGGGTATGCTCGTTGTTTAAAGCTGGATATATCCATAAGAAGGGACACGCCAAGCCTCATGTTCGACATTGGTTACAGGACGAAAATGATAAATCATATTCGCAGACGATTGTCTGGAGGTGCTTCTGTTTTGATTATTCGTTCCCATAGTGGTGTGTTTTTTCTTTTCAACCCGCAAAGTTACAAAAAATAATTGAACCATGCAAATGTTTTCTCAAAAAAAATACAGATTTTTAGATCGAACCTCTATTTTTGTCCATCTTTTGCTGAAGATGAATGAAAATTATCAAAAAATATCCCGAAATCTTGCATATATCAAAAAATTGTTGTAATTTTGCAGGCTGAAATAAAAAAAAGGATATTATGAGAACTGCAATCCCAATTGATAATGTGTGGCAAATGCTTCAAGCTCTATCGTTGTCTTCTTCTAATAAGGAATGGTTAGCGAATAAGTTAATCGACTCAAGCAAAGAAGATAAACGGAAACAAGAAGCTACGTTCGTACGCGAGAGTATGCAACGGGCAATGTTGGAAGTGAAAGAGGTTCAGCAGGGACATAAGAAGTTGCAAAGTGCAGATGACTTTTTCGCAGAACTAAATCAAGAGGCAAGATGAGTGAGAAGCATGTTGAGGTAACTGTTACGGATGAGTTCAAACGTCAGATGAAGAAATTGGTTAAGAAGTATGCATCTGCCTTATCAGATTATAACCAATTGGTTCAGTCTCTCAAAATGAACCCTTTTCAAGGTGATGATTTAGGAAATGGAAAGCGTAAGGTGCGCATGGCAATCACATCCAAAGGGAAAGGAAAAAGTGGCGGAGCACGCGTTATTACCTACGAATTGCAGCAAAACTCGGTTAATGAGATTTTTTTAATACTGCTGACAATTTATGATAAAGGTGATATTGAATCGCTTTCAGACTCTTATATCGATTGGTTAATTCAAGAATATACTTAATACAAATTTATTTGAGACACAAACTACGAAAACTACGCAAGAAACGATGATACTGATAGCTGATTCGGGGTCCACGAAGACCCATTGGTGCCTAAAGACCAGAAGCGGACAGAAAAGTGATTTCATGACCGAAGGCATTAACCCCTTCCATCAAAGCGAAGATGCCATTCGTCATATCCTGACGGATGGACTGCTGCCGCAATTGGCGAAATACCTGTGGGTCGGACCAATCGAACATATCTATTTCTACGGCGCCGGCTGTACGCCCGAGAAATGCGTGGTGATGAAGGCTTTGTTAGAGGAAGTGTTCCGCAAGGCTGAGGCCGAAGTACACTCGGATATGGTAGGCGCCGCGATAGGCGTGTTGGGCCGCGAGAGAGGCGTGGCTTGCATACTCGGAACGGGTAGCAACAGCTGCCTATGGGATGGCGAGAAGATCGTACGCAATGTTCCCTCGCTCGGATATATCTTGGGCGATGAAGGTAGCGGAGCTGTATTGGGTCGCACCTTGGTGGGCGATGTGCTGAAAGGGCTGCTGGGTGAGGAACTGAAAAAGCAATTTGCAGAGTGGACCTTAGATAATGATGGATTGAGCCGCCCTGACGGCCCGAATGATGGATTGATGCGTGCGCAAGCGCATGTCATCGAACGAGTCTATCGGCAGCCGATGGCGAACCGCTTTCTGGCGGAGATGAGTAAGTTCTGCGCCGCACACCGAGGCGATGAGGCAATCGAAGCCCTGCTGAAGCGGCATTTTGCCGCCTTCCGCGACCGCGTAGTGGCGCAGTATCGTACGGGAACAGAGGAACTAACGGTATCGTTCGTGGGGTCAATAGCATGGTACTACCGCGACGTGCTGGAAGAGGTGATGACTGAAGGCGGCTTCAAGGTGGGGAAAATTATGCAGGAGCCGATGGACGGACTTACAGAGAAGATTTAAGATTTAAAATTTAAAATTGACGTTAGGACGGTATGACGATATGACGAAGGTCATGAAGACATTACGACAATAACGAAAACAACAAAAACAACAAAAACAACAAAAACAACAGGTTGAAAACCTTTTTTATCATATTGCTATTGGTGGCGGGGAGCATGGTGCTACTGAGCGTGGGAGTGTTGCTGCGCAAAGACCATACGTTCCGTAGCGAACATATCAGCGAAAATAAGCTGATGCGCGAGCGGGGAATACATTGTGCTACCTCGCAAGACCGCGAAGCAAGAAGGAAAATGAAGAATAAAAATTAATTTAGATATTATAAGAAAATGAGTAAAGGACAATTAGTAATTAATTGCGTATTGGCAGTCGCTGTGGCTGCCCTGTTCTATGTGTTTTTTAGTTCACCTCGTAAGACCAAGAGCGAGGAAGTGCAAATCTCGGGCGAACATCTGCCTATCGCCTTCGTCAATAGCGACAGCATCCTGCTGCACTACACCTTTGCCATCGAGGCGAACGAACGCCTGATGTCGAAGCAAGAAGAAGCGACCGTCCGTCTGGACGAGAAGTTCAAAGCCTTCCAACGTGACTACGAGACCTTCCAACGCGAGGCGATGGATTTCCAGAAGAAACTGGAGAGTAATGCTTTCCTCAGCCGCGAACGCGCCGAGAGCGAACAGGCACGCCTGCAACAGAAACAAGACAGACTTGTCCGTCAGCAACAGGATCTGGAGAATCTGCAGGCTCAACTGCGTGAGGATTTCCTCAACGAGCAGCAGAAGCTCAACCTGCAACTGATTGACTCTGTGCAGCAGTTCCTGAAGGAGTACAATGCCGATGGTCGCTACCATGCTATCATCAACGATGCCGTTGTGCTCAATAAAGTGGGCGGATATGATATTACCGATGAGGTGGTAGAAGGACTTAATAAACGGGCGAAATAAACCCCTCCCGACCTCCCCACAAGGGAGGTGAAAGTTGAAAGGTTATCGGTTATGGGTGATTGGATGAAATATGGTCAGAGGCTGTTAGGAATACTGTTCCTAACGGTCTTCGTGTTTCATTTTTCATCTTCCCGGGCACAGAATATCCCTGTACCGCTGACGGAGAAGTATCTGTATGACTTCCTCGATGAATTGGCAACGGATGGTATCATTCAGTTGAATACCGCCGTCCGGCCCTACTCACGTCAGCAGGTAGCGCAGATGATGCTCCGAGCACAGGAGAAAGATTCGCTACTGAGCCGCCGCCAGCGGAAAGATGTGCAGTTCTATCTGAATGAGTTCTCGCTGGAGTTGGACACCGTGCCCACGCAGTTTGTGCAATACACCGACCATGAGACCTTCAACCTATCGCTCTGCGACCCGCAGTTCAGTTATATCAGCCGCAAGACAGCCGTCAGAGGTAAGAAAGATACCGGCGAAAAGAAGTCGATGTTCAAGATGCAGATTCGTCCGATCTTGGGCATGGATCTAATCGGAAGCCAAAAAGGACTGATTATCAAACGCTGGTGGGGCGCCGAACTGAAGATGGATATAGCGCGTCACGTATCCATATGGGGTAGCCTGCGTGATATATCATGGAACGGCCAGGTGGGTCTGCGCAACAAATACTATCCTGACACGTATGCCAAGATAGACGGCGCGAAGCTGACCAAAGGTCAGTTCCTGAATAATCTGCCCGGTGTGCAGTATAAGGAGGCTAACTATGGCGGCGACTTCTCAGACTCGAAAGGCGGCATCAGCGTCTATGCCTGGTGGGGTAGTGTGAGCCTGAGCCGCGAGACCATCCAGTGGGGCGATGCCTTTCACAGTTCGAATATACTATCCGGACATAATCCCGCCGTTCCGCAGTTCAGCATTCAGCTGACGCCGGTGTGGTGGTTCCAGTTCGATTATTTCCATGCTTGGCTGGTGTCGAATGTGGTGGACTCGACGGATTACTACATCGAGAACGGCAAGGATAAGGAATACCGGCAGCGCCCCAAGTATATGGCTGCCAATATGTTCACCTTCATGCCTATCAAGTATATCTCGTTCTCGCTGGGAAACTCGATAGTCTATGCCGAGCGCAATCCGCAAGCAGCATATTTTATCCCGATTGCCTTCTACAAGTCGCTGGATCACCTGCTGACCAAAGGCTTGGGTCAGGAGAACCAGAACTCGCAGGCATTCTTCACGCTGACGCTTCGACCGGTAGACCACCTGAAGTTGTACGGCAGTTTCTATATCGATGAAATCAAATGGGAGCGCTTCAAGTCATCGAACCCGCAGCATAATCCCATTTCGTATTTGGTGGGATTTGACTGGACGGGTTGGCCAATCAAGGGGCTGAGCCTCAAGGGTGAGTTTATGCGCAGCTATATAGCCTGCTACACCCATAGTATTCCGGCTTTAGCCTATACGTCCAATTCGTACAGAATGGGTCATTATCTGGGCGATAATGCGCAGAATATTCATGCCGAATTGTCATACAGACCCATTCGCGGCATGAAATTGGCTTTTACGTACAATAACGACATGAAGTATAACGCCTACGATTATGTGCGCGGGAATATCAAACAGATTATCTCGCAGAAGCCATTTGACCAGGTTATTTATCGCAACGAGGAGTTTGCCTTAGACCTATTTTATGAGGTACACCCGCACATGTACCTGCGCGCGAACGTAACCTATAATAATGCGCGCGCATATGACCACCCGACGGCAAGCACGGAAGGTGAGATGACCGGAACGGCGCAGGAGATACTGAATCTGTATCAACCCCTCTACTATCAGGGTAAGAACCTGATAGCTACGGTGGGGTTTAGCTTCGGATTCTAAAATTGAAATTTTAGATTTAAGATTTAAGATTTAAAATTTAAGATTTAGACATAACGACATAAAATAACACTTATGATTGAAATTACTACCGTTAAGAGCCGTCGCGATTTGCATCGCTTTATCGATTTTGCCAATGATCTATATAAAGGTTGTGAGAACTACTGTCCGCCTCTGTACAACGACGAGTTGGCGATATTTGACCGCGAGAAAAACCCTGCGTTGGAGTTCTGCGACTATGAGCTGTTCATCGCGAAACGCGATGGAAAACCTGTTGGCCGCATCGCTGCGTTGGTTAACGACAAGGCCAACGAGCGTTGGGGGGTGAAGAATGTGCGCTTTGGCTGGATGGATTTTATTGACGATAAAGAAGTGTCGCGGGCATTGCTGGATGCCGTGGCCGAGTGGGGTAGAGCACGCGGACTGACTAAGATGAATGGCCCGGTTGGCTTTACCGATTTTGACCATGAGGGTTTGCTGATCGAGGGCTACGAGTACCTGGCACCTGTCGCTTCGCTCTATAACTATCCGTACTATGTAGATCATATGGTAGCCTACGGGCTGGAGAAAGAAGTGGACTGGATTGAGTTTCAGATATTGGCTCCGTTTGAGATACCGGAACGCATGGCACGCCTGGCCAAGATAGCCGCCGAGCGCAGCCATGTGCATGTGGACAAGGTGCATAGTGCCAAGGAACTGAGTGCCAAGTACGGCCTGCAGTTTATGGATGTACTGGATGAAGCATACCAGAAACTCTATAACTTCCAGCCCATGACGCAACGTCAGAAAGAGTATTACCGCGACATCTACTTCCCGCTGCTCAACTTCGACTTCGTCACCATCGTCGCCAACGAGAAAGACGAATGTGTGGCTGTAGGTGTCGGTATGCCCGATATATCTGTAGCGCTACGCAAATGCGGCGGCAAACTATTCCCGTTCGGCTGGTATCACCTGCTGAAGGCACTCAGGGCCAAGAAGATGGACCATTTTGATCTGCTGCTCATCGGCGTAAGACCTGACTACCAGAACAAGGGAGTCAATACGCTACTCTTTACCGATATGATTCCCTATTTCCAGCAGTACGGAATCAAGGAGGTAGAGACCACATCCATCCTGGAGACCAACATAAAGAACCAGGCTAACTTTGAGTACTTCAACCGCAAGCAACACAAGCGGCGCAGAGCTTACATCAAGTCGATAGTAGAAGCGTAAGGTTTAAAAAAGAAACTATCAGAAGTATGGAGAATACGCCGTTTCGTGAATACATGCGCCAACAATGGCGCGAATATACCAGCCTCAACGACTATGTTGATACCAAGGCTGCGGATCAGAATATCCGTTCTAATATCCTCTTTAAGGGCAACAATATCTACATCTTGTTTGTAGCTATTGTGATTGCATCTGTCGGACTGAATGTCAACTCGATACCCGTTATCATCGGCGCGATGTTGATTTCGCCGCTGATGGGGCCAATCATCGGTTTCGGATACGGGCTTGGCACGAATGATACGAAGTTGCTGGTGGCTTCGCTGCGCAACTTGGGCGTCATGGTGCTTATCTCGCTGATAGCATCGACCTTGTATTTTGTGCTGACGCCTCTGGATTCGGATAACCCGACCGAGTTGTTGGCGCGTACGAAACCGTCGATATACGATGTACTGATTGCCTTCTTCGGCGGGTTGGCAGGTATGTTAGAGATTTCGCGCAAAGACAAGGGCACTGTGCTCTCAGGCGTGGCTATCGCTACCGCCCTGATGCCGCCCTTGTGTACCGTGGGTTACGGAATAGCGAACCTGAACTGGCAGTTTGCCGGCGGAGCGATGTACCTGTTCTTTATCAATAGCGTCTTTATCGCGCTGGCAGCGTATATCGTGACCAAGTACCTCAATTATCCCTTGGTGAATGAAAAACACGGTGGGCAGACAAAGCGTATCTGGTCGTACGTACTGCTGATACTTATCGTGATTGTGCCCAGCGTCTTTACCGGCTATACGATCATCCGCGAGAACCAGTTTGTAAAAGATACCCGTCATTTTGTCAAGGATAACCAGTCGGTAGGCAGTACGTATATCTACGATTATACGTTGGATATGAAGTCTAAACCCTATACGATTGAACTTCGTTTGGCGGGTGAAAGCCTCTCAGACGATGCTCGTGAACAGCTCTATACAGCCGCCGAAAAATACGGATTGCTGCGCTCGCAGATTATCTTCCGCGACGATGCTACCATCAAGGTAGAGCGACTGAATGAGAAGGATATCATGAACGACTGGATAGCATCTACCGAGCGTGAGATACGCCAGCGTGATGACTCCATACGTGTATTGCGCGGACAACTCCGTTCGCTACAAGCGGAGATGGAGTCGCTGAAATTGCCTACCGAGCAACTCGCAGCTGAACTGCGCTCGCAATGGCCTACTATCAGCGAGGTGACCCTCGCCCGCGCAGAAGGCCAACAGATATTGGTCATCCTGAGACCGGAACGGCGCTTCCATAAGGACGACGTTACCCGTATCGAAAACTGGTTAAAGGTACGCCTGCAGAATGAGAATGTAAGGCTGATTATTCTCTGAGTGCAAATGAGACTTTGACAGATAACCGAGATGCTGATAAGCATTATCATATTATTCCTAATCAGTCGTTTCTACAAGCGTAAAAGCGACTGATTAGGAATGTGTTTTTTCGTAACGGTCTATTTCGCGTGTCATCAGTTCGTGCCCCAGGGCAATTAACTCATCGGCTTTGTCGTAGTCATAGGTACCGAGGTCGTTGATGGCAATCTGCATTTCCATATCCGGTGGACAAAGTTGCTTCATTAGCTCCGAGTTCTGCACCAGCATAATATCTGACACCCGATCCAAGAGGCTGAAGGGAAGCTGACTGGGTGCGTCTTTGCCGGTATCAATAGGCGCGCTCACATTGAGTGCCACCAGTATATCGCCATCCTTTCTATCTACACGATTCAGGGGTAGGGGATTGGTGACGCCGCCGTCCACCAGTAGCATATCTTGGTATTCCACCGGTCGTAATATAACCGGCAGCGAGAACGATGCCCGAATGAGCGTAGCCAGGTTACCCTCGCGGAACACCTGCTCGCGCCCTGTACGTATATCTGTGGCTATCAGCGCCAGAGGTGTAGGCAGATCTTCAATCCGGTAATCCGGAATCATAGAACCGAATGTGTCTAAGAGCTTGGATCCCTTAATGAGGTACTCGCGTCCGACCGAGAAATCAGAGAGACGAAACATCTGTCTCATATTCATCTCACGGAAAAAGGACTTCAGCTCCTCTAACTTGCCGGCTGCATACAAACCGCCGATGATTGCTCCAATAGAACAGCCGGCTACCGAGTGAATATGGTAGCCCCGCTCAATGAGGGCATCTATCGCTCCAATCTGCGTCAATCCGCGGCTACTACCGCTGGAACATACTAATGCTACTTCTTTCATTTTGTATTCAATTATTATACCTTTTTCCCCTACAAAAACCGTACCGAACGTAACATTTTGCATTTTTATTTGCATATATCAAAAAAAAGTAGTATCTTTGCAGACTTTTTGGATTAGAAAGATATGAAGAAAGCACTTATCACCGGTATTACGGGCCAAGATGGCAGTTACTTAGCTGAGTTTCTATTGGAAAAAGGATACGAAGTACATGGTATCATCCGTCGCAGTTCTGTAGATTTTCGCGAGCGTATCGCCCATCTGGAAGGCACGCCGCATTTCCATTTGCATTATGCAGATATGAGCGACTCGATGTCGCTGGTCAAGCTGGTGGGCGCTGTACAGCCCGATGAGATATACAACCTGGCGGCACAAAGTCATGTGCAGGTCAGTTTCGACTCGCCGGAGTTTACGGCTGACGTTGATGCCGTAGGTGTTCTGCGCGTACTGGAAGCCGTTCGTACCAACCATTTGGAGAAGACCTGCCGTATCTACCAGGCTTCTACATCGGAGCTGTACGGCAAGGTGGAGGAAGTTCCGCAGAGCGAGACAACACCCTTCCACCCCTATAGCCCGTATGCGGTTGCCAAGCTGTACGGCTACTGGATTGTGAAGGAATACCGCGAGGCATACAACATGTTCTGCTGCTCGGGCATATTGTTCAATCACGAGAGCGAACGGCGTGGCGAGACCTTTGTGACCCGCAAGATAACCTTAGCCGCTGCCCGTATCGCACAAGGCAAGCAGGACTGCCTGTACTTAGGAAACCTTGATTCGCTGCGCGATTGGGGGTATGCCAAAGACTATGTAGAGTGTATGTGGCTTATTCTACAGCACGATACACCCGAGGACTTTGTCATCGCTACCGGTGTGCAACACTCCGTACGCGAGTTTGCAACCCTGGCGTTCCAACACGCGGGTATTACCCTGCGCTGGGAGGGCGAGGGCGTCAACGAGAAAGGTATAGATACGAATACCGGTAAGGTCGTTGTGGCCGTTAGTCCGGACTTCTACCGCCCGACCGATGTAGTGAATCTGTGGGGTGACCCGTCAAAGGCCAAACGCGAGTTGGGTTGGAACCCCGCCAAGACGACCTTTGAGCAACTTGTGCAACTGATGGTAGAATCGGATATGCGCAAGGTGCGCGAAGAAGTGATCGTATCGCACAGCCGTGTCAACCTGGCTGAGTATCTCGAGAAGGGAATCGTTAAATGATTTACGATTTGACGATTTACGATTTACGATTTACGATTGACGATTTGACGATTTATTTACGATTTAATGAAGATTTACGATTTGACGATTATATGAAACTGGATTCTAAAATATATGTAGCGGGGCACCGCGGAATGGTCGGTAGCGCTATTGTGCGCGAACTGGAGCGGCAGGGCTATACACATATCATCACCCGCACGCACGCTGAGTTAGACCTCACGCGTCAGGATGCCGTGGAGGCTTTCTTTGCCGCAGAGAAACCCGAGTATGTTTTTCTGGCTGCTGCCAAAGTAGGCGGTATTGTAGCCAACCAGAATGCCTTGGCGGACTTCATGTACGACAATATGATTCTGGAGATGAATGTAATACACGCTGCTTGGAAGAATGGCTGTAAGAAGTTGGAGTTCTTAGGCAGTTCGTGTATCTACCCGCGTTTGGCCCCCCAACCGATGACGGAGAGTTGCCTACTGACCGGTGAGTTGGAGAAGACCAACGAGGCTTACGCGCTTGCCAAGATAAGCGGCCTGAAATACTGCGAGTTCCTTAATCGCCAGTATGGCACGGATTATATCTCTGTCATGCCGACCAATCTGTATGGTCCAAACGATAACTACCACCCCGAGCATAGCCACGTGCTGCCGGCACTCATCCGCCGTTTCCACGAAGCCAAGGTGTCGGGCGCAGCGTCGGTCACCTGTTGGGGAGACGGTAGCCCGCTGCGCGAGTTCCTGTATGTGGACGACCTGGCGAACCTGTGCGTATTCCTCATGAATAATTACTCGGGCAACGAGACCGTCAATGCCGGTACGGGCAAGGAGCTGACTATCAAGCAGTTGACCGAACTGGTGGCGCGTGTGGTAGGATACGAAGGAAGCATCCTATGGGATACAACGCGCCCGAACGGTACGCCGCGCAAGTTGCTGGATGTGTCTAAGGCTACCGCGCTCGGTTGGACCTATAAGACAGAACTGGAAGACGGCATCCGATTGGCATACCAAGACTTCCTAACCAATCCCATGCGAGCAGAACGATGAGGAAGGTTGTTGCTATTCTGCTGGGTTTAGTCTTGTTGTGGTTGCCAACCCTTTGTGCAGAGGAAATGACGGCTACCATAACGGCATATAACGCCGTTGAGATGAGCGGTGACGTGCCTCAGGACCTTTGGACTACGTTTCTGAACGAGAATCATAGCAAAGGGCAGGTGACGGAAGGCAAAACGGCTGTGCTGACTATAGGTGCGTGGCCCAATTGTACTATTACGGGAGTAACCGTCTATCTGCACTCTAATAAAAACGGGGGAGCAGGCACCTTGACAGTAAGCGTAGATAACATCGTCTGCGTGACACAAAGCGGTACCCTGGCCGATTGGGTGGGGCAGTATTCTACCGAGACGGTTGCTTACACGCAAGAAGGCAGTTGGCCGATTCTATATAATCAGACCCTAAAACTGAGCCTAAAGGGTACGGAGAACTCGCTCTACATCGAGGCTGTTACCATACGATACAGACTTGCCGCCCCGGAGCCTTATTGCGTTCGGCTGATATATCCTACTGATACAAAATTAGAAGCCCGTGAGTTGTGCGAAGATGGTATAGGCTCGGGCATCGTCTTGCCCGCATGCGATATGCTGACCGATGGGCAGGAGAACTGGTCATTCAAGGGGTGGAGTAGTTCCGAAGTGATGAATACCACCTCTGAGCCCGCTCTTATGGCTGCCGGAACTATCTATTATCCGCGTCATGATGACCGCCTCTGGGCTGTCTTTAGCGACGGCAATGTTCATCAGCGTACACCCCAATGTACCACGCGTACCGACCACGAGGTTATCATCGTAGAGCGTACGGACAGTTTGCCGGATCACCCCGAGATACGTATGCCCGATTATGTCATGGTTGGTGCCGTTCAGACGGATGAGGTGTTGGCCTACGAGTTAGAAGTCGATACCACGGCGGATGGTACCGCTTGGCTGCATGCCGATTATATCCCCTATGAATACCGGTATCAGTTCCTATGGAGCGAGGCGGGTGATAGTGTACGGATTTATCATCCGGCGTCGAAGAGTTATATCGGTTGGAGCAGTACCAAACTATCCTCTAACAATCGCCTCTGGCAAGTAATGGAAGGCAAGCGCCATTCCTACTATTTCTACCATGATATGCAGGCAAACGGTAGTGCGCGTACGCTTTGGCGCGACGGTATGTACGATGAGTATCTGGATGAATACCTGGATTTCTTTACATCCCGCCCGGTTTATGTAAAGCCCGAATACGAGGCACTTATCTACTTTGATGTAAGCGAACTGCCTTACGGAGCATCAGTAATTCATTGGTGCAGTAATCCCTTTGGTGTGGTCAATGTGCAAGCTGTAATGGGTAAAAAAGAAGATTATGGTGCTGCGAAGATGATGTATGATGGTCAGATTGTAATCGTTCGTGACGGTAAGATGTACACCCTGACAGGTGCACGTATAGATTGAAAAACAGATTTTTTTAACAAATAATTTGCATATGTGCAAAAATTGTTGTATCTTTGCACGCTAATTTGAATAATAATGAAGTACTATGAGAACAAGTAGTAAAATTTTAACAGGGCTGGTCGTGCTCGTTGTGCTATTTTTGGCAGGTTTTGTGTATTATAAATTCTGCTTTGTGTATAGCGAAGGTGTCAACGAAGGAGATATTAACTATTTCCAGAAGGAAGGGTTTATCTTCAAGACTTACGAAGGTAAGATGATACAGTCGGGGTACAATAGCAAGAATGCCAACACGACCATTCAATCCAATGAATTCCGGTTCTCCGTGGAAGACGAGGCTATAGCCAAGCGTCTAAACGAGTCATCCAGCCGTCAGGTTAAGTTGCATTGGAAACGCTATCTCGGTACGCTGCCTTGGCGAGGCAGGAGTCAGTATATCGTTGATGACATCATCGATACAAAGAACGCCAAACCGGTAGAGAATGACCCGTTTCCTGACGTACCAACAAATATAAATTAATTGATTTTCTATGCTAAAAGAAGAAAAAGATAATCTCGTCAAGATATACGAGAATTCGTTCCGTAACAACTGGGAACTTCCGGCCTTGACAGACTGGGGTACCACCACAACCTTTACCTATGGTCAGCTGGCGGAGCAGATAGCACGTCTGCACGTACTGTTCGAGCGCGTGGGATTACAAAAAGAAGACAAAGTTAGCCTGATGGGCAAGAATACCGCTAATTGGTGTTCCGTCTATTTGGCTACCGTAACATATGGCGCTATCATCGTGCCCATTCTGCAAGACTTCAAAGCTGAAGATGCTATTCATATCATCAATCACTCTGAGTCCAAATTGTTCTTTATAACAGATGCTATTTGGGATGGCATGGAGTTGGAACAGATGGAGCAGATATCTGCCGTATGGTCGCTGCAGAACTTCAAGACGATAGCCGGACGTTTGGACGAAGACCTGATGTCATGGGAAGCCGCCGGAGAAGCGATGAAGGCAAAATATCCGAATGGCTTTACCGCAGCTGATGTTCGCTACGACGAACGCGACAACGCGGCTGTAGCCAGCATTAACTATACCAGCGGTACGACCGGTTTCTCGAAGGGTGTTGTAACGCCCGCTAATGCCTTGGCCGGTAATATACAATATGCCCGCGAGTCTAAACTCATCTTCCGCGGTTGCCGTCAGGTGGCATTCCTGCCATTGGCACATGCATATGGTTGCGCCATTGATTTCTTGGGCTCCCTCTCTGTAGGTGGCCACACGTACCTCATTGGCCGCACACCTGCACCCAAGATTCTGCTGAAGGCATTCGCCGAAGTCAAGCCGACGCTGATTCTCTCCGTACCATTGGTTTTGGAGAAGATTTACCGCAAGCAAATCGTTCCGCAGATAGCCAAAGCACCCGTTAGTTGGGTTCTAAAGGTACCCTATCTGGATAAGATTGTGCTGAACAAGATACGCCAATCGCTCATTGATGCCCTGGGTGGCGAGTTCTCGATGGTCATCATCGGTGGTGCTCCGCTGAATGCTGAAGTAGAAGCGTTCCTGACGAAGATTAAATTCCCGGTAGCTGTTGGTTACGGTATGACCGAGTGCGCTCCGCTGATCTCCTTTACACCATATGACAGTCGGTATGGCACCAATGGTATGGCCTATCGCTCGTATTCCTGCGGTCAGGCTCTGAAGGGGCTGATGGAAGCTAAGATCGATAATCCGAACCATGAAGGAGTAGGTGAGATACTTGTACGCGGCGAGAACACGATGTACGGCTACTACAAGAACGAAGAGGCTACCGAGCAGGCTTTCACCAAAGACGGTTGGCTGCGTACGGGCGACCTGGGCGTGATAGATGAGGACGGTTATATCTTCATTAAAGGACGTAACAAGACCATGCTCTTAGGGGCTTCCGGACAGAATATCTATCCCGAAGAGATTGAGGCAAAACTCAATAACATGCCTTATGTCATGGAGAGTCTCGTTATCCAGCAGGATGAGCAACTGGTGGCACTTGTCTATCCCGACTTTGAGTCAGCAGATGCCAACCATCTCTCGCACGAGCAGTTGGAGGCGTTCATGGAGGAGAACCGCAAGGTGCTGAACCAGCAAATCGCATCATACGAACAGGTAAGCAAAATAAAACTTTATCCCCATGAGTTTGAGAAGACGCCTAAGAAGAGTATCAAGCGTTTCCTCTATACGCAAGGATAAGCCGATAACCCAGAACCGAGAACCGAGAACCCAGAACCGATAACCCAGAACCGCGATCGTGAATATCTGTATTGATCAGGGGAATTCCAGAACCAAGGTGGCGCTGTTTGATGCCGAGGGAAAGGTGGTGAAGAGCTTTGTCTATAAGTCCTTTTCATCGGCTGATGCGGAGAGGCTCTTCAGACTATATCCTATCAGCGATAGCATCATCTCGTCGGTTGTCAATCTGGAGTCCAGCATGGTTAATACGCTGAATCGCTTGAGTCGGCGTTTTGTGCTCTTTGACCACGAGACACCCGTTCCGATTCAGAACGACTATGACTCTCCGGCTACGCTCGGTCACGACCGTCTGGCAGCTGCTGTGGGCGCTAACTACCTGCTGCCCGACGAGAACCTGCTCATTATCGATGCCGGTTCGGCCATAACCTATGACTTCCTCACCGCGGACGGTCATTTCGTAGGCGGCAACATTGCGCCGGGAATCAAGATGCGATTGAGTGTGCTACGTCAGATGACCAAAAAACTGCCACAAGTGGAGACGGAAGAGAACGAATTGATACCGCTCTTTGGCAAAAATACGCGTGATGCGATAGCCGCCGGTGTTATTCGTGGCATAGTTTTTGAAGTGAAGGGGTACATGCGTACCGTCAGCGAGAAAGTCCCGCATTTTGAGACAATACTGACCGGAGGTAATGCACCTTATATAATAAATAATGTACAAACACCTGTGCGGATGGAGCGAAACTTGGTACTCATCGGTCTGAACCGCATATTGGAATATAACAAAAAATGACAAGCCGACACGCTACATATCGTATCATAGTATGTCTGCTGCTGGTATTCAGCGGAGTAGGGTATGGGGCGGCACAGAATGCCACCTCATCGCCCAGTTCTCGATTCGGATACGGCGAACTCAATGACAATATCCCCGGCACCTTCCGGGCAATGGGAGGCGTCAGTACGGGTATGCGCAGCCGTCTTGCCATCAATCCTTCGCAGCCGGCTTCCTATACGGGATGTGATTCGCTGGCGTTTATGATGGATGTGGCAGGCAGTGTGATGTGGACCAACTATAGTGACAAGAACGGACGCAAGAACAAGGCCAATGGTAACCTGGAATACCTCATGCTGCAGTTCCCCATATGGAAACGCTATATTGCATTCTCAGCCGGCGTAATGCCCTATTCGTGCATGGGTTATGACTTTGCCTTGGATGGGTCGGCGGGCGGACATAGTTATACCGTATCGTACTATGGCGAAGGTAACGTGGCACAAGCCTATGGCGGATTGAGTTTCAATCTATTCGACTGGGTAGCCGTGGGTGGTAACTTCTACTATATGTTCGGTTCGCTGGAGAACATCACAGCACTGACCTTTACGGATGCTTCACTTCTGTCGAGTCTTATGTACCGCTCGATGTCTGTATCATCCTGGCGAGGCCGCTACGGTTTGCAGGTTTTCCATACCTTCAAGCAGAAGCATAATATCGTGCTGGGTGCCATATTCGAGAGCAAGCTGCCGTTTAAGAATACCTATGTACAGTACGAACTCAATACGTTGGACTCGGTATTGGTTACCGACCGAGGCTTTGAGTTGCCGATGGTATGGAGCGTTGGTGTTAGTTATACCTATGATAGACGCCTTGTTATAGCCTTTGATTATACGCAGACGCGCTGGAGCGAAGTGAATTACTTTGGCGGCACAGAGGCTCTTCGCAATAGAAATAAGTTCGCTCTGGGTGTTGAATACCGCCATAATCCCATAGCGCGTAACTATGCCGAACGTATGCGTTGGCGCGTAGGCGCATCGATGGTTGACCCCTATTCGGTTGACACGAAAGGTAAGGACTTTACGGTATCGATGGGTATTGGTTTTCCGTTCCGCACATCGGCTACGATGTTCAATGCGACCATTGAGTTTACCCGTCGCAATACCTTCCTCGACCTGAAGGAGAATGTGCTGAAACTCACCGTCAATGCCGCTATCAATGAGACCTGGTTTATGAAACGAAAACTATAAAATACGTAAACTATAAATCCTATCAATATGAACACGAAATCATTTGCGATTGCTGCTATGGCGCTGCTTATCCCGTTTGCTGCGCTAACAGCTAAGCCCAAAGACCCCAAGAAAGGGGCTGCAACAGCTAACGAAGTCGCTCCCCTTGAGGCAAAATCTGTTCCGCAAGAGGAAGAAGCGCCTGTCATCACCGAGGAGTGCGTTATGAATATGTCGCTCTTCAACGAGAGTTGCAAGAACAAACAGTTTGCACAAGCTTACGAACCCTGGTGGCAAGTCTATAACACCTGCCCGAATGCCAATAAGGTAATCTATACACAGGGTGCGAAGATTGTAGAATGGATGTATTCTAATGCCAAAGATGAGGCGGAGAAAGAACGTCTGCGCGCACTCATCATGGAGTTGCACGACAAACGTATCAAGTATTTCGGCGATGATCCGCGCTACCCCAGAGCCTATGTGTTAGGCCTGAAAGCACTGGATTACTGCGAGTATTTCGAAAACGATACGCTGAAACTGCCTGCATACGGATGGTTTAAGGAGTCGATTGAGAAGATTGGTCCGCAATCGCAAATCAATGTGCTGGTGAAGTTCTTTGAGGTGTCGCATGGTCTCTACCGCTCGAACCCCGACCAATACGCTGATCAGTATGTCAATGACTACGGCATCGTGTCGGGCTATCTGCAGGCTATCGCTGATGACCCCAAGCAGAAGAATGCTTCGGCTGCTGCACAACGCAAGGAGTATGTTGATAACCTCTTTGCCGTTTCGGGTGCTGCCAGTTGCGACAAGTTGGATGCTCTCTATGGCCCATATGTAGCTGCCAATTCCGAGAAGATGGAAGACCTCATTAAGGTGATCCGACTCTATCGCCGTGTGGGTTGCACCGAGTCGAATGTATATTTCGATGCAGCCTTGGCTGCACATAAGTTGAAACCCTCAGAGGAATCTGCTGCCGGTTGCGCGTTCATGTGCCTTAAGAAGGAGGACTGGAATGGCGCTATTGAGTATTACAAAGAAGCTATCAACCTCGTAGAGGATGCCAATGATGAGGACTTGCCCGACTACTATTATAGAATAGCTATCGTTTATTTCGATAAACTCAAACGCTATGTGGACGCCAGAACCTATGCGCGTCAGAGTCTGGACCAAGATCCCAATCAGGGCCGTTGCTATATCCTGATAGGCCTGTGCTATGCATCCTCAAAACCCTATTCCGAGAATGACTATCCAGCTGCCAAGGCTGCCATCCTGAACAAGACCGTATTCTGGGCTGCCGTGGACAAGTTCAATAAGGCTAAGCAAGTTGACCCCTCATGCACAGACGAGGTGAACAAACTCATTAGTACGTATGTGAAGTATTTCCCCACCAAGGAGGAGATGTTTGACCTGCCCAATGAGTTCAGTTCGGGAACATTCACCGTAGGCGGATGGATTAATGAACAGACTGCTTGTCGTCCTGCTAAGTAGTATTCTCCTTTTGGCTTCATGCCGTAAGGAAACAAGACTGAGTGTCGGTGCGGTGGAGGACCGTTCCGGCACTCCTGTGCTTGATACGAGGGGGGTAACGACCCTAATTTCCGACTCCGGAATCATACGGTATCGTATCAACACAGCCGTCTGGCAGATTTACGACAAAGCCGAACCATCTTATTGGGAATTTCCTGCCGGTATCTTTCTCGAGCGATTCAATGAAGACCTGAAAGTTGATGCCTCACTTTGTGCCGATTATGCCATCTACAACCAGCCCGACCAATTATGGCGGCTGGAGGGCAATGTACATGCACTCAACCTTGAGGGTGAGGAGTTCGTTACCGAAGAACTATTCTGGGACCAGAAGGCAGAGAAGATATATACCGACTCACTCATAACCGTCACCAAGACCTCATCCGTCATCGTGGGTATCGGTTTTGTGTCCGACCAATCGATGTCAAAATATACCATTCTTCATCCCACCGGCTATTTCCCCATCGAAGACGAAGATGATGAATAGGATAAAATTTCATTTATTAATTATCTAATGTAAATTATCAACATGCTTACAAATAAGGTTGCTCTCATTACCGGTGCTGCCCGCGGAATAGGCAAGCAGATAGCTCTGCGGTTTGCCGCCGAAGGTTGCCATATAGCTTTTACGGACCTTGCGATTGACGAGGTCGCATTGGCTACCCGCGACGAAATCTTGGCACGCGGTGTGACCTGCCGTGCGTATGCCTCCGATGCCTCTGACTTTCATGCTGCGCACGAGGTGGTCGCACAGGTTCAGAAAGACTTTGGCCGTATTGATATACTGGTCAATAACGCCGGCATCACGCGCGATACGCTCTTGCTGCGTATGAGCGAACAGCAGTGGGACGATGTACTCCGTATAAACCTCAAGTCGGCTTTCAATTTCATACAGGCAGTCTCGCCGCTGATGCTACGTCAGCGTTCAGGCTCGATTATCTCGATGTCTTCTGTAGTAGGGCTTAATGGCAACGCCGGTCAGGCAAACTATGCGGCATCGAAGGCGGGTATCATTGCGCTGACCAAATCGGCTGCCAAGGAGCTTGGGTCGCGTGGCGTGCGCGCCAATGCCATCGCACCGGGATATATCCTTACAGATATGACTGCGGCGTTACCCGAATCGGTTCGCGAGGAATTCGTTCGTATGATTCCTATGCACCGTGGCGGTACGCCCGAAGAGGTCGCCAATGTGGCACTCTTCCTCGCATCCGACCTGTCGTCTTATGTATCCGGCGAAGTGATTCAAGTCAACGGAGCTATGGCTTGAGGGTATGAACTCTTATAGAAATGAAACAGAAAATCCGGCTCTTCGCCGGATTTTCCTCTTTTAATTATTAACTCAAAATTTTTTTAAATTATGAAAAAAAAGTTACTTCCCAGTAACTGTTAGTTTGCGGTAAGTTATTCCGCCGGCAAAAGCCGCGGCAAAAATCAGCAATACCGTCGGTTCACCAATCGGGTACTCTTTTCCCCGATTTGGATCATCCGGAGTATCAAAAGCACGCAACGGACCGGTAGGAGATATCGTAATCTCGTCATAGGTTGTGGTTGCCATATTCGGGACAGACGTTGCGCCAATCGGTGCAAGGTTGCTGCTATTGTTTCCGTTGGTAGAGAATCCTTCCTGATAAGTAGGATCGTACCCGGGCTTATGATGCGTACCATAAGTCTGAGCGACCGTTACGGCAGTCGTTAACGCTATTAAATATGTTAGTATCAGTATTCTTTTCATGGTTTGTACCCAAATCGGGTGCAAAGTTACCCTTTTTTTTTGATATACACAAATATTTTGAAAAAAAAATGCGAAAAAGTTGCGTATATGCCGAATTTTTTATAATTTTGCACTCGCTAATCGAGAAAATCACTAAAATCGTTGTTATATATGAGAAAAACAATTCTGTTCGTACTGCTCACAGCCTTTGCTATAGTAGCGAATGCTATTGAAGTAAAACGTGTTGAACCGCTTAGTTGGTGGACCAACATGAAGATGCCCCTCACCCTAATGGTGTATGGCGAAGATCTGGCAGATGCACAGGTATCTGTCGCCCGTGTTGAAGGAAAGAAAACTATAACTGACCAAACGGGTCTTACTGTGCGCGGGCAACATAATGCCGAGAGTCGCAACTACCTATTCTTGGACATGGATGTACGTCAGGAGGGTACCTACAAGATTACCGTAAAGAAAGGCAAGAAGACCACGTCATTCAACTACGTCATCGCCCAGCGTCGCGACAACAAGGGGCGTGAATCCTTTACCTCGCGCGATGTGGTTTATCTCATCACCCCTGACCGTTTCCGTGATGGTGATGCGTCCAACAACGTAATGCCCGGCATGCTCGAACCGACCGACAAAACGAATATCCACGGTCGTCAAGGTGGTGATATACAAGGTATTATCAACGAACTGGATCATATTGTTGAGACCGGCGCAACGGCCATCTGGCCGACTCCGTTGACCGTTGATAACGATCGCACCTTCTCCTACCACGGCTATGCCTGCTCGGACTATTACCATATAGACCCGCGTTTTGGCAGCAACGAACTATACTGCCAAATGGTGGAACAGGCACACAAGAAAGGCCTGAAGTTCATCATGGATATTGTGACGAACCATTGCGGCACAACGCATTGGTGGTCGGCTGACCTGCCTTACAAAGATTGGTGGCACCAGTTCGACGAATACACGGCTACCAATAATGCCTTCACGACCTGGTACGACCCCAATGCTTCGGCTTACGACTGCAAGGTGAACGCCGAAGGCTGGTTTGACCATCACATGGCGGATATGAACCTCGATAACCCCGACCTGCTCCATTATTTCCAGCAATGGGCTATCTGGTGGGTTGAGTACGCCAACCTGGATGGTTTGCGTGTGGATACCTATCCTTACAACGAGAAAAATCCGATGTCACGTTGGTGCCAAGCCGTGCGTGCCGACTATCCGTGGATCAATATTGTAGGTGAGTGCTGGACGCGTCCCGCCAGCGCCGTTGCTTATTGGCAGGCTGACGCCAAGAACTTTGACGGTTTCAACTCCAATCTGCCTACCGTCATGGACTTCCCCGTGGAGGAAGCTATTCGCCAAGCCCTTGAGAACGACGGAGCCGGCTGGGGTAATGGTATGACGCGCGTGTATGACGCACTTGCCATGGATGGTCTCTATGCTAATACCAACAACCTGCTGCTCTTTGTCGGCAACCATGATATGGACCGCTTTGCTGATGTCGTGAAGGATAATGACCCGCGTCGTGTCGTTATCGGCCACGTGCTGATGGCCACCATGCGTGGTATTCCGCAACTCTATGCCGGCGATGAGTACGGTCAGCGTAGCGCAGATATCAAGATGGGGCACTCCGGCTTGCGTCAGCCGCTGCCTACCAAGGCCGAACTGACTGATGATCAGATGCAAATCTATAAGCAAATCTCCCATCTGCTGCAATGGCGTCAGAAGGAACCCGCTATCTGGAAAGGCCGCACGATGCACTTCATGAGTCGTGACAATACCTATGCTTATTTCCGTTATCTGGAAGATGAGGCGGTATTCGTATTCATTAATGCTTCAGAGGAAGATCGCGTCATTCCTACCCAACACTATAGCGAAATACTCTCCGCCTACAACACGCTGGGTATTGACGTGATGACCGATGAAGAGGTGGACCTCAAACGCGATGACCTGAAGATGGAACCGCTCAGTTATCTGGTGGTTAAGCTTAAGAAGTAAATTACCGCAGCCCTCAAAAAAACATCGCAGCCCTGTATTAGAGTTGCGATGTTTTTTTGTGCCTTGGCGCGGATGGCTATTTCGCCATGACGTCGGCAAGAGCTGTGAGCTGTGCTTCAGAATCGGGATTGAGGCGGCTGATGATAGTCACCATCGGTTCTTCAATCTTGATACCCGTCATGCCCGTGAGCAGGGCTTTCATCTCGCGGCCGGCTGACGGAGCCCAACTTCCGTTCTCAACGATTCCGACGCGGCGGTTCTGGAAGCCTTTCTGCTGCAGTTTCCATAGGAACTGGTGCATGGGCGGGAAGACATTATTGTCGTAACTGGAGGCGCAGACGATAAGTCGATCCATACGGAAGGCATCTTCGATAGCTTCTGCCATGTCATCGCGGCAGAGGTCGGTCAGTTCCACGCGTCCGGCCTCACGCTCACGCAGCATCTCAGCGAGTCGCTCGGCGGCAGCCATGGTGTTGCCGTGTATGCTGGCGCAGGCTATGAGCACACCTTTTGTCTCGATGCCATAGGCGGACCATATGGAGTAAAGGCGGACGGCTTCATCTTTCTGCTCGCCTTCCAGTACAGGGCCGTGTAGCGGACAAATGGTGTCAATCTGCAGCGCTTGTATCTTCGCCATCAGGCGGCTGACCGGCATGCCGTATTTACCGCAGATATTGAAATAGTATCGTCTGGCTTCGCACGCCCAGTCGTCAGCATCGGCGTCATATACGCCAAACTTGCCGAATGCGTCGGCAGAGAAGAGTGTACGGATTTCCTCGGCATAGCTAACCATCACCTCGGGCCAATGTATCATGGGCGCCGCCAGGAAACGAAGCGTTATGCCGCCTAAGTCCAGGGCGTCGCCTTCCTTGATGACAAGAGGGGCTTTTGCGCCTTCGGGCAGACATTGGAATTGTCCGATCATCTTGACGGCGCGGTCGCTACATACCACCTGAGCTGTGGGATAGGCTGTCAAAAATGCGCAAAGCGAACCGCTATGGTCCGGCTCCATGTGGTGAATGATGATATAATCAGGTTGGGCGCCGTGGAGTGCTTCGGCTACGTTATGCAGCCACTCGTCTGTCTTGCGGCTATCAACGGAGTCCATCACGGCAATCTTTTGCCCGGAGAGCAGGTAGCTGTTGTAACACATACCTTCCGGCAGGTCATACTGACTCTCAAAAAGAGTCAAATCTCGGTCATCACAACCGATGTACTGTACTTTTTGGTTCATGCTATTGGTTTGTTTGCTTGATAATTCATGGCAATAGAGAAACTGAGCGGCTCAAACGTTACGTTCTCAAAACCCGCTTCGCGCAGTTTGCAGCATAGTTCTTCGCCCCATATGAAGTTGCGTACCGACTCACGGAAATACAAAAATGGCTTTCTGTCGCCGATGAGCATCTGCCCGATTAGCGGCATCAGATGCCCAAAGTACAGGTCGTAACCCATCCGCAGCGGACCTGAAACGGGATAGGAAAACTCTAAGATTATCAGCTTTCCACCAGGTCTCAATACGCGTCGCATCTCATTTAGGCCTTCGGTTAGATTGGCGAAATTTCGCACGCCGAAGGAGCAAGTGACAGCGTCAAAAGTGTCATTCGCAAACGGCATCGCCTGTGCATTAGCATGCTGCAGGGTAAGGCGTTTATTGACATTGGCACGCAGGGCTTTATGCTGCGCGATACGCATCATCTCGTCGCTCAGGTCAATTCCTGTTACCTGCTGCGCCTTGCCGCGGCGGAGCATTTCAATCGCCAGGTCACCGGTACCAACGGCCACATCCAAAACCGATTCGTAACTCTTCATACCGCGTACGACGCGGCGGCGCCAACACTTGTCGATACCCATCGAGAGCAGATGGTTGAAGCGGTCGTAGCGACGAGCTATACGGTCGAATAGGGCCCCTATGTTCTCTTTTTCTTTCATTTCAAGTTGCAAAAGTACAAAAAAAAGTTGATATATGCAAATTTTCTGACAAAACATTTGCGTATGTCAGAAAAAAGTAGTACTTTTGCAGTGGATTTGTAAGTGAATCGGTCTGTCGCCACGATGAGAAAGAAAGTATCAGCTTGCTGCTACTTAATCTCTATCGGGGAGGAAAGTCCGGGCAACACAGAGCACCACAGCGGTTAACGGCCGTCAGGCAGAAATGTTTGGTCACTGGTATAGAGACGAGTCTGCACGCAAGTGCAGGGTGGAACGAGCATACTGTGGGTTGCAATTCCATGTAAACCGACGCTGCGTCCTTCGGGATGCGAGAGGGTTGCTCGCCCGAGTTGGAGGGTAGGAAGCGAGAGAAGCGGCCGGTAACGGTTCGTTCGAGATTAATGGCAGGCTAAAACAGAACCCGGCTTACGGATTCACTGATTAAATCTAACGCTTTTAGCGTTAATCGTGATAGGGCGTAATCGTCCAATTCCGATAACTTTACGGCGTAGGTCAGCGGTACCGGGGGCAACTCCGGTACTTTTTCTATGTAGAAGCGTGCATGAATACGTTGGTGGCTCAGTTGATGCGTAAACTCGCCTAATAGCGGAGTCTCTCTTTCCGGAAATGCCTCTACTTCCTCAAGCGGAAACTCCCACAGGTGATGCCAGATGTCTTTTTCGGTTCGCTGCCGGATGAGTGTCTTATCGCCGTTGAGATAGATGGTGTAGCAGAAATAGCGGTCGCGCACTACCGGACGTGATTTTCGAACGGGCAGCAAGGCGGCGGTATTGTGCTTCAACCCCAGGCAGTAGTCGCTGACGGGACAAACCTCGCAGTCGGGCGTCGGATGGGTGCAGACGAGTGCGCCGAGTTCCATCAGCGCTGAGTTGAAGAGTCTGGGTTGCGTCTGGTCAAGCAGGTCGCAGTCTTGTTTCCGAAAACGTTTCTTACCCTCGGTGGTGTCAAACGGGGTCTCGTCGTCATTCAGCCGCGCGAGTACGCGATAGACGTTGCCATCGGGGGCAGGATAGGGGAGGTTGTAGGCAAACGAAGCAATCGCTCCGGCTGTGTAGTCGCCCACGCCGGGAATGCGGCGCAATTCGTCATAGCCGGCGGGAAACCATTCCGGCGACTGCAGATGCTTGCGTTCCTCCGTGATATAGCGGGCACCTTTATGTAAATTACGCGCGCGCGAGTAATAACCCAGTCCTTGCCACATGCGCAGCACCTCATCCTCCGTCGCGCGAGCCAAATCATCCACCGTCGGGAAACGGTCAATGAACCGGAGGTAGTAATCGATGCCTTGCTGCACGCGAGTCTGCTGCAGGATGATTTCGGAGACCCAAATGCAATACGGGTCGGTTGTCTCACGCCAGGGTAGTACGCGACGATTTTCGGCGTACCATGCGTATAAATAGCGGTAAAATTGCTCGTTTTTCTTCATTTTGGGTGCAAAAATACAAAAAAAATCTTGTAAAACGAATTTTTTTTCAAAAAAACTTTCATATTTCAGAAAAAAAGTGTAATTTTGCAGTCCAAATGGCTTAAAGAAGAAACAGAACACAAAAAATGATGAAATTATGACGAAGTTAGAACTGGTAAAAAGTATTGCTTTGCAGACCGGGTATGACCGTAACTCGATTCAGAATATTGTAGAAGCTGCAATCCATAATCTGAAGAAAACCCTGCTGATGGGCGATGCTATGTATGTACGCGGTTTTGGAACCTTGTCGGTCAAGAGACGTGCTGCTCACAAGGGACGCGACATTACCAACAATGTTACCGTACAGGTGCCCGAACGCAATGTAGTTGCCTTCAAACCTTCGCGTGATTTTATGAATCAATTGAATAAATAATTAATTAACTAACTATAAATCATTAACGATTATGCCTAACGGAAAGAAGCATAAGAGACATAAGATGTCGACGCATAAGCGTAAAAAACGCCTGCGTAAGAATCGCCATAAACATAAGTAAGGCGAACTAATCTTCGGCTGTGTGGCAATGGCTGTCTTGGGCGCAAGACGGTCTGCCGCAGAGCCTTTTTTTTGAATTATTGAAAGTATGAAAAGCGAACTCATTGTCGATGTACAGCCCGATGAGATAGCTATCGCGCTGACGGAGGACGGCCGTCTGCAGGAGATTAACCGCGAGAAGAGAGATGTTGATAACTTCGCGGTGGGAAATATCTACTACGGTCGCGTCAAGAAAATCATGCCCGCGCTGAATGCTGCCTTCGTGGATGTCGGTTACGAAAAAGAAGCTTTTCTACACTATTTGGATCTTGGAAGCGAGTTCCTGACCACGCGTTCGTATGTCACGAAAGCTGTCTCTGACCGCCGTAAGATTCCATCTATGGCCAAAGAACAGCATCAAAAGGATGTTGGCAAAGATGGACAGATAGCCGATGTGCTCAAGGTGGGCGACATGCTGCTGGTGCAAGTCTCCAAAGAACCCATCAACACCAAAGGACCGCGTCTGACGGCGGAGATAAGTATCGCCGGACGAAATATGGTGCTAATTCCGTTTGCGGAAAAAGTCATGGTGTCGGGCAAAATCAAACGCGAGAGCGAACGAAGCCGGCTTAAACAACTGCTGCAATCCATCAAGCCCCAGGGCTATGGAGTTATCGTACGCACGCTGGCGGAAGATAAACGTGTAGCAGAATTGGATAACGAACTGCGGCTACTGGTCAAGCGATGGGAAGACACCGTGCGCATGCTCCAAAACCCCAAACCACAACCGCAGAAACTGCCATCTAAATCCAAGGATGCAGAGGTTAGGCTTGTGACGCAGGAGTTGGGGCGCACCATTGGTATCATCCGTGATGTCTTCTCACCCGATTTTGAAGCCATCCGCGTCAACGACGAGACCGTCGTGGCTGAGGTCAGACAGTATGTCGAACTCATCGCACCCGAGGCTGTGAAGGTGGTTGGACTCTATACAGGCAAGCAGCCTATCTTTGACCACTACGACATCACACGCCAACTCAAGACCGGACTCGGTCGTACCGTCGGGTTCAAAAATGGCGGATATCTGGTGATAGACAAAACCGAGGCGCTGTTCTCGATTGATGTCAACTCCGGTTCCAAGAAACTGTACGAAGATCAGGAGGAAAATGCGTTCCAGTACAACCTGATGGCGGCAGAAGAGATAGTGCACCAACTCCGGCTCCGAGATATTGGAGGTATTATCATTATCGATTTCATCGATTTGGACTCCAAGGAGCACCAGGAGCAACTCTATCAACGCATGCGTGAACTGATGAGTCGCGACCGTGCCCGCCACAACGTACTGCCGCTCTCCAAATTCGGACTGATGCAGATTACGCGCCAACGCGTGCGCCCCGCGGTGGAGATGAACGTAATGGAAGTGTGTCCGATGTGCTTGGGCAAAGGTAAAGTACAGCCTTCAATCCTGTTTACCGACCAAGTGGAGGAACAGATTGAGCATATGCGCGAGCATTTTAGCGGGACGCTGTTTGTCAGCTTGCACCCCTATGTGTACGCATATGTTACCAGAGGCTTATTTAGCAGCCTCGCCCGCAAATGGAAAAAGCGTTTTGGGGTGCGCGTGATGGAGAACCAGAGCCTGGGACTCCTGGAAATGCGGTTTACCGACGCAAAGGGTCAGACCCTTAGCCCGCATGAAGAGAAGCATGAAGAGAAACATGACGAAAATCATGACGACAAAGCTAAGGATAGTGTAGAAGCTTAAAAACACTAAAAAAGGACAGCATCATTTGCTGCCCTTTTTTTAGTGTATTACATTTTAGTTACGAGTCAATTACGAGTCAATACCGCCACCATAGCGCGACCAAACCGCGACCACATCGCGACCATTAAGGACATGACGGACCCGGTTTATCCGCCGCATTTGGAATAGCCGCATTCGCGGCAATGCATGCAGCCTTCCTCAAACACGAGCGGCTGACCGCAGTTGGGGCATACCTGACCTTGCACGACGGTTCCGTCCTGAATATATTTCTTCAGGGCACGTTCTACACCCACCTTCCAGCTGTTGATACTCTCGGAATCCATCTGCAGACCGCTGATCATCTTGATGACCTGGTCGATGGGCATACCGTAGCGCAACACGCCGGAGATGAGTTTGGCGTAGTTCCAATACTCCTTATCGAACTTGTAACTCAGGCCTTCCATCGTGGTCTTGAAGCCGCGCGCGTTGACGAACTGGAAGTCGTAGCGTTTGGTGCCGTCCTCTTGTACCACGCGGATAATCTTTCCTTTGGTAACCGATTTGGGCAGCAGAATACCTTCCTCATCGTCAGCCAGACCCGTGAATATCTCGTACGGCATGCCGTCTTTGAGGCCTACAAAGGCTATCCATTTGTCCTTGTTATTCTGGAAACGAACGACATCGCACTCCAACTCCGTTGGACGGATGCGAACCTTGTTGTCAAAGCAGACGCAGTTTTTCTCCTCCTTCTTCTCGTCCTCCTCTTTTTTCTTCTTTTTGGAATCTATACCTTCCAACACGTTGCCGCGGCTGCCATCGCGATAGACGGTGCAGCCTTTGCAACCGCAACGCCATGCCTCCTCGTATAGTTTGCCAACAAGCTCCTCGCTGACATCGTTAGGCAGATTGATGGTGACGGAGATGGAGTGATCCACCCATTTTTGGATAGCACCTTGCATGCGCACTTTGGCCAGCCAGTCCACATCGTTGGCGGTGGCATGGTAATAGGGCGACTTCTTCACGAGCGCATCTACTTCATCCGCTGTATAACGATGTGCAGGGTCATAGGTGTGACCATTGGCATTCATCCAGGTGATGAACTTATGGTGGAAGACGATAAACTCCTCAAAGCTGTCACCCACCTCGTCCACGTAGTCCACGTGTACGTTCTTATCGTTGGGGTTCACCTTGCGGCGACGGCGATAGACGGGCTGGAATACCGGCTCGATACCGCTGGTGGTCTGTGTCATGATACTGGTGGTACCGGTTGGAGCGATGGTGAGGCAGGCTATATTACGACGGCCGTATTTCACCATCTCTTGGTACAACTCGGGGTCGGCTTCGCTCAAGCGTTGGATATACGGGTTCTGCTCCTCGCGTTTAGGATCATACACCTTGAATGCGCCGCGTTCCTTGGCCATTTGCACGCTGCTGCGGTAAGCCGCAAGAGCGAGCGTCCGGTGTACCTCTACACTAAAGGCGGTTGCCTCATCCGTGCCATAGGTCAGTCCCATTGCAGCCAACATATCGCCTTCGGCAGTCGTGCCAACGCCGGTACGCCGACCTTGGGCGGTCTTCTTCATGATCTTTTCCCATAACTCGCGCTCTACACGCTTGATAACATCGTCTTCGGGGTCATTGGCAATCTTTAGCAGAATCTTGTCTATCTTCTCCATCTCCAGATCGATGATATCATCCATCATACGCTGGGCATAACCGACATGCTCGCGGAAGAGATCCCAGTCAAAGGTAGCCTCTTTCGTGAAGGGATTCTTGACATACGAATACAGGTTGATGGCCAATAATCGGCAACTGTCATACGGGCAGAGGGGTATTTCGCCGCAGGGGTTGGTGCTGACGGTTCGGTAGCCGAGGTCGGCATAGCAGTCGGGTACGCTCTCGCGGATGATCGTGTCCCAAAACAGCACGCCCGGTTCGGCACTCTTCCACGCATTATGGATAATCTTCTTCCACAACGCCTTGGCATCTATCTCTTTAGAGAACTGTGGGTTCTTGGAGAAGATGGGGTACTCCTGTTGGTACTTGCCGTCGGAGAAGACTGCATCCATGAAGTCGTCGTGTATCTTGACGCTCACGTTTGCGCCGGTTACTTTGCCTTGTTCCATCTTGGCGTCGATGAATGCTTCGCTGTCGGGATGCTTGATGGAAACGGTCAGCATAAGTGCGCCGCGACGACCATCCTGCGCTACCTCGCGCGTGGAATTGCTGTAGCGCTCCATAAAGGGGACAATACCCGTGCTGGTTAGCGCCGAGTTCTTTACCGGACTTCCTTTCGGACGCAGATGGCTCAAGTCGTGACCCACACCGCCGCGACGTTTCATCAGCTGAACCTGTTCCTCGTCTAACTGGATGATGCCGCCGTACGAATCAGCAGAGCTGTCCTGACCGATAACAAAACAGTTACTCAAACTCGCCACTTGGAAGTCATTACCGATTCCTGTCATCGGACTTCCTTGTGGCACAATGTAGCGGAAATTGCGCATCAGCTCAAATAGTTTCTCTTCGGGTAGAGGATTTTGATACTTGGCTTCGATGCGCGCAATCTCACGCGCCATTCGCCGGTGCATATCGTCCGGCGTGCGCTCATACAGATTACCGAAACTGTCCTTCAAGGCATATTTCGTACTCCACACACGAGCTGCTAATTCATCGCCGTGGAAATACGCTACTGACGCTTCTTCGGTTTCTTTCTGCGTATAGGTCTTGTTTTCCATTTTAATGGTATGTTTTTCAATAACTTACAATTTTTAGAACTTTTTGACGCCCCTTCTGTAGACGAAAATCGGGTGCAAAGGTACAATTATTTTTTGAATTGTGCAAATTTTTTGGATAAAAAAATTAAAATATTTTTTATAAAGTTATCCATAAATAAAACGTAAGCACCTTATTTATAAAGTGCTTACGTTTTTATCTTACCTGTAAAAGTTTTCCGTTTTCGGAAACCGACACTTATTCTGCCTTGTCAGGGAAGGAAATGCGGGCTGTACAGCAGGTCTGCCCCCCTTCGTTCTTTTGCTGATACTGTACTCCGCCGTCCGGAAGGACTTGGAAATGCGTTTCCAGTAGTTCTCCGAACATAGCTTCCTTCTGGTAATTGATGTCCAAACGGAGCGTCTTGCCGTAGTAATCCGGCAGGTAGGCATCGGTCATGGCTTGCAGGTAACGGCAGCTGTTGCAATGGCCGTTGTAGTCAATATCGGAATAGACCACCTTGTGCGGCGTGATACCCGTCGGGGCGCTGACGGGCGTCATCCGCACGCGTTCAATTTTCAGAAACTCTCCATCCACCGAGTCTTGGAATATGGATAGGTCAAAGCAGTTGACTATCTCGCGTTTCTTTAGGTCCAGAACCGCCCAAACGCTTTTGCAGATACCGATGAGTCGCTCGCCCGAATAGATGCGGAAGTTACGGGTAGAAAGCATGTGTACGTTGCTTTCAATCCATGTCTCAAAACGCACTTTCTCGCAATGGGTCGGCAGCTCGTACATAATGACCGACAAGTGTGTCAGAATCCATGTTAGTCCCATCGGATGAAGGGCGGCGATACCAAATCCTAAGTCATCGGCTACCGTTCCGGCCACCTCTAATAGGTAGTTCTCTAAGTTGAACAGGCGGAGTTTTTTTTGCCCATCCACCTCTTGGTACTTAATCTCGTATTCGTAATTATATTTCATAGGCTCTTATCTCCCTCCCTTGTGGGGAGGGTCGGGGAGAGGTTCTTATTTTAGGTATTTGTCCAGCCACCCGATGAATGTCCGTTGCCAAAGGATGCCGTTTTGCGGTTGCAGAACCCAGTGGTTCTCGTCGGGGAAGACGAGCAACTCAGCATCAATGCCTCGCATCTTTGCGGCGTCAAAGGCTGCGAATGCCTGGTTGGCAAGAATGCGGTAGTCCTTCTCGCCGTGAATGCACAGAATAGGAGTATCCCATTTATCCACAAACTTGTGGGGACTGTTGGCAAATGTACGTTGGGCAATTTTGTTGTCTTTTTCCCAGTAAGCGCCGCCCATATCCCAGTTGGCGAACCATTTCTCCTCGGTCTCCAGGTACTGCATCTCCATATTGAAGATACCATCGTGGGCGATAAAGGCCTTAAAGCGTTTGTCGTGATGACCGGCAATCCAATAGACGCTGAAACCGCCGAACGAGGCGCCAACGCAACCCAAGCGATCCTTATCTACGTAGGGCAGGTTCTGTACAGCCTCATCGATAGCTGTGAAATAATCGCGCATACATTGGCCGCCGTAGTCGCCGCTGATTTCCTCGTTCCATGCTTTGCCAAAACCGGGCAGACCGCGACGGTTGGGGGCTACCACTACGTAGCCGTTGGCTGCCATCTGCATGAAGTTCCAGCGGTAGCTCCAGAACTGGCTGACGGGACTCTGCGGACCGCCTTCGCAATAGAGCAGGGTGGGGTATTTCTTGGCGGGGTCGAAGTGGGGCGGAAGCACAATCCAGGTCAGCATCTGTTTGCCGTCTGTAGTGGTCTGCCAGCGCGGAACGACCGTTCCCATTGTTACTTGGTCGTAGATATTCTTATTCTCGAAGGTCATTTGTTGACCATTGCAATACAGCTCATTGGCTTCGCACATCGAGTGACGCAGGTAGTACAGGTGGTTATCAACATATGCCACAGGCACATAGTCGTACTGCCCGTCTGTCAGTTCCTCGCGTTCGCCCTGCAGGTTCGTGCGGTAGATATGCATCGTGGCGTGCCATACGGCGGAATATATAATGTTTGCATCATCTGCCCAGAAATAGGTGTCCACATCCGTGTCGATGCCTTTGCTCAGATAGGTCTTCTCGCCGCTCGCCAAGTCCATGATGAACAAGCGGTTCTCGTCGCTCTCGTAGCCGTCACGCTCCATCGACTGCCATGCGATATATTTGCCGTTGGGCGAGTAGGATGGATTGATGTCATAGCCCATCATACCTTCCGTCAGATTCGTATGCGTGCGCGTGCGTATGTTATATACATATATGTCACTATTGGTCGAAATGGCATACTCCAGACCGGTTTTCTTGCGGCAGGTATAAGCAATCTCTTCGTTATTGGGGTTCCATGCCAACTGTTCCACGCCGCCGAAAGGCTTCATTGGGCTTTCAAATGCTGTGCCATCCAGGATGTTGACACCTTCACCCACCTTGGCTGACTTGATACGCTCTCCTTCGCCGTAGTAGGTCACGCTAAGCGGACAAACGAAAGGTTGCGGAGCTGTCTCGGTCCATTCGTCCCAATGTTTGTACATTAGGTCGTCCACCACGCGGCCGCTGGCCAATGGCAGATCCGGATATTTATCGACGGTAGCGGGCACGGTCTTCACCTGCTTGATGAGGACGACCTGGTCGCGCATAGGGGAGAGTAGGAAGCCTTCTACATCTTCCGTTCCCTCTACAACCACATCTTCTTTGTCGCGACGCAGATGTAGTTTACCGCCTTTCAGATATGCCAGGCAGCCGCTATTGCCGAACCAGGCGGGTTCGCTTCCGACGAACTCGTCGAATACCTCCAGGCCCTTTTCACTTTCTGCTCCAATGCGAATCCAAGTTGTCGAACGGTTCTCGGCCACGCTGTAATAGCTTACAGTATAGGCTATCCATCCGGTCTCAACGTCCACCTGAACGCTGCCTATGCGGCCCATCGCCCATAGGGCTTCCGGCGTGAATTTGTCACTCGTCAGTTCAATCTGAGGTTTCTGAATGGGCTGCTTTTCCGTACTTTCGCACGCTTGTTTTGCGCAGCCTGCGCTCATCATTGCAAGAGCAATCATAATCGTGTTTCTGAGTTGCATAATTAGTATTATTCTAAAAAAAACGTGCAAAATTACAAAATTATTTGCACAATTCCAAATTTTTTTGTAATTTTGTGCCCGCTAATGCTATAAAACACACACTTATGACGATTCAATTCCTCGGGGCCGCACGTGAAGTGACCGGCAGTAAGCATTTAATAACCACCAATTCAGGCAAACAGATACTGCTGGATTGCGGTATGTATCAAGGTAAAGGTATGGAAACCGAGCGCGACAATCGTGACCTCGGTTTTGATCCGGAGAAGATAGACTGCATCATCCTCTCCCATGCCCATATTGACCATAGTGGCCTCATCCCTTATCTTTGGCGGCAGGGCTTCCGTGGTGATGTCTATTGCACGCCTGCAACACGCGACTTGTGTGCACTCATGCTGCAGGACACGGCTTTTATCCAGGCGCAAGATGTGCGTTGGTACAATAAGAAGATGGACCGCCTCCATCAGCCTAAGATTACGCCGCTCTACGACACCAACCACGTACAGAGGGCCATGAAGCTCTTCGTCTCGGTGGACTACAACCGTCGTTTCCGCATCTTCGATGATGTGTTCCTCACCTTCACCAACTCAGGCCATATGCTCGGTTCGGCTGTCGTTAATTTGGAAGTGTTCGAAGAAGAATTACCCGCCAATGCCAAAACCGACGCCAAAATATGGAAGCGTATCGCTTACACCGGCGACATCGGACGCCTGCATAGTCACATCCTTCCTTCTCCCGATACTTTTCCACAATGCGATTATTTGATATGCGAATCTACTTATGGTAATCGTTTGCATGAGGATTCGCTGGTTTCTGAGCAGGAATTACTCGGCGTGGTCGAAGATACCTGCGTCTATAAAAAAGGCAAACTCATCATCCCCAGTTTCTCAGTTGGACGTACCCAGGAAATAGTCTATGTCCTCAACCAACTCTATAACAATGGCTCGCTTCCGCAAATTCCGGTCTATGTTGACTCGCCGCTGAGCTTTAATGCTACACAAGTCTTCCGCATGTACACCGACGAGCTCAACGAAGAAGTCCGCGAGACCATGCAGTTCGACCCCGATCCGTTTGGATTCAATACCCTGCATTATATCACGGATATCAACGAGTCCAAACGCCTCAATACCAATCCCGACCCCTGCATCATCATCTCCGCCAGCGGCATGTTAGAGGCAGGGCGAGTCAAGCACCACGTTGCCAATCATATTGCCGACCCGCGTTGTACCATCCTTATTGTGGGTTATTGTACGCCTACTTCGCTCGGCGCACGTATTCAAGACCCGTCACGCAAATGGATTTCTATCTTCGGCTTTGATCACAAGATCAAGGCGCAGATTTCTAAGATTGAGGGATTCTCCGGTCATGGCGACTACCGCGAGATGATAGACTGGCTCACACGCTCGCAGAATGTGGAGGCTATTCGGCGCACCTTCATTGTGCATGGTGAGGAGGAGGCACAAGACGAGTACAAAGACCACCTCTATGAGGCAGGTTTTCGCAATATAGAGATACCGGAAAAGGGGGAAAAAGTCATAATTTAACGATTTTTGCATTTTTTTTGAAAAAAATACCAAAAAAATTTGGTCATGTCAAAAAAAAGCAGTACCTTTGCACCCGCTTTTGAAAAATCGTACTTGGTACATCCGTATTTAGTACATTTTTCGGGGCCCCCGACGAAACTTGTTTCGGTGGGGAAAAGCGGAGGCACAGGTCGCCCGTCGATTTAGCAAAGCGGTATCGACCATTGCGAATCTGTTGCCGATCGCGTATGGTGGTCTTAGCTCAGTTGGTAGAGCATCGGATTGTGGTTCCGAGTGTCGTGGGTTCGAGCCCCACATTCCACCCGAAGAGAGTCGTAAGGCTCTCTTTTTTTGTCGCCAAGTTCTTAGCTTGCGCACGATTATTTCCCAAACAAAATTCATATATGAGCGACCGGTTGAGTGCTGGTCAGCCAGCATACGAAACACAACTACATGTGCCGCGCCTCAGAACAGGAAACAATGGAGGGGAAGTGCAGAAATAGAGTGCTTTGGTGCGTAGTTGTGCGACCGTATGTATATAAAAAGAAAAACCGCTGGCCAGTGACGGTCAGCGGTGAAATAAAATAAGAGTGAATAATGGGGTTATAGAGAATACACTTTCTT